>CAKUBE010000004.1 GCA_934636715.1 uncultured Arachnia sp.
TCGTCAACTACGTCGCCAGATGCCTACTCGACGCTGGCGGGTTCAGACCCCTGATCCACTCACTTCTGTGAAGAGCCCCATTTCCTTCAGCGAACGAAGCCTCGGGATCTCATCAGTGAGGATCACCTTCGCCGCCAAGTCCTTTTGGCTCATGTTGAGAGCCGTAGCCTCGGTCTTGTAGCGTCGCTTGATCTCGCGGTCGCGGGCTTCAGCCTGGAGTACGTCGTCGTGGCCGGCCGCGCCCGAGATCTTGACTATCAGCCTGAGTCTCGCGGTGTGTTGCCGTTGCTCCTCCCAAGCGATTCGCAGAGAGCGGCGGAGTCTTTCGCGCTGGTTGTCGGGTTCAAGCATCCAAATCGCGTAGAAGCTCGACTCAAACGCTGGACGAACGAGATTCCAGGGTGCGTATGGGCGCGCCCCGATAGAGGAGAGCATCTCCTCCAGTGCCTTCTGATTGTCGCGTGCTGTCTGGATGAAGTGGCGGGCCTGGATGTACATCCGCTGACCGGTCCGGCTCACCTCGTCAAATTTCCGATCCGTGAAGCCCATATCCGTGGTCGCGTGAGTGTCTGACCGATCTGTCTCGTTCTCGAGCGTGTCAAGGCTATGCCAGACGTTCGGTAGATTGCCGAGCTGGAGCTGGCCGACGACTTTGCCAGTCATCCGAATGCCTCATGGAGGTCGCTTCTGAACCGGTCCCAGTTGACCGAGGCCCGTGGCTGGATGAATCCGACGGGGTCGCGTACGACGCCGAGCGCCCAGGTCATGTCGTAGAGTCCATCCTCTCGAAGGCGCTCGCACATGATCGCCATCCGATCCAGATAAGTCGCTCCGATGAACTCCGGGTCAGGATCCCCGACTCGAGTGCGAACGCCGACAGGACCGGTGACCGCGGGCGTGACCTCCATGAGGAAGACGTAGCCTCGTTTCATGCCCGGTGGCAGGAGGCCGTGCTCTTGCGCACGGCGTAGGTCTAGTGCGGCGCCGATGACCTCGTCCGCGCGATTGTTGAGGTTCTTACCCTCGGAACCGGTCATGCTCTTGTACTCCATGGCCAGCACTGGGCGGCCTTCGACGGTGACCAGCATGTCCCAGCTCTTGGCTGCTCGATAGTACCCAGGAACGGTAGCGCCCCTGTCGAACCAGGCGTCCAGGTATGGCAGGTCCAGTGAATGGAGTTCGTCCAGAAGCAGTTGGTTTATGCCGGCGAGGTGCTTTCCGCCGGTAACGGCTGCGCGTGTGCCGCCCTGGGCGGCGCCCGCCGCCTCCGATACCGTCTGCTGCTCCAGTTTTGTCTTGATCCAGAAATCGACAGCCTCGGTGATGCGGATCCTGTCTGTACTATCCATCGGCCGTCACCGCTCCGGGAACAGGCTTGCGGCAGCGATGCTTGCCCTGACGCGGTCGTGCGCGCGGAAGGCGGAGGCGAGTTCCACAGCGGTCTTGGCCGACACCATTGTGGGCTGGGGTATCCGAACCATTCGTAGGACAGTTGGCTGGAACCGTAGAGTTCCGCCGCGCATCCGAACGCAACGGGCCGCGACCTGGCGCTCGACGGCGTCGGACAGGAGGAGCCCGCCGAGCACGTCCAGATCCCAGACATCCGAGGCGAACCAGGTCAGCCCATGATGAGGATAGAAGCCTGCTGGTACACGAACGGGGTGCGATCGTAGCTTCATGTCTTGCATAACGAGCAGATCGCGCTCTAGCAGGCTGGGGTTGAAGGAATCGATGGTCCTCCACCACGTTGCGGCCCGCTTGGCTACGTTTCGACTCCTGAGGCGTTCGCCGTGGTGCTCGTAGAAGCTACGGAGCTTCGGGTAGTCGGCGATGTCGACTAGCGAGCGCCCATGCCAAGGGCTGACTAGGTGTTCGCCGGTCCACTCGAATCGGGGCCCCTTGATTGCACCAGGCGTGACCATGGGAACTAGCCTGCTCGGCTCCACGTCTGCCTGCTTCTGGATGTAGATCTTGTCCGCACCGGTTGCGATTCCGATCCCAACCTTCACGTCTGCCCGCTCCAGCGTGGGCAAGTCATCGAGTGCTGATAGCCAAGCGAGGTCGTCTGGGCTGCCATCCGGCCAGACCGCGTCGGTAGTGTGCCAATGCTCCATTCGGGCAGCCTCGGCATCTGGGCTGCTCCAACGCGAAGTCTCACCTCTGCGCCAGCGGAGATAGTCACTGGCGGCCGACTCAGCGAAGAGTTCGCCAGCGGTAGCGACTGTGACCTTACTCTGCTTGCCGCGGCGCAGGTTCACAATGGCGGGGTAGGCGCTCACCTTGTCATCGAACGCGTCGGCGTCATGCATAACCAGGACGTCATCGACGGCGAACTCGCGTACGACCTTGGCCCGCAGATCGCGTCCGTAGCCATTGCGCATCCACCTGTCCGCGCAGATATAGAGCAACCGGCCATCGGGACGTAGGGCGTCCATCCCCTTCTCGAAGAACCCAACGAAGATGTCCGCGCGGCCCGTCATGGTCGGGCACACGTGACGGTAGAAGGCGAGGAGGTCGGGGTCGAGGTTCTCCACGCGAATGTAAGGCGGATTCCCAATCACGATATCGGCCTCGGGAACGTCGGCAAGGAGGAAGTCCCCGACCCGAAACCACACTTCGGCCAGTTCCTCGGCGATCGGGCACCCGGCGGAGTCGAGGATGCGTCTGGCGATGGCGCGGCAGGTCTGAACGTGTTCGGCACGGAGGTCGTATCCGCGGATCGAATCGTGTAGTTGGTGCCAGGGCGCGCCGGAGGCCGCCAGACGCTCGACGATAGGTCCGACGAACGCCCCGGCACCGATGCTGGGCTCAACTACGCGCACGCGCGACACGTCACCCCGGTACTCGGCCATGTCGAGCATCAGCTCGACAACCCATCTCCGAGTGAAGACCTCGCCAGTGATCGTGACCGTCATCGTTACCTCCGCAGCCAACGGTAGTGGGCAGCGCCGACAAATATGTGGACCGCCGGGCCACGGGCATCCCGACGCTCGATCAGCCCAGCTCGTCGACTGGCAGCCGGACCAGTGCGATGGAGCGGCGCTGCCACGAGTAGGTGACCCACAGCTCGTCGTCGTGCACCACGGCGGACGGGTACGAGTACTCGCCGTCGCCGGTGGTGACGATCCCGGTGGCGGCGGCCGCGGCGGGCGCGCCGTCGGCCCCTCCGGGGGTGCCGTTCTCGAGGACCGCGACCTGGCGCCAGGTCAGGCCGTCGTCGTCGGAGCGTGAGACGACGAGCCGGGAGCGGGCGCCCCAGTCGCCGGCCGCGTCGTTGTGGACGCAGATCAGCGCCCCGCCCGGCAGCGCCACGACGGCGATGCCGCTGTTGTTGTTGGGCAGGGAGGTCGGCCGAAGCTCCGGCCAGACGGCGGGGTCGTCGGTGACGGCGCGGAACACGGCGCCCGCGGTGCTGCGCGCCAGCATGACGAGCGCGGTCTCCGTGCCGGGCACGACCCAGGGCTGGATGCAGCCGGCTCCCGCCGTCGCGGCGTGGTCGAGCGGGACGACGACCTGCCGCCAGCTGTGCCCGTCGTCGGTGGAGAGGTCGACGAAGCAGTCCCACGCGGGCGTCGCCCACTCCTCGATCGATCCGGCGGCGAGCCAGGTCTGGCCCACGCGGATCGGCGCCTGGCGGACGGGTCCGCGTCCGCCAGAGCGGTCGCCGGCCACCAGCTCGAACGGCTCCTGCCAGGTGCGCCCGTCGTCGGGGGAGACGGACACCCAGGTCGTCCACTCGTCGATCCGGTGGCCGCGCTTGAAGAACAGCCACACGGCGCCGTCGGGGCCCCAGGTGAGGACGGGGTTCCAATGCGGCTGGTCGTCGCCGGGGACGAGGTCGACGACGGTGTCCTCGCCGTCGGCGCGGCGCAGCACCTGGATGCCGGTGTCTGGATGGCCTTCGTGCGGCCCGGCGAACCAGGACACCAACACCCCGCTCCCCGGAAGGGGGAGCAGGGTGCTGGCATGGACCTGGACCCCGGGGGAAGCGGGGAACAGACGGCGTGTCACGCGGGCGTGACCTCCTTTGCGGCCTTGCGGCGATCGATGGACTTCTTGATGATCGGCCAGAACAGCGAGGCGGCGGCGAGGAGCAGCAGCACGAGCGAGATCGGGCGGGTCAGCAGCTCGACCGGATGGCCGATGAGCAGCGCGCGGCGCAGGTTCGACTCCGCGAGCGGGCCGAGCAGGAAGCCGAGCACGATCGGGCCGGCAGGGATGCCCACGCGGCGCAGGGCGAGGCCGAGCACACCGAAGCAGAGCATCTGGACGACGGTCAGCACGTTGTTCGTCGTGGCGTAGGTGCCGACCACGCAGAACACCAGGATGACGCCCCAGAGCAGCTGCGGCTTGAGGTCCAGCAGCTTCGTCATGCCCTTGGTGCGGACCAGGCTGATGATGGTCGAGCCGATGGTCGCCATCAGCATGATCGCCACGATCGTGACGATGATGTCCGGCCGCCGCTCGAACAGCGAGGGACCGGGCTGGATGCCCCAGATGATCATCGAGCCCAACATAATCGCCATCACCGAGTCGCCGGGGATGCCGAGCGCGAGGGTGGTGGTGACCGCGCCGCCCAGCGTGGAGCTGGATGCGGTGTCGGAGCCGACGAGGCCCTCGATGGAGCCCTTGCCGAACTCCTCCGGGTGCTTCGAGATCGCCTTCGCGCGGTTCCAGCCGACGAGGCCGGCGATGTCGCCGCCCGCCGCCGGGACGACGCCGATGACGACGCCGAGCGCGCCGGACTGGGCCATCGGCTTGGCCACGCGCTTCAGCTCCGCCTTGTTCGGCCACCAGCGGCCGAGCGACGTGATGGTGTGGCTCTTCTTCTCCGAGTGGGTCAGGATCTGGTCCAGCACCTCGGTGATGCCGAACAGGCCGATGATCAGCGCGATGAAGTGCAGGCCGCCGCTCAGCTCGTTGATGCCGAACGCGAACCGCTGGTCGCCCGTGATGGGGTCGAGCCCGATGATGCCGAGGGCGATGCCGAAGAAGCCGGCGAAGATGCCCTTGGCGAGCGAGTTCGACGCGATCGAGATGATGACGGTGAGACCGAACACCACGAGCGCGAACATCTCGAACGGCCCGAACTTCAGGGCGAAGGCCGCGATGGGCTGCGCCAGGAAGATCAGCACGAGCATCGACATCATGATGCCGACGGTGGTCGCGATCGCCGAGATCGACAGCGCGAGGCCCGCCTGGCCCTTGCGGGCCATCGGATACCCGTCGAGCGTCGTCGCGACGGCGGCGGGTGTGCCGGGCGTGTTGACGAGGATCGACGGGATGCGGTCGCCGTACTGCGCGGCCACGTAGATGGCCAGCAGCATCGCGAGACCCTGGGCGGGCTCGAGGGTGAGCGTGAACGAGGTGGCCAGCGCGACCGCCATCGAGATCGTGATGCCCGGGAACACGCCCACGAGCATGCCGAGGCCCAGCCCGATCGCGAAGCACAGCAGCGCCGTCGGCTCGAAGACCGCCGCGAGGCCTTCCGCGAGGCCGTTCACAGCGGAACCTTCAGCAGGACCATGAACACCAGGTAGAGGAGCCCGCCGATGATGGCCGGGAACAACAGGAGCGTCGTCCAGCGCCGGAGCCCGTACACCCAGTTCATGGCGATGAGGTAGGCCGGGCCGAGCACCAGGAAGCCGACGCCGAAGTGCCACAGCACGAGGACGACGGCGAGGGCGCCGATGGTGATGCCCACCTGGATCCAGCCTTGCTTGCTCGACTCGTCGACCGTGCGCTCGATCGCGACCCCGCGGAAGGCGTTGAACGTCATCCACAGGCCGCAGGCGATGATGCCGGCCGCGATCACGGTGGGCCACCACCGCGGGTCGACGCCGCCCGTCGCGTTGCGCAGGACGATGCCCCGCGCCCCGACGAGCATGGCGAGTCCGAAGACGGTGACCACCGCCGCCGCGAGCTTCTCCATGGTCGGAGACTCCGGGGTGGTGGTCACCTCCTCTGCGAGGATGTCGTCGGACATCTGTTAGCTGCCGATCAGCTCGGCGAAGCGCTTGGCCTCGGCCTCGGCGAAGGCGGTGAAGTCCGCCGAGTTCTTGTAGACCACGAGATTGCCGCTGGAGGTGATGACCTGCTTGTAGGAGTCGGCCTCAACCGCCTTCGCGATGCTCTCCTCCAGCGTCTTGCGGACGTCCTCCGGCAGGCCCTTGGGCGCGTAGATGCCGCCCCAGCCGCCGATCTCGATGTCGACGCCCTGCTCCTTGGCGGTGGGCACGTCGGGCAGCTCGGGGTGACGCTCCGAGTGGAAGATGGCCAACACCTTCAGCTTGCCGTCGGCGAGGTTCTGCTTGACCTCGTTGACGCCCGACGCCGCGGCGTCGACCTGCGGCGGATCGCCGAGCACCGCGGCGACGGCGGGCGCACCGCCGTCGAACGGAACGGGCTTGATCTTCGCACCGGTCTCGGTGGCGAGGCTCTTGCCGAGCATCTCCCAGATGGAGCCGGCGCCCGAGTTGGAGACGGTCATCTCCTTCTCCTTGGCGGCCGCGACGAACTCCTCCAGCGTGTTGTACGGGCTGTTGGCCGGCACGGAGAGCACGCCCGGGCCGAGCATGATCTGGCCGAGCAGGTCGAAGTCGCTGGGATGGATGTCGTAGTTCATGCTGCCGAGCATGGCGATCTCCACCGGGCCGAAGCCGATGGTGTAGCCGTCCGGCTTCTGCTCCTTCACGTGCAGCATCGCGGTGGAGCCGGAGGCGCCGGGGCGATTCTCGACGATGATGGACTTGCCGATGATCGGCTCCATCGCCGTGGCGAGGGCGCGCGACGACAGGTCCGAGCCGCCGCCGGCCGCGGCCTGCACGATGAGGGTGATGTCCTTGGTCGGGAAGTCGGCGCCGCCGGTGGCACCGCCGCCTCCTTCGTTTCTCGTGGTACACGCGGCCGAGCCGAGGGCGACGGCCGCCGCCGTGGCGATGATGAGAGCGCGACGCTTCATGATGGGTTCTCCTTCTTCGGATTAGTTGGCCAGGGCGACGACTGCGTCGATCTGGGTGAGGGTTTCGGGGGTGGGGGAGTCGATCACCATGCGGCAGGGGCCGCCGGCGAAGCCTTGCCTGTCGAGGGCGACCTTCAGGTTCGCGATGCTGGGGCCGAGCACGGGGACGACCTGGGCGATGACGGCTTGCGCCTTGTCGGCGGCCTCCTGGTCGCCCGCGGCCATGGCGTCGCGCAGCGCGGCCCACGGCGTGGGGACGGCGCAGCTCACGCCGGAGACGGTGCCGGTGCCGCCCGCGGCCATCACGTTGGGGACGTCCGCGTCGTTGCCCGACCAGAGCTTGAAGCCCTCGGGCGCGTTGGCGAGGTACTCGACGACGCGGGCGGACGCCGTCGCCGACACCTTGATCCCCTTGATGCCGGACGCGAGGACCTCGGGGAGCTGCTCGGGCAGGAGGTCGGTGACCGCGACGTCGGGGAAGACGTAGCCGTAGAACTCGCCGTCGCACGCCTCGTTGATGGCCGACCAGTGTCGGAGGATGCCCGCGGTGCTGGCCTTCAGGTAGTAGGGCGTGATGGCGGCGAACCGGGTGGCTCCGAGCTGGCTCGACTGCTTGGCGAGGGCGACGGCGTCGCGCGTGCTGGCCGCGCCCACGTGGACGACCACGCGGGCCGGGCCGAAGACGTCGAGCGCCGCGGAGATCACCTGCTCGTGCTCACCCTGCGAAAGAGCGAGGAACTCGCCGGTCGTTCCCGCGGCGAATACGCCGTCGACAAGGGGCTCGATGCGCCGCAGGTTCTTGTCGAGGCCGGCGAGGTCGAGTTCGCCGTCGGGATGGAACGGCGTGATGATCGCCGAAAGGACCTCAGGTTGGGTCATAGATGTGTCACCTCATCGTGTCGTTTACCGTTAACGGTTGTCGAACCGCTAGCGGGCCGCGTCGCGATGTGCAAGAGTTCGGCAAGATTCGTTACCGAAACGAGAGGGAAGAAGTGGGTCCGATGAGCTCGATGCAGATCCGTTCGGTGGCGCTGGGCGAGCAGTTGGCGCGGCTGCTGCGGGCGCGGGTGGTCCGGGGTGAACTCGAGCCGGGCACCCACCTGGTCGAGGATGCCCTGGCTGCGGACCACGGTGTCAGTCGCGGACCGGTGCGCGACGCGCTGCGGGTGCTGCTGGCGGAGGGGCTCATCGAGTCGCGCCGCCGCGGGTACTACGCGAAGGCGTTCACGCAGCACGACGTCGCGGAGCTGTACGAGGTGCGCGCCGCCGCCGAGCGGCTCGCGGGCCGGCTGGCGATCGCGCGGGGCGGGGAGGCGGACTGGAGCGCCGCCGAGCGGAACCTGGATCGGATGCGACGCTGCGCCGAGGTGCGCGACGAGGCCGCGTTCGCCGTCGCCGACCTCGCCTTCCACACCGAGTTCTACCGGGCCTCGGGCAACTCCCGCCTGCTGGCGCTCTGGCAGCAGTACGAGCCGACGTTCGCGACGCTGCTGGAGATCACCAACGCGCAGGATGCCGACCTCACGCCGTCGTACCAGGACCACCGTCTGTTGCTCGACCTCGCGAAGGCGGGCGACGTCGACCGCTTCCTCGAGGCTTTGGACGAGCACCTCGACGGCTCCCGCCGCCGCCTGAGCAGCGCGGTCACCGCTCGTTGAGCCGGTCCCCGGCGCGGAGTGCCCGGACCGTGTCGAAGCGTCTGGCGCCGTTTCATGGACTGGGTCGGGGCGACAGGACTCGAACCTGCGGTCTCCTGCTCCCAAAGCAGGCGCGCTAGCCACTACGCTACGCCCCGGGGTGAGACCGCCGGACCCGGGTGGTGCCGGGCCCGACGGCTTCGAGCGGATGACGGGAATCGAACCCGCGTAGCTAGTTTGGAAGACTAGGGCTCTACCATTGAGCTACATCCGCAGAACCGCAGGCCAGCCTACCAGCGCCTGGTGCCTCGCGCCCACTCGCCAATCCCGGGACCTGACTGCGAGGCGCCACGAGTCGGTGTCAGTCGGTGGCGTTCCCCTGGGCACGCGCTCTGCGCGCCACCACGAAGGATCGGATGCCCGCCAGGAGGAGCACGAGCAGCGACACGAACATGATTGCGCTCGTCACGATCGCCGCCGGACGCTCGGCCGTCCCCGCAAAGACCTCGCCGATCCGGAAGGTGTTCATGGCCGAGCCGAGGATGCCCAGGAGCGCGACGACGAGCGCGCCATGAAGCGCGTGCTTCCTGGCCGAAGGCTTGCCCGCGATGATGCCGGCCACCAGCAGCAGCACCCCGGCGGCCGACGGGATGAGCGCCGTCAGGCTTGCGGCTTGCGTCATCACGTACGCGACGACACCGGTCACGGTGAGCAATCCTCCGATGGTCAGGGTGAGCGCGCGCACGAGGGAACCTCCATAAGGTCGGCAGCAAGAGTTCGGTGAACCGACAGGATACCGCCGCCCGGGGCCTCGGATCGGCCCGATTGGTGGGCCGCGCGTGTGCCGGTAGAGTGTCCGGCGGCAATCTTTCGTCTTTCAGGAGTCCATTCGTGCCTAGCACCGCAGAGAAGCTGAGCCCGACGCGGGTCAAGCTCACCGTCGAGATCCCGTTCACCGATCTCAAGCCCCACCTCGACAAGGCCTACAAGGACATCGCCGAGCAGGTCAACATCCCCGGTTTCCGCAAGGGCAAGGTGCCCGCCGCGGTCATCGATCAGCGGTTCGGCCGCGGCGTCGTGCTGCAGGAGGCGATCAACGACGCGATCCCGCCGGCGTACAACGCCGCGATCGACGAGGCCAAGGTCATCCCGATGGCGCAGCCCGAGGTCGAGGTCACCAAGCTGGAGGACAAGGAGCTCGTCGAGTTCGTCGCCGAGGTCGATGTCCGCCCCGAGATCACTCTGCCGGACTTCGCGACCGTCGCCGCCACCGTCGACAACGTCGAGGACCTCGACGCCATGGTGCAGGAGCGCCTCGACATCCTGCGCGAGCGCTTCGCCACCACCACCGAGGTCGACCGCGCGGCCGCCGACGGCGACGTGCTGAGCATCGATCTGGTCGCCTCGCAGAACGGCGAGCCGCTGCCCGAGGCCACGGCCGAGGGCATCACCTACAAGGTCGGCCAGGAGAACATGCTCGAGGGCCTCGACGCCGCGGTCACCGGCCTCAAGGCCGGCGAGTCCGCCACGTTCACCTCTGCGCTGGTCGGCGGACAGTTCCGCGGCCAGGACGCCGAGATCGCCGTCACCGTCAACGCCGTCTCGGAGCAGGAGCTGCCCGAGGTCGACGACGACTTCGCCCAGCTGATCTCGGAGTTCGACTCCGTCGACGACATGCTGGCCGACCTCCGCAAGGGCGTCGAGCAGCAGGCCAAGGCCGAGCAGCTCGCCGACGCGCGCGACAAGGTCCTCGAGGCCGTCCTCGAGGCGACCTCGTTCGACCTGCCCGAGGGCGTCCTGAAGAACGAGCAGGAGGCGCGCCGCGAGGAGGTGCGTCGCCAGCTCGCCAACGGCGGCCTCACCGTCGAGCAGTACCTCGAGCAGGCCGAGGACGAAGAGGCCGAGGACGAGGACGCCTTCTGGGCGACCATCGACCAGCGCGCCGAGCAGGCCCTCAAGGCCCAGGTCGTGTTGGACGTCTTCGCCGACGAGAAGAAGGTCGACGTCTCGCAGCAGGAGCTGACGGAGCTGATCTTCCGCAAGGCGCAGCAGAACCGCACCTCGCCGCAGGACGAGATCAACCACATGATGGAACACGGCCACATGCAGGACTGGATGCAGGAGATCCGCCGCAGCAAGGCGCTCGCGGAGATCGTGGCCGCCGCGTCCGTGACCGACGCCGACGGCAACGTCGTCGAGACCGCGCTCCCGGCCGACGAGGTCGAGGAAGAGGTCGAGGAAGAGGCCCCCGCCGTCGAGATCATCCGCTCCGACGCCGAGTGAGGTAACCCGCTCGACGGATCGCCGCCGACCCCGCCCGGGTCGGCGGCGATCCGCATTTCGAGGCCGCTCCGGCCCGCGGGCGGGGGCTCGCCGTCCGTTCTCAGTGAACATCGCGCCGCCTCCCTTGGGCGGTTGCGAATTGCCGGTAAGTTAGGCGAGTGACTCAGACTCGAATCGACGACCCCCGCATGGCGGGCCCCGGTGGCGGCCTCGGGATGACGGACAACGTCTACCAGGCCTTGCTGGCCAACCGGATCATCTTCCTCGGTTCAGAGGTGCGCGACGAGAACGCCAACGCGATCTGTGCGCAGATGCTCCTGCTGAACGCCGAGGATCCCCACAAGGACATCTACCTCTACATCAACTCTCCCGGCGGCTCTGTCGACTCCGGCATGGCGATCTTCGACACCATGCAGTGGATCAGCAACGACGTCGCCACCGTCGCCATGGGCCTCGCGGCCTCGATGGGGCAGTTCCTGCTGTCGGCGGGCACGCCCGGCAAGCGGTTCGCGCTGCCGCACAGCCGCATCATGATGCATCAGCCGTCCGGCGGCCTCGGCGGCACGGCCTCCGACATCCGGATCCAGGCCGAGCAGTCGCTGCACATCAAGCGCACCATGGCGGACCTCATCGCGAAGCACACCGGCCAGACGGTGGAGCAGATCGAGGCGGACTCGGACCGCGACCGCTGGTTCACCGCGGAGCAGGCCCTCGAGTACGGCTTCATCGACCACGTCTACGAGCGCGCCTCGCAGATCACCTCGGAGGCTCCGAACCAGTGATGACCACGAACTTCATGCCGCAGGGCATCGCGCCGAAGGGCCCGGAAATGAACTACTACATCCCGCAGTGGGAGGAGCGCACCAGCTACGGCGTGCGCCGCGTCGACCCCTACACCAAGCTGTTCGAGGACCGCATCATCTTCCTCGGCACCCCCATCAACGACGACGTGGCCAACGCGGTCATGGCGCAGCTGTTGTGCCTCCAGTCGATGGACCCCGAGCGGCAGATCTCGATCTACATCAACTCGCCCGGCGGCTCGTTCACCGCGCTGACGGCGATCTACGACACGATGCGCTACATCAAGCCCGACATCCAGACGGTGTGCCTCGGGCAGGCCGCGTCGGCCGCCGCGGTGATCCTCGCCGCGGGCACGAAGGGCAAGCGCCTCGCGCTGCCCAACTCGCGGATCCTGATCCACCAGCCGGCCACCGAGGGCGGCTACGGCCAGTCGTCGGACCTGGAGATCCAGGCCAAGGAGATCCTGCGCATCCGCTCCCTCATGGAGGAGATGCTGGCCTCCGACACCGGCCAGGAGGTGGCGAAGGTCAGCCGCGACATCGAGCGCGACAAGTACCTGACGGCCCTCGAGGCCAAGGAGTACGGCATCGTCGACGACATCCTTCCCTCGCTGAAGGAACTCGGCTAGACGTGGACGTCGACCGGGTGTCTCACCCGGTCGACGCGACGCCACCGGGGTAGGGTGGCGAAAAGGGTCAAGATCGAACCGAACCGAAGGGGGTAGGCGTGGCACACATCGGCGAGTCCAGCGAACTCTTCAAGTGCAACTTCTGTGGCAAGAGCCAGAAGCAGGTCAAGAAGCTGATCGCCGGCCCTGGCGTCTACATCTGCGACGAGTGCATCGGCCTCTGCAACGAGATCATCGAGGAGGAGTTCCCGGCGACGACGGACTCGGTGCTCGACGACGAACTCCCCAAGCCGCGCGAGATCCGCGACTTCCTCAACTCCTACGTGATCGGCCAGGACAGGGCGAAGAAGACCTTGTCGGTGGCGGTCTACAACCACTACAAGCGCATCCAGGCCATGCAGGCGCCGCAAGGCCGCCGCGGCGAGCACGACGACGTCGAGGTCGGCAAGTCGAACATCCTGCTGATCGGCCCCACCGGCTGCGGCAAGACCTACCTCGCCCAAACCCTCGCGCGGATGCTCAACGTGCCGTTCGCCATGGCCGACGCGACGGCGCTGACCGAGGCCGGCTATGTCGGCGAGGACGTCGAGAACATCCTCCTGAAGCTCATCCAAGCCGCCGACTTCGACATCGCGAAGGCCGAGACCGGCATCATCTATATCGACGAGATCGACAAGGTGGCCCGCAAGTCGGAGAACCCGTCGATCACGCGCGACGTCTCGGGCGAGGGCGTGCAGCAGGCGCTGTTGAAGATCCTCGAGGGCACCGTCGCCTCGGTGCCGCCGCAGGGCGGCCGCAAGCACCCGCACCAGGACTTCCTGCAGATCGACACCACGAAGGTGCTGTTCATCGTCGGCGGCGCCTTCGCGGGCCTCGAGACGATCATCAACCAGCGCGTCGGCAAGCGCCCGCTCGGGTTCAACGCGTCCGCGGAGGCCCGCCGCCCGGACGCCGACCCGTTCTCGCTCGTCCGCCCCGAGGACCTGCACAGCTTCGGCCTCATCCCCGAGTTCATCGGCCGGCTGCCGATGATGACCACGGTCGAGCCCCTCGACCGCGACGCGCTCACCCGCATCCTCGTCGAGCCCCGCAACGCCTTGACCCGCCAGTTCCAGAAGCTCTTCGATCTCGATGGCGTCCAGCTCGACTTCGAGGACGAGGCCATCGAGGCCATCGCCGACAAGGCGTTGAGCCGCGGCACCGGCGCCCGCGGGCTCCGGGCCATCCTCGAGGAACTGCTGCTCGAGGTGATGTTCGACGTCCCGTCGGAGGACGACATCGCGCAGGTCATCGTGACGAAGGCCGCCGTCGACGGCGCGGAGGAGCCGGTTCTCGTGCCCCGTGCGAAGCTGGCGAGACGGCGCAACCTCTCGGCCTGAGCGTCCGTCCTCGCGGGCGGGTTCCGCCCGATTTTCTCGTCGGCCAGGAGCGGTATCCTCGCCCTCATGGTCTACTCCCGCTACCCCCATCTTCACCGTGACAATGTGGTGTTCGTCGCCGACGACGACCTCTGGCTCGGCCCCCTTTCGGGCGGCCGCGCGGCGCGGATCACGCTGGGGGAGGCCACCCCGCGCAACCCGCGCTTCTCGCCAGACGGCACCCGGGTCGCGTTCACGTCGACCACCGAAGGCGGCTGGGACGCCTACGTCGTCGATCTCGACGGCGGGACCCGCCGACTGACCTGGCTGAGCGCCGGGCGCATGCTGGTCTCGGGCTGGCTCGACGACCAGCGCATCCTGCTCTGCTCGGACCACCAGGCGGTGCACCGGATGGACGCCCGCCTCTACGCGCTGTCCCTCGACGGGCGCCTCGAGCGACTGCCGTGGGGTGCCGCGACGTCGGCGGCCGTCAGCCGTAAGGGCCGGGTGGCCGTGGCGTCGGCGAACTTCCGCGACCCTTCGGGGTGGAAGCGGTACCGCGGCGGGATGGCGGCGCGGTTGCACGTCTCCAAGGACGGCTCCGGCGACTGGCAGCGCGTGCTCCCCGACGCCCGCGCAGGCCTCTTCTCGCCCACCTGGGTGGGGGAGCGGCTGGTCTTCACGTCCGACCTCGGCGACAGCCCGGACGTGCAGGCGCAGGTGTGGTCCGTGAACTCCTCGGGGCAGGACCTGCGCAGGCACACCTCCCACACCGCCGCCGAGGGCTACGTCCGCGACGCCGTCGGCGACGGCACGGGCATCGTCTATCACGCCCGCGGCCGACTGTTCCACCTCGCGGGCCTGACCGCCGAGCCCCGGCAGATCGAGCTGACAACGGCCGTCGGTCGTCCGCGAGCGGTGCAGGTGGCACCCACCGACCGGCTCGACGCCATCGCGCCGGACCACGGCGGCGACGCCTCGCTGATCGAGTGGCGCGGCGCCGCCTACCTGCTCACCCATCGCGGCGGCCCCGCCCGGGCGCTCGCCGACACCGCGGGCGTCCGCGTCCGCGAGCCCCACTTCCTCGACCGGACCGGCCGCGGCGTGTGGGTCAGCGACGTCGACGGCGAGGACTGCCTGGAGATCCGTCAGCTCGACGGCGACGCCAAGCCCCGCCGCATCGCCGCTGGCCGGCTCGGTCGCGTCCTCACGCTCGAGCCGAGCCCGACGGGGGCGAAGGTCGTCGTCGGCAGCCACGACGGCACGGTGTCGCTCATCGACGTGGCGCGCGGCTCCGTGAAGCGGATCGGGCGGTCGACGGTGGGGGAGCCCACCGGCTTCGCCTGGTCGCCCGACGGCCGCTACGTGGTGTGGCGCAACGGGATCGGCAACGAAGGGCTGCTGGGGCAGCTCGTCGGCTACGACCTCGAACACGAGCGGGCGTTCACCCTGACGAGGGGGCAGTTCAACGACTTCTCGCCGGTGTTCACGCGCGACGGCAAGTACCTCTGCTTCCTCTCCAGCCGCACGATCGACCCCTCCTACGACGAACTCGGCTTCGACCTCTCCTTCACCAACACGATCCGTCCGTGGCTCGCGCCGTTGAGCGCGCTCGAGCCCGCTCCGTTCGGCCCGGCGGCCGACGGCTGGCCGCTGAGCGAGCCCGAGGACAAGGAGGAGAAGGAGGACGACAAGCCGGTCGCCGGAGATGCCCCGGCCCCGTCCGAGCCGGAGCCGGGCGCCGAACTCGACGTCGACGGATTCGAGGACCGCATGGTGCCGTTCGCGGTGCCGTCCGGCCGCTACACCGCCCTGCAGGCGACCAAGGAGGGCGTCGCCTGGATCACCCTGCGCGCGTTCGGCGAGCTGGGTGCCGCGAGGGCGGGCGTCGACGGCGAGGTCAAGGACGCCGTCGAGCACTACTCGTTCAAGACCCGCAAGGCCACCACCGTCGTCGACTCGTGCGACGGCGCGGCCGTCTCCGGCGACGGCGAGCGGCTCGTCGTGCGCAGCGGGGAGGATGTCTGGGTGCAGCCTGCCGAGCACGCGCCGGGGGAGGACGACGACACCCGCGTGAACGTCGACCTCAGCCGGTTGCGCAGGTCCCTCGACCCCGTGGCCGAGTGGCGGCAGATGTTCGAGGAGAACGCGCGACTGATGCGCGACCACTTCTGGCGCGAGGACTTCGACGGCGTGGATTGGGCGGGCGTCGTCGCGCGCTATCGCCCGCTGCTGGCCGACCTCGCCACCCACGACGACCTCGTCGACGTGCTCTGGGAGACGGTCGGCGAGCTCAACACCTCGCACGCCTACGTGGTCCCTCCCTTCGGCGGGGACGACGCGCCGCGGGTCGCGCACCTGGGCGCGGAGTACGCGCGCAACGCCAAGGGCGAGGTCGTCATCACCCGGGTGCTGCCGGGCGAGACCTCGGATCCGTCTGCCCGTTCGCCGTTGCGCGCGGCAGGCGTTGCCGCGCAGCCGGGCGACGTGATCGTCGCGGTGGACGGACACGCCACCACCGGGGCGCCGGCGATCGGCGCGCTGCTCCTCGGCGCCGCCGACAAGGTCGTCGAGCTGACGCTGGCCAGGGGCAGGCAGAAGCGCAGGGTCGCCGTCGTGCCGACGGCGCGGGAGACGTCGCTGCGCTACCACGAGTGGGTCGCCGGGCGCGTCGCGTACGTGACGCGCGCCACGGGCGGGCGCGTCGGCTACATCCACGTGCCGGACATGGTGGCCACCGGCTGGGCGGAGTTCCACCGCCTCGTCGACCGCGCGATGCGCTGCGAGGCGGTCGTGGTCGACGTCCGGTTCAACGCCGGCGGTCACACGTCCGAGCTGGTGATCGAGCGGCTGATGCGCCGCGCGATCGGCTGGATGGGCGGCCGCCACCACGACGTGCCGGTGAGCTACCCGCAGCAGGCGCGCCGCGGGCCGGTCGTGTTCGTGACCAACCGCTTCGCGGGGTCCGACGGCGACATCGTGACCGCCGCCGCCCAGAACCTGGGGCTCGGCCCGGTGGTGGGGGAGCGCAGCTGGGGCGGCGTCGTCGGCATCGACGGGCGGTTCACGCTCGTCGACGGGACCGAGGTCACGCAGCCGCGCTACTGGACGTACTTCGACAGGCAGGGTTTCGGGCTGGAGAACCACGGCGTCGACCCCGACGTCGTCGTCGAGCTGGATCCGGCGGACTGGGAGTCCGATGCCGACATCCAACTGGACGCCGCGGTCGAGCTCGCGCTGGCGTCGCTCGCGGAGCGCCCCGCCGCCCGGCCGCCGGCCTTCGAGGCACCCCGGTTCGCGTCGGACGGCCGCGCCATGTAACCTCTGCCGCAGGCTGACCGACCGCTTCCCCATCTTTGTCGGCTGGATGGTGTTCCTGACCCCCCAAGGAGCGGTTTTTCCATGCGCGGATTTTCCACGCGTCGTGCCAGTTTTCGTGCCGCCATCGCGGCACTGGCCGTCGCACTTTTCATCGGAGTGGCGGGCGCTGCGGCGCCCGCTGCGGCAATCACCTGGTACTCGAAGCTGTGTGTCGGCTTCACGCAGTGCGAAGGCCGCGGCTACGGCAACGGCGGCTATAGCGCGGTGTACAAGAAGTCGCACTGGAACATGTACGGCGGGCACAACTGCACGAACTACGTGGCCTACCGGCTGATCCAGCGCGGTATCCCTCAGTTCACGGTTCCCGGCCGCGGCAACGCCAAGTACTGGGGTGAGCACGCCCGGGCCGCTGGCTATGCGGTCGACACCTCTCCCCGCAAGGGCGATGTCGCCTGGTGGTACGACATGGGCTCGGCCGGCCACGTGGCCATCGTCGAGTCGGTCAACCTCGAGACCGGCACGGTGGTCGTCTCGGAGGACCACTGGCAGGGCGACTTCGACTGGCGGACGTACAGGATCTCCGACATCACCGGGTTCCTGCACGTCGGCTCGTCGGCCGCTGTCGAGTCGCCGCCGGCGACCACGCCGCTGAAGGCCGGCACCCCGACGATCTCCGGCACCGCCCAGGTCGGCAAGAAGCTCACTGCCGCATCCGGCACCTGGGACTCCGGCGTGTCGTTCGCCTACCAGTGGCTGCGCGACAAGAAGGCGATCACGGGCGCGACGAAGTCGTCGTACACGCTCGCGGGCGCCGACCTCGGCGCGAAGATCACGGTGAAGGTCACCGGCTCGAAGAAGGGCTATCTCGCGGCCTCGAAGACGTCGGCGGCGACGGCGAAGGTGCTCGTCGGAACGCTGACGGCCACGCCCACCCCGACGATCACCGGTACGGCGAAGGTGCTCAAGAACCTCACGGCCGACGCGGGTACCTGGGCGCCGTCGGGCGTGACGCTCTCGTACCAGTGGCTGCGCGATGGAAAGAAGATCAAGGGCGCGGCGGCGCCGACCTACACGCTGGCCGAGGCGGACCTCGGCGCGCGGGTCGGGGTGACGGTGACGGGCGCCAAGGACGGGTTCACCAGTGTGACGACCGCGTCCGAGGTGACCGAGGAGGTCGGGCCGGCCGACGTCGTGACCGCCCCCACGGCGAAGCCGACGCTCACCGGCACCCCGCGGGTGGGTCTGAAGCTGACGGCGAAGACGGGTGCCTGGGCGCCGTCGGGCGTCACGCTCGGCTACACCTGGTTCCGGGACGGCGCGGCCATCAAGGGCGCGACGAAGTCGACGTACACGCTGACCGCCGCCGACCTCGGCGCGCGGATCGGCGTGGAGGTGACGGGCTCGAAGAGCGAGTACGCCGCCGCGTCCGCCGCGTCGGAGGCGACGATCGCCGTGGCAGTCGGACAGTTGACGACGACGCCGAAGCCGACGATCTCCGGCACGGCCAACGTGCTCCGGAAGCTCACGGCCAAGCCGGGAACCTGGGCGCCGTCGGGCGTGGCGCTGTCGTACCAGTGGCGGCGCGACGGGAAGTCGATCAAGGGCGCGACGGCCGCCGGCTACCGGCTGACCGCCGCCGATCGCGGCGCGAAGATCAGCGTGAAGATCACGGGCAAGAAGGCCGGCTACGGCACGGTGTCGACGACCTCGGTGTCGACGGCGAAGGTCGGGGCCGCGCAGCCGGTGACCGCGCCGAGCGTGAAGACCACGATCTCCGGGACCGCGCGGGTGGGCGAGAAGCTGACCGCGAAGACCGGGACGTGGAAGCCGTCGTCGGTGAAGCCGGCCTACGCCTGGCTGCGGGACGGGAAGCCGATCGCGGGAGCCACGAAGTCGACCTACACGCTGACGGCGGCCGACCTCGGAGCCAGGATCAGCGCGACGGTGACCGGCACGAGCCCCGCCTACCTCCCGGTGACGAAGGCATCCGCGGCCACCGCGGAGGTGGCGGCGGGCGTGCTGTCGGCGACCCCGAAGCCGACGCTCTCCGGCACCGCGCGCGTGGGCCAGGAGCTGACGGCGACGGCGGGTACCTGGAAGCCGTCCTCGACGAAGCTGGCCTACACCTGGCTCCGCGACGGCGCGCCCATCGCGGGTGCGACGGCGTCGACCTACACGCTGGCCGCCGAGGACCTCGGCGCGAAGGTCTCCGTGACGGTGACCGGCTCGAAGAGCGGCTACACCAGCGTCTCGGCCACGTCGTCGGCGACGGCGGCGGTCAAGATCGGGCGGTTCTCGCCGCCGGTTCCGGTGGTCTCCGGCAGGGCGAACGTGTTGGCGACGCTGACGGTGGACCCGGGCGTCTGGGTGCCGTCGGACGCCACGCTGACGCTGCAGTGGCTGCGCGACGGCGTCGAGATCGAGGGCGCCACGGGCGCGGCCTACAAGCTGGTGGCCGACGATCTCGACGCCTCGGTGAGCGTGCGGGTGACCGGCGCGAAGGAGGGGTTCACCTCCGCCGCCGTGACCTCGGCGCCGGTGGTGGTCGGCGAGGCCGAGGCGGTGATCGCGCCGAGCGCCAAGCCGACGATCTCCGGCACCGCGCAGGTCGGCAAGAAGCTGACGGCGAAGCCGGGCACCTGGGGCCCCGCGCCGGTGACGCTGAGCTACCAGTGGCGCCGCGACGGCGTCTCGATCGACGGCGCGACGGCGTCGACCTACACGCTGGCCAAGGCCGACAAGGGCGCCAAGATCACGGTGCGGATCAAGGGCAAGAAGACCGGCTACACGTCCGTGTCGGTGACGTCGAAGTCGACCGGCGCGGTGAGCTGAATGAACCTGCCAAGATCGGGCCCCAACTGGCACTCGCATGCCAGTTGGGGGCCGATCTTGGTAAATCCTTGCAGCGGACGATTCAGTCGGTGGCGGCGAGCTCCACGTCGACCGTCAGCGGGGCATCGGACTCGGTCCAGCTGACCTCGCCGGTCAGGCGACCGACGGCGCGGAGATCGGGCTCGATCTGGCGCAGGCGGGCGATGGTCGCCGCCGGGCCGGAGAAGGCGGCGCGCGCCACCTCGGCCTTCATGGAGACCTTCGCCGTCGACTTCGCGCCGCGGATGGCGATCAGGGCCGCGGCGACGTCGTCGAGCAGCGCGGGGTCGCCGCCGGTCGACAGCTCGTCCGCCGTCGGCCAGGCCGCGAGGTGGACGGACGAGTCGTTCGTCCACCGCCAGACCTCCTCGGTCACGAACGGCAGGAACGGCGCGAACAGCCGCAGCTGCGTGTCCAGGGCGAGGGACAGCGCGGCCTGCGCGGACGCCTTCTCCTCCGGCGAGCCTGTGTAGGCGCGCTCCTTCACGAGCTCCAGGTAGTCGTCGCAGAAAGACCAGAAGAACGTCTCGGCCGCCTCGAGCGCGGCCGTGTAGTCGAACTCCTCGAAGCCGGCGGTCGCCGCGTCGACGACGCCCGCTAGCGCGGCGAGCAGGGCCGTGTCGACGGGGTTGGTCACGGCGGCGAGGCGGCCCGGCTCCTCGGCCATCGAGAGCACGAACTTGCCCGCGTTCAGCACCTTCATCGCGAGCCGGCGGCCCACCTTCATCTGCGTCTCGTCGAACGGCGAGTCCAGCCCGGGGCGGGCCATCGCGGCGCGCCAGCGGACGGCGTCGGAGCCGTAGCGGTCGAGGATGTCGGTGGGCACCACCACGTTGCCCTTCGACTTGCTCATCTTCTTGCGGTCGGGGTCGACCACGAAGCCGGAGAGGGTCGCGCGCTTCCAGGGCAGCGAGCCGTTCTCGAAGTGCGCGCGCACGACGCGGCTGAACAGCCAGGTGCGGATGATGTCGTGCGCCTGCGGCGCGATGTCCATCGGGAACGTGAGCCGGAACAGCTCGTCGTCGCGCTCCCAGCCGGTGGCGAGGTGCGGGGTCAGCGACGACGTCGCCCAGGTGTCCATGACGTCGGGATCGGCCGCGAAGCCGCCCGGCCGGTTCCGCTGCGACTCCTCGTAGCCGGCCGGGGTGTCGGTCATGGGATCGACGGGGAGCGAGGCCTCGTCGGCCGTGATCGGGTGGTCGTAGTCCGGCTCGCCGTCGGCGTCGAGCGGGTACCAGACGGGGAAGGGCACGCCGAAGAAGCGCTGCCGCGAGACCAGCCAGTCGCCGTTCAGGCCGCCGACCCAGTTCTCGTAGCGGTGGCGCATGTGATCCGGCGTCCACTTCAACTCGTCGCCGAGCCTCAGGAGCTCGGCCTTGAGGGCGTCGTCGCGGCCGCCGTTGGTGATGTACCACTGGCGCGTGGCGACGATCTCGAGCGGCTTGTCGCCCTTCTCGTAGAAGTTCGCCATGCGGGTGGTGGGCTTCGGGTCGCCGTCGAGGTCGCCGCTCTCGCGCAGCGCGGCGACCGTGGCCTCGCGCGCGGAGAACGTCGTCTTGCCCGCCAGCGGCGCGTACGCCTCCGCGTTCGGGATCCACTCGGGGGTCTCGGCCTGGAGCCGGCCGTCGCGCCCGATCACCGTGCGCGTCGGCAGGTTCAGCTCGCGCCACCAGGTGACGTCGGTGAGGTCGCCGAAGGTGCAGCACATCGCGATGCCCGCGCCCTTGTCAGGCTCGGCCGCGGGGTGCGCGAGCACGGGGATCTCGACGCCGAACAGCGGCGAGGTCACCGTCGTCCCGAAGAGATCCTGGTACCGCTCGTCGTCGGGGTGCGCGATCAGCGCGCACACGCTGACCAGCAGCTCGGGGCGCGTGGTCTCGATGTAGACGGGCGCGCCGTCCGGCTTGGGGAACGCGACGCGGTGGTACGCGCCGGGGTACTCGCGGGCCTCCAGCTCCGCCTGCGCGACAGCGGTGTGGAACGTCACGTCCCACAGCGTCGGCGCGTAGCTGAGATAGGCCTCGCCGCGCGCGTGGTTGCGCAGGAACGCCTTCTGCGCGACCGCCTGGGCGTCTGAGGAGATGGTCGCGTACAGCGTCGACCAGTCGACGGAGAGGCCCAGTTGCTTCCACAGGTCCTCGAACGCCTGCTCGTCGACGGCGGTCAGCTCGTGGCACAGCTCGATGAAGTTGCGGCGGCTGATCGGCAGTTGACGCTTGGGGTCTGGCTTGGCCGGCGGCTGGAAGTCGGGGTCGTAGGGGACCGACGGGTCGCAGCGCACGCCGTAGAAGTTCTGCACGCGGCGCTCGGTGGGCAGGCCGTTATCGTCCCAGCCCATGGGGTAGAACACGTGCTTGCCGCGCATCCGCTGGTAGCGGGCGACGGTGTCGGTGTGGGTGTAGCTGAAGACGTGGCCGACATGCAGCGAGCCGGACACCGTTGGCGGCGGGGTGTCGATCGAGAACACCTCGTCGCGGCTGTCCGGGCGGTGGAACGCGTAGGTCCCCTCCTCGCCCCATACCTGTCCCCACTTGGCCTCGAGGCCTTCGAGGACGGGCTTTTCGGGCAGCGAGCGACGATTCGGCGTATTCACGCGGGCAATCCTAGCCCGCGCGACCGCTACTTCTCGATCTGCTTGCCCCCGGCCTCCCATGCCTTGACGACCTCCTGGTAGAACGCGTCCGCGGTGGCGGGGATCAACGGCTGGAACGCGTTGTCGACGAGGCCCGGCAGCTTCTCGCCGGAGACCTCGTACACCGGGGTGCCGTTGAGACCGTCCTTGGCCCACTCCTCCTGCGCACCCGCGGTGAAGGTGTTGAACGCGCGGGTGTCGAAGAGGTCCTGGAACTTCGTCAGCGCGTCGCCGGTGATCCCGGCCTCCTTGGCGAAGTCGTCGCGGAGCTGGCGGGCGGGATAGGCCGTCGAGGCCTCTTTGTGGTTGGCGTAGATGACGCGCTGGTACGGGGCGAAGAAGCCGACCTCGTCCGCGGCCGCGGCGGCGACGGCGGCGCGGCGCGAGGGACCGTCCTCCGCCTGACCGTCCAGGAAGTGCACGGTGCGGTACTCCGCGGTGATCTTGTCCGCCTGCACGAGTTCCTCGACCGGGGTGCCGAACGAGTTCTCATAGGCCGCGCACCAGACGCATTGGTAGTCCTGGTAGACGATGAGGTGCGGCTTGTCCGCCGTCGGCTCCTTGCCGAAGAGGAGGATGCCGTGACGCTCGGTGGCGTTGGGGGGCGTGAGCTGATCGGTCGCGACCGGCTTGTTGGCCGGCGCCGCGACCGCCTGCCAGATCACGATCCCCAGCACGACCACCGCGACGAGCGCGAGGAGCCCGACGCCCGCGCCGACGATGCGCTTGGTCTTCTTGGCCTTCTCCTCGAGCTCCTGCTGCTGCCGCAGGGCGGCGCGCTTGCTGAGCGATGAGTTGTTCGACATGCGGATGTCTCCTTGGGCGGGCTCGCGGGGCGTGACGCGCCCAATCCTAGACGGATGAACAAGAACTAGAAGCTTCAACTATCGTTTCGTCGCTCGCTGTTCGCGAACGCGCGTGCGCGGCACGCCCAGTAGGCTGAGGCCCACCATGACCGACAACACCCACGCCGAGCTCGTGCGCGAGCTGACCAGCCGGTGGCCCGAACACCGGGTCGCGCCCAGCCTGAACCGCATCGCAGCCCTGATGGAACTGCTGGGCGACCCGCAGCGCGCCATGCCGGTGATCCAGGTCGCGGGCACCAACGGCAAGGGCAGCACCGCCATCATGATCGAGACCGTGCTGCGCGCCGCGGGGCTGCGCACCGGCCGGTTCGCGAGCCCGCACCTCAGCGACGTGCGCGAGCGCATCCTCATCGACGGCGAGCCCATCGGCGAGGAGCGCTTCGACGAGGTGTGGGCGGACATCGCGCCCTACGTCGCCATGGTCGACGAGCAGGCGCTCGACGGCGTGGCCATGACCTTCTTCGAGGTCATCACCGGCATGGCCTACGCCGCCTTCGCCGACGCCCCCGTCGACGTCGCCGTGATGGAGGTCGGACTCGGCGGGCGCTGGGACGCGACCTCGGTCGCCGATGCCACGGTCGCCGTCGTCGCGCCCATCGGGCTGGACCACACGCACATCCTCGGCGCCACCATCGCGGAGATCGCGGGGGAGAAGGCGGGCATCATCAAGCCCGGATCGACGGCGGTGCTCGCCGGCCAGGACCCCGCGGCGGCCCGCGTGCTGCTGGAACGCGCCGTCGAGGTGGGCGCGAAGGTCAAGGCCGAGGGTCCTGACTTCGGGCTGATCGATCGGCAGCTCGCCGTCGGAGGGCAGCTGCTGCGCCTCGAGACCGCGGGCGGCCCGGTCGGCGACATCTTCCTCCCGGTCTACGGCGAGCACATGGCCCGCAACGCGGCCCTCGCCGTCGCCGCCGTCGAGGCGTTCCTGGGGTCGCAGCCGCTGAACCCCGAGATCATCGTCGAGGGGCTGGGCGCCGTCGAGGCCCCGGCGCGGCTGGAGCTGGCGCGCACGTCGCCGCCCATCGTGATCGACACCGCGCACAATCCCCAGGCGGCCCGCGCCACGATCGACGCGGTGACCGAGAGCTACGACTTCGACCCGATCGTCGGCGTCGTCGCCATGATGCAGGACAAGGACGCCGACGCCGTCCTCGAGATCTTCCGCGAGGCCATGGACCAGGTGGTGATCACGCAGGTGTCGTCGACGCCGCGGGCCCGCTCCGTTGACGACCTCGCGGCCCTCGCGGAGACCGTGTGGTCGACGCACCAGGTGCATCGCGCCGCGACCATGGCCGAGGCGCTCGAGCTGGCCGTCATGCTGGCCGACACCTCGGACGGCCAGGCGGGCGTGCTCGTCGCCGGTTCGGTGATCGCCGCTGGCGAGGCGCGCGATCTCCTCATCACCCAGGAAGGGGAGCCGCGATGATCCTCGCGCCCGGGAACCCGATGCGCAGCGCCGCCATGTCGGTGCTGATCTTCGAGGTCATCGTGATCTGGCTGGGCTACATCGGCATGATCCAGATCGCGGGCGTCTCCATGCGCACCGGCGCCATCTGGTGCGGCATCGCGACGGCGCTCTGCCTCGTCGCCTGCGGCGGCCTGCGCAAGAGCTGGGGCTACTACGCGGGATGGGCGGCCCAGGTGGCCATCGTCGCGCTCGGCGTCCTCACCCCGTGGATGTACGCCATGGGCCTGATCTTCGCCCTGATCTGGGTCACGTGCATCGTGCTCGGGCGGCGAATCGAGAACAAGCAACAGGAAGGCGGCGCCCAATGAGCGAGCAGACCTTTGTCATCATCAAGCCCGACGCCGTGGCGGCAGGGCTGGTCGGCGCGATCCTCCAGCGCTACGAGGGCGCGGGACTCCGCGTCGAGGCCATGGAGCTGCGCACCATCGACGGCGAGTTCGCCGACCGCCACTACGCCGAGCACATCGGCCGCGACTACTACCCGCCGCTGCGCGCGTTCATGACGGAGGGCCCGCTCGTCGCCCTGCTGCTGCGCGGCGACGACGCGATCGCCCGCGTGCGCGAACTCAACGGCGCGACCGATCCCGCGAAGGCCGACCCGGGCACCATCCGGGCGGATCTCGCGGAGTCGATGCGGCGCAACGCCGTCCACGCCAGCGACTCGCCGGCCTCCGCGGCCGCCGAGATCGCGCTCTGGTTCGCCGACAGCTGAGCGGCCGCATGTCGACCGACGACGACCACCGCGCCGGCGCCCCGGACTTCGCTCCGCCGGAGTGGCCACCGCCGGTCCGCGCGGATGACCGGGCCTGGCCGCCGCCGCAGCCCGTTCCCGCGTGGGGTCCGCCGACGGTGCCCTGGCAGCCGCCCCCGCCGCCGTCGCCCCTGCCGACGACCCCGACGACCTATCCGCACTTCTGGCGCACGCCCGGCATCGCGGGGTGGAAGCCGCTGCTCATAGCGGTACTCGGCGGGACGGCCATGCTGACGATCGGCACCGTGATCGGGCTGATCGCGATAGCCGTCGAGTTCGCCGCGGTCGGCGACCTCGACGTGCTTCTTGTCGACCCGGAATCGCTGCTGGCCTCCCCGGTCATCGTCTTCGCCAACAGCCTCTCCATCGCCCTCGTGCTCCCCGTGGCCATCTGGGTGGGCGTCCTCTCCGGCCAGCCGCACGGCTACCTCTCGTCGGTGACGGGACGCTTCCGGTGGGGATTCGCGTGGCTCGCGGGCGCCGTCGCCTTGGGGCTGATCCTGGTCTACGTCGCCGTCGAGGCCGTCGGCGCGGACCTGGACCTCAGGGTGTACCCGCACTCGTGGTGGCTGCTGGCGGGCTTGATGCTGGTCACGCCTTTCCAGGCCGCGGCTGAGGAGTACCTGTTCCGCGGGCTGCTGTTCCGCGCCGTCGGCTCCTGGATGCGGACGCCCGCGTCGGCACTGATCGTCGGGGGTGTGGTGAACTCGGTCCTGTTCGCCGCCGTGCACTTCTCGACCGACCCCTGGCTGATCCTGTTCTATTTCGTGCTCGGCATGCTGCTGAGCTACGTGACCTGGCGCACGGGCGGCCTGGAGGCCGCCGTCGCCATCCACGTCGCGAACAACATGGTCGGCCTCGCCCTCGTCCCGTTCCAGGATCTGGGGACGGCGATGGACCGCTCCGCCGGCGTCGGGAACCCGATCATCCTGTTGCAGTTCGCCGTGACCGCCGTCGCCGTCGCGATCATCGTCGGGCTCGCCCGCCACCGGGATCTCGCCCGCACCGGTCCTGCCGCCGGTTGAGCTCTCGGCCTTCGTCGACGTCGAACCAATAGGCGGAACCCCGTTCCCGGGTTATCCTGGACGCCGCTCGCTGACCCTTCGGAAAGGCCGCATATGACGACGACCGCGCTGCCCCTGCACTCGGTGTACGACCGGCTCGAGCCGCTGCTGGCGCAGGTCAGCAAGCCCATCCAGTACGTCGGAGGAGAGCACAACTCGGTCGTCAAGGACTGGGATTCCGTCGACGTCCGCTGGTGCTTGACGTACCCGGACGCGTATGAGGTCGGCCAGCCCAACCAGGGCGTCGCGATCCTCTACGAGGTGCTGAACGAGCGCGACTGGATCCTCGCCGAGCGCACCTACTCCGTCTGGCCGGACATGGAGGCGCAGCTGCGCGCCCACGGCATCCCGCAGTTCACGCTCGACGCGCACCGCCCCGTCGGGGAGTTCGACGTGCTGGGCGCCTCGTTCTCCACCGAGCTCTGCTACACCAACCTGCTGAACATGACCGACTTGGCGGGCATGACCTTGCACGCCGTCGAGCGCGGCGAGGACGAGCCGCTCGTCATCGCGGGCGGTCACGCGGCCTTCAACCCGGAGCCCATCGCCGACTTCATCGACGTCGCGGTGCTCGGCGACGGCGAGGAGGCGGCGCTGCTGATCTCCGACATCATCCGCGAGTGGAAGGCCGACGGCCGCGAGGACGGCCGCGACGGGCTGCTGCTGCGGCTCGCCCTGACCGGCGCGTTCTACGTCCCGAAGTTCTACGACGTCGACTACCTCGACGACGGACGCATCCAGGTCGTCGCCCCCAACCGTCCCGGCGTGCCGCACCAGGTGCGCAAGCACACGCTGATGGACCTCGACGAGTGGCCGTACCCCAAGGCGCCCATCGTGCCGATGGCCGAGACGGTGCACGAGCGCTACTCCGTCGAGATCTTCCGCGGCTGCACGCGCGGCTGCCGATTCTGCCAGGCGGGGATGATCACGCGGCCTGTGCGCGAGCGCAACATCGAGACCATCGGGAAGATGGTCGCCGGCGGGCTGAAGTCGACGGGGCTGGAGGAGATCGGCCTGCTTTCCCTGTCGTCGGCGGACCACTCGGAGATCACCGAGGTGACGAAGCAGCTCGCCGACCGCTACGAGGGCTCGAACGTCTCGCTGTCCCTGCCGTCGACCCGCGTGGACGCGTTCAACATCGACCTGGCCAACGAGCTGTCCCGCAACGGCCGACGCTCGGGGCTCACGTTCGCGCCCGAGGGCGGCTCCGAGCGGATGCGCAAGGTGATCAACAAGATGGTCACGGAGGACGACCTCATCAACACGGTCGCCGCCGCGTTCTCGTCCGGCTGGCGCCAGGTGAAACTGTACTTCATGTGCGGCCTGCCCACCGAGACCGACGAGGACGTGCTGGCCATCGCGACGCTCGCCACCCGCGTCATCGAGACCGGCCGCCGGGTCTCCGGCACCCGCGACATCCGCTGCACCGTCTCCATCGGCGGGTTCGTGCCCAAGCCGCACACCCCGTTCCAGTGGGCGGCGCAGGCGAGCGCCGAGACCATCGACCATCGCCTCATGCTGCTGCGGGACGCCATCCGGCAGGACCGCAACTATGGCAAGGCGATCGGTCTGCGCTACCACGACGGCAAGCCGGGCATCGTCGAGGGCCTGCTGTCGCGCGGCGACCGGCGCGTCGGCCGCGTCATCGAGCGCGTCTGGCGCGAGGGCGGCAAGTTCGACGGCTGGAGCGAGCATTTCAGCTACGAGCGGTGGACGACGGTGGCGAACGAGGAGCTGGCGGCGTTCGGCATCGACCTCGACTGGTTCACGGTCCGCGAGCGCGGCTACGAGGAGGTCCTGCCCTGGGACCACCTCGACGCGGGCCTCGACCGCGACTGGCTGTGGGAGGACTGGCAGGACGCCGTCGACGAGCGCGAGGTCGAGGACTGCCGTTGGACGCCCTGCTACGACTGCGGCGTCTGCCCGGAGATGAACACCGAGATCCAGATCGGCCCGACGGGCCGGCAACTCCTGCCCCTTTCCGTCGTCCCCGCGAACCTGGCCTGAGCGCATCACTTTCGTTACTGCGGTTGCGTGCATCCCTATGGGGACGTACGCAACCGCAGTAACACCGAGCGGGCGTCCCGTGGGGTATATGCAGCCGCAGTAATGCCGAGCGGGGCGTGAGACCGAGGAACGCGACCACCGCTGGTTGAGCCGGGCCGCGAGCGAAGCGCGCGCCCGCGTCGAAACCAATGAACCGACACCCGGTTCGAGGACCCAATCACCGCTACCGAAAGCGAGTGCAAGGATTCACCAACAACGGGGCCCTACGGGCACGCGCGTGCCCGTTGGGCCCCTGTCCTGTCGGATTCGTGCATCGGCCGGACCTCACGGTCGGACGCTGACCGACGACGAACGAAGCGAACACGCGACGGTCGGGGCGGTGCGTTCCAGTGGAGCCTGGGGCGCTAGGGTCAGGCGCGGAAAGGACCTCGCATGAACCTACGCACCATCCCGCTCCTCGCCTGGATCGGCGTCGCCATCGTTCTCGGCATCATCGCCGGGCCGCTCGTTCCGGAGTGGTTCGGCAATGTCTCGATGACCTACAACTCGATCTTCTCGGGTCTGCTCGGCTTCGTCGTGCCGCTGATCATCCTCGGCTTGGTCATGCCTGCCATCGCCGAGCTGGGTCAGGGTGCGGGCAAGCTGCTCGGCATCACCGCCGCCATCGCCTACGGATCGACGATTCTCGCAGGCCTGTTCGCCTACTTCGTCAGCACCGCGGTCTTCGGGCCGGCGCTGAAGGGCACGGAGTTGTCGGCGCTCGGCGAAGGCGGAGGATCGGGTTTGACACCCTACTTCTTGCTCTCCAACTCGCCGACGGGCGCCGCGACAGAGATCGTGCTGGAGCCGGTGATCGGTGTGATGGGCGCGCTGGTGCTCGCCATCATCCTCGGCATCGGGATGACCGCGATCCCGAAGTCGACGATGCTGAGGGTCGCGGTCGAGTTCCGCACCATCATCGAGGGCGTCATCCGCGCCATCATCGTGCCAGCCCTTCCGTTCTTTATCTTCGGCATCTTCCTGGACCTCTCCCGCAGCGGAGAGGCGGTCAAGGTGCTCGGCACGTTCGTCGTGGTCGTCATCACCTCCTTCGCGTTGACCATCGTGGTGCTCCTGCTGCAGTACTCCATCGCCGGCGCCATCGGTAAGGTCAACCCCCTCAAGGCGCTGTGGGGCATGCGCGATGCCTACGCGACGGCGCTCGGCACGTCCTCGTCGGCTGCGACGATCCCGGTGACCCTCGCGTCGACGAAGAAGAACGGCGTCAGCGACTCGGTGGCCGGGTTCGTCGTTCCGCTGTGCGCGACCATCCATCTCTCCGGTTCGATGGTCAAGATCACCTGCTTCTCCGTCGCCATCCTCCTGCTCAGTGGGGGCGACATCTCGTTCGGCGCCTACCTGCCGTTCCTCCTGATGCTCGGTGTGATGATGATCGCCGCCCCCGGCGTGCCGGGCGGGGCCATCGCCGCGGCCGCCGGCCTGCTCGTGCAGATGCTTGGCTTCGGCGAGCTCGAGGTCGGCCTGATGTTCGCCACCTACATCGCGCTAGACAGCTTCGGTACCGCGACCAACGTGACCGGCGACGGTGCCATCGCGATCATCATGAACAAGATCACCAAGGGCAGGATCGCCCTCGCGGACGAGAGGGAGCCGGCTGTTGCGTAGCGCCAACGATCCCGCTTCGCCTGCATCGGTGGCGATGGATGCGTCGATGAGCATCGATCGCGATGAGTTGACCGGTCTCCCGGTGGTCTCGCTCGGACGACCGATCATCTCCGCCGAGGTGGCTGCCTTGATCGACGAGGAGCGGTGACGCGCGGTGACGTCGCGTGGGGAGCGGCTCGACGAAGGTTCGGAGCGAGTAGGGTGGGCGTCCGTGGCTGACCTTGGATTCGATCGCGAGCGGTACCTGCAACTCCAGTCCGAGCACATCGATGAGCGGCGCCGGCGGTTCGGCGGGAAGCTGTACCTCGAGTTCGGCGGCAAACTGTTCGACGACCACCATGCGTCGAGGGTGCTGCCCGGGTTCGCACCGGACCTCAAGATCCGGATGCTCGAGACCCTCAAGGACGAGGTCGAGGTCGTCGTCGCGGTCTCCGCGCACGACCTCGCCCGCAACAAGGTCCGGGCCGACCTCAACATCTCCTACGAGTCCGACGTCCTGCGCCTGATCGACGAATTCCGCTCATACGGCCTCTTCGTCGGCAGCGTCGTCATCACGCAGATGACCGACGAGCACCGCCAAGCACGCGCGTTCAAGCGCAAGCTGGAGCGCCTCGGTGTCAAGGTCTACCGGCACTACCCGATCAAGGGGTACCCGAACGACGTCAACCTCGTCGTCAGCGACGCCGGCTACGGGCGCAACGAGTACATCGAGACCGAGCGCGACCTCGTCGTCGTCACCGCCCCCGGGCCCGGCAGCGGCAAGATGGCCACCTGCCTCTCGCAGCTGTACCACGACCACCAGCGCGGGATCAGCTCCGGCTACGCCAAGTACGAGACGTTCCCCATCTGGAACCTGCCGCTCGACCACCCCGTCAACCTCGCCTACGAGGCGGCCACCGCGGACCTCGACGACGTCAACATGATCGACCCGTACCACCTCGCCGCCTACGGTGAGCAGGTCGTCAACTACAACCGCGACGTCGAGGTGTTTCCGGTCCTCAAGCTGCTGTTCGAGCGCGTCACGGGTAGTTCGCCCTATCAGTCGCCGACCGACATGGGCGTCAACATGGCCGGCGTCTGCATCGCCGACGACGAGGTGTGCCGCGAGGCGTCGCGGCAGGAGATCGTGCGCCGCTACTTCAAGGCCCTCGTCGCGGAGCAGCGCGACCAACTCGAGCCCACGGTCTCCGACCGCATCGCCCTCACCATGAGCCACCTCGGCCTCACCCGCGAGGACCGGCCCGTCGTCGTCCCCGCCCTGGAGGTGCAGCGCCGCACGAAGGCCCCGGCCGCCGCCATCCAGCTCGCCGACGGAGGCATCATCACCGGCAAGACCTCGCCGCTGCTGGGCTCCTGCTCCGCGATGCTGCTGGACGCGTTGAAGGCGCTCGCCGGCATCGATCCGGAGGTGCGGTTGCTCGATCCCGAGACCATCGCGCCGATCCAGACCCTCAAGACCGAGCACCTGGGCAGCGCCAACCCGCGCCTGCACACCGACGAGGTCCTGATCGCGCTCTCCGTCAGCGCCACGCACGACGACAACGCCCGGCGTGCGCTCGCGGAGCTGCAGCACCTGCGCGGCTGCGACGTGCACACCACCGTGATCCTCGGATCCGTCGACGAGGGCATCTTCCGCAACCTCGGCGTGCAGGTCACCAGCGAGCCGGTCTACCAGAGCAAGAAGCTGTACAAGAAGCGGTAGAGCGGCTCAGCCCAGCCGCGCGAGCTCGTCCTCGATCATCGCGGGGCGGCAGGCGTAGAGGCCCGCGACGATCATCGGAATGCAGGCCGCGAGCTGGACGGCGATGGGTGCCGCCCAGGTGCCGGTCACCTCGTGCAGCACGCCGAACGACAGCGGACCCAGCATCGCGATGCCGTAGCCCACCGACTGGGCGAAGCCGCTGAGGGCCGCGGTCGCGCCGGGCGTCCGGGCACGGAGGCCGAAGAGCGCCAGCACCAGTGGGAACGACGCCTGGCCGAGCGCGAGGAAGGCCGCCCACAGCCACGGAACGGTCGACGGCGCGATCACCAGCCCGATGTACCCGGCGATGAGGAACGCCATGATGCCGAGGAAGAGCCGACTGGGGCGGGTCATGCGGGCGACGAGCACAGGGACGGCGAACGCGGGCACGATGCCGACGCCGGTGGCGATCCCCAGCATGTATCCGGCGTCGACCTCGCTGAGCCCGGCAGACTGGAAGACCGACGGCAGCCAGCCGAAGATCGAGTACGCCTGGGCCGACTGGATGCCGAAGAGGACGGCCAGGGCCCAGCCGAGCCGCGTGCGGGCGATCAGCCCGAGCGACACGCGCTGACCGCTGCCACGGGCGCCCCCGCGGGCGCGCAGCAGGAACGGCGCCCAGATGGCCAGCGCGATGGCTCCCGTGGCAATCCACACGACGAGCGAGGAGCGCCAGCCGCCGAGGGCGTGGGCGATCGGTACCGTCGCGGCGCTGGCGGTCGTCACGCCGAGCGTCAGCGTGAGTGAATAGAGCGCCGTCGCGGTGCCGATCCTGTCCGGGTAGTGCATCCGCACCAGCGTCGGCATGAGGACGTTCGCGAGCGCCATGCCTGCCAGCGCCAACGCGGAGAAGGCGAGGAAGGCGCCGGGGGAGCCGACGACGAGCCGCCCCGCCTGGCCGGCGATGAGGGCGACCAGCCCCAGGCTGACGGTGGGGACGACGCCGACGCGCTGCGACGCCCACGGCGCGAGGGCGCCGAAGGCCGCGAAGCAGGCCGTGGGGAGGGCGGTGAGCAGGCCGGCGGTCACGCCGTCGAGCCCGATGTCGGCGGAGATGTCGGCGAGCACGGGCCCGATCGACACCGCGACGGGTCGGAGGTTGAAGGCCAGCGCGAGGATTGCCACCAACGGCCACCAGCGCTTGAGGGACTCCAGCACGGCACTCACTTTCCGGGGTTCGGTCGGGCCCGGCCACCCTACCCTCTACCGCTGATTGAGCCGGGCCGCGAGGTACGAGCGCCCGAGTCGAAATCAATGAACCCGGGCATCGTTCCCATACACTGCACGCCGTGGGTAATCGACAGCCGCCGGTCCAGCAGGCACCCCCTGCGCAGAAGCTCCGCCTTCGCTACGCGAAGCGCGGGCCCGCGCGGTTCACGTCGCACCGCGATTTCGGTCGCGCGCTCGAGCGGGCGCTCCGCCGCGCCGAGATCCCCATGGCCTACTCGTCGGGCTTCTCGCCCCATCCCCGCATCTCCTACGCCAATGCCGCGCCGACGTCGGCGGCTTCTGAGGCCGAGTACGTCGAGCTCGGGCTGAGCCGGGTCTGCGATCCGGCGAAGGTGCAGGCCGCGCTGAACGAGGTGCTGCCCGACGGCTTCGTCGTCCTCGACGTCGCGGAGGCGAGGCGCGAGGCGCTGGGCGATCTCCTGCAGGCGTCGGAGTGGATCCTGAGGCTCGACGGCGCGGAGCCCGGAGTGCTCGAGGGAGCCGTCGCGGCCCTCCTGGCACGCGAGGAACTCGTCGTCGAGCGCATGACGAAGGGAGGCATGCGCGCGTTCGACGTCCGTCCCGCGGTGCTGGAGCTGAGCGTGACGGGCGCCGACACAGCCATGCTCCGCTCGCGGCACCAGGCCCCGCTCGTGAGGCCCGACGACGTGCTCTCCGCGCTGCGGCAACTCGACGAGCGGGTGCCTGCGCGGGCCCTCCTGACACGGCTCGTCCAGGGGCCTCTCATCGACGGCGCGATCGGCGACCCGCTTCGCTAACGGCGTGAGATGCCGCCGTTCGCGGCAGAGCTGTGCGATAATAACGATTAGGTCACGGCACCGCCGGTGCCACCCGGGTGCGGCGAGCTGCACCGCGGCAAGTCTGCCGCGACTGCTCGCGTCCCGCGGTCGACCACAGTCTTAGCGCACGGCTCGTCCGTGCCCGTCCGCGCATCGCGCGTTAGGAGCCGAAGATGCTCGACACCGAATCCGGTACTGAAAACACGCCCACGGAGAAGGCCGCGCCGCGCCGCCGCCGCGCCGCGTCCCGCCCCGCCGGCGCCCCCGCCAAGGTCGACCCGCCGGCGCTCACCGCGCCGCCCGCTGCGGCCGCCATCGATCCCGCCCCCGCCGCGCCGATGGCGCCCGCGATCGACCCGGCTCCTGTCGCCGCGGCCCTCGAGGCCGCGCCGGAGCCGCAGGATGCGGAGCCCGCCACCGACCTCACGCCGAAGCGACGCCGCGCCAGCACGAAGGTCGGCGAACCCGCCGCCACGCGTCGCCGCAAGGTCGCCACCCCTGAGTCCGCCCCCGACGCCCCGGCCCCTGCCGAGCCGGAGGTCGTCGAGCCGGCGGCCGAGGATCCCGGCGCCGAACAGCAGAAGCCCGCACGCCGTCGCGCCACCCGCAAGACCGCGGCTCGGGCCGACGAGCCGGCAGCGGAGACTGCGGCCCCTGCCGATGACGCCGCTCCGGACACGACTCCTGAGCCCGTCGTGGAGGCGCCCGTGGCCGAGGCCCGGGCCGAGGAGCCGAAGAAGTCCGGACGTCGCCGGGCCACGCGCAAGACCGCGGCGCCCGAGCCGATCGAGCCGTCGGACGATCCCATCGGCGATCGGTTGCGCGAGGCGGAGAAGTTGGCGGAGGCCCGCAAGGCCGTGCTCGCCGACCCCTTCATGACCTCCGAGGCCCGCCAGGCGGAACTCGCGGCGCTCGCGGGCGCCATCGCCGCGGATGCTCCCGTGGACGACGAGCTCGTGGCGGAGGACGCCGTCGAGGTGGTCGACGAAGAGGAGGCCATCGAGGAGGACGCCGAGGTCGAGGCCGCCGACGAGGCGCAGGAGGACGAGGCCGAGGACGGCGAGTCCGACGACCCGGACGACGCCGAGGACTCGCAGGACGATGACAGGCCCTCCCGCCGCCGTCGCCGTCGGGGCGGCCGCCGTCGTCGCCGCGGCGGGCGCGACGAGGATTCCGACGAGGACAGCTCCACCGACGAGGACGCGGAGGACGAGAACGGCGAAGGCGGCGAAGAGCAGACCGACGGCGCCGAGCAGGCGGAGAACGGCGAGAGCTCCGAGGAGGGCTCCTCGACGACGCGCCGTCGCCGCCGCACGCGTCGCCGCCGCGGTGAGTCCGAGGGCGGCAGCTCGAGCGACGACGAGGTCACCGGCATCGAGGGCTCGACCCGGATGGAGGCCAAGCGCCAGCGCCGCAAGGAGTCGCGCGCGGCCGGACGCCGCCGCGCCCCGATCCTCAGCGAAGCCGAGTTCCTCGCGCGCCGCGAAGCCGTCGATCGCCGCCTCGTCATCCGTCAGAACGACGACTACACGCAGCTCGCCGTCATCGAGGACAACATCCTCGTGGAGCACTACGTCGACAAGGCGTCGGCCACGTCGCTGATCGGCAACATCTACGTCGGCCGGGTGCAGAACGTTCTGCCCAGCATGGAGGCCGCCTTCATCGACATCGGCCGCGGCCGCAACGCCGTGCTGTACGCGGGCGAGGTCGACTGGTCGACGTTCGGCGTCACCGGCGAGGACCGCAAGGTTGAGAACGTGCTGAAGTCCGGGCAGTCGGTGCTGGTCCAGGTCACGAAGGACCCGGTCGGCGCGAAGGGCGCGCGCCTGACGGCCCACATCTCCCTGCCCGGTCGTTACGTCGTCTACTCGCCCGGCGGCCACTTGAGCGGCATCTCCCGCAAGCTCCCCGACACCGAGCGGCAGCGCCTGCGCACCGTGCTCGGCACGCTGATCTCCGACGAGGAGTCCGTGATCGTGCGGACGGCCGCGGAGGGCGCCTCGGAGGACGAGCTGGTCCGCGACGTCAACCGGTTGAAGGCCCAGTGGGAGGTCATCGAGAAGAAGGCGAAGCAGGGCGGCGCCCCGCAGGCGCTGTACGCGGAGCCGGACCTCACGCTGCGCATCGTGCGTGACCTCTTCACCGAGGACTTCGGGCACCTCGTCGTGCAGGGCAACGGCGGCCAGGACGATGCGTTCGACGCCATCTCGGCCTACGTCTCCCACGTCGCGCCGCATCTCGCCGAGCGCGTGGAGCGCTTCGAGGCCGGCGAGGACGGCAGGGACCTCTTCGCGGAGTACAAGATCGACGAGCAGATCGCCAAGGCGCTGGACCGCAAGGTCTACCTGCCGTCGGGAGGCTCGCTCGTCATCGACCGCACCGAGGCCATGACCGTCGTCGACGTCAACACCGGCCGCTTCACCGGCTCCGCGGGCAACCTTGAGGCCACCGTCACCAGCAACAACCTGGAGGCGGCCGAGGAGATCGTTCGCCAGCTCCGCCTGCGCGACCTCGGCGGCATCATCGTCATCGACTTCATCGACATGGTGCTTCCCAGCAACCGCGAACTGCTGCTGCGCCGCCTCGTCGAGTGCCTCGGCCGCGACCGCACCCGTCACCAGGTGGCGGAGGTCACCAGCCTCGGCCTCGTCCAGCTGACCCGCAAGCGGATCGGCACCGGCCTGCAGGAGGCGTTCACGGAGCCGTGCGAGCACTGCCACGGCGCCGGCTACGTCCGCTTCGACGAGCCGGTCGACTCTCAGGCTCCCGCCGACGGCGGCGAGCGCAAGGGTCGCCGCCGTCGCGGGAAGTAGGGGCCGTCAGCGGCCGAACAGCTTCGAGAAGAAGCCGCCGCCTGAGGGCTGGGCGGCGTCGATCTGAGCCTGTGTGTGCGTGCCGCCGCACCACTGGGCAGCGGGCACGCCGGCCTTGACCGAGGCGATGTGCTGGCCGCAGCCCGCCCAGGTCGTCTTGCCGCAGATCTTGCATTCCACGGGTCGGCACATGTTGATGGTCCTTTCGAAAGTCGTGCGCCACGGTGTGTGACACGGCTCGATAATACCCCTGGGGGTATATGACGGTGAAACCGGGCCGACGAAGCGGGCGACATGCTCGGCTATGCTCCGAGGACTCCTACCGAGAGGAACGTCCCATGTCCCGATTCAAGCGAGCGCTCGTCGCTCTGATCGTCGCGGTGAGCTCGATCGGTGTCCTCGGCGGCACCGCGTCTCCCGCCGAGGCCGCGACCCCCTGTGTGCAAAAGCTGTATCGCTACGGATCGAAGGGTGACTGTGTCCGCTACATCCAGGCGCTAGCCAACTACCGCCCATACGGGGCGCCTGCGCTTGTTGTCGACGGCGTCTGGGGATCGAAGACAGAGCTTGCCGTGCGACGGATTCAGGAAACCTGGTACATCCTCAAGGTCGACGGCATCGTCGGGCCCATGACCTGGGGTGTCTTGTGTACGCCCGCTCAGGGCAGCGTCGAGGCCCCGAATCGAGTACCCCGCAACTACCCGATCTGGGCGGCGCGGGCTGCGGGTTGTCCCGGCGCCAACAACTACTACTACTGATGCGACCCTGCCCCTCGGTTTGTCCCATTCCAGGGGATCGGGTTAACATTGTGCGGTTGCCTTCGCGAGAGGGTGCCCCGAGAACGACACCAGGCCTCGGCCTGGGAGTAGAGAACTATCAAGGAGACTCCAGTGGCTGCCAAGTGTGACGTCTGCGCCAAGGGACCCGGCTTCGGTCACAACGTGCCTTGGTCGAAGAAGAAGACCAACCGCCGCTGGAACCCGAACATCCAGCGCGTGCGCGCCGTCGTCGGCGGTACCGCGCAGCGCCTCAACGTGTGCACCTCCTGCCTGAAGGCCGGCAAGGTCACGCGCTGATCCCGGAAACGCCATCGACGGCGGCCCGCTCGCGAGCGGGCCGCCGTCGTGCTTTCTCCTGACGGCTTGTCCCGGTCCCGGCGCGCGGGTCGTTGTCGGTGCGCGCCGCTAGGCTGACGGTCATGTCCTGGCGCACCAACATCTACCGCGAGCTCGGCCGTCGCCTGGCCGACGTGGTGGGCGGGAAGACGGCCGCCGAGTTCGCGAAGCTGGGGCTCGTCACCGTCGACGATCTCCTGCGGCACGTGCCGCGCCGCTACCTCGCGGGCACCGAGATGTCGGATTTCGGAACGCTCCAGTACGGCGAGGAGGTCGCCGTCGTCGCCAAGGTGTACAACTCGAACATCGCCACCTCCAACGGCGCCATCCGCGTCAATGCGTCGCTGACCGACGGCAACGGCAACTACCTCTCGATCACCCTGTTCGCGCCCCGCAACCCGAAGTTGCAGAAGCGGGCGATGGGGTACGCGAACCATTGGCTCAGCCTGCTGAAACCCGGCGCGCGCGGGATCTTCATCGGCAAGGTCTCCGAGTTCAACGGCGCACGGCAGCTCAGCCACCCGGATTTCGTCATGCTCGACGGCGCATCCGTCTCCGGCTCGCCCAAGACGGAGAAGCAGGTCGCGCGCGCGGCCATGGGGCGCGCGGTGCGGCGCGCCACGATGGTGGGCCTGTATCCGGCGACGGCGAAGCTGCCCACCTGGGTGATCGCCGAGTCCATCCAGATGGCGCTGCCCGCCATCGCGGGCGACACCCTGCCCGAGTGGGTGGTGCGCGAGGCGGGCGTGCTGCCCTTCGAGCAGGCGCTGACCGCCGTGCATGAGCCGACAGAGCTCGCCCAGGCAAAGGCGGGCATCCGGCGGCTGAAGTTCGACGAGGCGTTCGGCATCCAACTCGCGATGGTGCGCCGTCGCCGTGAGAACGCGGCTCTGCTGGCGACGCCCCGCCCGCGCCGAGTAGGGGGGCTGCTCGACGCGTTCGACGCCCGGCTCCCGTTCGAGCTGACGAACGGCCAGGTGAGTATCGGCGAGACGATCTTCGACGAGCTGGCCGGGACCTCGCCGATGCACCGGCTGCTGCAGGGCGAGGTGGGCTCGGGCAAGACCCTCGTGGCGCTGCGGGCCATGCTCGCCGTCGTCGACGCCGGCGGCCAGGCCGTGCTGCTGGCGCCGACGGAGGTGCTCGCCAAGCAGCACTACCAGAGCATCAGCGCGCTCCTCGGCGACCTCGGCGAGGGGCGCAGCCTCGGCGCCCATCCGGACGCGACGGGGGTGGCGCTGCTCACGGGCAGCCGCTCGACGGCGGCGCGGCGCGACGCGCTGAACGCCATCGTCACGGGGGAGGCGGGCATCGTCGTCGGCACGCATGCGCTGCTGAGCGACCCGGTCACGTTCTTCGACCTCGGCCTCGTGGTGATCGACGAGCAGCACCGCTTCGGCGTCGAGCAGCGCGCGGCCCTCGCGGCGAAGGCCGAACGCAAGCCGCACACGCTGGTCATGACCGCCACGCCCATCCCGCGCTCGATCGCGATGACCGTGTTCGGCGACCTCGAGGTGAGCGAGCTGCGCGAGCGCCCGAAGGGCAGGCAGCCCGTGCAGACCGTGTTCGTGAACACGCTGCGGAACCCCGCCTGGGTGGCGCGTGCCTGGGAGCGCATCCGTGAGGAGGTGGGCGCGCGCAGGCAGGCGTTCGTCGTCTGTCCCGCGATCACGGCGACGCAGCTGGAGGCGGGGATCGAGGGCGAGGGGGACCGGACGCTCGCCGCGGTCGAGGACGTCGCGCTGCAGCTGGCCGGCGGTCCGCTCGCGGGCCTGCGCGTCGGCGTGGTGCACGGCAAGCAGCCTGTCGCCGACCGCGACGAGACCATGGCGGCCTTCGCGGCGGGGACCATCGACGTCCTGGTGGCGACAACCGTCATCGAGGTCGGCGTCGACGTGCCCAACGCCTCCGTCATGGTCGTGCTCGACGCCGACCGCTTCGGCCTCAGCCAGCTGCACCAGCTGCGCGGCCGCATCGGGCGCGGCGAGCACCCCGGCCTCTGCCTGCTGCTCGCGCCCCTCACCGAGCAGCTCGATGCGCAGGCTCGGCTCGAGGCCATGACGCGCACGTCGGACGGGTTCGAGCTGGCAGACCTCGACCTCCAGCTGCGTCGCGAGGGCGACGTCCTGGGCGAGGCCCAGTCGGGAGGAGGGACCCTGAAGCTGCTGCGCGCGCTCGACGACGCGGACGTGATCCGGGGCGCCCGAGACCTCGCTGAGCGCGTGCTCGACGACGAGCGGTCGGCCGCGGACCCGCTGCTGACGGACCTGATGACCAAGGCCGAGCTGCTGGCCGCGGGGGAGTGGATGGAGAAGTCGTGAGCCGGATCATCGCGGGCAGCGCGAAGGGGCGCAGGATCGCCACGCCGAAGGGAGCCCGCACGCGCCCCACGACGGACCGCACGCGCGAGGCGCTGTTCTCCGCGCTCGCCAGCTGGTTCGACACCGCGGACGAGGCACCCGAGCGGCAGCTCGCCGACGTCGCGGTCCTCGACCTGTTCGCGGGCTCCGGCGCCGTCGGGCTGGAGGCGGCCAGCCGCGGCGCGCACCCCGTCGTGCTCGTCGAGTCCGACGGACCGACGGCGAAGGTGATCGCCGCGAACGCGGGCGACCTGAGGTTGCGGGCCGAAGTGCGGGCCGCGCGGGCCGAGACCGTCGCGGCGACTCCCGGGCACCGGTTCGACCTCGTGTTCCTCGACCCGCCGTACGACGTCCCGACCACGGCGGTGGAGGGCATCCTCGCGTCGCTCGCCGAGCACGCGCTGGCTCCTCGCGCCCTGGTCGTCGTCGAGCGCTCCGCCCGGGACCGGCCGCCCGTGTGGCCGGATGCGCTGGCCGAGACGTGGTCGCGCGACTATGGGGAGACCACGCTGTACTTCGGCGCGCTGCCGCGCCAGGCCCGCGTCGCGCTCACGGGCGGCATCGCGTCGGGCAAGTCCTTCGTCGCCGACGAGTTGGCCAGGAGAGGGGCGGTCATCATCGACGCCGATCTCCTCGCGCGCGAGGTCGTCGAGCCGGGAACGCCGGGCCACGCCGAAGTGGTCGCACGGTTCGGCGAGGGCGTCCTCGAACCCGACGGCACGCTGAATCGCCCCAGGCTGGCCGAGGTGATCTTCGCCGACGACGCGGCCCGGGCAGATCTCAACGCGATCGTGCATCCGCGGGTCCGTGCCCGCGCGCAGGAGATCGAGGACGAGGTTGCCGACGGCGTCGTCGTCCATGTGATCCCGCTGCTCGTGGAGGCGGGGCTCGTCGATGGCTTCGACCGTGTGGTCGTAGTCGACCTCCCTGTCGAGGACCAGATTGCCCGGCTCATGGCGCGAAACGGGGTCACCAGGGCGCAGGCCGAGGCGCGCGTTCGCGCTCAGGCGACGCGCGCGCAGCGGTTGGAGGTGGCGGACCGCGTGGTCGACAACTCCGGCGATCCGACGTCCACCGTCTCGCAGGTCGACGAAATCTGGACCTGGTTGCGCGATCGCTGACCCGACAGGTTAGGCTAGCCTCGCTAACGAATACCGCAAGGCGATTATCACCTAATTGCCTGGCGAGGATGGAGAAAGCGCGGCATGACCACGTCCTACGAGCATCACTCGGTTGCAGCCGACCCCCGGGCCGTCTCGCTTGCCCTCCGCATGCTGCAGGGTGCGGGTGCCGCGTCGCTCTATGCCTACCGCATGGACGAGTCCGTCGAGTTCCTTGCGCACGGCCTGCTGCCCGACGGCTCGCTGGTCGTCGCCGCGGCCCCGCAAGGAATGCTGGGCACGCTGGCGCCGGGCTTCGAGGTGGATGTGCGGATGGACATCGTGAAGAAGACGCCGGATCCGTCGGTCGCGATCGTCGCGGGCTCGACCCATCTCCTGGGCAGCCTCGGCTGGGTCGGTCGCAGGGGGATGGCGGCACTGGCATCGAGTGGCGAGTTGCCGCCCCTGGTGGAGGCGACGCTCGGGCTCCCGGGTGCTCGGCTGGGCTTCATCGAGGTGGAGAAGGTCGTGCTGCACGACCTGACCGGCGCGACCGTCATCCCGCTCGACAACCTGAGCCGGCCGTTCGCCGTCGTGGAGGACGAGCACGCCGCGTTCGACGCGATCGCCCGCTACGACCAGGCGGCGCTCAAGGACCTCTGCTGGGCCGTGATGGTGGAGCGGGTGCCGGGCGTCGTGATCAACAAGGGCGCGCTGCCGAATGTGTGCGAGCACACCGCGGACCGCGTGTTCTGCGTCGACATCGATCCCAACGGCGTCACTGTGATGCTCGTCAGCCGCCAGGAGACCCTGGTTGTCCACGCGTGCTTCGACGCCCCTGCCGCATCGCAGGGCGAGCTCGAGGATCGAATCACGCGGCTCATGAAAGACTCGGCCCCGCTGCCCATCCGGCGCATCTGACAAGCGTGGTCGAGAGCGCGTGGGTCCCGTTTCGCGGGGCCCACGCACTCGTTACAGGACTTTCTGTCGGGCGGCATGGCCCGCGGCGCTCGCGGCTGGAGTTCTCCCTGGGGACGCCAAAAGGCCCCGCTTTTCGCGGGGCCTTTCTGGTAAAGGGGGTGTCGGGCTCAGCGGGCCTGGTAGGTGAGGCAGGCGGCCGAGTCGGAGATGTCGACGCCCTCGGCGGTGCACATCAGGTCGGCGTTGTGAACGCACTCGAGGCGCTGGCAGGCGCCGACGTGGCCGTCAGCGGTCGGCAGGCCGCCGCGCGCGTCGAGCGTGAGGAACGTGATGCAGGAGGCCGTGTCCGTGCCGCCGATGGTGGCGGCGAAGGCAGTGCAGCCGTCTGCGTTGTAGGCGCACGACGTGGTGGCGCAGGTCTTGATGTTGGTGATGGTGCTCATGGCGGTTTCCCCTTCTTCCTTGCGCATCTGACATCACGAACTTTACGAATTACGCACGGACCCGTCAAGGCAGGCAATCCTTACTTAACAAGGACTTTTACAGGACACTGACGTGAAATTAAATACCGATGACTTGCGTAATTTGGATGATGTGTCTGACTAGGGGCTGCTGTCGAAGAGCCACGGATTGACGACCGCAACGCCGCAGGTGTCAAAGTCCGCGACGTTGCGGGTGACGACCGTCATCGCATGCTCGGCGGCCGTTGCCGCGATGAATGCGTCGCGCTCTGGGCGCGGGTTCGGCACGTGCAGGTGTGCCGCGCGGAGCGACACTGCCGTGTCGACGGGGAGGATGCGGCCGGCGAATCCGGTCAGTACCTGCTGCGTCATCCATACGCGTAGCGCCGCCCCCTGGTGAGCGTCGCGGCGCTCGATGAGCGCGATCCCCAGTTCGATCTCCATGATCGTCACCGCGCTCAGGTAGACGCTGTGTCGATCGTGCGACTCTGCCCAGGCGGTCACTGAAGGGTCGGCGGCGCGCTTCCGCAGTTCGCTGATGACGTTGGTGTCGAGGAGGAAGCTCACAGCTCCGCCGCTCGAGGCAGAGTGCCCAGGCGGGCAGGCTCGAACACGATGTCGTCGTCGCACCGAAGCCAATCGACGATCGACCTCGTGTCGGTGAGTTCCGCATACGCCTCAGCGGTAAGGAGAACGTAGGCGGGTGTTCCCCGGTCGGTGATGGTGACAGGGCCGTTGTCGGCCGCGCGCTTCGCGGCGCTGACATCCCGATTGAACTCGCGCGCAGTGATGGTCATCATGGCACGCCTCCTAGAGAGTAGGTACATGCCTACTATAACCCGTGTCTTACCGGATTCGCCGGACTTGCGGACGCGGATCCTCGCGACGGCGGTGCCGCTGTGAGCCGCTCAGGCTTACGCCATGTAAGTAAGGAGCCTTGGGCGGGCGGTCAAGCATCACTTGTTCGCCTCGATCATCTGGCGGAGTTCCTTCTTCAGGTCGGAGATCTCGTCGCGGTGGCGGGCCGCGACCTCGAACTGGAGCTCGGACGCGGCCTGGTGCATCTGGTCGGTCAGATCCTGGATCAGTTGACGCAGGTCGCCGATGGCCATCGACGACGGGTCGAGACCCTTGCCGCGCCCGGGCTTGCCGGTCCCCGCGGCGCCGAGGAGCTCGTCGGTGTCCGCGTCCTCCCGGGCGAGCATCTCGGTGACGTCCGCGATGCGCTTGCGCAGTGGCTGGGGGTCGATGCCGTTCTCGGTGTTGTAGGCCACCTGAATGGCGCGGCGGCGATTCGTCTCGCCGATCGCGGCCTCCATCGACGGCGTGATCTTATCCGCGTACATGTGGACCTGGCCCGCGACGTTTCGCGCGGCGCGGCCGATGGTCTGGATCAGCGAGCGCTCCGAGCGCAGGAAGCCCTCCTTGTCGGCGTCGAGAATGGCCACCAACGACACCTCCGGCAGGTCGAGACCCTCGCGCAGCAGGTTGATGCCCACCAGGACGTCGTACTCGCCGAGCCGCAGCTCGCGCAGCAGCTCGATGCGCCGGATGGTGTCGATGTCGGAGTGCAGGTAGCGCGTCTTGATCCCGTGGTCCATCAGATAGTCCGTCAGGTCCTCGGCCATCTTCTTGGTGAGTGTGGTCACCAGCACGCGCTCGTTGCGCTCGACGCGCAGCTTCACCTCCGCCATCAGGTCGTCGATCTGGCCCTTCGTCGGCTTGAGGACCACCTCGGGGTCGACGAGGCCCGTCGGGCGGATGATCTGCTCGACGACGCCGGTGGCTCGCTCCATCTCGTACGGACCCGGCGTCGCTGACAGGTACACCGTCTGCCCGATCCGCTCGACGAACTCGTCGAACTTCAGCGGCCGGTTGTCCATGGCGCTCGGGAGCCGGAACCCGTGCTCGACCAACGTGCGCTTGCGCGACGCGTCGCCCTCGTACATGCCGCCGATCTGCGGGATGGACACGTGCGACTCGTCGACGACGAGCACGAAGTCCTCCGGGAAGTAGTCGAGCAGGCAGGACGGCGCCGAGTGCGCCTCGCGGCCGTCGATGTGGCGCGAGTAGTTCTCGATGCCGGAGCAGGTGCCGATCTGGCGCATCATCTCGATGTCGTAGCTGGTGCGCATCCGCAGCCGCTGCGCCTCCAGCAGCTTGCCCTGCGTCTCGAACTCCGCAAGGCGCGTGGTCAGCTCTGTCTCGATGCCCCCGATGGCGCGTTCCATCCGCTCGGCGCCCGCGGAGTAGTGCGTGGCGGGGAAGACGTACGCCTCCTGCTCCTCGAGGATGACGGTGCCCGTCAGCGGATGCATGGTGGCGATCCGCTCGATCTCGTCGCCGAAGAACTCCACCCGCAGCGCGTTCTCCTCGTACATGGGGAAGATCTCGACGGTGTCGCCCTTGACGCGGAACGTGCCGCGCCCGCCGCCGATGTCGTTGCGCGCGTACTGGATGTCGACGAGGTGCCGGAGCAGCGCGTCGCGGTCGAACCGGTCGCCGACGCGCAGCGTGACCCGCTGCTCCAGGTACTCCTCGGGCGTGCCGAGGCCGTAGATGGCCGACACCGTCGCGACGACGATGACGTCGCGCCTGGTCAACAGCGAACTGGTGGCCGCGTGCCGCATCCGCTCGACCTCCTCGTTCAGCGAGGAGTCCTTCTCGATGTAGGTGTCCGTCTGCGGGAGATAGGCCTCTGGCTGGTAGTAGTCGTAGTACGAGACGAAGTACTCGATGGCGTTGTTCGGCATGAGCTCGCGCAGCTCGGTCGCGAACTGGGCCGCCAGCGTCTTATTGGGCTGCATCACGAGCATGGGCCGTTGCAGCCGCTCGGACAGCCAGGCCACCGTCGCGGTCTTGCCCGTGCCCGTCGCACCCAGCAGCACGACGTCCTTCTCACCGGCGGTCAGCCGGCGTTCCAGCTCGGCGATGGCGGTGGGCTGGTCGCCCGAAGGGCGGTAGTCAGAGACCACCTCAAAGGGGGCCACCTGGCGCTGGAGTTCCTCGATCGGTCGCATTCCTCCAGCCTAGTGAGAGGGTCCGACAAAAACGCTCCACCGCGTGCCGCCTTCCCGAACGGGCGCCGAGAGGTCAGCTGTCGAACCACTCCAAGCAGTACGTCCTGTTGACGCTCGGCAGGCTGAACGGCTCCGCGGGCTGCTCGCAGTTGGCGTCCGCCGCCAGGACCTCGCGCTGAACCCGGAAGGCAGCTTCCCTGCAGTCGGGGACGAGGGCGAGTTCCGTGACGTCGTCGGTGTAGACGTAGCAGGCGTCCCTCACGAGGTAGGGCACCAGACCGTGACCTTCGCGCTGCCGACCGCCACGAGGATGCTGACGAGCGTGCTCACGATCAGGCCGACGACGGCGATCACGATCACGATTCTCCGCTTCTTGGCGGCCGAGTGCTGCTGCCACGCGGGGGCCCCACCAAGGCCGTCGGCGGGCTGTGTGTCAGACATGAGCCGACCCTAGCGCCCGCGGGCGAGGCGAGGGCTATCGGCCCCGGGTCAGGCGCTCCGACTCGACGCCGCGGGCGAGCCAGGCGGTGAGGTCCGCCGCCGGACCGCGGAGGGTCTCGCGCTCGCCGTCGGGGCCGACGGTGCCCTCGTAGCCCTCGTCGGCGATCAGCAGCGTGGGTGGGATGTCGGGGTGGGCGCCGATGCGCCACACCTGGAACTTCAGCAGCGCGCGGGCGATGCCCGGGGCGAGGTCGTCGTCGGAGAGCCGCCAGCCGAGGTCGATGTGGTGCAGCACGACCTCGCTGAGGCGGGCGAGCGGGATAGTGGAGGCCGACACGCGGTATCCGGAGCGCAACTCCACCTGCTGGTCGTCGTCCTCGAGCCCGGACAGCTTGCTCTGCAGCTCGCTCGCGCTGGTGTCGAGGCCGATCTGCAGTTCGAGACCGCTGCTCAGCGCGCCCAGCTCCATCGAGCGGCGCCGCGATTCCTCGGACTCGTACATGCGCAGCGGCGTCCCGGCGTGCAGCCCGTCGATCACGCGGACCATGCCTCGGGCGCCGTCTGCGAGGTGTGCGGCGACGTGGCTGCGCGTCCATCCGGTCAGCGCGGTGGGCTCGGCCCAGTCGTCGGCGGAGTAGCCGATGGTGGTACCCAGGAGCATCGAGGTGTGCTCGCGCACCGCGTCAAGGACCGCGGAAAACGGCGCGCGAAGTTTCGGCATGGGAGCTAAGTTAGCAAACCCGTACCATGGCGGGCGTGAATGATCGGCTCATCGTGCGCGGCGCACGCGTACACAACCTGAAGAACGTCTCCCTCGACCTGCCGAGGGACGCGCTGATCGTCTTCACCGGACTGAGCGGATCGGGCAAATCCTCGCTGGCGTTCGACACCATCTTCGCGGAGGGACAACGCCGCTACGTCGAGTCGCTGTCGGCGTACGCGCGCATGTTCCTCGGCCAGATGGACAAGCCCGACGTCGACTTCATCGAGGGCCTCTCCCCGGCGGTGTCGATCGACCAGAAGTCGACGAGCCGCAACCCGCGCTCCACCGTCGGCACCATCACGGAGGTCTACGACTACCTCCGCCTCCTGTACGCGCGCATCGGCGTGCCGCACTGCGAGGTGTGCGGTGCGGTGATCGGGCGGCAGACGCCGCAGCAGATCGTCGACCGGCTGATGTCGGAGGAGGAGGGCACCCGCTTCCAGATTCTCGCCCCCCTGGTCCGCGGCAGGAAGGGCGAGCACGCGGAGCTCTTCCGGCAGCTGATCTCCGACGGCTACAGCCGCGTCCGCATCGACGGCGAGACCCACCCGCTGACGGAGCTGCCGAGCATCGACAAGAACCGCAAGCACGACATCGAGGTGGTGGTCGACCGTGCCGTCGTCCGGCCGAGCGCCAAGCAGCGCATCACCGAGTCGGTCGAGACCGCGCTGGGCCTGGCGTCCGGCGTCGTCACCATCGACTGGGTCGACCTCCCGGCCGACGACCCGGAGCGCGAGCGCCGCTTCTCCGAGAAGATGGGCTGCCCCAACGAGCACGACGTCAACATCGACGAACTGGAGCCGCGCCAGTTCTCGTTCAACGGCCCGTGGGGAGCCTGCCCCGACTGCTCCGGCCTCGGCACCCTGCTCGACCCGGACCCCGAGCTGATCGTCCCCAACGAGGACCTCTCGCTCGACGACGGCGCCATCGCGCCGTGGACCGCGCCCACCGTCAAGGCCCACTACGCCCACGTCCTCACCTCGCTGGCCGAGGAGCACGGGTTCAAGATGTCGACGGCGTGGAGGAGGCTCCCCGTCGCCGCGCGCGCCATTCTGCTGCACGGCGCGAAGGGCAACGTGGTGGTCAGCTACCGGAACCGGTTCGGCCGGGTGCGGTCCTTCTCGCAGAAGTACGAGGGAGTCATCCCGTTCATCCGCCGCCGTTACGACGAGGCGGAGACCGACGCCGCGCGCGACCGCTGGGGCGGCTACATGCGAGAGGTCGCCTGCCCGGCGTGTCGGGGGACCCGGCTCAAGCCGTCGTCGCTGGCCGTGACGGTCGCGGACCGCACGATCGCCGAGCTGTCCGACATGTCGATCGGCGAGGCGGCCGACTTCCTGCGCGAGCTCCAGCTCACCGAGCGCGAAGCCGCGATCGCGGCGCGGCTGATCAAGGAGATCAACCTGCGGCTGAAGTTCCTGCTCGACGTCGGCCTCGACTACCTGACGCTCTCCCGGGCGTCCGGCACGCTGTCCGGCGGCGAGGCGCAGCGGATCCGGTTGGCCACGCAGATCGGTTCCGGCCTCGTCGGCGTGTTGTACGTGCTCGACGAGCCGTCGATCGGCCTGCACCAGCGCGACAACCTGCGCCTGATCGAGACGCTGCACCGCCTCCGCGACCTGGGCAACACCCTGATCGTCGTGGAGCACGACGAGGACACCATCCGCGCGTCCGACTGGGCCGTCGACATCGGCCCGGGAGCGGGCGAGGGCGGCGGCGAGGTCGTCGTCTCCGGCCCCGTCGCCGAGTTGCTGACGCACCCCGAGTCCAAGACCGGCGCCTACCTCTCCGGGCGGCTCAGCATCCCCGTCCCCGCGATCCGGCGCCCCGGCAACGGGAGCAGGATCGCCGTCAAGGGGGCCCGCGAGCACAACCTGAAGGGGATCGACGTCGCGTTCCCGCTCGGCACGTTCATCGCCGTCACGGGCGTGTCCGGCTCGGGCAAGTCGTCGCTCGTCAACTCCATCCTCTACACCGCGGCCGCCAAGGCCATCTACGGTGCAAAGGCGGTTCCCGGGCGGCACAGGTCGCTGGAGGGCCTGGACAACATCGACAAGGTGATCCAGGTCGACCAGTCGCCGATCGGCCGCACGCCGCGCTCGAACCCGGCGACCTACACGGGCGTGTTCGACAAGATCCGCGCCCTGTTCGCGCAGACGCCCGAGGCCAAGGTCCGCGGCTACATGCCCGGCCGGTTCTCGTTCAACGTCAAGGGCGGGCGCTGCGAGAACTGCATGGGCGACGGCACCATCAAGATCGAGATGAACTTCCTGCCGGACGTCTACGTGCCGTGCGAGGTGTGCCACGGCGCGCGCTACAACCGCGAGACGCTCGAGGTGCACTACAAGGGCAAGACCATCGCCGAGGTGCTGGACATGCCCATCAGCGAGGCCGTCGAGTTCTTCGACTCGATCCCCGCCATCGCCCGGTACCTCCGGACGCTGACCGAGGTCGGCCTGGGCTACGTGCGGCTAGGGCAGCCGGCGACGACGCTGTCGGGCGGCGAGGCGCAGCGCGTCAAGCTGTCCGCGGAGCTGCAGAAGCGCTCGACGGGCCGCACGCTCTACGTGCTCGACGAGCCGACGACGGGCCTGCACTTCGAGGACATCCGACGGCTGCTCGCCGTGCTGCAGCGCCTCGTCGACGCCGGCAACACCGTCGTCACCATCGAGCACAACCTGGACGTGATCAAGTCGGCGGACTGGATCATCGACATGGGCCCCGACGGCGGCTCGCGGGGCGGCACCGTCGTGGCGAAGGGCACGCCGGAGCAGGTCGCGGGCACCCCGACCTCGGCCACAGGTCAGTTCCTCCGCCCGCTGCTGACCGCTGGTTGAGCGGCGTGACCGCTGGTTGAGCTGATTCACCGCTGGTTGAGCCGATCCCGGGCAGAGCTGACTCACCGCTGGTTGAGCCGGTCCCCGGCGCGGAGCGCCCGGACCGTGTCGAAACCAATGAACTGGTGTTGTCCATGGACTGCCAACAGTCCATTGATTTCGACACGCCGACTCGGCTGGCGCCTCGTGCGGCGGCTCAATCAGCGGTTCGCCCACTGGCGCCTGGTGCGGCTCAATCAGCGGTTGGCCGACTGGCGCTTCGTGCGGACGGGCTCAGTCGGCGATTTCAGCTCGGGATGACCGGGCGGCTCGCCTCCGGGCGGATGCGGCCGGCGGCGTACCTGCCGCCGAGGTACAGCGCGACGCCGACGATCACGAACGGCAGCGCCTGCAGCGTCGTGGCGAGCAGCTGGTTCTGCACGACGTCGAGCGACTCGTGCGCGAACGCGACCACGCCGTCGTTGCCGCCCTCGCAGAACACGCGGTAGCCGCCCTTCGCCGCGTGGAAGAGGCTGGCCTCCATCGGCGGGTTGCCGTCGACCGTGATGGCGGTCTGCGGAACCCGTACTCCGTCGAGGTCGGTGATCGTGCAGACGGGGAGCGTCTTGTCCTCCTGAGTAAGGACGTAGTTGCCCTCGCGCAGGATGCTGATGGAGCCGTCGGCGCCGGGCACGTAGCGCTGCGCGAGGAACGAGCCCGGCAGCGCGGCCAGCGAGCCCACGATCAGTGTGACGCCCATCGCGACCAGGAGGACGGCGAGCACGGTGGCGGCTACCCGGACCAGGAACGCGTACCGGCCGCGGCGCTGGAAGTCCGCGACCTGTGCCCGGTAGGCGGTGATCTCCGCCTGCCGGGCGGCGGGGTCGTCGAAGCGCCATTCGACGGCGTGAGGTTCCTTCTTCGAGCCCATCGGGCTCGCTTCTCGATCCACCCTGTTCGACATGTCCCGAGCCTACCCGCGCTCGGGCGCGGAGGGTATAGGGAGACGTATGATCGGGAACCATGGCCGACCCCGCGACGTACCGCCCCGCGCCGGGGAGCATCCCGACGGACCCCGGCGTCTACCGGTTCTTCGACGCGTTCGGCAACGTCATCTACGTCGGCAAGGCCAAGAGCCTGCGCCAGCGCCTCAACTCCTACTTCGCCGACCCTGCCGGCCTTCACTTCCGCACCCAGACCATGGTGCGGACGGCGGCGAAGGTCGAGTGGACCGTCGTCGCGAACGAGCTCGAGGCGCTGCAGCTCGAGTACACCTGGATCCAGCAGTTCGACCCGCGGTTCAACGTCAAGTATCGCGACGACAAGTCCTACCCGTGGCTCGCGGTCACCATGAACGAGAAGTTCCCGCGCGTGTTCGTCGGCCGGGGCGCGAAGAAGCGCGGGGTGCGGTACTTCGGGCCCTTCGGGAAGGCGTGGGCCATCCGCGACACCGTCGACCTCCTCCTCCGCGTCTTCCCCATGCGCAGCTGCACCCAGGGCGTCTTCAACCGCGCGAAGGCGGCGGGGCGACCGTGCCTGCTGGGCGACATCGGCAAGTGCTCGGCGCCGTGCGTCGGGCGCGTCTCCGCAGAGGAGCATCGGGGTATCGCCGAGGACTTCTGTTCCTTCATGGGCGGCAACACCGGCGGGATCATCGGGCGGATCGAGCGGCAGATGTACCAGGCCTCGAACGATCTGAACTTCGAGCGCGCCGCCGTCCTGCGCGACTCGCTCACCGCGCTCAAGAGCGTGCAGGAGAAGAACTCCGTCGTGCTGACCGACGGCCTCCGCGCCGACGTCGTGGGCCTGGCCGACGACGGGCAACAGGTCGCCGTGCAGGTGTTCCACGTCGTCGACGGCCGCATCCTCGGTGAGCGCGGCTGGATCGCCGACCGCGCCGACGACCGGTCGCTCACCGACCTCCTCGAGGCCTTCCTCGAGCAGCTCTATGCCGAGGACCAGGATATCCCGCCGCACATCCTCGCCTCCGTCGAGGCGGAGACGACGGTGGCGGCGCACCTCAGCGCGCGGCGCGGCGCCGGGGTCAGCATCAAGGTGCCGTTGCGGGGAGAGAAGCGTCGGCTGCTCGACACCGCGGTCCGCAACGCGGAGATGGCCCTCGACCAGGCCCGCCTCCACCGTGCGACGGACCTGACCACGCGCAACGCCGCGCTCGACGAGGTGGCGGAGGCGCTCGGCCTCGCGCAGCCGCCGCTGCGGATCGAGTGCTACGACATCTCGCACACCATGGGCACGGAGGTCGTCGGGTCCATGGTGGTGTTCGAGGACGGCATGCCCAGGCGCAGCCAGTACCGCCGCTTCCTGATCAAGAGCTTCGAGGGCAGCAACGACGTCGCGGCCATGGACGAGGTGCTGAGCCGACGCCTGCGCCGGCTCGTCGACGACCGCGCCTCCGAGGTGCGCGTGGACGCCACCACGGGGGAAGCCGCCCGGTTCTCCTATCCGCCCGCGCTGATCGTCGTCGACGGCGGCCTCCCGCAGGTCAACGCCGCGGCCGAGGTGCTCCGTCGGTTCAGGCTCGAGGACGAGATCGCGCTATGCGGGCTGGCAAAGCGGCTCGAGGAGGTGTGGCTGCCGGGGGAGGAGTACCCCGTGATCCTGCCCCGCGCCTCCGAGGGGTTGTACCTGCTGCAGCGCCTTCGCGACGAGGCGCACCGGTTCGCCATCACGCACCACCGCTCGCGGCGGGCGAAGAACCTCGTCGAGTCCGTGTTGGACGACGTCCCTGGCCTCGGCGAGCTGCGCCGCAAGGCGCTGCTGACGTACTTCGGCTCGCTGCGGAAGCTCCGCCAGGCGACCGTGGAGGAGATCGCGGAGGTCCCCGGCTTCGGGCGGGTGCTCGCCGTCGCCGTGAAGGCGGCGCTGGCGGACACCGGCGGCGAGGCGATCAACTTGACGACGGGCGAGGTCACGGAGATCTAGCCCGCGTCGGATTTGAACGGTGTTCAAAGCTGGGTGTTAGATAGGCTCAGCAGACCTGAAGGAGGCTCTCATGAGCACCACCGTCGACACCTCGGCCCGGCGCGCTGCCGAGCCCGCCGACCTCGCCTACATCGCGGTGTTCGCCGCGCTGCTCGCGGCGCTTTCGTTGGCGCCGGCGATCCCCATCGGCATCGTCCCCGTGCCCATCACGCTCCAGCTCACCGGCGTGGCGCTGGCCGGGCTCTGCCTCGGCTGGTGGAGGGGTTCCGCCGCCGTCGGGCTCTACGTCCTCGTCGGCCTGGCGGGCCTGCCCGTCTTCGCGGGGGGAAAGGCGGGCATCGGCGTCCTGTTCAGCCCGACCGGCGGCTACCTCGTGGCGTTCGTCATCTCCGCCGCGCTCATCGGATACCTGGCGCGGATCGTGCTCCGGCGCGGGCTCTCCGCGCTGACCATCCTGTGGTTCTTCCTCGCCTGCATGGTGAGCCGTGTCCTCATCGTCTGGCCGCTGGGTGCGCTCGGTATGGCGCGCGCAGCGGGCATGCCGGTCGGCAAGGCCTTCCTCGCGGACCTCGCCTTCTGGGTGCCCGACATGATCAAGTACGCCATCGCCGCGGGCCTTGCCGTGACCGTGCACAAGGCGTTCCCGAGGCTGCTCGCCCGATGATCGAACTGCGCGCGGTCAGCGTCGTCATCCCTGCCTGGCGCCAGGGTGACGCGGACCGCGTGCTGCTCGACGACATCTCGCTGAGGCTGCCGCAGCGCCGGATCGCGATCGTCGGGGCCAACGGGTCCGGCAAGTCGACCCTGCTGCGCCTCCTCAACGGGCTCCGCACCCCGACGTCGGGAACGGTGCTTGTCGACGGGCTGAGCACGGTGGCCGATGCGAGGCGGGTGCGTCAGCACGTCGGCTTCGTCTTCACCGACCCGCTGGCGCAGCTGCTGATGTCGACGCCTGTCGAGGACGTCGCGCTCAGCCTGCAGGCGCGGATCAGGAACAAGAAGGAGCGCACCCTCCGGGCGTTGGGGCTGCTCGAGGATCGCGGTGTCGGCCACGTGGCACACCAGAGCATCTACGACCTGAGCGGGGGAGAGCGGCAACTCGTCGCGCTCACCAGCGTGCTCGCCGTCGAGCCGCGGGTGATCGTCGCGGACGAGCCGACGACGCTGTTGGACCTGCGCAACCGTCAGGCGCTGCGGCGCACGCTGGCCTCGCTGGAGCAGCAGGTCATCTACTCGACGCACGACCTCGAGTTCGCGGCCGACGCGGACCGCGTCATCGTGATCGACGAGGGGCGCATTCTCGCCGACGGCGCGCCGTCCGAGGCGCTGGACCGCTACGTGGGAGCGATGGCGGGATGAACGCGGACACCCGCTTTGTCGGCCACGTCGGGGTGGTGGCGGGATGAATGCCCACACGAGTCTGCTCGGCATGTTCGAGCCGGGCGACGGTTGGCTGTTCCGGCTTCCCATCGGCGCGAAGTACCTGCTGATGCTGGCGGTGGCCATCGTTCCGATCATCGTCGGCATCTGGTGGGCGACCCTGCTCGCGATCGTCGCCGTGGCGGCGCTGCTGCTCACCGCTGCCGTCCCGCTGCGTCGGATCTTCGCGATCGGCTGGTACCTGTGGGTCCTGCTCGCGGTGCTCGTGGTGTACCAGCTGGTCTCGCTGCGTCCCGAACAGGCGGTCGTCGTGCCGGGCAACCTGCTCGCCGCGGTGCTGGCCGCGCGGATGCTGACGCTGACCACGTCGACGCCGGACCTGATGGACGCACTGTCCCGCGCGTTGTCGCCCCTGCGGTGGGTCCGCGTCAATCCGCGGGCCGTGACGTTGACCGTCGCGCTAATGATCCGCTCGATCCCCTTCCTCGCCGGCGCCGTGCAGGATGCCCGTGACGCGGCCCGCGCCCGCGGCAAGGACCGCAACCCCGCCCTGCTCCTGACTCCCGCGGTCGTGGGCGCGGTCGCCTACGCGGAGCGCACGGGCGAGGCCCTCCACGCCCGCGGCCTCCCCGACGACGGAGGTGCGCCATCACCGCGGCGGTTTTCGTCAGTATGCTGACGAAAACCGCCAGGCTAATCCGCGACGCGGGGTGGATCGGCGCCGCGTGTATTTGGACACCAATGTGGTCAGCGAGGCGCGCAAAGGTGTCAAGCCGATCCCGGCGTGCGCCGTCCTGTCAGGGTTTTAGCACGGCGCGGAGGCGGCGGGCCTCGACGACCAGGCGTGATTGGCTCTTTCGGGCGGCGACCTCGTCCAGGCCGGGCACGGGGTCGGAGGCGCCGACGGTGAGCGCGGCCTCGGCGGCGAGGCCGACCAGATCGGCGACGCCGGGGCGGCGGGATGCCTCCGGTGCGAAGAGCACCGGGACGACTTGCCGCAGGACCGCCCAGACGTAGCGCGATCCCGCCATGCTGGAGGCCGCGACGTCGCGCAGGTGGCCCAGCCATCGGCCCAGCTTGTACCCGGGCAGGTGCGCGGCCTGAGCCCACGCCTGGCCCGCCGCGTTGCCGTCGAGGGCGCCGGTGGCCAGCAGGCCGAGGACGGCGTCGGTGGTGGCGGCACGCAGTTGGGCCTGATCCTCGGTCGCGGCCCTGGCCAGCGCCAGGTAGGTCCCGACCCCCAGGGGTCCCTGCTGGTGCGGCAGCAGGGTGAGCGGCGCGGTCTGGACCTTGTCTCCGTGCCACCAGGAGAGTGAGCCCAGGTCGCCGACCGCTACCGCCTCGCGCTGCGTCGGCAGGATCGTGACGTCCTGCATGTGCGCGTAGTCCTTGGCCCATAGATGATCGACGCAGCGCTGGAGCAGCGCGCCGCCTCGACCCTCCGCGGCCGGCCAGCTCGTGTGGATGACGGCGACGGCGCTCAGCGGGTCGAGGGGATCCCTCGCCGGTTCGACGTTGACGGCCAGTTCCAGGCCCGCCAAGGGGCCGGGACGGAGTTGGCCGCCGAGCCAGCGTGCGGCCTCGCTGCCGATCGCCGCGATGCGGCTCGCGAAATCCGGAGCGAGGGCGAGAGGAAGCCGGAGCCAGGCCGCCTCCAGGTCGAGCGGACCGATGGGGCGGCCCTCGGCGGCCGCGCGAAGGAGATCGTCGAGCAGCCGGTCCGGGTCGAGGAGCCCCGACTGGTCCCGGGGAAACGAGACATGGAGGGCCCGCTGCCCGATGCCGCGGACGACGTCTCGGGCCCGCAGCGCACCCAGCCGCGCCGTCTCGCGGCGGCGCGGCGGAAAGCGCGGCACCCACTCGGGGAGGAGGGGTGTCCGGCGCAGCAGCTCGTGGAGCGCGTCCGAGCTGTATTGGTCGCGGGGGAGCGCCTCTCGCTGAGACTTTGTGAGGACCGCGCCGAAGGCGGCGAATCCGTGAAGAAGGCGCTCGTCATCGCCGAACGCGGGGCCTACGTTCACCACGCGCCGGGCCAGGTCGATCAGTTCGTCGACCGACTCCACGCGGCGGAGCGGAGGGACCGGATGCAGGGGCGGCAACTCCGGCAGCACAGGCGCCGTGCCAACGGAGCCTCGGATGGTGGGGCTGACCGCGTCCAGCGCCCACGAGACCTCCGCCGATGCCGCCGGCACGCCATCGATCAGTGCGAGCGCCTTCTCCTGGACCGCCCGCTTGGGGTGCGCGAGGCCGACGGCCGCGGCCCGGACCACCGCGTCGGCACCGGCTGGATCGCGCCTCAGGGCCGCCTTCAGCCAGGTGAGGGCGGCTTGCGGGAGCGCGGTGTCGGCGCGGGCGAGGACGATGCCGCCGGCGTCCGCGATCATGCCGATGGGCAACGGATCGTCGGCGTCGGCGGCGCGGAGCGCGGCCAGGGCGTGCCGCGCCACGAACGACTGCGGGGACTCGAGCAGGGCGAGGTAGTCGCGCTGACGGGCGCGCACTTCGGCGGGCGTGGGGCCGAGCTCCTCGAGGAAGCTCAGGGCGGCGCGCAGGTGCGGCTGCATGCCTCCGCGGATCAGGCAGGAGAGGACGCGCTCGTGCAACACGGCGCGGTCGAGGAGGCCGGCGTCGGCCCAGCGTGCGGCCATCTCGGCCCAGCGCCGCTCCCTGCCCTCCGCGTGCGGGACGAGGTAGTGAGAGGGCACGGCGTCGTGCAGCCGGTCGGCGTCGAACGCCTGCATCACGAGGGTCGGCGTGTCGGGGTCGACGGCCAACTGGGCGTCGGCGTCGCGGCGCACGTCCTGGCGGCTCAGCCAGTGGACGGCGTAGTCGGGAGTGTCCAGGTGCCGGATCCCCAGGTGAGCGAGCAGCGGGTCGACGAAGCGCCACTCGACCTGCATGAACCCGCCGTCAGGTGACGGCGATATGGTCGTGAGGAGTTCGGCGAGCTGGCGCTTCCACCTCACCGGTCGGTCGACGATGACCTCCGGACGCTCCGCGACAGTCCTCCAGCGGAGCGCGCGGGCAGCTCCCTCGGGGGACGGGGTGGTGGCGAGTTGGGCGATGGCGAGGGCGTGCTCGTCGACGGGGCATCTCCTCAGGAGCATGTCGGAGCGCCAGTACGCGGCAACCTCCTTCTCCAGGGCGCGGATGAGGGGACGAGTCTCTTTGCGGTCCGCCTCCGAGGCTCCGCGATAGAGCGCGACGACCTGGTCGCCGTGGCCCTTGCGCAGCGCCTTCTCCAGCGCAACCAGGTCGATCATCCGGTCAGCTCCACGGCGAGCACATGCTTGCAGGGCCCGCGGGAGCCCTCGTAGCGCAGCCACCAGGCGCAGCCGCAGACCCAGCCCGACGGCGTGCGCCGGAGCCGATAGGTCTCCTCGCCGGAGCGCACAGTTGCGGCGTCGGCGGCCATCTCGACGGTGCCGTCGGCCACGAGTCGCTGGGCCGCGACCAGCCGAGGATTGCGGCGGGCGGCGGCATCGGCGTCGTAGGGCAGTTCGCGGTGGAAGAACCGGCCATCCGATCCATCGAACCCGACCCGGCCGCTGGTGCCCAGCCGCGTCAGCGCGCGGGTCACCCGGGTGACCTCCCAGCTGAGCGCGTACGCGAGGGTCGCGGGATCGGCTCCCGGCGTCCAGGCCAACTGGTCGAGGACGTCGTCGGCGTCCGCGGCGGATCCTGTCGCGAGGTCCAACAGCACGCCGCCCTCACCGCTGAAACCGCGTGGCACCTCGGGCGAGAGCGTCAGGGTCAGCCGCGCATCGGGGAAGACGAGCTCCCAGGAGCTCGGCCGCGGGGCCGCCCCGTCGGCCACGGGTCCGAACAGTCGGAGCGAGCGCGCGAAGCGCAGCATCGGGAGCAACTCGGCCAGCCGGTGCGCGCCGTCGAGGTACACCGCGTTCGGCCCGGCCACGGCGGAGGCACGAAGTGTCCGTCCGGACGCGACGATCCACAGTCCGCGGCCGGCGCGCGGAAGAGAGCGCAGGAACCGCTGCGCCTCGACCGCCCCGACCTCCGCGACGGGCTCCATCGACGCGGCGGCCACCGATGCCTCGCCGAACCCGCGCACCCACCGCTCGGGCAGCTTCACCTTTCGTTCGACGTGCGTCTCCGTCATCGTCGACGCCGTGACGGCGTCCCGGCCGACGTCGAGCCGGAGCGGCTCCCCGGACCTGATCGTCGACAGCGTGCGCCGGAGCGGCGGGTTGATGTCGATGTTGGTGGTACCGAGATCGCCCGCGCCGCCGTCGAGCCCTTCGAGGTCGAACCGGGCGTAGACGCCGCCGCAGCCGGAGAACGACTCGAACCGCAACCGCTCTCCGTCGCTGGTGACGACGGGGTCAAGCGAGCTCCAGTCGATCCGCGTGTAGTAGCTGGCCGCCGCGACGTTCGCGACGGCCAGGATGCCGCGGGCGCACAGCTCCGCGTCGGGCACGAAGCCGGAGAAGAAGTGCGGGTGATCGACGCGCCCCTCCGGGCAGAGCGCCGCTGAGGTCGGGAGCGCGACGGTCACTGTCATGTGCTCGACTCTATTGGCAACGACCACGGACCCGGCGCTTCGCGCGGGAGTCCGGCTCAACCAGCGGCGGGTTCGACCCGGCGCTTCGCGCGGGACCTGGCTCAATCAGCGGCGGGTTCGACTCGGCGATCGGCCTGTCCGGCTCAAGCAGCGGTATTCCATTAGGCTGACCGGCATGACGGACCCGTTGCAGATCGCGCTCATCACCGGCCTGTCGGGGGCGGGGCGGCGCACCGCGGCCCACGCCATGGAGGACCTCGGCTGGTACGTGGTGGACAACCTCCCGCCGGTGCTGATCCCCACCCTGGTGGAGACCATGCGACGCGACGGCACCTTCCGCCTTGCCGTCGTGGTCGACGTGCGCTCGCGCGAGCAGTTCGAGCAGCTGCCCAAGGCCGTCGCCGATGTCAAGGCCCTCGGCGCCAGCGTCACCACCGTCTTCCTCGAGGCCGACGACGACGTCATCGTCCAGCGCCAGGAGTCGAACCGGCGGCCGCTGCCGCTGCAGGGCGGGGACCGCCTGCTGGAGGGCATCGGGCGCGAGCGGCTGCTGCTGGCCGATCAGCGGGCGCGGGCCGACATCGTCGTCAACACCAGCCGGCTGTCGGCCCGGCACCTCGTCCAGCGGATCGCCAACCACTTCGGCGACGACACCGCGGACCAGCTCAAGATCTCGCTCATCTCCTTCGGGTTCAAGAACGGCGTGCCGATCGACGCCGACATGGTCTTCGACGTCCGGTTCCTGCCGAACCCGTTCTGGATCCCGGAGCTGCGACCGAAGTCGGGGCTCAGCCGCGACGTCGCCCAGTACGTCCTGAAGCACCAGGCCGCGCAGGACTTCCAGGACCACATGCTGTCGCTGCTCGCCACCGTCGCGCCCGGCTACCTCGCCGAGGGCAAGCGGCAGGTGACCGTCGCCATCGGCTGCACCGGCGGAAAGCACCGGTCGACGTCGATGGCCGAGGAACTCGCGGTCCGCCTCCGCGAGAACGGCTACCCGAGCACCGTCCTCCACCGGGATCTGGGCAAGGAATGAGCATCCACGACCTGCCCCGCGTCGTCGCGCTGGGCGGGGGCCACGGACTGGCCGCGTCGTTGACGGCGCTGCGGCGGATCACCGACCGGCTCACCGCCGTCGTCACGGTGGCCGACGACGGCGGCTCGTCCGGCCGCCTGCGCGAGGAGTTCGACATCCTTCCCCCCGGCGACCTGCGGATGGCGCTGGCGGCGCTGTGCTCCGACGACCACGACGGCCGCGCCTGGGCCGACGTCCTCCAGGCCCGGTTCACCGGCGAGGGGCCGCTCGCCGGGCACGCGATCGGCAACCTGCTCATCGCGGGCCTCTGGCAGCACCTCGGCGACCCGGTGGCGGGCCTCGACATGGTCGGCAGCCTGCTGCGGACCCGCGGCCGCGTCCTCCCCATGAGTTCCGTGCCGCTCGAGATCGAGGCCGACGTCGTGGGGCTCGACCCGCTCGCGCCCGACGAGGTGTGCACCCTCAGCGGCCAGGCGACGGTGGCGAAGTCCCGCGCGACCGTGCAGCACGTCCGGCTGGTTCCCGACAAGCCCCCGGCCCGGCCGGAGGCGGTCCAGGCCGTGCGGGAGGCCGACAGCGTCGTACTGGGCCCCGGGTCCTGGTTCACGAGCGTGATCCCGCACCTCCTCGTCCCGGAGCTCGCGGAGGCCATCCGGACGACCGCGGCGCAGCGGGTCCTCGTGATGAACGTCGCCCCCGCCGCCGAGACCGACGGCTTCTCCGCCTCCCGGCACATCGAGCTGCTCGCCGAGCACGTCGAGGGGCTGCGGCTCGACGTCGTGATCGCCGACGAGCGGTTCGCCGCGACCGACCCTCAGCTCGAGAGGATCGTCGCGTCGCTCGGAGGACGCCTCGTCGCGGCCGACGTGGCGGCGCGCGACGGCTCGGCTACGCACGACAGGCACCGCCTCGCGGCGGTGCTGAGTGAGGTCGTCTCGCGCTGAGCCGCGGGACGGGGTGTGGCACACTGCCATGGTGGCTTTGACACAGAAGGTGAAATCCGAACTGGCCGGCGTGCCGGCGGCGCATTCGTCGGTGGCGCGCGCCGAGGTGGCGACCATGCTGCGGTTCGCCGGAGGCCTCCATCTCGTGGGAGGACGGATCGTCGTCGAGGCCGAGTTCGACACGGGCGCCGCGGCCCGGCGCCTGCGCGCCTTCATCGCCGAACTGTTCGCGGTCGAGTCCGAGCTCCTCGTGATCAACGGCTCCGGCCTGCGCCGCGGCCCCCGCTACACGCTGCGCATCGTGCGCGAGGGGGAGCAGTTGGCGCGCCTCACCGGCCTCGTCGACCAGCACCGCCGGCCCGTGCGCGGCCTGCCGCCCGCCGTCGTGGGAGGCTCCCTCGCCGACGCGGTCGCCGTGTGGCGCGCGGCGTTCCTCGCCCGCGGCTCGCTGACGGAGCCCGGCCGGTCGATGTCGCTGGAGATCACCTGTCCCGGCTCCGAGGCCGCCCTCGCGCTCGTCGGCGCGGCCCGCCGCCTCGGCATCGTCGTCAAGTCGCGCGACGTGCGCGGCGTCGAGCGCATCGTCCTGCGCGACGGCGACGCCATCGCCGACCTGCTGACCAGGATGGGTGCCGCCGAGTCCCGCATCGAGTGGGACGGCCGCCGCAAGCGCAAGGAGGTCCGGGCCAACGTCAACCGGCTCGCCAACTTCGACGACGCCAACCTCCGCCGGTCCGCCCGCGCGGCGGTGACGGCCAGCGCACGCGTCGAGCGGGCCATGGAGATCCTGGGCGACGATGTGCCCGAGCACCTGCGCGAGGCCGGCCAGCTGCGGCTCACCCACCGCCAGGCCAGCCTGGAGGAGCTCGGCCAGCTCCACACGCCGCCACTGACGAAGGACGCCATCGCCGGACGCATCCGCCGGCTCCTCGCCACCGCTGACAAGGCCGCGGAGGACGCGGGCATCCCCGGCACGGAGGCCAGCCTCCCGCCCGAACTGCGCGACGGCGAGTAAGTCTCCCCAATATTGGACCCCAGCAGTTGCCACCGGGGTTCAGACGGTTAGGATGACCACGTCCGTATGTGCCTCATGGGCGCAAGGTAGCGAAAGGGATCACATTCCTCATGACCGTTAAGGTTGCAATCAACGGCTTTGGCCGCATCGGCCGTAACTACTTCCGCGCGCTCGTCGCGTCGGGTGCCGATCTTGATGTTGTCGCAGTCAACGACCTGACCGACAACAAGACTCTGGCCCACCTCCTCAAGTACGACTCGATCCTCGGCCGGTTCCCGGGCGAGGTCGCGTACGACGACGACGCGCTGATCGTCGACGGCAAGGAGATCAAGGCCTTCGCCGAGCGGGATCCCGCGCAGCTGCCCTGGGGCGAGCTGGGCGTCGACATCGTCATCGAGTCCACCGGCTTCTTCGTGGACGCCACCAAGGCCAAGGCGCACATCGACGCCGGCGCCAAGAAGGTGCTCATCTCCGCCCCGGCGAAGAACGAGGACATCACCATCGTCATGGGCGTCAACGACAACCTGTACGACAACGCGGTGCATAACATCATCTCCAACGCGTCCTGCACCACCAACTGCCTGGCCCCCATGGCCAAGGCGCTGAACGACGCCCTCGGCATCGAGCGTGGCCTCATGACCACGATCCACGCCTACACCCAGGACCAGAACCTGCAGGACGGCCCGCACAAGGACCTGCGTCGCTCGCGCGCCGCGGCCCTCAACATGGTTCCCACCACGACCGGCGCCGCCAAGGCCGTCGCGCTCGTGCTGCCCGAGCTGAAGGGCAAGCTGGACGGCTACGCCATGCGCGTTCCCACCCCGACCGGCTCCGCCACCGACCTGACCTTCGAGGCCTCCCGTGAGACCACCGTCGAAGAGGTCAACGCGATCGTCAAGGCCGCGGCCGACGGCAAGGTCCTCGTCTACACCGAGGACGAGATCGTCTCCAAGGACATCGAGACCGACCCGGCCTCCTGTGTCTTCGACGCCGGCCTGACCAAGGTCATCGGCAACCAGGTGAAGGTCGTCGGCTGGTACGACAACGAGTGGGGTTACTCCAACCGCCTCGTCAACCTGACCGAGCTCGTCGCCTCCAAGCTCTGATCTCGCGCCAAATAGTGGCTTGAGCAGACGGCCCCGTGACCCAACAGTGTGGGTTGCGGGGCCGTCTCTGCTCGACCCCCTCCATCCCTGAAACCTCTAGGAAGGCTCATCAATGAAGTCTGTTGCAGATCTCGGCGATCTCTCGGGCAAGCGGGTCCTCATCCGCTGCGACTTCAACGTCCCGCTGGACGCTGACAAGAACATCACCGACGACGGCCGCATCCGCGCCGCGCTCCCGACGCTGACCGCGCTGCGCGAGGCCGGCGCCCGCGTCGTCATCATGGCCCACCTGGGCCGCCCCAAGGGCGAGGTCAACCCCAAGTACTCGCTGGCCCCCGTCGCCGCCCGCCTGGGCGAGCTGCTCGGCGTCGACGTCAAGCTGGCCGGCGACGTCGTCGGCGAGTCCGCGCAGGCCACCGTCGCCTCCCTGGCCGACGGTGACGTCGCCCTGCTGGAGAACGTGCGCTACGAGCCCGCAGAGGAGTCGAAGGACGAGGCGGAGCGCCAGGCGCTCGCCGCCAAGTACGCGGCCTTCGGCGACATCTTCGTCTCGGACGGCTTCGGCGTCGTGCACCGCAAGCAGGCGTCCGTCTACGACGTCGCCAAGCTCCTCCCGACCGCGGCGGGCTTCCTCGTCGCCAAGGAGGTCGGCGTCCTCAAGCAGCTGACCGAGACCCCCGAGCGCCCCTACGTCGTCGTGCTCGGCGGCGCGAAGGTCGCCGACAAGCTGTCGGTCATCGAGAACCTGCTCAAGGTGGCCGACACGCTGGTCATCGGCGGCGGCATGACCTTCACCTTCCTGAAGGCCCTGGGCAAGAACATCGGCAACTCGCTGCTGGACGCGTCCAACCTCGACACCTGCCTCGGCTACCTCGAGACCGCGAAGGCGGAGGGCAAGCAGATCCTGCTGCCGGTCGACGTGCGCGTCGCCGACGGCATGGACTTCGACGCCCGCACGACCATCGGCGAGGTCGAGGTCGTCTCCGTCGACGACATCCCCGAGGGCAAGCAGGGCCTCGACATCGGCCCCGAGAGCGAGAAGCTGTACGCCGACGCCATCAAGGGCGCCAAGACGGTGTTCTGGAACGGCCCGATGGGCGTGTTCGAGATCGCCTCCCTTGCGAAGGGCACCGCCGCCGTCGCGCAGGCGCTCACCGAGGTCGATGGCCTGTCGGTCGTCGGCGGTGGCGACTCCGCCGCCGCCGTCCGGGCGCTCGGCCACGCCGACGACGAGTTCGGCCACATCTCGACCGGCGGTGGCGCGTCGCTCGAGTTCCTGGAGGGCAAGGAACTGCCCGGTATTTCCGTTCTTGAGGAGGACAACTGATGAGCCGCAAGCCGATCATGGCCGGTAACTGGAAGATGAATGTCGACCACGTCGAGGCCACTGGACTGGTGGAGAAGCTCCACTACACCCTCGTCGACAAGGACTGGGACCCCGCGAAGTCCGATGCGGTGCTGTGCGTGCCGTTCACCGACCTCCGCACCGTCCGCACCCTGATCGACGGCGACCGCCTGCACTTCGGCCTCGGCGCGCAGAACGTATCGCAGCACGACAACGGCGCCTACACCGGCGAGATCTCCACCTCCATGCTGTCGAAGCTGGGCGTCGGCTACGTGATCGTCGGCCACTCCGAGCGCCGCGAGTACTACGGCGAGACAGACGAGATCATCAACGCCAAGGCGAAGAAGGTGCTGGCCGCCGGCATGACGCCGATCGTCTGCGTCGGCGAGGGCCTCGACATCCGCAAGGCGGGCGACCACGTCGAGTACACGCTGAACCAGGTGCGCGGCACGCTGGCCGATCTCACGGCCGAGCAGGTCGCGGGCCTCGTCATCGCCTACGAGCCCGTCTGGGCCATCGGCACCGGCGAGGTCGCCACCCCGGCCGACGCGCAGGAGGTGTGCGGCGCCATCCGTCGGGAGGTCGCCGCGCTGTACGACCTGGCCACGGCCGACGCAGTGCGCATCCAGTACGGCGGCTCGGTGAAGTCCGGCAACGTCGCGCAGATCATGTCGGAGCCCGACATCGACGGCGCCCTCGTGGGCGGCGCGTCGCTGCAGCCCGACGAGTTCGCCGCGATCGTGCGGTTCTACCAGCTCTGATCGGGAGCCGCCGAAAACGACGGTCGGCGCGGAACCATCCGGTTCCGCGCCGACCTCCTTTTTTGCGGGGGAATCAGCCCTTGACCGCTCCCTCGGTGATGCCGGACATGAACTGCTTGGCGCCGAGGAAGAAGATGACGAGCAGGGGCAGCACGGCGATCAGCGACGACGCCATCAGCATCCCGTAGTCCGTCCCGTGTGCGGTCTTCAGCTGGCTCAGCGCCACCTGGAGAGTGAGCTTGCTCGGGTCGGTGAGCACGATCAGCGGCCACATGAAGTCGTTCCACGAGCCGATGAACGTGAAGATGCCGAGGAACGCCAACGCGGGCCGGATCGTCGGCAGGCAGACGTGCCGGTACTGCCGCAGGAACCCGCACCCGTCGATCGTCGCGGCCTCCAGCAGCTCGCCCGGGATGGCCGACGTCGCGTACTGCCGCAGCCAGAACACGCCGAACGCGCTGGCCAGCGACGGGAAGATGAGGGCCTTGAGGTCGCCCACCCAGCCCAGCTTGCTCATCAGCAGGAACTGCGGGATCGTCGCCAGCTGCGAGGGCAGCAGGAACGTCGCGAGCACGACGCCGAAGAGCAGGTTCTTGCCGGGGAACTGGTACTTCGCGAACGCGAAGGCCGCCAGCGAGGCGACCAGCAGCACCAGCACGGTGACGCTCAGCGCCACCACCGCGGTGTTGGCCATCGAGGCCCAGATGTTGGTCTTCTCCATGATCGTCGCGATGTTCGCGCCCAGCCGGTCGCCGGGCGTCATCACCGGCGGGAACTGGTAGATCACCGCGGAGGGATGCGTCGCGAGGACGAACATCCAGTAGAACGGGAACAGCGAGACGACGGCGCCGACGATCAGACCGCCGTGGCGCAGGAAGACGCTCGGCCGCACGGGGCGGCGACGGCGCGGGCTGCCCGTCTCGATCGCGGGCCCGGCGAGTGCGGCGGGAACGGCCTTTGCGGACATGCTCATCGCCCCGCCTCCTTGCGCTCGCGGGTCACGAACCAGTTGATGGCCGAGAAGAACATCACGACCACGAAGACGCCCCAGGCGATGGTGGCGCCGTAGCCGTAGCGGTTCTCCTGGAACGCGACGGCGTAGAAGTAGAGCACCATGGTCAGGCCGGAGTTGCCGACGCCGCCCGCCGAGGCGGCACCCGACGACATCGACGAGGTGAGCACCTGCGCCTCCGTGAAGCTCTGGAGGGAGCCGATCGTCGACATCAGCGTGATGAACAGCACGATCGGCCGGAGCTGGGGGAGCGTGATCCGGAAGAAGGTCTGCCAGCCGTTGGCGCCGTCGAGGGCCGCCGACTCGTACTGCGTCTTGTCGATCGCCTGGAGGCCGGCGAGGATCAGCAGCGAGTTGTAGCCGACGAACGACCAGGTGGTCAGGGCCGAGATCGCGATCTTGATGCCCCACTCGTTCTGCAGCCAGGCGATGTTGTCGAACCCGAACAGGTTGACGACGGCGTTGGCGAGGCCGAACTGGCTGGAGAACAGCGAGCTGAACAGGATGCCCATCGCCACGAGCGAGGTCACGTTGGGGATCAGGTAGATGACCCGGTAGGTGGTGGAGAACCGGAGGGTCGAGTTCAGCATCAGCGCGACGATGGTGGCCAGCGTCAGCGTCGGCACCGTTCCCATGACCCAGAGGATGAGGGTGTTGACGAGCGACTTGTAGAAGAGGGGATCGGTGAGGAGGTAGCCGAAGTTCTCGAGGCCGATGAAGGTGATGTCCCCCAGGCCAGACCAGTTCGTGAACGCCAGCACCATCGTGAAGGCCATCGGCATCGCGCCGAACAGGAAGAAAAAGAAGAAGTACGGGCCGAGGGCCCCGTACTGCGGCAGCGCCTTTCTCATGCGCTCCCGGGTGGACGACGTGCGGTAGCCGTCCACCGGCGGGGGCGATGGGCGCCCCCGCCGTGTGGCCGCGACGCTCATCCGACGGTGAGGCCGACCTGCTTGGCAAGGCGTTTCGCCGCGGTGACGGCGTCGGTCCATGCCTTCTCGGGATCCTTCTTCGAGTTCTCGACCAGGTCGATCTCGGCGAAGAACGGGGCGTTGACGGTGTTCTCGTTCGGGTCCTCGTACAGCGGCCGGACCGTCTCGGCGGCGTGGCCGAACACCTCGGCGGCCTTCTGCCCGCCCAGGAACTCGACCGGCCCCGCGACCTCCGGCATGTCGAACGAGGCGGGCGTCGCCGGGAAGTTGCCCTTGTCCTCGAACTCGAACGCCTGGTTCTGCGGGTTCAGGATGAAGGAGATCAGCTCGAAGGAGGCCGCCGGGTCGGCGACGCCGGCCGGGATCGTCAGGAAGGACCCGCCGTTGTTGGTGGCGTCGCCGGGGTGCTCGCAGACGTGCCACTTGCCCGCGGTGTCGGGCGCGTCGACCATGAGGTCGGAGAGGTGCCACGAGGCGCCGAAGTCGGCGGGCAGCCTGCCCTCGTTGACGGCGGCGGCCGAGTCCGCGGTATTCGAGGCCAGCGTGGCGACGATGCCGGCGTCGAGGGCCTTGGCCGCCGTGTCCCAGGCGTTCTTGATGTGGGCCTGGTCGCCGATGAAGGTGCCGGTCTCGTCGATGAAGCCCTTGCCGCTCTGCTTCCAGACGGTGTCGAAGAGGCCGCCGGTGTTGCGCACGAGGTAGGTGTCGGGCTTCTTCGCCAGCAGCTCCTTGCCGAGCTCGAAGTACTCGTCCCAGGTGCGGATGGCCGCGGCCAGCTCGACGGGGTCGGAGGGAAGGCCCGCGTCCTCGAACACGTCGAAGCGGTAGAACAGCGCGGTGGGACCGATGTCGATCGGGATGCCCAGCTGCTGACCCTCGGTCGTCGTCGCCTGGGCCCACTTCCAGTCGAGGTAGGTGTCCTTGATGTCGGCCGCTCCGACCGTGTTGAGATCGACGAAGTACTTGGCCTGGGTGCGGAAGAACGCGATGTCCTCGCCCTTGACGCCGGTGATGTCCGGCAGCCCGCTGCCCGCGGTGAAGGTGGTGGTCAGCTTCTGCTTGAAGTCGCCGCCGATGATGTCCTGCCGCAGCTGGTACTGCGAGAACTCCGCGGCGACGGCGTCGAGGACCTTCTTGCCGAAGCCCTCAGGCCAGGTCCACAGGATCTTCTGGGTGGCAGCACCTCCGCCGGTGGCGCCGCCGGTCGGCGCGGGGGTGGGGGCTGCGGTGGAGCAGGCGGCGAGGCCGCCGAGCCCGAGGGCGCCGACGCCGAGGGCGCCGCCGCGGAGGAGGGTACGTCGTGAGACAGTCATTGGCCGAACTCCTTCGATGATTGATTAGCGTGATCTCGATCATCCTTGATCCTCGCCTTAGGACAGAATCTAACATCCCCGCGGCCCCAGATGAATAATTTTGATTGAAATGCTCATATCTGAGCGTCAGCTCCCGGGCTCCGATAGATTGGCGGAGTGTTGAAGACAGTGCGCCATGAGGCGTTGATGGGCCTCGTGCAGGCGGCCGGCGCGGCGACCGTCGCGGACCTCGCCGCGCAGTTGGGGATCAGCCCCGCGACGACCCGCCGCGACATCGTCGAGCTCGAGCGCCTCGGCAGGATCGAGCGGACCTGGGGCGGCGTCCGTCTCGTCGCCGATGTCGACGACCCGTTCCAGGAGGCGCTCGTCCGGGCGGGCGCGGGGAAGCGCCGCATCGGCGCCGCGGCGGCGGCCCTCGTCCCCGACGGCGCGACCGTCATCCTGGACATCGGCACGACGGTGCACTACGTGGCGCTCGCGCTGAAGGAGCGCGACGTCACCGTGCTGACGGCCTCCCTTCCCGCCTTCGAGGTGCTCCGCGCGGGCGGCCGGGCGACCATCATCCTGCTCGGCGGGCACTGGTCGGAGCAGTACCAGTGCTTCTCGGGCACCCCCGTGGTCGACGCGCTGGCCAGTCACCAGGCCGACATCGCGTTCCTCGGCTGCTCGGGCGTCTCCGCCTCGGGCCGGATCAGGGACACGTCCTACTCGCAGAGCGGCATCAAGCGCGCGGCGCGCGCCGCCGCCACCACGTCCTACCTGCTGGCGGACTCCGAGAAGTTCCCGGGCAAGGGCGGGAGCTCGCCGTTCAAGGTGGGCCAGCTCGACGGCATCCTGACCGATGCGCCGCGCCTGCCCGGCGAGCTCGCGGAGCACTGCCGCATTCACCACACGGAGGTAACGCTGGTATGAAGCTGACGATCATCGGGGGCGGCGGGTTCCGCGTGCCGCTCATCTACAAGGCGCTGATCGCGGATCGGTCGGCGGAGCGGGTGACCGAGCTCCGGCTCTACGACACCGACGAGGCGCGCCTGGGCGCGATCGCCCAGGTGCTGCGCGAGCTCGAGGACCGCGCGGAGGAGGCACCGTCGGTGATCACCACCACCGACGCCGCGACCGCACTCGCCGGCACGGACTTCGTCTTCTCCGCCATGCGCGTCGGCGGCACGCACGGCCGCGCCGTCGACGAACAGGTCGCGCTGCGCCACGGCGTGATCGGCCAGGAGACGGTCGGCGCCGGCGGCATCTCCTACGCGCTGCGCTGCATCCCGGCGGTCCTCGATCTCGTCGAGGAGATCAGAACCCACGCCCCGCAGGCGTGGGTGATGAACTTCACCAACCCGGCGGGCGTCGTCACCGAGGTCATGCAGCGCCACCTCGGCGACCGGGTGATCGGCATCTGCGACTCGCCCCTCGGCCTCGCCCGGCGGGCCCTCGACGCGCTCCGCCGCGCGGGCCTGATCGCCGACGACGTGCCGAGCCCCGACTCCGGCTCCGACCGGATCCACATCGGCTACGCAGGGCTCAACCACCTCGGCTGGATCAGCGCGCTGCACGTCGACGGCACGGACGTGCTGCCGCTGCTCCTCGACCGTCCCGACCTGATCGAGACCTTCGAGGAGGGCCGCCTCTTCGGAGCCTCCCTGATCCGGGCGCTCGGGGTCCTGCCCAACGAGTACCTCCACTACTACTACTTCTCGCGCGAGGACCTGGCGATCGACCTCGCCTCGGACAAGACGCGCGGCGTGTTCCTCGAGGCGCAGCAGGCGGGGTTCTACGGCGCGGCCCGGCGCGCGGGCGACGGCGCCTACGACCTCTGGGAGCGCACCCGCCGCGAGCGCGAGGAGACCTACATGGCCACCAACCGCGAGGCGGCGGGCAGCTTCGAACGCGACGACGCCGACATGGAGACGGGCGGATACGACCAGGTGGCCCTGTCGATCATGCACGCGATCGCCAACGACGAGCCCGCCACGCTGATCCTCAACGTCGCCAACCGCGGCGCCCTGCCCGAGCTGGACGACACCGCGGTCGTCGAGATCCCGTGCCGCGTCGACGGGCGCGGCCTGCAGCGGCTCCCGGGGGCGGTGCTGCCGGAGCACGGCCGCGGCCTCGTCGTCAACGCGAAGGTGGTGGAGCGGTACACCATCGCCGCGGCCACGGAGCGCTGGCGGCAGGACGCGGTCCTCGCGCTGATGTGCCACCCGCTCGTCGACTCCTACGACGTCGCGGTGGCCCTGCTCGACGAGCTGATCGACAACTTCCCGGAGCTGGGCTACCTCAGGGACACCGCCGATGCATGACGACCGGAGGCTCGTCGAGGAGCGCATCGGGCGGCTGCGCGCGCGCATCGAGAAGCGGCTGTACACCGTCGTCGCCAGGCTCGACGTGTCGGCCTGGCGGGCGCCCGGCGAGCCGGTCGCCTTCGAGGAGGCCGTGGCAGGCAGCTACGCCGACTTCCCGGCGGGCACCTGGTGGGGCCCCGCGTGGAGCACCTGGTGGCTGCGCCTCGAGGGCCGCGTCCCTGCGGAGGCGATGACCGAGCGGCTCGACCTGCGCGTCGACCTCGGCTTCGTCGGCGACTGGGCGGGCAACCAGTCCGAGGGCATGGTCTTCACCGCCGACGGCTGGCCCCTGAAGGGCGTCAACCCGATGAACCGCACCGTCGCCCTCACCCACGGGCCGCTGGCGGCGCGCGCCGCCCGGGCAGCGCGGCCGTTGGTGGCCGACGACGGCTCGCTCCTGCTCTACGTCGAGGCCGCGGCCAACCCGGACATGTCGTCCAGCCCGACCGAGCCGACGGCGCAGGGCGACGTGCTCACCGCCTCCGACGAGCCCGTCTGGAGGTTCGGCGGGGCGGAGATCGTCGTCCGCAACGACGACGTGTGGGCGCTGTGGCTCGACCTCGACGTCCTCGACGGACTCATGCGCGAGCTGCCCGAGCAGTCCACGCGGCGCGCCCGGCTGCTCCGCGGCATGGAAGACGCGGCCGATGTCGTCGACGCGGGGGATGTCCTCGCGCAGGCGGCCGCGGCGCGGCGCGTGCTCGCGCCCCTGATCGACGGCGGCGCCAACGCCTCCGCGCAGACCATGACCGCCGTCGGGCACGCCCACATCGACTCCGCCTGGCTCTGGCCCCTCCGGGAGACGCGCCGCAAGGTGCTGCGCACCTTCTCCAACACGGTCGCGCTCGCCGAGGAGTACCCGGACTTCCACTTCGCGTGCACCTCCGCGCAGCACTACCAGTGGCTGAAGGAGGCCTCCCCGGAGATGTTCGGCCGGGTCCGCGAGGCGATCGCCGCCGGTCAGTGGCACGTGGTCGGCGGCATGTGGGTCGAGTCCGACACCAACCTCCCGGGCGGCGAGGCCCTCGTGCGTCAGTTCACGTCGGGCCTGCGCTGGATGATCGAGGAGCTCGGCGTGCGGCCGGACTGCCTCTGGCTGCCCGACTCCTTCGGCTACACCGGCGCGCTGCCGCAGCTCGCCCGCCTCGCGGGCATGAACTGGTTCTTCACCCAGAAGCTGTCCTGGAATCGGCTCAACAGCCTCCCGCACCACACGTTCTGGTGGGAGGGGATCGATGGCACGAGGATCTGGACCCACTTCCCACCGGTCGACTGCTACGACAGCATCGTCAGCCCCGAGGAGGTGCTGCGCGCCGAGCGCACCTTCACGGAGAAGGGCCGCGCGTCGCACTCCCTGCTGCCCTATGGGTACGGCGACGGCGGCGGGGGACCCGTCCCGGAGATGATGGAGCGGGTGCGCCGCTTCGCCGACCTCGAGGACGCGCCCCGGCTCGTCTCCGCGGGTCCGCAGGCGTTCTTCGAGGCCGCGAGGGCCGAATACCCGGACCCGCCGACCTGGGCGGGGGAGCTCTACCTGGAGTTCCATCGCGGCGTCTACACCACTCAGCACGCCCTCAAGCAGGGCAATCGCCGGAGCGAGTCGCTGCTGTCCGCCGTCGAGCTTCTCGCGGCCATGGGGCCGGCCGCGGCCTACCCCGCCGAGGAGCTGGAGACGCTCTGGCGTCGGCTCCTGCTCCTGCAGTTCCACGACATCCTGCCCGGCAGCAGCATCGCCTGGGTGAACCGCGAGGCCGCCGAGGAGTTCGCCGCCGTCGTCGCGGATCTGGAGGCGCTGCTCGGCGCCGTCGTCGTGCCGTCCGAGGCGGGTGCCGGGCTGCTCAACGCCGCCTCGCACCCTCGCCGGGAGGTCGTCGCGATCGGCGGGAGCCTCCGCCTCGTCGAGGTGCCGGAGCTCGCCGTCGCCGACCTCGCCGCGGCGCGGCGCGAGCCCGCCCGCGCGGTCGAGGTCACGCGGGACGGGTCGGCCGTCACGCTGGACAACGGCGTCGTGCGAGTCGAGATCGGCGCCGACGGCGTCCTCTCTTCGGTCTGGGATCACGCAGCCCGCCGCGAGGCCCTGCTCCCGGGAGGGCGCGGCAATCTCCTCACCCTCCATCCCGACCACCCCAGCTGCTTCGACGCCTGGGAGCTGGAGGAGCAATATCGCCGCCAGGCCACGGCGCTCGACGCCGTCGACGACCTGCGCGTCGTGCTCGACGACCCGCTCCGCGCGCGCGTCGAGGTCTCCCGCTCGTTCGGCGGGTCGCGCGTCGTGCAGGGGATCGGCCTCGACGCGGAGTCGGCCACCGTCGACTTCGACGTGTCCGTCGACTGGCGCGAGCGCGAGCGGGTGCTCAAGGTCGGCTTCCCGCTGGCCGTGCGCGCCACGCACGCCGCCGCCGAGATCCAGTTCGGCCACATCGAGCGGCCCGTCGCCGTCAACACGTCCTGGGACCGGGCGCGGTTCGAGACCTCGGGCCAGCGCTGGCTGCTGGTGCGAGAGCCTGGCTACGGGCTCGCCCTGGCGAACGACTCCACGTACGGGCACGACGTCCACCCTTCCTACGCCGGCCCCGGCGCGCCCGCTGCCGGCGTCGACGCCCGCCTCACCCTCCTGCGCGCGCCCAACGCGCCGGACCCCGAGGCCGACCTCGGCGCGCACACCTTCGCCTACAGCCTCACCGTGGGAGCCGACGTCCGCCGCGCCCACGAGGCAGGCATCCGGCTCAACCAACCCCTCCGCATCCTGGACGGGGCGGCCGCGGCGCCGTCGCTCTTCCGGCTGAGCGAGCCGACGGCGCACAGCCTCGTTGTGATCGACGCCGTCAAGCGGGCCTTCGACGGCTCCGGCGACCTGATCGTCCGGCTGTACGAGGCCGCGGGTGCCCGGAGCGCGACCCGCCTCACGCTGGGCCGCGCCGCCACCTCGGTCGGGGAGGTGGACCTCCTCGAGGACCCCGTCGTGGAGCCGACCCAGGCCCTGCCCGCCGGGGCGCTCGGAGCGGGCAGCGCCGTCGATCTCGCGCTCCGGCCGTTCCAGATCCTCACGCTGCGCTTCGGAAGGTCCCGATGAAGCTCCTCCTCGTCTGCCTCGACGGCGTGCGCGCCGACCTGGCCTTCCCCGACCTCGTCGCGGCCGACCCGCTGTTCGCGGCCCCGGATCACCCGTCGGACCCCCGCTTCGGCTCCGGCGGCGCGGACGGCACCCTGCCGCTGGCCGAGGCGCAGCGCCACGGCGTCCTCGCCCCGACCCTCCGGCGCCTCGCGACGGGGGACGCGCGGTCCGGCGGGACGATCATCCCGATGTGGATGACGCCGCCCACCGACTCCGGCCCCGGCTGGTCGTCCCTCCTCACGGGCGCCACGCACGAGGAGTGCAACGTGTGGTGGAACGAGTTCGTGGGCCACGACCTGGCGCGCAACCCCGACATCCTGTCGCGCGTCTTCTTCGCCAACCCCAAGGCCCGCACCCTCGCGGCCGCCTCCTGGGGCGCGTTCACCGACCCCGCGGGCCCCGGCCCGATGATCCACCAGCGGGTCGACCAGCAGCGGACAGGGCAGCATCAGCTGTTCCAGCCCGATCCCACCCGCGGCATCGCCGCCGCCGACGCGGCCGTGTGTCAGTGGGCGTCGTGGCGGCTCCTGCACGAGGGGCCCGACGCGGCGGTCGTCTACTTCGAGGGGACCGACGCCGCGGGCCACGGCTTCGGCGCCGACTCGGAGGAGTACCGGGCGGCGATCCGCCAGGTGGACGAGCACACGCGGTACCTCGTCAAAGCGGTCTGCGAGCGGCACGAGCAGTTGGGCGAGGACTGGCTGATCGCCGTCACCACCGACCACGGCCACAGGAGCGAGGGCGGCCACGGCGAGGACGAGGTCGAGGTGCGGCGCAGCTTCCTGATCGTGCACCGCGTCGGCGGACGCCTGCCGGAGCCGGTGGCGGCGACGTCGCTGCTGCGCAGCCACCAGGTCGCAGGCCTCCTGTTGGACGCGATCGGCGCACGGCAGGGACAGCTGGACGATCCCTCGGTCGGCGTCCTCCGCGACATCGAGCCGTCGGGGCCGGCGAGGGACCTCGCCTTCGAGTGGTGAGGCGCGGGCCACTAGTGTTCGGGTCATGACAGGGCTTCCTCGCCGGATCTCGGCGGTGCTTTTCGACATGGACGACACGCTGGTGGACTCGGAGGCTGCCTGGTTCGCGGCGACCGAGGACATCTGGCACGACGCGGGGGGAGACCCCACGGGCAAAGGCCTGCTCGGTGGATCGATGGCGGACCTCGTGGTGCAGTACACCGCCGACTTTCCGGGTTCGGATCCCGCGGAGATCGAGCGCAGGTTGCGCGATCGGCTGTCGCACCACATCGGGGAGTCGGTCGAGCCGATGCCCGGTGCGGTGGAGCTGATCACGCGGCTCAGCGCGGAGTTCCCGATCACGATCGCGTCGAACTCGCCGTCCGACATCGTCGTCGACGTCGTGCGTTCGTTGGGCTGGGAGTCGCTGTTCACCGCCCGTCTCGGCACCGAGGACGTCGCCCTGCCCAAGCCGGCGCCCGACCTCTACCTGGCGGCCGCGGCGGCGTGCGGCGTCGACATCGCCGAGTGCGTCGTCTTCGAGGATTCGCCGGTCGGTGCCCGCGCCGGACGCGAGGCCGGGGCGTTCGTCGTCACCGTAGGTCCCGCCGCGGTGGGCGTCGGTCAGGCCAGTGTCGACTCCCTCCTGGATCCGCGTATCCTCTCCTGGGCACCTGCCCCCATCCGCTGAAAAGGAAAGCCATGCGAGAGATCACCAACCCCGCCGGGGTTCAGCTGACCGCCGAGATCGCCCGCTGGGCGGCACGCATCGCCGCGCGCTGCGGCGCGGAGGCGGGCGCCCGCTTCGAGCGGATGATGCTGGACACCTGGTGCACCACCATGTCGGCCAACGGCGACGGCGTCTTCGTCGTCACCGGCGACATCCCGGCGATGTGGCTGCGCGACTCGTCGGCGCAGGTGCTGCCCTTCCTCCGGCTGCAGGACGTCCCGCAGGTCGCCGAGACCCTCCGCGGGATCGTGCGCGAGCAGTGGCGCTGCATCGAGCTCGACCCCTACACCAACGCGTTCAACGCCGGCCCGACCGGCGCGCACTTCGACGAGTCCGACGAGGAGCTGGACCCGAACGTCTGGGAGCGCAAGTACGAGATCGACTCGCTGGGGTTCCCCGTGCGGCTCGCCCACCGGATCTGGACGGACAGCGGCGACGCCGCGCACCTCGACGAGCGCGTGCGCCGGGGTTGCCACGCCATCGTCGAGCTCTGGCGGCGCGAGCAGCGCCACTTCGAGCTGTCCGACTACCGCCACGTCCGCGAGTCCTACCCCGCCGACACCCTCGGCGAGGACGGCCGCGGCACCCCCGTGGCGGTCACGGGCATGACCTGGGGAGGATTCCGCCCGTCCGACGACGCCTGCCGCTACGGCTACAACATCCCCGCCCAGCTGATGGCCGTCTCTGCGCTGCGCTGCATCGTCGAGTTCGCCGCGCACTGGGACGACGCTGCGCTCGCCAGCGAGGCACGGCAGCTCGCCGCCGAGATCGGGCGGGGCGTCGAGGAGCACGGCGTGATCGACGGCCGGTACGCCTACGAGGTCGACGGCCTCGGGGGAGTGCTGTGGATGGACGACGCGAACATGCCGTCGCTGCTGTCGCTGCCGCTGACCAGCGACGTCGCGGCCGACGACCCCACCTACCTCGCGACGCGCGCCTGGGTGCTGAGCGATCAGAACCCGTTCTTCTACCGCGGCGCCTTCGCCCAGGGCGTCGGCAGCCCGCACACGCCAGATGGCTACGTGTGGCACATCGCGCTCGCCGTGCAGGGCCTGACCGGGACCGACGACGAGGCGGACGCCTGCCTGGCGATGATCCTCGCCACCGACGGCGGCACGGGCCTGACGCACGAAGGTTTCGACCCCGACGACCCCTCCCAGTACACCCGGCCCTGGTTCAGCTGGTCGAACTCGATGGCGTGCGAACTGATGATGGGCATCGCCGGTTCGGACGAGGCCTGACCCCACAGACCCCCGATGTGGATTAACCGGGGGCGTCGGTTAACATGTACCGCGTGATTGTCCCCCTGGTGTCTTGGCCCATTACAACGCTGTCGATCATCGCGATCGTGCTCAGCATTCTGCTGGCGGCCACGGTCCTCCTCCACAAGGGGCGTGGGGGCGGAATGTCGGATCTGTTCGGCGGTGGCATGTCCACCACGATGGGCGGTGCCTCCACCGCCGAGCGGCGCCTCGATCGGATCACCGTGGTGCTCGGCCTCGTCTGGCTGCTCACCATCGTCGGGTTGCTGTTCCTCTACAAGCTCGCCGGCTGATCACACGCCTAGACGGACTTCGTCTTCGCTCGTCAACGCTCCAAGGAGAAAAGCAAAGTGGCTGGTGGCAACGCCATTCGCGGCACCCGTGTCGGTGCCGGTCCCATGGGTGAGGCTGAGCGCGGGGATACTGCTCCGCGCTTCTACGTGTCCTACTTCTGCGCCAGCGGGCACGTGACCCGCCCGGCGTTCGCGGCGGACGCGCAGATCCCCGACTCGTGGGACTGCCCGCGCTGTGGACTCCCCGCGAACACGGACGCCGAGAACCCGCCGCCGCCGCCGAAGATCACCCCGTACAAGACGCACCTCGCCTACGTGAAGGAGCGTCGCACCGAGGCCGAGGCCGAGCAGATCCTCGAGGAGGCCGTGTCGGCGCTCCGTGCGCGCCGGGCCTCCGGCGAGGTCATCTACTGACCGTCGCCGCGGATCACAGCGCGCAGATGTAGGGCTCCGGGAGTTCGCCGGCGGCCGCCTCGTCGATGAACCACAGCGTGGCCTCGTCCCCGTGCACGTGCGCGGCGGGCAGCGCGACGTCGCCGGCGAGCGCGCGGGTGATCGCCTCCGCCTTCTCCTCGCCGTTGGCGAGGAACCACACCTGATCCGACCGGTTCAACGTCTGCAGAGTGAGCGAGATCCGCTCGGCCGGTTCCTTGGGGGAGTCCTCGACGCCGATCACGGCGAGGCTCGTCGCCTCGAAGCTGGGATGGTTGGGGAAGATCGAGCCGACGTGGCCGTCGCGCCCGATGCCGAGCAGCATGATGTCGAAGCGGGTGTCGCCGAGTTCGGCCTCGTACTCCGCCGCCGACTCGTGGCTGTCCTTGCGCCCGTCCTTGGCGGCCATCATGTGGGTGTGCGCCGAGTTGATCGACACCGTGCGCGCGAGGCGGCTGATGGCCTGCAGGGAGTTGCGGCCGGGGTCGGTGGCGGGCAGGAAGCGCTCGTCGCCCCACCACAGCTGGAGTCGCGCCGGATCGAGGCCGGAGCCCTCTGCCAGCTCGGCCAGCCGCTCGTACATGGCGTTGGCGGCGTCGCCTCCCGTCAGGCACAGATGCACCATCGGCTGGGTCTGCTGGAGTTCGACGATGCGCCCCAGCAGGCGGGCGGCTACGACGTCGGCGACCTCCGCCTGGGTCGCGAGCCGCACCACGCGCGTGTACATCAGGCGACCTCGGAGTCGCGGGCCACGCGCAGCGTCGCGGCCTCGAAGATGTCGTCGGCGTCCATGCTCTGCAGCTCCTCGGTCAGCAGGTCCGTCATGGGCCTGCGGCGCAGCGCGACGGTGCGTTCCGGCTCGCCGGGGACCTGGTAGACCGCCATCCCCTCGGCGACGCGGCGCACGGTGATGTCGCCTCCTGTGGTGTTCAGCACCACGGCGTTGACGCCGATCATCGGCCCGTCGGTGCGCGCCACGTCGACGCCGAGGCGCTCGCTCAGCCACGCCGCGAGGAGGGTCGCGGGGGCGTTGTCCGGGGCCGACGTCACGACGGCGCCCGTCACCTCGGCCTCGGTCTGGTCGAGCGCGGCGGCGAGCAGCGCCCGCCAGCGGGTCAGCCGGGTCCAGGTGAGGTCGGTGTCGCCGTCGGCGTGGTTGTTGGCGCGACGGACGAGAGCGGCCTGCGGGTCCGCGCAGCCGGCGGCGTCAGTGATGCGGCGGTCCGCGAGGGAGCCGATGGGGTCCGTCGCGAGGTTGTCGGGGGCCTCGTTCGGCCACCATGCGATGGTGGGGGAGTCGGGCAGCAGCAGGGGCAGGCACACGGCGTCGGCGTGGTCGCGCAGCTCGCCGGAGAGCCGCAGGACGATCATGTCGCCGGGCAGACCCTCGCCCACCTGGACGGTGGCGTCGAGCCGGGGCTCGTCGCCGTCGACGTAGGTGATCAGTATCACGCGGGAGGGGTGAGCCGTGCCCGACGCCTTCGCCGCCTCGATGACGTCGTCGAAGTGGTCGTCGGTGGTGACGATCAGCAGGGTCAGCACCATGCCGCTGGCGCTGCCCGCCATGCGGTGGGCGTGGAGGAGGCTGGAGGCGATCTCGCGGGACGAGGTGTTGCTCAGTTCGATGATCATCGGGTCTCCTTAGGGACGGCGCCAGGCGAAGCCGTCGCGGGCCAGCATGTCGACGGCCGACTGCGGGCCCCACGTGCCCGAGCGGTACTGCTGGGGGATCTCGTCGAGCGAGGCCCAGTAGTCGAGGACGGGGTCGAGGATCTGCCAGCTGAGCTCCACCTCTTCCTGCTGCGGGAACAGCGGCGGCTCGCCGAGCAGGACGTCGAGGATGAGGCGCTCGTAGGCCTCGGGCGAGCTCTCGGTGAAGGAGCCGCCGTAGCCGAAGTCCATGGAGACCTCGCGGATCTCCATCTGGGTGCCGGGGACCTTCGCGCCGAAGCGGAGGGTGACGCCCTCGTCGGGCTGGATGCGCATGACCAGCGCGTTGGTGCCGAGTTCCTCGGTGTCGGTGGCCGTGAACGGCAGGTGCGGCGCGCGCTTGAAGCTGAGCGCCACCTCCGTCACGCGGCGGGGCATGCGCTTGGCGGTGCGCAGGTAGAAGGGGACGCCCGCCCAGCGGCGGTTGTCGATGTCGACGCGGATGGCGGCGTAGGTCTCGGTGGTGGAGTCGGGCGCGACGCCCTGCTCCTCGCGGTAGCCGATCACCTTCTGGCCGCCCTGCCACCCGGCGGCGTACTGGCCGCGCGCGGTGTGCAGGTCGTAGCGCTGGGGCACGTGCGCGGCGGCGAGCACCTTCTTCTTCTCCGTCCGCAGCTGGGATGCCTCGAAGCTGGTGGGCTCCTCCATGGCGGTGAGGGCGAGGAGCTGGAGGAGGTGGTTCTGCATCACGTCGCGGGCGATGCCGATGCCGTCGAAGTAGCCGGCGCGGCTGCCGATGCCGATGTCCTCGGCCATCGTGATCTCCACGTGGCTCACGTAGTGGTTGTTCCAGATGGGCTCGAACATCTGGTTGGCGAACCGCAGCGCCAGCATGTTCTGCACCGTCTCCTTGCCCAGGTAGTGGTCGATGCGGAACACCTCCTGCGGCTGGAAGAGGGTCTCGACGACGTCGTTCAGCTCCCGCGCGGAGGCGAGGTCGTGGCCGAACGGCTTCTCGATGATGACGCGGTTCCAGTCGCCGTTGCGGCGCTCGACGAGGCCGTGGCGCGACAGCTGGGTCATGACGGGCTCGAAGCTCGACGGCGGGATGGAGAGGTAGAACGCGTGGTTGCCGCCGGTGGCCCGGGCGGTGTCGAGGTCGCGGATGGTGTCGCGCAGGCGAACGAACGCGTCGTCGGAGTCGAACGTGCCGGACACGAACCGGATGCCCTCGAGCAGCTGCTGCCACACCTCCTCCCGGAACGGGGTGCGCGCGTGCTCCTTGACGGCGTCGTGAACGACCCTCGCGAAGTCCTGGTCCGCCCAGTCGCGGCGGGCGAACCCGACGAGCCCGAAGCCGGGCGGCAGCAGCCCCCGGTTGGCCAGGTCGTAGACCGCGGGCATCAGCTTCTTGCGGGACAGGTCCCCGGTGACGCCGAAGATGACAAGCACGCACGGCCCCGCGATGCGGGGGAGCCTGCGGTCCTGCGGGTCGCGCAGCGGGTTCACGTAGTCGTTCATCGGGGCCAACAGTAATCCACTCGGGGCGCAACAGGCGGGATCGCCCGAGTGGCGCCCGGCCGCCTGGCCGGTAGACTGCCGCGAGGTCTACATACTGGAGTCGCAGTCGTGAGTGTTGCAGCGTCGTCGCGGGCGCCGTTCGGCGATGTCGTGAAGGCGTACGTGGCCCTCACGAAGCCCCGCATCATCGAGTTGCTGCTGGTCACCACCGTCCCGGCGATGTTCCTGGCCGCGGGCGGATTCCCCCAGTGGCAGCTGATCGTCTGGACCATGCTCGGCGGGCTCTTCGCCGCGGCGTCGGCCAACACCTTCAACTGCGTCATCGACGCCGACATCGACGAGGTGATGCGCCGCACCCGCCGTCGGCCGGTCCCGCGGCACCAGGTGTCGGCCAGGAACGCGACCGTCTTCGGCGTCGTCCTCGGGGTCCTCGCCACGCTCGTGCTCGGCCTCGGCGCCAACTGGCTGTCCTCGTTCCTCGCGCTCGCCGCCAACGCGTTCTACGTGTTCGTGTACACCATGTGGCTCAAGCGCCGTACGTGGCAGAACATCGTCTGGGGCGGCATCGCGGGCTGCTTCCCACCGCTGATCGGCTGGACCGCGGTGACTGGCTCGGTCGCCTGGCCGCCGCTCATCCTGTTCGGCATCGTCTTCCTCTGGACCCCGCCGCACACCTGGGCGCTCGCGTTCCGCTACCGCGAGGACTACGCCGCCGCCGGTGTCCCGATGCTGCCGGTGGTCCGGCCCGCGCCGCAGGTGGCCGCGCAGATCTTCTGGTACTCGCTGGCCACCGTCGCGGTCTCGCTGCTGCTGTGGCCGGTCACCCCGACGGGGTGGCTCTATCCCGTCGCCGCCGGGGCGTTCGGTGCCGTGCTGCTGTGGGAGGCCCTCCAGCTCTGGCGCCGCGCCCGGGCCGGCCTCGATGGCCCCCAGCTCAAGGCCATGCGACTCTTCCACTGGTCGAACACGTACCTCGCGCTGGTCTTCCTCGCCGTCGCGCTCGATCCCCTGCTGACATGATCGACGGCGAGTATCTCGTCGAGCTGCGCGACGGGACCGTCAAGCAGGTGAATCCGTTCACGGGCACCGAGGTGTGGACCGTTCCGGGGCGGGGCAACCGGCCGCTCGGGATCGCCGCCACCGATCCGCGGCCGTTGGCGCCAGGCGACGACCGCCGCGCGTGCGCGTTCTGCCAGGACCGCTACCTGGAGACCCCGCCGGAGAAGTCCCGTGTCGTCCGCGACGGCGACGGCTTCCGGACGCACCACGGCACCACCGCGGAGGAGCTGTTCGCCGACGTCGCCGAGTTCCGCCGCGTCCCCAACCTCTTCGAGATCCTCAGCTACGACTACTGGCACCTCAACTACGGCTACGAGCTGCCCGACTGGATCCGCGACCGCCGCGACGCCTACCTCGCCTCCGAGTCCGGCCGCGCGCACGTGCTGAGCGTCATGGCGGCGAAGCTGCGCGCCTCCGGCCACAGCCCCGAGATCATCGCGGCGCTCGGCGAGCAGGAGCTGCTCCGCCGCGCGTCCGCGTTCTTCGGCGGTGGCCACGACGTCGTGATCGCCCGCCGGCACTTCGTCGACGGCGCCACCGACGACTCGGCGCTCGCGTCGTCGGGCACCCTCACGCCGGACGAGCACGGCGCGTTCCTCGCCTACACCGTCGAGGCGGCCGAGCGGATGCTGACCTTCAACCGGTACGCGCGCTACGTGACGGTGTTCCAGAACTGGCTGAAGCCCGCCGGCGCGTCGTTCGACCACCTGCACAAGCAGCTCGTCGCCATCGACGAGCACGGCAACCAGCAGGCGTCGACGCTGCGCCGGCTCGCGGCCAACCCCAACGTGTTCAACGACGCCGCCGTCGGCTACGCGGCGCGGCGGGGCCTGGTGATCGCGGAGAACGAGCACGCCGTGGCCTTCGCCGGGTTCGGCCACCGGTATCCGACGATCGAGGTGTTCTCGAAGGCGGAGGCCAGCTTCCCCTGGGAGCACGCGGCCGACGAGGTGCGCGGCATGTCGGACCTGCTGCACGCCATGCACGCCGCCACGGGACCGGACGTCCCCTGCAACGAGGAGTGGCACTACCGGCCCGTGGACACGCCGCTGGTGATGCCGTGGCGGATCATGCTCAAGTGGCGGATCTCGACGCTCGCCGGGTTCGAGGGCGCGACCAAGATTTACCTGAACACCATCGCGCCGGGTACTCTTCGTGACCGCGTCGTCAGCCGGTTGCGCGAACTGCGGGGCCAGGGGCTCCTCGCCCCCGGGCTGGCGATCGCGGAAGAGGCGACCACGGCGCCGAACCCGCTCCGTTATCGACGGTAGCGGGTTAGTGTCGCGTGTCGAAAGTAGCTTGCGGCTTCCGGCGTCCCAGCGGCGCCTCGCTGCGTTCTCCTCACTCGACGAACGACCAAGTGCTACTTCGCTCGTCGGCCTTGCGATCCATCCACTGGAACACCGGAATCCATCAACCTACCTTCGACACGCGACACTATCTCCGAGAGGGACCCCATGACACGAGACCAGCGACCCTCCGTCATCCCGATCCTCCTGGTCGCGGCCTTCGTCGTCATCCTCAACGAGACGACGATGAACGTGGCGCTGAGCTCGATCATGACCGACCTCGGCGTCGACGAGCGCACCGCGCAGTGGCTGACGACGGCGTTCATGCTGACCATGGCGGTCGTCATTCCGATCACCGGCTGGCTGCTCGACAGGCTCCCGACGCGCCGGGTGTTCCAGCTGGCGATGCTGTCGTTCAGCCTGGGCACCCTGCTCTGCATGGTCGCGCCCAGCTTCGCGTTCCTGCTCGCCGGGCGCGTCGTCCAGGCCACCGGCACCGCCGTGATGATGCCCCTGCTGATGACCACCGTCATGCAGCTCGTTCCCCCCAACGGGCGCGGCAAGATGATGGGCAACATCTCGATGGTGATCTCGATGGCGCCCGCGGTCGGCCCGACGCTGTCCGGCATCATCCTGCAGCTGGGCACCTGGCGGCTGATCTTCGGCGTCGTGCTGCCCATCGCGCTCGCCATGCTCCTCCTCGGCAGCCGCAAGCTCGGCGACGTCGGCGAGCGCAAGCTGACGCCGCTCGACGCCGTGTCCATCCCGCTCACCGTCGTGGCGTTCGGCCCGCTGGTCTACGGCCTCAGCCTCGTCGGGGCCGAGCACGTCGAGTTCTGGGTGCCGATGCTGTCCATCGGGATCGGCGTCGGGGGCCTCGTCGCGTTCATCGCGCGGCAGCTCGTGCTGCAGGGCAGGGGAGCGGCGTTCCTGGATCTCCGGACCTTCACGCACAGCTCCTTCACCGTCGCGCTGACGATGATGGCGATCGCCATGATGGCGATGTTCGGCACCATCATCATGCTGCCGCTCCTGCTGCAGCGCGCGTACGGCATGGAGCCGCTGCAGGTGGGCCTGATGATGCTGCCCGGCGGGCTCGCGATGGGCCTGCTCGGACCCGTCGTCGGCCGGCTGTTCGACCGCGTCGGCCCGCGGCCGTTGGTGCTTCCCGCCAGCGCCGTCGTGCTCGGCGTGTTCCTCTTCTTCTCGACGCTGAGCCTCGGCACCCCCTGGTGGGCGATCGTGGTCGCGCACATGGCGATGAGCGTCAGCTTCGCCGCGATCTTCACGCCGCTGTTCACCATCTCGCTGGGCGCGCTCCCCAAGAACCTGTACTCGCACGGCTCGGCGGTGATCGGCGCGGTGCAGCAGGTCGCCGGCGCGGCGGGCACGGCGCTGTTCGTCACGGTGTTCGCGATGCAGACCGCTGCCGCGACGCCGACGGCGCCGTCGGAGGCGGCCGCGATGCTGACCGGCGCCCACTGGGCCTTCCTCGGCGCGGGCGCCATCTGGACCGGCGCCGCCGTCTGCGGGTTCTTCCTGCGCAAGCCCGACGACGTGGTCGCCGGCCCCGTGCACTGATCAGGCGGCGAGGAGCCGGATCAGGGCCTCGAGGTGGGCGGTCATGTCGATGTCCGGGTCGAGGAGCCACTGGATCTGCAGGCCGTCCAAAGTGGCCGCGATGAGCGTCGCCACCTGCTCGGGGAGAAGGTCTGAGCGCATCGTGCCCGCCCGCTGGGCGGCCGCGACCTCGTGGGCATACACGGCCCGGATGCCGGCATAGCGGGCGACGAAGTAGTCCCGACGGCTCGTGGGCTCCGGGTCGGCGGCGGCGAGGGCGGACATCACCGTGAAGAGGGCGATCAGCCCAGGGACGGTCGCGTTGTGCGAGACCAGCTTCGGGAGGTCGGCGAGGGCCGGTTCGGTCGGGAACGAGTCGTGGTTGACGCTGTCTCGGTGCTCCACGATGGCCAGGAGGAGCGCGTCGCGCGAGCCGAAGTGGTGCAGCAGACCCGCCTTCGAGCGGCCTACCTCGTCGGCGATCTGCTGGAGGGTCGCGGCATGGAACCCGTGTGCGGCGACCAGCCCGAGGGCGGCGTCGAGGACCGCCAGGCGGAACCGCTCCGTCTTCGCGTAGGGCCCGCGCCGGCCGTCGCTCGTCGTCGTCATTCTCAAACCCTACCCATAGAGGTCCCGCAGGTCGGTGGCACCTACTGCGGCGCACGTCCTCGCTACGGCACCACCAACCTGCGGAACCTCTAGTCATGTTTTAGAGATATGGTGGGGTCCAACTCCGACCGTTGGTCGGGGTTTGAGGAGTGCTGAATCAGTTCTCCTTACGGATCCCCTCGTCTCACTGGAGAGAACCATGACATCCGCCGCACTGTCCATCCAGCTCTACACCGTCCGCGACGCGCTCGCCGCCGACCAGGACGGCACGCTCGCCCGCCTCGCCGAGATCGGCTTCGTCGACGTGGAGGCCTTCGGCTTCGTCGGCCGCGCCGCCGAACTCCGCGCGTCGCTCGACGCCGCGGGCCTCCGGTCCCCGAGCGCCCACGCCTCCTTCCTCTCCGACCAACTCGAGCCCGGCGCCGCCAAGATCGAGCTGCCACCCATCGAGCACGTCCTCGACGAGGCGGCAACGCTCGGCGTCGAGATCCTGATCGACCCCTTCGTGGCGGGGCCCTTCTGGACGAAGGCCGACGACATCGCCCGCACCGCGGATCGCCTCAACGGCTACGTCGACCTCGCCGCCGAGCGCGGCATCCGGCTGGGGTACCACAACCACTCGCACGAGTTCCATCACAGCGTCGACGGCGTCCCCGCACTGGAGGCCTTCGTGGCGCTGCTCGACCCACGTGTCGTGCTGGAGATCGACGTCTTCTGGGCCGCGATCGGCCGCCACGACCCCGTCGCGCTGCTCGAACGCCTCGGCGACCGGGTCCGGCTGTTGCATGCGAAGGACGGCATCATCGGGGCCGATCCGCACCTCCCCGGCGCCGAGGGCGTGGTGCTCGACCAGCGACCCGCGGGCGAGGGCGATCTCGACATGGCGGCGATCCTCGCCGCCGCGCCGCAGGCCGAGTACGCCGTCGTCGAGTTCGACTATTACGACGGGGACCTCTTCGCGGCCGTCGCCGACAGCGCCGCCGCCCTCCGCGCGCTGGGTGTGCGCGGATGAGCGGGCCCTTGGGTGTCGGCTTCGTCGGCACCGGGATGATCTCGGAGACCTACCTGCAGAACCTGACGTCGTTCCCGGACATCACGGTCGTGGCGCTGGGCGATCTCGACGAGGCGCGGGCGGCGCGCCAGGCGAAGCGGCACGGCATCGAGGTCGCGGGCTCGGCCGCCGACGTGATCTCCCACCCCGACGTCGAACTCGTGGTGAATCTGACGGTGCCCGCCGCGCACTTCGCGGTGAGCCACGCCGCCATCGCCGCGGGCAAGCACGTGTGGAGCGAGAAGCCGATCGGCGTCGACCTGGTGGAGGCGAAGACCCTCCTCGAGGCGGCCGCAGCGGCGGGCGTCCGGCTCGGCGTCGCTCCCGATACGGTGCTCGGCCCAGGGCTCCAGACGGCGCGGCGCGCCATCGAGCGCGGCGACATCGGCGTGCCCCTGGCGGCGCAGACGTCGATGGCCTACATCGGCCCCGACACGTTCCATCCGGATCCGGAGTTCCTGTTCGCGCGCGGCGCGGGCCCGCTGATCGACATGGGCCCCTACTACGTCACGGCGCTGGTCAACGTGCTGGGACCGGTGGCGCGCGTGGCCGCGGTCGGTGGCAAGGGCCGCGACCGTCGCACGATCCTGGTCGGCACGCGGGCGGGCTTCGAGTTCCCCGTCGAGGTCCCGACGATGGTCAACGCGATCTTCCAGTTCGAGCGGGGCGCGACCGGGCAGAGCATCTTCAGCTTCGACTCGCACCTCACCCGCACGGGCGTCGTCGAGATCTCGGGCACGGAGGGCACGCTGTCCATCCCGGACCCGAACACGTTCGGCGGCGAGGTCCGTCTCACGCGGGCGCCGGTCGACTCCGGCGAGCCGTTGGACGTCGCCCCGCAGAGGTGGGAGACGCTGCCGTCGGTCGGCGTGGAGGCGGGCCGCGGCCTCGGCGTCCTCGACATGGCGCGCGCGATCCGGGCGGACGTGCCGCACATCGCGACCGGCGATCTCGCGTATCACGTCCTCGAGGTGCTGACGAGCCTGGAGGCGTCGGTGTCCAGCGCCGCATTCGCCGAGATCGCCAGCACGGTGGGGGAGATCCCGTTGGTACCCGAGGACCGGGACCCCTTCGCCCGGACGCTCTGACGGGCTACTCAGCCGCCCCGGAGTTTCGACGCACAACGGCCCTGTTCCTGCCTGATCGAGCAAGAACCGTCGGGTTGTGCGCCGAAACTCCGGGAGGCTACGGAGCGACGCGAACCACGACCTTGCTCGCCGCGGGGTCCGCGGCGAGGTCGACCGCGTGGTCGGCCTCGGCGAGCGGGACCTCGTGCGTGATGATGCGCGCGCACTCCGGGTGGCCGGCGAGGAAGGCCAGCGCGTCGTCCAGCTCGCCGGCGAAGCGGTGCGAGCCCACCACCGTCAGCTCCTTGGTGATCAGCGGCGACGGCGAGAGGGCGAGTTCCGGCGGCAGCATGCCCAGCTGGAGCAGGACCCCCTCCGGTCGGAGGGCGTGCATCGCCGCATGCAGCGACGCGGGCGCCCCCGACGCCTCGATCGCGACGTCGACGGCGTCGCGCACCGCCTCGTCGCGGCCGACGATGCGCACCTCGTCCGCGCCCAGCTCCGCGGCCAGGCGGGCCGGGCGGTCGTGGAGGTCGGTGACCACGATGCGTCCGGCGCCGCGGGCGCGGCAGCAGGCGACGGTCAGCAGGCCGATCGGGCCGGCGCCGCACACGAGCACGTCGAGGCCCTCGAGCGAGAGCGGCAGGCGACCCAGCGCGTGCAGGACCACGGCGAGGGGCTCGGCGAGGGTGGCGGTGCGGAGGTCGAGGCCCGGCGGAAGGAGGCGCAGCTGCTCGGGGCGCACCGCGACGAGATCGGCGAGGCCGCCGTCGGTGTGCGGGTGGGTGGAGGCGCTGCCGAGGAACCGGGTCGGCTCCGCGGCGTCGTCGGGGCGCGGCCGCGCGGCGCCCGGCGGGGGACACGGCCACAGGGGATGGACGGCGACCGGGGTGCCTTCGGCGACCGTGCGCCCGTCGACGACGACCGGTGTCGTCGTCACGGCCGCGATCTCGTGCCCGAGCACGAAGGGGTGCTCGACGACGAAAGACCCGTTGCGTCCCTTCCGCGCGTACGAGACGTCAGATCCGCACAGCCCTACATACTTAGGGGCAACCAAAATCTGGTTGGGGAGGCAGAGAGGTGAGGGGACGTCCGAGGTGACGAGACTTCCGTCGTTGAGGAGCGCCGCGCGCATGGTCTTTCCCTTCCGGGGTCGGAACGCCCCGACTCTGATGAATACTGTTAACAGTCTGACACAACCGAAGGAGCCGCGATGACACTGTCGTGGGTGACGCCGATCCGGCAGGCGTCCCTGGGGGATCAGGTGGCCGATGCGTTGCGGCGCGCCATCATCTCCCAGGAGGTCGCTCCCGGGTCGCGCCTGATCGAGCTGAATCTCGCGGACAAATACGGGGTCTCCCGCGGCCCGATCCGCGAGGCCTTCACCAAGCTCCAGGCCGAGGGGTTGATCGAGGCGGGGCGCCGCGGGGCGTTCGTCATCGGCATCACGGAGCAGGACATCGAGGAGCTCTACTCGTTGCGCGAGGCCATCGAGCGGATGGCGACGGAGCGGTTCGTCGCGCGGCGCTCCGACGTCGACTGGCGCGCCTTCGAGGAGTCCATCGCCGCGATGCGGCAGGCCGCGGAGCGCGGCAATCACCTCGAGTTCAGCAGATGCGACATCGGCTTCCACGCCGCGCTCTACGCTCAGGCCGGGCATCGTCGGCTCCTCGACGTCTGGCGCAGCTACGAGCCCACGTTCGAGGTGGTCCTCGAGCAGTCCGGCAGGCAGGGGCTCGAGTTGATGCAGGGCGCCGACGACCACGAGAACCTGCTGCGGACGCTCAGGACCGGCACGGCCGAGGAGTGCTGCGCCGCCGTCGACCTCCACGTCCGCAACGCGCACGAACGCCTGATCGGCCGCTTCGCTCCGTCGAACTGAGAGCGGGAGTGCCGCGGTAGTCGGCGCGTCCACACCCCTTGTCGCAGGAGAAGAATGCGCCGTTATGAGATTGTTAACAATTAACCCTTGACTGTTAACAGAGATTCCGGCAGGGTTGAGCCAGCAACAAGGCTCGGCAAGGATGCGAGGAACTCAGGCGTGGATGCGACGGTAGGTCAAGGAAAAATCGTGGCGATCGGCGCCGTGCGCTGGGACGTGCTGTGCGCCAACGGGCGCCAGTTGCTCCTGGATCACGGCTTCGAGCTGATCGAGAACGACACGGGCCTCCCGTACGACAAGGCGGACATGCTGCGGGTGATGCCCGGCGTCGATGCCGCGGTGTGCGGCGTCGAGGTCTGGGACGAGGAGGTCCTGTCCGCCGCGCCCCAGGTGAAGGTCATTACCCGGCTCGGGGTGGGCCTCGACAACATCGACCTCGCCGCCGCCCGCGCCCGGGGCATCGACGTGACCAACGTACCCGGCGGCAACGCGATCGCCGTGGGGGAGCTCGCGCTCGGCCTGATCATCTCGGTGAGCCGGCAATTCGGCACGATGGGCGTCGAGCTGCGCGCGGGACGGTGGGACCGCTACGTCGGCCGCGAGCTGACGGGGAAGAAGGTCGGCCTGATCGGCTTCGGCGCCACGGCGCGCGCCCTCACCCGGCTCCTGAAGGGCTTCGAGTGCGACGTCGTCGCCTACGATCCCTACGCCGATCCGATCCTGGCGGAGGAACTGGGCGTCCGGCTCGTCCCGCTCGCCGACGCCTTCGACGCCGACGTGGTCAGCGTGCACGCGCCCCACCTGCCGGCCACGCATCACATCGTCAACGCGGAGACCCTCGCGATCATGCGGCCGGGCTCCATCCTGGTCAACGTCGCGCGCGGCCCCCTCGTCGACGAGGCGGCTCTCGTGGAGGCCCTCAACTCCGGTCACCTGGCCGGCGCGGGCCTCGACGTGTTCGAGGTCGAGCCCGTCGATCCCTCGAACCCCTTGCTGCACCTGCCGAACGTCGCGGTCACGACCCACGCGGGCGCCGACACGGCAGAGGCCTACGACCGCATCGGCCTGGCGACAGCCCGGGCCATCGTGGACGTCTTCTCAGGACGAGCGCCGCTCAACCTGGCCAACTGACAGCTGGCGGCGCCGCCAGCACTCCTAGGAAAGGAACACCACATGTCCCAACGACGCGCACTGCGCAGAGTCGCGGCCGCCGGCCTCGCCTCCGCCCTTGCCCTCCTTGCCGCCTGTGCAGGCGGCGGGGGCGGCACCGACCCGAAGCAGGAAGAGGAGGTGACGTCGCTGACGATCATCGCCGCGAACAGCCCGTTCACCGCCGGCCTGCAGCCGCTGCTCGACAAGTACAAGGAGGAGAGCGGCGTCACGGTCACCCTCGAGCCCTACGGCAACGAGCAGCTGAACGACACCCTCAAGGTCAAGCTCAACGCCCAGTCGGCCGACTTCGACATCTACGGCTACCAGGTCCAGGACCTCATCCGCGAGTTCACCCGCAACGGTTGGCTCGAGGACATCTCGGCGCGGGTCACCTCGGACTCCGCCTGGAACTGGGATGACTTCCAGCAGTCGGCGCGCGACGCCGTCACGCTCGACGGCAAGGTCTACGGCGTCCCCGTCATGACCGAGCGCCACATCGTCTACTACCGCACCGACCTCCTGAAGGAGGCGGGCATCGAGCCCCCGGCCACGCTCGAGGAACTGGAGGCCGCGGCCAAGCAGCTGCACGATCCGGACAACGGCTTCTACGGCATCGCGATGCGCGGCGCCCGCGTGCCGATGATCACGCAGTACTCGTCCTTCCTCTACAGCTACGGCGGGGACTTCCAGGATGAGTCCGGCAAGACCGCGACCATCAACACGCCCGAGGCGATCCAGGCCTACGAGACCTACGGCCGCCTGCTGCGCGAGTCCGGCCCGCCCGGATCCACCAACATGGGCTGGATCGAGGCCTCGGCCATCTTCGCCCAGGGCAACGCGGCGTTCTACCTCGACGCCGACAGCCAGGCCTACACGTTCCTCGACGAGACCAAGAGCTCGGTCGGCGACAAGGTCGGCTACGCGCGGTTCCCCGCGGGTCCCGCCGGCTCGCGCCCGTACAACATCGTCCCGCAGACCCTCGGCATCAACGCCTTCTCCACCAAGAAGGACGCGGCGTGGGAGTTCGTGAAGTGGGTCACCAATGAGGCGAACTCGAAGACGATGATGGCCGACGCGACCGTCCCCGTCGCCCGCGCCTCCTCCTGGGCCGACGACGCGGCGGCGTCCAAGTTCCCGGCGGGCCTCGTCGAGATCGTCCGCGGCGTCGACGACAACTACGTCGGTCACGACCGTCCCCGCCTCGAGGCGGTGGCTCGTGCCCGCGAGTACGTCGGCGGCCCCGGCGTGACCGCCATCGAGGGCGGCGACGTCGCCGCTGCCGCAGAGCAGGCCAACAAGGACTTCCAGGCCCTGCTCGATACCGAGAACAAGTAAGTAAGTCCACTCCCGTGGGGTGGGTCCGACCGGGCCCACCCCACACCCCGATACATAAGGAGGACTATGTCTGACACTGCCGTCAGGACGCCGAGGTCCAAGCCCAGAGGATTCGCCAACTGGGTCGATCACCATCTGAAGTACGTCTTCACGCTCCCGGCCGTGGTCTTCGTCGGCCTGCTGATCGCGTTCCCGCTGGGGTACACCCTGTACCTGTCCATCACCGATGCCGCCGGCTCGGTGACCCGGGCCTTCGACTACGTCGGCCTCAAGAACTACATCTTCTGGCTGACGGAGTCACCGCGATTCTGGCCGGCCGTGTGGCGCACCATCTACTTCACCGGTCTCGCGGTGGTCATCGAGCTGGTGCTCGGCCTCGCGATCGCCCTGCTGTTGCGCAAGCCCTTCCGGGGACACGGCGCCATCCGCGTCTTCCTGCTCCTGCCGCTGGTGGCGACGCCGGTCGCCGTCGGCATGATGTGGCTGCTGATCTTCGAGCCGTCGATCGGCTTCGCCAACGTGATGATGAAGGGCCTCGGGCTGCCGGCCCAGGGCTGGCTGTCCAGCCCGGACCAGGCGCTGAACACGCTGATCTTCATCGACGTGTGGCAGTGGACGCCCATGGTCACCCTCATCTGCCTCGCCGGTCTCTCGACCCTTCCCGAGGAGCCCGACGAGGCGGCCCAGGTGGACGGGGCCAACGCGTGGCAGCGCTTCCAGCACGTCACCCTGCCGCTGATGTACCCGACGCTGGGCGCGGCGGCGATCCTGCGGTCGATCGACGCCCTGAAGACGTTCGACATCATCTACGCGACCAAGGGCCGCGGCGGCGGCTCCCGGAACGAGGCCGAGACGCTCAACATCCTCGCTTACAGCGAGAGCTTCGAGTACTCGCAATACGCCAGCGCCTCCGCGCTCCTCATGCTGTTCTTCCTGATCATCATGGTGACGCTCACGGCGATCGCGATCCTGCGCAAGAAGGGGAACCTGACATGACAGCCACCGCCCTCCCGTCCCGGCGCCGCGGGGTGAAGTTCTCCGGCGTCGCCCGCGCCGTGGGGATCGCCGCCGTCACGGCGCTGTTCCTCGTGCCGCTGCTGTGGATGCTGCTCGCGTCGTTCAAGTCGACGCTGCAGATCATCGACCCGCGCTACACGATCTCGTTCACGCCCACGATGGCCAACTTCGAGACGGTGTTCTCGACGCACGCCTTCGGGTCGTACATCTTCAACAGCTTCCTCGTGGCGGCAGGCTCCACCGGCATCGCGCTCCTCCTGGGCGTGCCCGCCGCGTACGGCATCGCCCGCTACAAGATCCGCAACGCCACCGCCTTCGTGCTGATGGCCCGCGTGATCCCCGGCGTCAGCCTGCTCGTCCCGTGGTACTTCCTGTTCTCGCAGCTGCGGATGGTCGGCAGCTACGGGGTCCTGATCCTCACGCACATCTTCGTGACGATGCCGCTGATCATCGCGATCATGAGCGGCTTCTTCGAGGGCATCCCCGAGGACCTGGAGGAGTCGGCGACGATCGACGGCTGTACTCGTCTGCAGGCGTTCCTGAAGGTGACGCTGCCGCTGTCGGTGCCGGGCCTGGCGACGTCGACGATCCTCGCCTTCATCTTCAGTTGGAACAACTTCCTCTTCGCGTTGGTGCTGTCCGACCGGGCGACCCGAACATTGCCGGTGGCCATCGCCAACTTCACGAGTTACGCCTCCGTCGACTGGGGCGGCCTCATGGCGGCATCGGTGGTCATCACCCTTCCCGTCATCGTCATCGCGCTGTTCGCGCAGCGCTACATCGTCGCCGGACTCACCGCCGGCGCCACGAAAGGTTAAGAAACATGTCAACCCGCAACCCGCGAGGACGCCAGCTCCTCGTGGCCCTTCCCACCCTCTTCACCGACGACGGCGAGCTGGACCTCGAGGGCTCGGCGAACGTGGCCCGCCTCGTCGCGGCCTCGGAGGCCGACGGCGCCTTCGTGGCCGGAACGACGGGCGAGTTCCTGGCACTCAGCCGCGAGGAGCGCATCGCGTTGTTCACCGCCCAGCTGGAGGCGTTGGCGCCCAAGCGGCTCATCGGCCACATCGGGGCGGGAAGCACGAGGGAGGCCATCGCGCTGATGCGCGAGGGCGCGGCCGTCGGGGTCACCGAGTTCGCGGCGCTGACGCCGATCTACCTGCCGGGCACCCCGACCTCGACCTTCGCGCACTTCGCCGCGATCTCGGAGGTGGCAGACGAGCTCGGCGCCCGCGTCTACGTGTACCTGTTCCAGGCGCGGTCGACCACGTACGTGTCGCCCGAGGAGTTGGCGGCGATCGCGGCGCTGCCGCGGATCGTCGGCACCAAGATCAGCGGCTACGACCTCGACACCGTCCTCGGCTACCGCGCGGCGACGCCGTCGGAGTTCGAGGTCTTCACGGGCAACGACGCGGACTTCCCGTCGATCGAGGCCGCGGGCATCGACGGCGTCGTCTCCGGCGTGGCGTCGGTCTTCCCGGACACCTTCGACGAGATGATCCGGGCGCTCGGGAGCGGGGACGCGGACCGCGTCTCCGCGGCGCACGCCGAGGTGCTGCGCACCGTCGCGGCCATCGAGGGCGACATCGCGCGGATGAAGTTCGTCATCGCCGAACGGGGCTTGGGCGGCACCGCGCTGCGCTGGGCGATCGACGAGCCGGACGAGGCGCGCCGGCAGGACCTGCTCGCCGCGATGAAGGAGACGGCGCGATGAAGAAGATCATCAACGCACCCGAGGCGTTCGTCGACGAGACCATCGAGTCGCTGCTCGTCGCGCACCCCGACCACTTCTCCGTCGTCGGCGGGGACCAGCGGGTCCTCGTCCGCGGCGCCGAGAAGTCCGGGAAGGTCGGCATCGTGACCGGTGGGGGATCGGGGCACCTGCCCTTGTTCCTCGGCTACGTCGGCCCGGGCCTCTGCTCCGCCGTCGCCATCGGCAACGTGTTCTCGTCGCCGTCGGCCGAGCAGATGTTCGCGGCGATCCAGGCGGCCGACGAGGGCGCGGGCGTGCTGTGCCTGTACGGCAACTACGGCGGCGACGTGCTGAACTTCGACCTCGCCTGCGACTTCGCCGATGTCGAGGACATCGCCACGGCGACGGTGCTCGGGATCGACGACGTGCTCTCGGCCCCGCGCGACCGCGCGGACTCGCGCCGCGGCGTCGCGGGCCTGGTACTGGCGTACAAGGTCGCGGGCGCCGCGGCCGCCGAGGGGCGCTCGCTGGACGAGGTCGTGGCGGTCACGCGGCGCGCGGTGTCCGAGATGGGCACCGCGGGCGTCGGCCTCTCCCCGACGATCCTGCCCGCCGCCGGCCAGCCCACCTTCACGCTCCCGGACGGGGAGATGGAGATCGGCATCGGCATCCACGGCGAGCCGGGCCAGCACCGCGGGCCGCTGGAGAGCGCCGACGCCATCGCGCAGCGGCTGTTCGACGCGGTCCAGGGCGACCTCGGGCTGACGTCGGGAGACCGCATCGCGGTGCTCGTCAACGGCCTGGGCGCCACCCCGCTCGAGGAGCTGTACGTGGTCTACCGGAAGGTCGCGCAGCTGTGCGCGGACGCCGGGATCGCCATCGAGCGCCGCTACATCGGCGAGTACGCGACCAGCCTCGAGATGGCCGGCGCGTCGCTCAGCCTGCTGCGGGTCGACGACGAGCTGCTCGGCCTGCTGGACGCTCCCTCCTCCTCCCCGCTGGTGAGGTTCTGATGGCCGGCGCGGGCGACATCGCGGTCGTCCTCTCGGCCGCGCTTCCGGTGTGGGCGGAGCAGAAGGAGACCCTGCGCGGGCTCGACGCGGCCGTCGGCGACGGCGACCTGGGGATCACCGTCAGCTCGGGGGCGGCGGCGGTCGTCGACGCTCTCGCCGCGAACGAGGGCAAGGACCCGGGAGCGCTCCTCCAGGCGGCGGGGCGGGCGTTCGCCACGGCGAACCCCTCCACCTTCGCCGCGCTGATCGGCGGCGGGATCATGTTCGCCGCCAAGCCGCTCCAGGGCAAGGACCAGGTCGACGTCGCCGACCTCCTCGCGTTCGGGGAGGCGCTCGCCGCGCGGATCCAGGAGAAGGGCAAGTCGGAGCCGGGAGACAAGACGGTGCTCGACGCCCTCCTGCCGAGCCTCGTGGCCGGCCGGGCGGCGGAGTCGGGCGCCGTCCTCGACGCCATGCGGGGCGCGGCGCGCGCCGCGGTCGAGGAGTCGACGGCGTGGGAGTCCAAGCGCGGAAGGGCGGGGTGGCTGGGCGCGCGCACCGTCGGTCATGCCGACCCCGGCGCGACGGCCTACCTCCTGTTCCTCGACGCGCTCGCGGAGGCGACCGGCGGTGAGTGAACCTGTCGCCTGGGTGGTCGGCGGCGGCTCGGGAATCGGAGAGGCGTGCGTGTCGTCGCTCGCCGCTCTCGGGTACCGGGTCGCCGTCAGCGGCCGCCGCGCGGATCGGATCGAGGCGGTCGCGGCGGCGGTCTCCGGAGCCGTCGCGGTGCCGGTGGACGTCGCCGACGACGCGTCCGTGGCCTCCGCCGTCGCCACGATCGAGGCGGAGTTGGGCCCCGTCGGGGTGCTCGTCTACTCGGCCGGCACCAACGTGACCGAGCGGTTCTGGCGCAACTCCGACGCCGAAGCGCTCGCGAGCGTCGTCGACATCAATCTGAGCGGCGCCATCCGCGCCGTGCAGGCCGTGATCGGCGGGATGCGCGAGCGCGGCGACGGCCTCGTGGTGCTCGTCAGCTCGTGGGCGGGGTGGCGGTTCGCGCCCGGCGTCGGCGTGGGCTACTCCGCGAGCAAGACTGCGCTCGGCGCCGTCGCGGAGACGATCAACGCGCAGGAGCGGCTGAACGGGATCCGGGCCACGCACTTCTGCCCGGGCGAGGTGAAGACCGAGATCCTCTACACCCGCCCGGTGGTGCCCACCGAGGAACAGCAGGCGCTGATGCTCACGCCCGAGGACGTCGGCGAGGCGGTAGCGTGGGTGGCGTCGCAGCCCGCGCGCGTCTGCATCAACGAGCTGGTGATCACCCCGACCAGCAACACGTCGTATTCCGCTCCTTGAGCCGGGCCCCCGCGCGAAGCGCCGGGCCCGTGTCGAAAGGAACAGACCCGACCACAACACGAAGGCAGTCCTCATGACGACCAAGCAGCGCCGCAGCGAGTGGTGGTTCAACGACCTGTTGGATCCGGCGGAGACGGCGGTCTACCTCGAGCGGCTGGCGGCGGCCGGGCTGACCCGTGGGGAGCTGCAGAGCGGCAGGCCGATCATCGGCATCGCGCAGAGCGGCAGCGACCTGGTGCCGTGCAACCGGATCCATCTCGACCTCGTCGGGCGCATCAAGGACGGCGTCCGGGACGCCGGCGGTGTGCCGCTGGTGTTCCCCGTTCACCCGATCCAGGAGACGCTGAAGCGGCCGACGGCGGCGCTGGACCGCAACCTGCTCTACCTCGGTCTCGTCGAGATCCTCGCGGGCTACCCGCTCGACGGCGTGGTGCTCACCACCGGGTGCGACAAGACGACGCCCGCGCAGCTGATGGCGGTCGCCACCGTCGACCTGCCGGCGATCGTGCTGAACGGCGGGCCGATGCTCGACGGCTGGAGCAACGGCGCACCGTCGGGCAGCGGGATGGCGCTGTGGGAGGCGCGCCGGGAGCTGGCGGCGGGGCGGATCGACGAGGACGAGCTCGTCGACATCGTCGTGGCCAGCTCGCCGAGCGTGGGGCACTGCAACACCATGGGGACGGCGCTCACGATGAACTCGCTGGCGGAGTCGCTGGGCATGACGCTCCCCGGTGCGGCCGCGATCCCGGCGCCGTACGCCGAGCGCGCACGGATGGCGTACGAGACGGGCCGGCGCATCGTCGGCGTCGTCGAGGAGGACCTCACGCCGTCGAGGATCATGACGAGGGAGGCGTTCGAGAACGCGATCGTGGTCAACAGCGCCATCGGCGGCTCGACGAACGCCCCGATCCACCTGAACGCGATCGCCGCCCACCTCGGGGTCGAGCTGACCGTAGAGGACTGGGACCGGATCGGTCGCGACGTCCCGCTGCTCGCCAACGTCGCCCCCGCGGGGGTTCATCTCGGCGAGGGCTTCCACCGCGCGGGCGGCGTGCCGGCGGTCGTCGGCGAGCTCCTCGCGGCCGGACTGCTGCACGGCGACGCCGTGACGGTGGACGGCCGCACCGTCGCGGAGTCGAACGCCGGGTTCCGCTCCCGCAACACCGACGTCATCCGCCCGGTCGCCGACCCGGTGGCGGAGCGCGGGGGATTCACCGCGCTGACCGGCAACCTCTTCGACTCCGCGATCGTCAAGATGAGCGTGATCGGCGATGACTTCCGCCGCCGCTATCTGTCCAACCCGGACGACCCCGACGCCTTCGAGGTGTCCGTCGTCGTGTTCGACGGCCCAGAGGACTATCGCGCGCGGATCGAGGATCCGGACCTTCCGGTGGACGAGCGCAGCATGCTCGTGGTCCGCGGGGCGGGCGCCGTCGGCTATCCGGGCTCCGCGGAGGTGGTGAACATGACCCCGCCCGGTCGGCTGGTCGCGCGCGGCGTGCGCATGCTGCCGTGTATGGGCGACGGCCGCCAGAGCGGCACGAGCGACAGCCCGTCGATCCTGAACGTGTCTCCCGAGTCGGCTGTTGGCGGCAATCTCGGCCTGTTGGAGACGGGCGACCGCGTCCGGGTCGACCTGCGCAACCGCCGCGTCGACGTGCTGCTCGACGACGCGGAGCTCGCCCGCCGCCGGGCCGCCCGCCCCGTCGAGGAGCCCGTCAGCTACACGCCGTGGCAGGAGATCTACCGCGCGCACGTCACCCAGCTCGCCGACGGCGCGACGCTCGACCTCGCGACGAAGTACCGCGACGCCCGCAAGGTCGTCCCCCGCCACTCGCACTGAACGCCTGTTACCGCGGCTGCAAACGTCGGTTCTCGGCGCCTTTCGGCGTTGCTGCGGTTGCGTGTATCCGCATGGGGATACACGCAACCGCAGTAACGCGATTTCGGTCCCAAGACCGACGCACGCAGCCGCATTAACGGCAGTTCGCTGGGTCACTGCGTATGGCAGGGAGCGTGCCGAACAATCATTCGTCGGGCGTCCCGAACGCGCACCAAAGTGATCCGCCCACCGCGCGTGGGCGTCGCCAACGATGGAACCAGCGTCGTCGACCATTTCCAGCGGTGCTCAGGCCGCGCACGTAACGGAGCGCCGTAGTCAGTGTCTCAGCGGTGGTCCCATCCTTCGACCACGTGGGCTGGTCGTGATTCCCGCTCCAAGCGCTGATCTCGACCCCCTCAGGCAAGAGCCAGCCATTGGCCCTGACGGTGCGGTCTGGCGTTGAGAGTGCGAATTCCACCCAATAGGGGCCGGCCGCGATCGCCCACACGTCGACGCCGGTCTCACTAGCGATCCGCAGGAGATCGTCGATCCGGGCTTGCCATTGGGGATCGTCGGCGTGGCCGGACGACGGTCGCGAGGATAGCCCGGTTATGGCTTCCGCGCCGGCAAAACTATGGTTCTAGCAGATCGCTATCTATGGATCTAGCAGCACCTAGGCTATGGATCTAGCAACGTGTGTGAGCAGTGAAGGCAGGTCTCGAATAGGCTCGGCGCATGAGCGGGGAGACGCGCGCGTTGGCGGCGCTGCAGGGGCTGGGCGTCGAGCACAAGGTGACGCGGCACGGTCCGGTGCGGTCCCTGGAGGAGGCCGCGGCGGCGCGGGGGATCGAGCCCCGTGACTTGGTCAAGACCATCGTGGTGCGCCGAGGTGACGACGACTACGTGTTCGTCCTCGTCCCCGGCGATCGCGAGTTCTCCTGGCCGAAGCTGCGCGCGCTGCTCGGCGTCAGCCGTCTGTCGATGCCCGACGCCGCGACGGCGAAGGACGTCACCGGGTACGAGCGAGGCACCATCACGCCGTTCGGCTCCACGACGGCGTGGCCGGTGATCGCCGACGTCGCGGTCGTCGGGCGCACCATCTCCATGGGCGGGGGAGCCCACGGAGTGGGCGTCACCGTAGCCGCCGACGACGTGATCGCCGCCCTCGGCGCGACGGTCGCCGAAATGTCGGCTTAACAGGTAGATGTTCGTTGGTCTACCCACGAACATCTACCTGTTAAGCGTCAAGACCGCCCCCGCGGACTTGTGCTCGTCGGCCTCAGCGGGCGGAAGCGTCGGCGAGGGCTTGGAGCCGCGCGACGTGGGACTCCCAACCGTCCTCGGGTTCCCACAGGTTGTCGCCGGCCTTGCGCATGCCGGCGACGCCGTCGATGCCCTCGCGGACGACGTCGGCTTGGCCCGCGTGACGCGCGACCTCGGCGAGGACGTGGGGGAGGAGCACCGTGAGCGTGGTCTCGCCTCGCTCGCCCCACCAGGGCACCCGCGCGGGCGCGTCCAGCGGCAGGCGCGCGACGGTGGCCTCGACCACCTCGGCGACCGCGCGGTAGTGCGCCACCGCCTCGGTCACCGACTCGTCGGCGGTCAGGTACAGGTCCGCGTTCGGGTCGGCGTCGAAGTCGATCTTCGGCAGCGTGAGCGGCGACGGCTGGCCGAGGCACTCGACCAGGTAGCCGTGCTCGATCATCGCGCAGTGCTTGATCAGCCCCGCGAGGTTCGTGCCGGTCGCCGTCCGGGGCGACCGCGCGTCGCGCTCGCTGAGGCCCTCAGCCTTGCCGATCAGCGCGTTCCGCACGCTCGCCAGGTAGCGGATCAGCGCCTCCTTGATGTCCATAGTCATCCTCAGTTCATTGGTTTCGACGCGGGCGCGCGCTTCGCTTGCGGCCCGGCTCAACCAGCGGTGGTCAGGCCAGAGGTAGTCACCTGGGCGGCTCAACCAGCGAAGGTCAGGCCGAGGCGGTCGAGCAGCGGCTGGAGCTGCGGGTCGCGGCCGCGGAAGCGGCGGTAGGTCTCCATCGGGTCGACGGAGCCACCCGGGGCGAGCAGGGTGCGGCGGAAGTGCTCGCCCGCCTCGCGGACCGGGCCGTCCTGCTCCGCGAACCAGGCGACGGCGTCGGCGTCCATCACCTTCGCCCAGGCGTAGCCGTAGTAGCTCGACGCGTAGCCGCCGCCCCAGATGTGGGCGAAGTACTGCGAGCGGTAGCGCGGCGGGACCAGCGGCTCGACCAGCCCGAAGCGCTCCAACGCCGCGTGCTCGAAGGCCTCGACCTCGTCCACGGACTCGGGCAGCTCGTCGAGCGGCGTGGTGTGCCAGACCAGGTCGAGCAGCGACGAGATCTCCGTCTCCGCCGTCGCGTAGCCCTGGCCGAACTTGCTGGCCGCGGTCAGGCGTTCCACCCACTCGGCGGGCAGCACCCGGCCGGGCGTCCACGACCAATGCTCGTTGACCTGGCTGGGGAACTCGACGAAGTCGCGCGGCGTGTTCGCGCCCGAGCGCGAGGCATACCGGCTGTCGGCCAGCAGGCCGTGCAGCGCGTGCCCGAACTCGTGGAACATGGTGATGACCTCGTCCCACGTGATCGCCGTCGTGGTGGGCGAGTAGTTGCAGTTGTTCGTCACCACCGGGAGCGCGCCGTCGCGGGCGGACTGGTCGACGAGGTTGCTCATCCACGCGCCGCCCTGCTTGGTGGGGCGGGCCCAGAAGTCCATGACGAAAAGGCCGACGACCCCGCCGTCGGCGTCGCGCACCTCGTAGCTCTGCGTGCCGGGCGCGTGGCCGACCAGGTCCTCGCGGAGGTGGAAGGTGAGCCCGTACAGCTCCTCCGCGGCGGCGTAGACGGCCGCGAGCACGCGGTCGACCTGGAGGTACTCGGCCAGATCCGACTCGTCGAACGCGAAGCGCTCCCTCCGCACGATGGACTCGACGAAGCTCCAGTCGGCGGCCGTGAACTCCGCACCGGGGCTCAGCTCGGCGTAGCGGGAGGCGAGCTCAGCGGCCTCCTCACGGGCCTTGGCCAGCGCCGCCTGCGCCAGCGGCACCAGCATCTCGAAGATGGCGTCGGTGGTCTTGGCGCAGCCCGCCTCCGCGACGAGCTCCGCGTGGTTCGCGTAGCCGAGCAGCGTGGCGCGTTCGGCGCGGGCACGGGCCGCCTCGACCAGCGTGGCGCGGGTGTCGAACTCGCCGCCCAGCGCCCGCGTCGTCGACGCCTCGAGCAGCCGACGGCGGACGCCCGCGTCGGTGAGCTTGGCGGCCAGCGGCTGCTGCGTGGTGTTGAGGAGCTCGATCCGGTAGCCGTCGTCGGTCCTCAGCGCCTCGCGCTCCGCGTCGGACAGCCCGCCCAGCTCGGCCTCATCGACGACGATTCCCCCGGCGTTGCGGGCCTCGCGGTTCAGGCGCTCGAAGAGGCTGGAGAGCTCGGCCAGCCGACGGTTGAGCTCGCGCAGGCGGGCCTGGTCGGCGTCGTCGAGCGCGACGCCCGCGCGGCGGAACGCGCGCAGCGTCTCGTCGAGCGCGTACGCGTCCTGCTCGTCGAGCGCGACCTCGCCGGCGTCGGCGCGGCGCCGCAGCTCCTCGAAGCGGGCGAAGAGGCCCTTGTCGAGATAGATCGCGTCGGAATGCTCGGCCAGCCGCGGCGCCATCTCCTCCTCGATCGCGTCGATCTCGGGCGTCGCGTCCGAGGCCTGGACGGCCCAGAACGCGTTCATCGCGCGGCGGAGATCCGCCCCGGCGTCCTCGGAGGCGCCGAGGACGGACTCGACGGTCGCGGGGGAGTCGTCGTCGCGCAGCGCGGCCAGCAGTTGGAGTTCGGTGGCCATGCCGGCCTCGAGCGCGGCGCGGTAGTCCGCGGGCGTCGCGGCCGCGAAGTCAGGCAGCTGAAAGGGCAGCTGCTTCGTCAGTACCGGGCTGTGGGGCATGGGTCCTCCTCGTCGTGGTGACCAGCAGCCACGCGGACGCGGCGGTCACAAGCGTCAACCCAACCATATGGAGCCACACGATGCCCGCAGGGACGCCGAGGAAGTATTGGAGGTACCCGATGGCGCCCTGGAGCAGCACCGTGAGGAGCAGGAGCCGGGCGGCGCGGGCGGCGCGCGGCGCGCCGATCCGGTGGAACAGCCAGACGCACGCGATGGTGAGCGCGGTGACCAGCCAGGCCGACAGCGAATGCGCGCGGGCGACCAGCTCGATCTCGAGGCCGGTGCGCACCGCCCGGGCGTCTCCCGCGTGCGGACCGGAGCCGGTGACGACGGTGCCCACCCAGATCGAGAACATCGTGGCGGCGAACGTGGCGATGACGAGCCACCGCGCCCCGGGCGCGACAGGCGTGACGGGCGCGCCGTAGCCGGTGCGCAGGGCCCAGACGCAGATGACGATGAGGGCCACCGACAGCAGGAGGTGCAGCGCCACCACGTAGGGGTTGAGGTCGGACCACACGGTGAACCCGCCGATCACGCCCTGGAAGGGGATGCCGAGCCCGACGCCGAGCGTGATCCACCACAGCTTCGTCCCCCGGCCCCGATTCCGCCACGCGGCGAAGAACGCGCCGAGGGCCGCCGCGATGAGCACGAACGTGAGCAGCCGGTTGCCGAACTCGATGACCCCGTGGATGCCGGCCTCGCCGTGCGGGACGTAGCTCGTCTCGCTGCACTTGGGCCACGTGTCGCAGCCGAGCCCGGACGCGGTGAGCCGCACGACGGCGCCGGTGACGATGATCCCCATGTTGCAGATCAGCGACGCCCAGAGCCACGCGCGGAGCGCGCGTTCGCCGTCGACGAGTCGTTGCAGGGGGGCGAGCAGTCCCCCCAGGGAACCGACCAGCCGTCTCAGGAGGTCCATGTGAACACCTTCCACGCGAGGGTGAGCAGGGCCGCGCACCAGAGCGCGGCGACGAGGAGGGGCCAGAGGAGCACGTCGCCCGTCGCGGCCGCGCGCAGCGCCTCGCCCAGCGCGCCCGTGGGCAGCGCCTGGACGATCCGCGCGGCCCCCTCCGGGAAGCGGCTCACCGGGAGCAGGATGCCGAGGGGCATCCCGACGAGATACAGCAGGTTCGCGACGGCGAGCGTCGCCTCCGGCCGCAGCGACCCCGAGATCGCCAGCCCCAGGCCCGCGAAGGCGCCCATGCAGAGCAGGACCGCCGGGAGCGCGGCCGCGATGGAGGCGGCGGTGAAGGCGGGGCGCCACCCCAGCGCCAGTGCGGTCAGACCGAGCACGACGACCTGGCCGACGGTGATCATCCCGATGGCCAGCGCCTTGCCCGCCAGGATTCCCGGGCGGCCGAGCGGCGTCGCCGCGAGGCGCTCGAGCACGTTGTAGCGCCGCTCGAAGCCGGTGGCGATGGCCAGCGTCGTCAGGCACGAGCTCCACATGGCGAGGGCGAGCACCGACGGCGCCGCCGTGGCGAGCCCGAGGCCGAGGTGGTCGCCGAGGAGCGCAGCCCCGACGAGCACGGCCAGCGGGATCACGATCGCGAGGATGGCCTGCTCGCCGTTGCGGGCGATGAGGCCGGCCTCGATCGTGGCGTGCGCCCAGACCCGGGAGCGGGCGGGCGCCGCGGCGGGGCGGGGCGAGAAGTCGAGGGTCACGGGCGGTCTCCGGAGGTGTGGCGGAGGTAGGCGTCCTCGAGCGAGCCGTCGCGCGCCAACTCGCCGACGGTGCCGGTGGCGGTGACGCGCCCGGCGTCGACGATGTGCACGTGGTCGGCGAGTTCCGCGGCCTCGGCCATGTCGTGGGTGGTGAGCAGGACGGCGGCGCCGGCGTCGCGGACGGCCCGCACGACGTCCCAGGTCCGGCGGCGGGCGCGCGGGTCGAGGCCGGCGGTGGGCTCGTCGAGGAACAGGAGGTCCGGCCGGCCGACGAGGGCGCCGGCCAGGTTCACGGCCTGCTGCTGCCCGCCGGAGAGGCGCCGGTAGGGCGTGCGGGCGAACGCGTCGATCCCGAGCAGCGCCATGAGCTCTTCCACCGGCTGCGGCGAGGCGTACAGCCGGGCGAGGTACCGCAGCAGTTCGCCCGCCCTGACGCCGGCCCACGCGCCGGTCGCCTGCGGCATGAGGCCGATCCTCGCCAGGACGGCGGGCGAGCCCGGCGCCTCGCCGAACAGGGTGAGGGTGCCCGCGGAGGGGGCGGCGAGCCCGGTGCAGCAGCGGATGAAGGTGGTCTTGCCCGCGCCGTTGGGTCCCAGCAGCGCCGTCACGCGCCCGGCGTCCGCGGTCAACGAGAGCCCATCGAGGGCCGTCACGGGGCCGAAGCTGAGCCGCAGGTCGCGGGCGTCGATGGCAGACACGCGGCCAGCCTAACGGCTCGCCGCGCGCCCTCCCCACGCAGGTGTGGACTTAGGACGGCCTTCCTTGAAACGCGGCGCACAATTAGAAAGACTGGCCTGACATTATTGGGCGCTTTTCGAGCGTCGAGAGTGAGCGAGGAGGTGTGTATGACAGCCACGACTGACATCGAGCACGAGGTGCCGACCCGCCAGCGCGTCGTCCAGCTGATCCTCGGCGACGGCCCGCAGACCGCCAAGCAACTCGCCGACAAGCTCGACCTGACGCCGGCCGCCGTCCGCAGGCACCTGACGGTGCTGCTGGACGAGGGCGTGCTGACGTCGCGCGCCGAGCGCGTCTACGGCGCCCGTGGCCGCGGCCGCCCCTCGAAGGTCTTCGTCCTGACCGACGCGGGCCGCGCCGAGTTCCGGCAGGCCTACGACGACCTCGCGATCGCCGCGCTCCGCAGACTCACCGCGGTTGCCGGCCCGAACGCGATCCGCGAGCTCTCGCGCGAGCGCCTCGACGACGTCGAGCGCCGGTTCCGCGAGTACCGGGAGGAGAACCCGGACGGCCGCGCGATCGAGGCGCTCGTGGAGGCCCTCGCCGTCGACGGCTACGCGCCGTCGGTGCGCCCGGTCCACTCCGGCGACCAGCTCCTGCAGCACCACTGCCCGATCGCTCACGTCGCCGCGGAGTTCCCGGTGCTCTGCGAGATCGAGACCCAGCTCTTCGCGAGCCTGCTGGGCTCCCACGTCCAGCGGCTCGCGACCATCGCCCACGGCGACGGCGTGTGCACCACGCACATCCCGAAGCCCCTGCCCACGCCGAATATTCCGAAGAGAAAGTAACGGGGAAGAAGATAATGACCCAGACTGCACCGCAGGCGCCCGGATTGGGAGCCACGCAGGACGAACATATTGAGGCGCTCTCGAACTACCAGTGGGGCTGGCACGACGCAGACGTTGCCGGCGCCGCCGCCAAGCGCGGCCTGAACGACGCCGTCGTCACCAACATCTCGGACATGAAGAGCGAGCCCGCGTGGATGCGCGAGCTGCGCCTGAAGGCCCTGCGCCTCTTCGACAAGAAGCCCATGCCCAGCTGGGGCGCGGACCTCAGCGACATCGACTTCGACAACATCAAGTACTTCGTGCGCTCCACCGAGAAGCAGGCCCAGACCTGGGAGGACCTGCCGGAGGACATCAAGAACACCTACGACCGCCTCGGCATCCCGGAGGCCGAGAAGGCCCGCCTGGTCGCCGGCGTCGCCGCGCAGTACGAGTCCGAGGTCGTCTACCACAAGATCAACGAGGAGCTGGAGCGCCAGGGCGTCATCTTCCTCGACACCGACACGGCGCTCAAGGAGCACCCGGAGATCTTCAAGGAGCACTTCGGCACCGTGATCCCCGTCGGCGACAACAAGTTCGCGTCGCTGAACACGGCCGTGTGGTCCGGCGGCTCGTTCATCTACGTCCCGAAGGGCGTGCACGTCTCCATCCCGCTGCAGGCCTACTTCCGCATCAACACGGAGAACATGGGCCAGTTCGAGCGCACGCTGATCATCGTCGACGAGGGCGCCTACGTGCACTACGTCGAGGGCTGCACCGCGCCGATCTACAAGTCGGACTCGCTGCACTCCGCCGTCGTCGAGATCATCGTGAAGAAGAACGCGCGCTGCCGCTACACGACCATCCAGAACTGGTCGAACAACGTCTACAACCTCGTCACCAAGCGCGCCGTCTGCGAGGAGGGCGCGACGATGGAGTGGATCGACGGCAACATCGGCTCCAAGGTCACCATGAAGTACCCGGCCGTCTACCTGATGGGCGAGCACGCCCGCGGCGAGACGCTCTCGATCGCGTTCGCGGGCGAGGGCCAGCACCAGGACACCGGCTCCAAGATGGTCCACTGCGCGCCCAACACCTCCAGCTCGATCATCTCGAAGTCCGTCGCCCGCTCCGGCGGCCGTGCCTCGTACCGCGGTCTCGTCCAGGTCGAGCCCGGCGCGACGCACTCCGCGTCGTCGGTGAAGTGCGACGCGCTGCTCGTCGACAACGTGTCGCGCTCGGACACCTACCCCTACGTCGACGTCCGCGAGGAGGACGTGTCGATGGCCCACGAGGCGACCGTCTCGAAGGTGTCCGACGACCAGCTCTTCTACCTCATGTCCCGCGGCATGGAGGAGGACGAGGCGATGGCGATGATCGTGCGCGGCTTCGTCGAGCCCATCGCGCGCGAGCTGCCGATGGAATACGCCCTCGAGCTGAACCGCCTGATCGAGCTGCAGATGGAAGGCGCGGTCGGCTGACGCCGCCCGCCTGGGTCCCTTCGATTTCCTGAGAGAGAAAAATTGTCTACCGCAACCGCGCCCAACGTCGCCGGCGCCATCGAGACCATCGAGTCCCACCTGCATCCCGAGCCGAGCTACGACCTGGCGAAGCACCCCATGCCCACCGGCCGCGAGGAGATCTGGCGGTTCACGCCGCTCAAGACCTTCAAGCGCCTGTTGGCGGAGGGCGACGCCCTCCCCGGCCTCGACTGGGCCGGTGAGATCCCCGACGGCGTCGAGATGACCATGATCTCGCCCACCGAGGCCCGCCTGCTCGCCATCGAGCCGCCCGTCGACCGCCTGTCCGCGCTCGCCGCGCAGCGCACCGGCCAGGCCGCCTATCTCAAGGTCCCGGCCGAGGCCGAGATCGACGAGGCGATCGTGTTCACCGCGACCGGCAACGGCGGCCAGGCCGCCGAGACGTTCGTGGCCGACTTCGGCCGCCACAGCCGGGCCACCGTCGTGCTGCAGTTCCAGGGCAACGCCGAGTACGCCGCCAAGTACGACTTCCGGGTCGCCGACGGCGCCGAGATCAACCTCGTCTACGTCAACGACTGGGACGGCGAGGCCGTTCACGGCGCGCAGATCTCGATCGAGATCGGCCGCGACGCGAAGGTCCGCACCGTCCACACCTCGCTGGGCGGCAAGGCCGTGCGCGTCGCCGAGCGCGCCAAGTACACCGGCCCCGGCGGCGAGCTGGAGCAGTTCGGCCTGTACTTCGTCGACGGCGGTCACCACGTGCAGCACCGGCTGTTCGTCGACCACAACGCCCCGCACACCAAGAGCAACGTGGACTACCGCGGCGCGCTGCAGGGCAAGGGCGCGCACTCGGTGTGGATCGGCGACGTGCTCATCCGCCACGTCGCGCTGGGCATCGAGACCTACGAGTCCAACAAGAACCTCCTCCTTTCCGAGGGCTGCCAGGCCGACTCGGTGCCGAACCTCGAGATCGAGACCGGCGACATCGCCGGCGCGGGCCACGCCTCCAGCACCGGCCGCTTCGACGACAACCAGCTCTTCTATCTGATGAGCCGCGGCATCGACGAGAGGGAGGCGCGCCGACTCATCGTGCACGGCTTCTTCAACGACATCATCCGCCGCATCGGCGTCGACGCCATCGAGCAGAAGCTCATGGCTCACGTCGAGCGCGAGCTGGAACTGGTGCACGGATCCACCCTGACGGCGGTCGACGCGTGACCTTCGTCACCATCGCCACCGTCGACGAGCTGAACGACGACGTCCCCCTCTCCTGCGACGTGCCCGCCACGGGCATGGGCAGGGAGGACGACGACGAGCTCGTGGTGGCCCTCGTCCGGCACCAGGGCGAGTTGTTCGCCATCGAGGACGAGTGCAGTCACGCGAAGGTCCCCCTCAGCGAGGGTGACGTGATCGACTGCACCATCGAGTGCTATCTGCATGGGTCGACCTTCGACCTCCGCACCGGGCGGGCGATGAACCTGCCCGCCACCCAGCCTGTGCGCGTCTTCCCCGTCCGTATCGACGGCGACGACGTCCAGGTCGACCCCGACAATCCTTTCCCCTTCGACAACTAGGAGCAACCCCAGTCATGTCCACGCTCGTCATCTCCGACCTGCACGTCGACGTCCTCACCGAGGAGGGCCCCAAGCCCATCCTCAAGGGCGTCAACCTCACCGTGAACCCCGGTGAGATCCACGCCATCATGGGCCCCAACGGCTCCGGCAAGTCGACGCTGGCCTACGCCATCGCCGGCCATCCGAAGTACGAGATCACCAGCGGCTCCGTGACGCTCGACGGCGTCGAGCTCACCGAGCTCACCGTCGACGAGCGCGCCCGCGCCGGCCTCTTCCTCGCAATGCAGTACCCCGTCGAGGTCCCCGGCGTCTCCGTCGCCAACTTCCTTCGCACCGCCAAGACCGCGCTCGACGGCGCCGCCCCCAAGGTCCGCACCTGGGTCAAGGACGTCGAGAAGGCGCTCGGCGACATGCACCTCGACAAGTCGTTCGCGGCCCGCTCCGTGAACGAGGGCTTCTCGGGCGGCGAGAAGAAGCGCCACGAGATCGCTCAGCTCGAGCTGCTCAACCCCAAGGCCGCGATCCTCGACGAGACCGACTCCGGCCTCGACATCGACGCCCTGCGCGTCGTCTCCGAGGGCGTCAACCGCTACGCCGCCCAGGGCGACCGCGCCGTCGTGCTGATCACGCACTACACCCGCATCCTGCGCTACATCGAGCCCACCTTCGTGCACGTGTTCGTCGACGGCCGCATCGTCGACGAGGGCGGCAAGGAGCTCGCTGAGAAGCTCGAGGCCGAGGGCTACATTTCCTACGTCGAAGCCGTGCTTGGAGCTTGACCGATCCCCGCGCCGATGCATCCCGCCTGGCTGCGTTCTCGTCGCTCGCAGGGCTGAAGCCCAGCTTCGCTCCTCGGCCTTGCCATCCGGGCGCCTCGCCACGGGGCTCTACTGAGGACTGGTGAAGGTGATGTTGGTCGACATCGCTTCGCTCGTCTCGTCGGCTGAAGAGTAATCGGCTCAATCAGAGAAAATGAGGAAAGCACATGTATGACGTGGAGGTGATCCGCGAGGACTTCCCGATCCTGCAGCGCAGGGTGGGGGAGCGGCCGCTCGTGTACCTCGACTCGGCCAACACGTCGCAGAAGCCGCGGCAGGTGGTCGACGCGATCGCGGAGCACTACCTGACGCACAACGCGAATGTGGCCCGGGCCATGCACCTGCTGGGCGCGGAGGCGACCGCGGCGTTCGAGGGCGGCCGGGCGAAGGTCGCGGGGTTCGTCGGGGCTTCCCGGCCCGAGGAGATCGTGTTCACCAAGAACGCGTCGGAGGCGCTGAACCTCTCCGCGTCGTCGCTCGGGGCGTCCCTCAAGCCAGGCGACGAGGTGGTCATCTCCGTGATGGAGCACCACTCCAACATCGTCCCCTGGCAGCTCGCCTGCCAGCGCTCGGGGGCGACGCTGCGCTGGTTCGACATCACCGACGACGGCCGCCTCGACCTGGAGAAGGCCGAACGCGACCACCTCATCAACGAGCGCACGAAGATCGTCTCGCTGACCTGGGTCAGCAACGTGCTCGGCACCCGCAACCCGATCGCGCAGATCGCAGCCCAGGCGCGCGCCGTCGGCGCCGTCATGGTGGTCGACGCCTCGCAGGCGGTGCCGCACCAGGCGACGGACGTCGCCGCGCTCGGCGCGGACCTCGTCGCCTTCACCGGCCACAAGATGGTCGGGCCCACCGGCATCGGCGTCCTCTGGGGGCGCTACGACCTGCTCGCGGAGCTGCCGCCATACCAGGGCGGCGGCGAGATGATCGAGATCGTGGAGATGGAGCGCTCGACCTACGCGGCCCCGCCGCACCGGTTCGAGGCGGGAACCCCGCCCATCGCGCAGGCCGTCGGCCTCGGCGCGGCCGTCGACTACCTCACGGAACTGGGGATGGACGCCATCTCCGCGCACGAGGAGGAACTGACGGTGTACGCGCTGGACAAGCTGACGAGCATCGACGGCGTGGTCATCCTCGGCCCGACGGAACCGGTCGAGCGCGGCAGCGCCATCTCGTTCAACATCGCGGGCGTGCACCCGCACGACGTCATGCAGGTCCTCGACTCGCGCGGCGTCGCCATCCGCGGCGGGCACCACTGCGCCCGCCCGTTGCACAAGCGGCTGGGTCACCAGAGCTCGACCCGCGCGTCGTCCTACCTCTACACCACGCAGGGGGAGATCGACGCGCTCGCCGACGCCCTGGTGTTCACCCGCGACTACTTCGCGCCCAAGTTCGGAGGCTGACGGCCGTGAACATCGACGAGCTGTACCAGACGATCATCCTCGACCACTACCGCGAGAAGCACCACAGCGGGCTGCGCGACGGCTACGACGCCGAGGTCCACCACGTGAACCCGTCCTGCGGCGACGAGCTCACGCTGCGGGTCCACCTCGCCGGCGACACCGTCGCCGACATCTCGTACGAGGGGGAGGGCTGCTCGATCTCGCAGGCCTCGACGTCGGTCATGACCGACCTTCTGATCGGCGGCTCGACGGCCCACGCGCTGGAGCTGCACGACCAGTTCCTCGAGATGATGCAGTCCCAGGGCCGGATCGAGCCCGACGAGGACGTCTTCGAGGACGCGATCGCCTTCGCCGGCGTCTCGAAGTTCCCCGCGCGCGTCAAGTGCGCCCTCCTCGCCTGGTCCGCGGTCCGCGACGCCATCCTTCGAGCTACCGCTGGTTGAGCGGGCCGCGAGGAACGAGCTTCGGCCTCGAAGCCAAAGGCACCTTTCCGCTGGTTGAGCCGCCGCACGAGGCGCTAGCCGAGTCGGCGTGTCGCGCCGTGCTGAGCCGACGCAGAGGGCGAAGCCCCGGCGTCGCGTCGAAGTAAAACCAATAGACTGGCACCGAGAAGCCAAGGAGAACTGATGTACAACCCCGAACAGCGGCCGAGCGACCTGGTCAAGGACGAGCTGCCCGATGTCGACCTGAGCGACCCGGCGCCGTCCGCGGCGCCCACCGAGGACGAGGTCCTCGAGGCGATGAAGGACGTCGTCGACCCGGAGCTGATGGTCAACGTCGTCGACCTCGGCCTCGTGTACGGCGTGCAGCTCGACGATCAGGCCAACGCCACGATCGACATGACGCTCACCTCGCCCACGTGCCCGCTCACCGACAAGATCGAGTACGACACCAAGTACGTCCTCGACGGCCTGGTGACCTCGGTGACAATCAACTGGGTCTGGCTGCCGCCGTGGACGCTGGAGATGATCAGCGAGGACGGCCGCGAGCAACTCCGCGCGATCGGCTACAACCTCTGACACGGGGAGCGTAGGCTGGCCTCCACCGATCCCTAGGAGGCGACGATGTCGACGCTGACCACCGCAGACGGCGTGCAGCTGCATTTCACTGATTCGGGAGGCGAGGGGCGGCCGCTCGTGCTCGTGCACGGCTGGCCTCTCTCCGGGGCCTCCTTCGAGGCCAACATCCCCGCGCTGGCCGCCGCGGGGTACCGCGTGGTCACGTACGACCGGCGCGGGTTCGGCCAGTCGGGCAAGCCGGAGACCGGATACGACTACGAGACGCTCGCCGACGACCTCTCGGCGGTGCTCGAACAACTCGACCTGAGCGACGCCGTGCTCCTCGGCTTCTCCATGGGCGGCGGCGAGGTGGCCCGCCTCGCGGGCGGGCGGCGGCATCCGCGCGTGGGCGCCGTCATCTTCTCCGGCGCCATCACCCCGGCGCTGTGCCTGACCGACGACAACCCCGACGGCGCCATGCCCTTCGAGGCGTTCCAGGGGATGTCGGATCAGTGCGCGGCGGACCGCGACGGTTTCCTCGATCAGTTCATCACCTGGTTCTACAGCACCGGCGAGGGCGGGCTCCAGGTCGACGAGGCCACGCGCCAGGCCGCGCTGGCCATCGCGCACCAGTCGAGCCCGGTCGCGGGGCCGGCCACCATCCTGATCTGGGCCGACGACCTGCGCGACGACTGCCGCCGCATCGCGGTGCCCACCCTCGTGATCCACGGCGACGGCGACGTCAACGTGCCGCTGGCGAAGTCCAGCGCGCGCATGCCGGAGTACGTGTCGCAGGCGGAGCTCGTCGTCATCGACGGTGCTCCGCATGGCGCGAACATCTCCCATCAGACGCAGTGGGAGGCGGCCATCCTGGACTTCCTGACGCGGACCCGATGACCCGGGTGTCCCGGGAACGATCCAAATCGCCCGGGATGTCTACTTTGGTTGATTTATCGGATACGGAGGAGGGTCCCCGCTTCCAAACGGACCCTGCTCGGTAGAGACTTATCTCACAAGCGGCCATCCGAGATGCGTTCCCCCCCAGCGTCAGTGGATGGCCGCTTCACTATTGTCCCGGGCTGTCCCGAGCGGCGAGGGGGCCGATCTGCTCAGCGTGGTGAGGTAGGGGACTTCATGTTCGCCCGCACCTCATACCCGGTAGGCAGGGTGACGCGCAAGAGCCAGCGGCCGTCCAGCAGCTCGCTCGAGCAAGTGCCCTTGAGGAGGTTGGCCCGTTCGCGGATCCCAACCAGGCCGAAGCCACTGGTGGGGCGGATCTCGCGCAGGCGTGTGGGGTTCGAGTACTCGGCCACGAAAGAGTCGTCGGTGGCCTGCATCGAGATACGGGTGAGGCCACCGGGTGTGGAGTGCTTGATCATGTTGCTGGTCGCTTCGACGGTGATCTTCGCCAGAGTCGTCGCGCGCGCGGCGCTGATGCTGTCGATGGCGAAACTCACCTCGGTGAGGAAGCCGGCTTCGGTCAGTCGCTGGGCCTGCTGCTCGACGGCCTCCTGGAGACCCGCGGCGTCGGCGATGTGCCACGTGCCCACCTCGTCGAGCATCTGGCTGTCGCGCAGGCTCGAGAGGAGTTGGCGAAGATCCTGGGCAGCGGAGCTGCACTCTTGGGCGATGTCTTCCAACTCGTCGCGCGTCGGATCCGACAGCGCGGGGTCGGCCGCCACCATGTACGACCGCATGGAGGCGTGTGAGAGCGTCTGGGCGACGGTGTCGTGCAGGTCGCGCGCGAGGTCGAGGCGCAGGTCTTGGAGCCGGCGCACGGTCGCCTCGCGTTCCAGCCTGATGAGGTCGACGGAGCGGCGCCACAGGATGCCGGCCCCGAGGCTGAGCACGATCAGGACGGCGACCAGGACGACGACGGCGATCTTGTCGGCGAGGCCTTCGCCTCTGGCGGTGTGGAACAGGAGGACGCCGACTTCCGCGCTGCCGAGGACGGCTACGAGGAGCGGAACGATCCGCAGCCGCAGCCGTACGGCGGCAAAGACGTGGACGGCGACCACGAGCCCGGCGGGCCCGATCAAGCCGAGTTCGATCGTGAGCTGCGTGAGCAGCCCGATCAGGGTGAGGGTTGCCCCGACGAACGGGAGTATCGCCGCGAGTGCGGCTCCCAGGCAGATCAGGACGCTCGAGGCCCAGACGTTGGCGGGAATGTCGTACCCGAGGCCCGTCCCGATGACCAGAGCGAAGAGGAGCGAGGCGAGTGCCGGTTCCAGCCACCAGGTGGGGACTGCGCTGATCTTGTCGTGGACGGCCCGAAGCATGGCGCGAATTGTACGCGGCCTTCGGTTTCGAGGCCTACGCGCTCAGCGGCACCAGCCCAGGATGCGGCAGACGATCATCTGCAGGCGGGGCTTCATCAGCGACTTGGGGAGGACGCGGTTGGCGGCCTTGGCGACCTGGCGCTGGGGGAGGACCGAGGCGAAGGGGGCGATGGTGTCTAGCATGATGTTTCTCCTATCGGAAGTGCGTTCTCTCCGATAGTAGACAAATTAGGGACGCCAGTTTAACCCCGGGTATACCAAAAGGCATGAATCGTCATCCTTCAATGACTAGGCAATCCACTTTAGATGAATCACGCACGGTCGGTACCGGCCGCCGGGTGGGCGGTAGAACAAAAGGGGCGGACGGCACCAGGTGTTGACTGCTAGGCAACCACCGATCACGCCCTCTCCGGAGGCAGACCAACATGCGGGCGCCCCGCCGACCTGCGATAGGTCGGCGGGGCGCCCGCATCGGTCCTCCTAGAGGGAAGAGTGGTTCAGTTCTCGATCAGGCCCCACTGGTAGGCGAGCGCGGCCAGCGCGGCGCGGTTCTTGCGGTCCAGGCGGGTCAGGAGCCGGCTCACGTAGGTCTTCACGGTGCTGGTCGCCAGGTGGAGCTCCTCGCCGATCTCGGCGTTGCTGAGCCCCTGCCCGATCAGGGTGAGCAGCTTGGTGTCGATCTGGCCGAGGTCCGGCGGTGGGGCGGTGCGCGCGAGCGTCGTGCTGAGCAGCGTCGCCACGAGCTTGGGGGAGACGAGGGAGTCGCCGCTGTACGCACTGCGGATGCCGTGCATGATCAGGGCGGGGCTGTCGGTCTTCAGGAGAAAGCCGGACGCACCCATCTGGATGGCGCGGGTGAGGGTCCGATCGTCGCCCAGGGCCGTGAAGCACACGGCCTTGCAGTTCAGCGGCGGGGCCGTGACGATGCGCGTGACCTCGATGCCGTCCATCTTCGGCATGTGGACGTCGACGAGGCAGACGTCGGGGTGCAACTCGTTGGCCATCTGGACTGCCTGTTCGCCGTCGACGGCCATGCCTACCAGCTCGATGTCTGCCGCGCGGCTGAGGTAGGTATCGACGGCTCGCCTCGCCAGAGGGTCGTCCTCCGCGAGAAGCACGCGAATCATCGGTTGCGCATCGTCCATAGGCGCCACCCTATCGCCCGTGTGAGCGTTCTGTTAGCGCAGCCCGCCGCCTTGTCGGGAGCAATTTTCGCTGGAACGTACGCCACCCGAGCACGGGGCCGGGAGGGCGCTAGGCTGCGCGGCGTGAGCGAGCGGCGTGCGGGACTGGGATTTGGGCTCGCGGCGTACCTCCTGTGGGGGCTGTTTCCGCTCTACTTCCTGCTCTTCGCGCGTTCCGGCGCGCTCGAGGTCGTGGCCCACCGCGCCGTGTGGTCGCTGGTCTTCTGCGCGGTCCTGCTGACGGTGCTGCGTCAATGGGGAACACTCCGCGCGGCCCTCGCCGTCAGGCGACTCGCACTGGGCCTCGCCGTCGCGGGCGTGCTGATCGTCGTCAACTGGCTGACCTACGTGTTCGCGGTCTTCTCCGGTCGTACCTTGGAGACGGCGCTCGGCTACTTCATCAACCCGCTGGCCGTCGCGGGGCTCGGCATCGTGGTGCTGGGCGAGAGCCTTCGCCGACTGCAGTGGCTCGCCATGGCCTTCGGTGCCGCGTCGGTGCTCGTGATGGTCGTCGGCTACGGGCAGGTGCCGTGGATCGCGCTCATCCTCGCCTGCAGCTTCGGCACCTACTCCCTGGTCAAGAAGGTCGCGGGGCGCTCCGTCGGGGCGCTCCCCGGCCTCGCCATCGAGACCGGCGCCGTCGCGCCGTTCGCGCTCGGATACCTGGGCTGGCTGGCGTTGACGGGGCAGGCGTCGGCGTCGCCGGTCTCCGGGTACGGCGCCCTGATCGCGACGACGGGGATCGTGACGGCCATCCCGCTGCTGCTGTTCGCCGCGGCCGCCCGTCGCGTGTCTATGGTGACCATCGCGATCTTGCAGTACATCGCGCCCCTCGGGCAGTTCCTGCTGGGCTGGCTGGTGTTCCACGAGCCCATGCCGCCGATGCGCTGGGCGGGTTTCGCGCTGGTCTGGGCGGCGGTCGCGGTGTTCGTCGTCGACGGGATCCTGGCGTCGCGCCGACGCCGACCGGTTTGCCCCAGGCCGCCGGGCCAGGGAAACTAGGCCGGTGCTACAGGTAAAGGACATCGAGGTGCGCGCGGGCGCGCGGCTGCTGCTGGCCCCCGCGTCGTTCCAGGTGATCTCCGGCGACCGGATCGGCCTCGTGGGCCGCAACGGCGCGGGCAAGACGACGCTGACGCGCATCCTGGCTGGCGAGGGCCTGCCCGCGGCGGGCACGGTCAACCGGTCCGGCCAGTTCGGCTACCTGCCGCAGGATCCCCGCTCGGGCGACCCGGAGCAGATCGCGCGCGACCGCGTTCTCGGGGCCCGCGGGCTCGACCAGGTGGTGCGCCGCATGCGCCGCGCGGAGGAGGCCATGGCCACGGCCGACGGCGAGGAGCGCGAGTCCGCCATGGCCGCCTACACGCGAGCAGAGGCGGCGTTCGTCGCCGCGGGCGGCTATGCGGCCGAGTCCGAGGCCGCCCGGATCGCGGCGAACCTCGGGCTGCCCGATCGGGTGCTGGCGCAGCCGCTGAAAACGCTCTCGGGCGGCCAGCGCCGTCGGATCGAGCTGGCGCGCATCCTGTTCTCCGACGCCGACACGCTGCTGCTCGACGAGCCCACCAACCACCTCGACGCCGACTCGATCGTGTGGCTGCGCGGCTATCTGCAGGGCTTCGCCGGCGGGCTGATCATCATCTCCCATGACACGGAGCTGCTGGACGCCGTCGTCAACAAGGTGTTCCACCTCGACGCCAACCGCGCGGAGATGGACGTCTACTCGATGAACTGGAAGCGGTACCTCGCGCAGCGCGAGACCGACGAGAAGCGCCGACGGCGCGAGCTGGCCAACGCGGAGCGCAAGGCCTCGCAGCTGATGGCGCAGGCCGACAAGATGCGCGCGAAGGCCACGAAGGCCGTCGCGGCGCAGAATATGGCGAAGCGCGCCGAGCGGCTGCTTGCCAGCGTCGAGGGGGAGCGGCAGGTCGACGCCGTCGCGAAGATCCGGTTCCCGGAGCCGGCCCCCTGCGGCAAGACGCCGCTGCGCGGCTTCGACCTCAGCAAGTCCTACGGCTCGCTCGAGGTGTTCACCGCCGTCGACCTCGCGGTCGACAAGGGCTCGAAGGTGGTCATCCTCGGCCTCAACGGCGCGGGCAAGACCACGATGCTGCGGATCATGTCCGGCATCGAGGAGCCGTCGAACGGCCGGGTCGAGCTGGGTCACGGCGCGCGCCTAGGCTACTACGCGCAGGAGCACGAGACGCTCGACGTCAACCGCAGCGTGCTGGACAACATGAAGACGTCGTCGCCGAACCTGAACGAGACGGAGGCGCGCAGGGTGCTCGGCTCGTTCCTGTTCACCGGGGACGACGTCGAGAAGCCCGCCAAGGTGCTCTCCGGCGGCGAGAAGACGCGCCTCGCGCTCGCGATGCTCGTCGTGTCGGCCGCGAACGTGCTGCTCCTCGACGAGCCGACCAACAACCTCGATCCGGCCTCCCGCTCCGAGGTGCTGAACGCCATCCGTACCTACGCGGGCGCCGTCGTGCTCGTCACGCACGACCCGGGTGCCGTCGAGGCCCTGCAACCCGACCGCGTGCTGGTGCTGCCCGACGGCGTGGAGGACCTCTGGTCCGACGACTACGCGGAGCTGATCGACCTCGCCTGACCCCGCTGGTTGAGCCGGTCGCGTCGACGGAGTCGACCGCTACCGCGTCGCGCCGTGCTGAGCCGACGCGCGAAGCGAAGCCGCCGTCGTGTCGGAGTAAAGCGTCTGGCACTCGGTTCGCGGACGTGGTTGCGTCTGTGTGGGCAGTTCTGGGCCAGGTCCCGTGCGGCTTGTGCGGTGCATGTGGTTGTTCGGGTTGCGGTTCGGCGCGGTGTGGGCTTTTTTCGAAGCGCCGCACGGGACCTGTCCCAGAACTGCTGGCCTGGCCATTCGCTCGGTGCGAGAACCGCTGGTTGAGCCGGACCCCCGCGCGAAGCGCCGGGTCCGTGTCGAAACCAATAGACAAGTCCCGGTTCATGGACCCAGCCAAGAACCTGAACCCCGCTCAGCGAGAATGCGCACCTGCTCGTTGCGGCGGTCGGCGCATGGAGCCGACGAGACGCAACCCATAGGCTGGCGACGTGGCACGAATCAGTTTTGGTACCGGCGGTTGGCGAGCGATCATCGGCGACGAGTTCATCCGGGCGAATGTCCGGCTCTTGAGCGCGGGGCTCGCGGAGCGCATGCGCGACGAGGGCGTGGCGGACCAGGGCATCGTGATCGGCTACGACCGGCGCTTCCTGTCCGACGTCGCCGCCCAGTGGGCCGCGGAGGTCTTCGCCGGCTATGGGATCCCTACCCAGGTGATCAAGGTGGCGCAGGCGCCGACCCCGCTGATCATGTGGACGGTCAAAGACCGCGACCTTCCGTACGGGATGGCGATCACGGCGTCGCACAACCCCGCGTTGTACAACGGCATCAAGGTGTTCACGCGCGGCGGCAAGGACGCCGACGAGGACGTGACGCTCGACATCGAGGACCGCATGACCGCGCTCCAGGGCGCCCCTGAGGCCGACATCCCGTCGGTTCCGTACGCCAAGGCGATCGCGACCGGCGCCGCCCTGGAGATCAACCCGTTCAACGGCTACATCGACTCGATCGAGGCGCAGGTCGACATGGCGGCCATCCGCGAGGCGAAGCTCAAGGTCGCGCTCGACCCCATGTTCGGCGTCTCGAAGACCTCGCTCCAGACCATCCTGATGACTGCGCGCGTCGACGTCGAGGTCATCAACGACCGGCACGACACGCTGTTCGGCGGACGCCTGCCGTCGCCGACGTCGCACACCCTGCAGGCGCTGGCGCGCTACGTCGTCGAGAACGGCTGCGACCTCGGCATCGCGACCGACGGCGACGCCGACCGCATCGGCATCATCGACGACAAGGGCAACTTCCTGCACCCCAATCAGTTGCTGGTGATCTTGTACTACTACCTGCTCAGGTACAAGGGCTGGTCAGGCCCGGTGGTGCGCAACGTGGCGACGACGTCGCTGCTCGACGACGTCGCTGAGCGCTTCGGCGAGCAGGCCTATGAGGTGCCTGTGGGCTTCAAGTGGGTCTCGGGCAAGATGCTGGAGACCGACGCCATCATCGGCGGCGAGTCCTCCGGAGGCCTGACCGTGCGCGGCCACATCGCCGGCAAGGACGGCATCTATGCCGCGGCGCTGCTCGTCGAGATGATCGCCGTGGTCGGCAAGCCGATGAGCGAGATCTACGCGGAGATCACCGGCCAGTTCCCGCCGCACTACATGGCGGAGACCGACTTCGCGTTCCCCGCCGAGCGCAAGCCCGAGATCCTGCGGACCCTCATGGTGGAGCGCCGGCTGCCGACGTTCAGCGAGCCGGTGGTCAGCACGAGCTACGCCGACGGCTGCAAGGTGTACTTCGAGGAGGGCTGGATCATCGCCCGCTTCTCCGGCACCGAGCCCCTGCTGCGCATCTTCTGCGAGCTCCCCGACCGGGAGCGCGCCGAGCGCTGCTGCGACGAGTTCCGCGCCTTCCTGGGCCTCTGAACGCCGCTGAACCCGTGATCGCGATCGTCGCCGCCCTCGACGCCGAACTGGCCGCGGTCGTCGACGCGGCCCGGCAGTCTGGCGAGGTGATCCCGCACACCGTGGCCGGGCGGACGTTTCTGCAGGCCAGGCTGGCCGGCCACGACGTGATCCTCGCGCTGTCCGGCATCGGCAAGGTCGCGGCCGCCGCGACGGCGGCGATCCTCGCCGAACGTGCCGACGCCGTCGTGATGGTCGGCACGGCGGGAGGCATCGGCCCCGGCGTCAATACCGGCGACGTGGTCGTCGCCGACGCTCTGCTCCAGCATGACGTCGACGCGCGCCCGCTGTTTCCGCGCTGGGAGGTGGAGGGCGTCGTCCGGTTCGTTCCCGACGAGGCGCTCACGCAGGCGTTGGGCGCGGTGGCCCGCGACGTCGTCGAGCGGCACACCGAACGCCCGCCGGAGTCGTTCCGGGCGCTGGGAATCGAGGCGCCGTCGGCCCATACCGGGCTCGTCGCCAGCGGCGACCAGTTCATCGCGACCAGGGACGCCAGCGACCGGCTGCGCGCCGACCTCCCCGACCTTCTCGCCGTCGAGATGGAGGGCGCCGCGCTCGCCCAGGTCTGCACGACGGCGGGCGTCCCGTTCGCGCTGGCCCGCACCATCTCCGACCGCGCCGACGACGATGCCCACCTGGACTTTCCGCGCTTCCTAGAGACCGTCGCAGCCCCCTACGCCCGCGACCTCGTTCTCGGCCTCCTCGCCCGCCTGCCCGTCCCTCTAGCCCCGGAAAGGTGACGCTAGGTGGGAGGTTTGATACCAAACTTGGTACCAAGACTCCCACCCAAGACCGCATGGGAACATGACATCGCTCTCGTGTGAACGGCGATGAGGAGGACGGCTTAGCAGTTCGGGTACAACGAGCGCAACCTCACCGCGAACAGTGTGACCGTCCCGGTCGCGCACTACCTGCACCTCCGGGGCGCAGGCGACTCCTACCTCGATTCCACCGCGGATGCCGCCGACAGACTCGCCCTCCAACGGTGGGTGACCCGCTCACTGGTCAAGCGCGGCATCTGGGGGTCGGGACTCGACACGCTCCTCACTCGCATCCGCGATGTCCTCAGGACCAACTCGACGAACGGCTTCCTGGTAGCCGCGGTTGAAGAGGCGATGGCAGCCGTCGGCAAGAGCCTCGCGTTCGACAACGCCGAGATCGACGAGCTGCTCAACCTCAAGTACGCCGGCCAGCGGACGTTCTCAGTCCTTTCGGTGCTGTACCCGGGGCTGGACCTGAGCAAGAAGTTCCACGAGGATCACATCTTCCCCAAGTCCCGGTTCACCAAGAAGAAGCTCCTCGACGCCGGTGTCCCGCTCGACAGCGTCGACGACTACCTGGCGGCCGTGAACCTCCTGCCGAACCTCCAGCTGCTCGCCGGGACCGCCAACATCGAGAAGCAGGACGGCCTGCCTGCGGAGTGGATCGACACCGCCTTCCCGAACGAGGAAAAGCGAGCCACCTACCTCACCGAGAACGACCTCGACGGCCTTCCGCTCGACTTGGCCGACTTCACCTCGTTCTTCGAGCAGCGCAAGCAGCGAATCCGTACCCGCCTCCTCTCCGTGCTCGGCGCGGCCCCGGGCTCGTCCGCGGAGCTGCAAGTTGACCGAGACTGACCCGAGTGGCGCCGCTAGCTGGTTGGGCAACGAGGGCAGCGGCGTAGTTGGCCTTGCCATCCCCTGGCGGTGAGCGCGGCCGCGACCTGTGCCGCTGCCGTGCACGCCTGGCGTGTTACGGCGTTCCAGCCGTAGCGCAGGGTGATGGCGTCGAGGCGCAGCGCGTGCGCGTTGTCGCGGAGCATGTCCTTGGACCAGTCGGTGTGATCACGGATGCCGTCGAGTTCGACGATGACGCCCCACTCGTTGTATAGGCAATCGATGCGGCCCTCGCCGTCAGCGATCTGGCGCCGCGGCGCGGGAAGTCGGTGAGCTGCGATCACATCGCGCTGAAAGAGCCATTCGAGCCCGCTTTCGATCCCCGTCTCGGAGGCGAGACACAGCTCCCTGATGATTCGTGCGTGTCTGACACGCACTCGCCCCGCGAGCGCGGTGAGTACCCGTTCGTGGGTGGTGAGGCGTCGGGTCAGGGCGCGGGCGAGGGCTTCGATGACGCCGACTTCGTCGTTGTCGCGGGCCAGGTCGAGCAGGCTGTCCTCGACCGAGAGCCTCGGCGGCGTGCCGCGGCCGGACTTCAGGCCGCGGCGGAACCGGACGTTCCAGTCGCCGATGGCGAACGGGGATCGGCGCTCGGGCGTCCATACGACGATGTCAGTGGGTGGGTCTCGGAGGATGCCGGCCAGGTAGGCGGCGGCGTCGGATCCGACGACGCCCGCCGGCCCGGCGTGGAGAACGCCTGCCCAGACCGCGGCCTCGAAGCTTGGTTCTCCTACGAGGTAGATGCCGCGGACGACCCGCGTCCAGGACCGGGCGATGCGGCGGCAGACGCGCCGGCTCAGGCCGTCGTCGAGCAGTTGGGCGGTGAGGATGGCTCCGTGTTGGTCATGGAGCCGGCGCTTTGTCGCATAGGGGAGTGGTTGTCTCGGTCGCATGGGCTGAGGCTGACACCGCGACGCTCCCGTGGCATGCCATCCGGCAACACGGACAACACCTGAGGCGGTTCGGACAACACCCTGTGAGGCGGCTGTGCAACGTCTTCGGTGGGAGGTTTGGTACCAAGCTTGGTACCAAACCTCCCACCGAAGCCAAGCACCGGGCTCAACCGGCGTGAAGCCGACTGACCGTCGCCTCCCAAGGCGACATCCGGCGGGGGGAGCGGGTGCCGAGGACGGTCTCGGCGACGCCCGGACCGCGGGGGCGGCGCAACGGCTTGTCGGAGGTGTTGCACTCGACGAGGAAGGCCTCGTCGTCCAGCGAGCGCACGTAGGAGAAGTAGTTCTTCCTCCCCGGCGCGACCCAGGCCAGGTCGCCGCGGGTGAGGGCCGGATGGCGCCGGCGCAGCGCGATCAGCGCCCTGTGCCACGAGTACACCGAGTCCGGGTCCGCGACCTGTTCGGCGGCGGAGAACCCGACGGCGTCGTCGGTGCCGACGAGCCACGGCAGGCCCGTCGTGAACCCGCCGTCCGGGGTCCAGCGCATCGGCACGCGGGCGTGGTCGCGGCTGCCCGCCAGGACCTCGTTCCAGGCCTCGGTGGGGGAGCGGCCCGTGATGAGCAGCGCCTTGTAGCGGTTGATCGACTCGACGTCGCGGAGCTGGAAGACGTCCCTGAAGCGCTGGTCGACCGCAGCCAGCTCCTGGCCCTGGAACAGGAAGGGCGTGCCGCGCATCGTGAGCTGGATGGTGGCCAGGAGTTTCCCGACGGCGGCGCGCACCCGCGGATCGTCCTCGCGCCCGGCGGCGATCTTGCTCAGCATGCGCGGGTTGTCGTGGTTGTCGAGGAACACCGAGATCCAGTCGGCGGGGCCGATGCTCTCCAGGTAGCGGCGATAGAAGCCCTTGAGGTATTCGGGGTCGTAGGCGTAGCGGTCCCAGCGGACCTTTCCCAGCGTGTCGAGGACGTCGAAGTTGAAGGTTAGGTCGAGCGCCTCCCGGCCGGCGCCGCTCAGCATCCGGCCGAGCTGGATGCCGATCCCGGGCGTCTCGCCGACCATCAGCCCCACCTCGTCGGGCGGCAGCGGATCGCCGAGGGCACCGTCGGGGAGACGCTCTCGGGCGGTGGATGCCGGTGGCGCCGCGCGGGTGAAGCCGTCGCGGCGCAGGCCTTGCAGGTACTCCACGAGGTGCGGGCCGTAGAAGTACTGCTCGACCCCCGTGAACTCCAGCAGCCCGCCGACGAACGGGTGGCCGTCGGGCAGGCCGTCGGGCTTCGAGATGTAGTTGATGACGTCGAGGCGGAACCCGTCGACGCCGCGGGCGAGCCAGAACTGGACGATGTCGGCGACCTCGCGCCGGACGGCAGGGTTGTCCCAGCAGAGGTCCACCTGGCCGTCGGCGAACAGGTGCAGCACCCAGCGCTCGGCCTCGGGCAGCCAGCGCCAGGCCGGTCCGGAGAAGAACGACAGCCAGTTGTTCGGCGCCCGGTCCGGGGTGCCCCTCTCGAGGAAGTAGTAGCCCCCGTAGGGGCCGTCCGGATCGGCGACGGCGCGGCGGAACCACTCGTGCTGATCCGAGGTGTGGTTGACCACCAGGTCGAGGATCAGGCGCATGCCGCGCTCGTGGCAGCCGGCGACGAGGTCGTCGAGGTCGTCGAGGGTGCCCATCTCGGCCATGACGTCGCGGTAGTCGCTGATGTCGTAGCCCATGTCCTGGTTCGGAGACGCGAAGATCGGGGACAGCCACACGCAGTCGACGCCGAGGTCGGCGAGGTAGTCGAGCCGACTGGCGACGCCGCGCAGGTCGCCGACGCCGTCGCCGTCGCTGTCGGCGAACGAACGCGGATACACCTGGTAGAAGACGGCATCGCGCCACCACGGCGTCGACGGCGGCTCGGTCGTCGGGGGAAGGTCGCGCTCCGCGTTGGTCAGTTCGATCAGCGAGTCGACGACGCCAGGACCTAGGAAGCGGGTCGTCGCGCGGTTCACCGTCGAGAGCCGTAGCCCGCCGAGCGCGCGGGGGAGGGCACGCGGCAGGCTGGCCTGCAGCAGCACCTTGTCGACGACGTCGCGTCCCGCCGGGGTCGCGTACAGATCGCGGACCCGGTCGCTACTGCGCAGCTTCCGCCTCATCGGGTCCCCTCTCGGCGCTCCTCCAGGTCGTCGATGATGCGAGCGTACGTGGCCTCGTCCAACCGGTACTTCGCCCGCATGATGACGTAGCTCACGATGACCAGCGCCATCGGCACCACCATCATCGCGCCCTTGAAGATGCCCACTCCCGTATCCGTCACGTCGGAGGGACCCGTCGCCCGGTCGATGCCCGTCCAGATCAGCGTCGCGCCGACGACGCCGCTCGCGACCGCGTTGCTGAGCTTGTAGATGAACGGCTGCAGCGAGAACGTGACGGACTCGTTGCGCCTGCCGAGCTTCCACTCGCCGTACTCGACGGAGTCCGCGATGAACATCACCATCAGGAGCTGGATGGCGCCCTGCCCCGAGAACAGCAGCACGCCGGCGACCCCGGCGACCACCAGCGACTGTCCCGAGACCAGGAAGACGGCATAGCCGGCCGTGCAGAGCAGCGTCGCGTACAGGTGAATGCGCGAGCGGGGGAGCCGCTTGGACACCAGCGGGAACAGTGCGAGCGCCGCGATCTGCGAGACGCCGAGCACGGCCGCGAACACCGAGTAGGCGCCCTCGTCGCCGAAGATGTACTTGAAGTAGTACAGGCCGAACGACGTCGTGGTGATGTACCCGGTCATGTAGGCGACCATTGCCAGCGTCACCCACAGCAGCTGGTCGTTGCGGCCGATCACCGAGAACAGCTCCCGCAACGGCGTCGCCTCGGGCGTGGTGGTGACCCGTTCGCGGGTGAAGATCAGCGTCAGCGCCTGGAACGCCAGCATGACGACGACGAGCCCGCAGGCCAGCGCGAACCAGGCCTGCTGCGCCGAGCCCAGCGCGTCGGTCAGTGCCCGGGTCACGGGAACGAGGGCGACGACCATCGCGAAGAGCCCGATGTTGGCGCAGATCCGCGCGATCACGCCGATCCGTTCGCGCTCCTTCTGGTCCTGCGTGAGGGACGGCAGCATCGACCAGTAGGCGATGTCGTTGATGGTGTAGGCGATCTCGTAGACGAGGTAGACGACGGTGAACAGGACGACGTAGCCCCAGCCGCTGGCGCCGAAGTCGAAGAACAGCGCGAGGGTCGCCGCGCCCCACAGCAGCGCGCCCCAGAAGATCCACGGCTTGAACTTGCCGTACCGGGTGCGGGTGTTGTCGACGATGACGCCCATGAACGGGTCGTTGACGGCGTCGAAGATCCGCATGACGACGAGGATCACCGTGATCGCGGCGAGCTGCGCGCCCGAGACGTCGAGGACGTCGGTGAGGTAGAACATCAGGTACATGGCGACGAGCGCGGCGACCATGTCCCTGCCGAGGGTGCCGAGACCGAAGCCCCACCGGGCGCGCGCCGCCCCGCCGATTCCCCCGGACGGGACTCGGCGCGACGCGGCGTCGTCCACGATCATGCCGCGAGCCTAGATCACGAGGCGGCCCCTGGTCATGCCTTGTCGAGCGTGAGGACCCGAACGTCGATTGTCGATGCACCCGCGGCGGTAGTCGCGGGGAGTCCGTGGAAGGCGTTGGGGCCCATGGCGATGACGTCGGCGACGTCGTCCGCGCCCAGCTCGAGCTGGTAGGTCAGCGCCTGCTCCTCCGCGCGCCAGCCGGCGAACGCCCGGCGGACCCGGTCGGATTTGTCGTCGTCGATGGCCAGGAGGCCGTAGCCCTCGCGCAGTTCCCGCAGGTGCAGCGGCCCGGGCACGACGACCACCGCGCGGCCGCCGGGCCGCAGCACGCGCGCGAACTCGGCGGGGTTGCGCGGAGCGAAGACGCAGAGCAGGCGGTCGGCAGCGCCGTCGGGCAGGGGGAGCCGTTGCCAGGTGTCGGCGACGACGGCGGCTGCCCGCGGGTGGCAGCGCGCGGCGCGGCGGGCGGCCGCGGGGGAGACGTCGGTGGCGAGGCCCTCGGCTCCCGGGGCGGCGTCGAGCGCCGCGGCCAGGTAGTAGCCGGTGCCCGCGCCGACCTCGACGATCCGGGAGGCGCCGCGACACCGGGCCGCGACGGCGTCGGCGACGGGCGCGTAGTGGCCCGCGCCCAGGAATCGGTCCCGCGCGGCCAGCATCGCGGGCGTGTCGGCGTTCTCGGGTGCCGCGCGCCGCAGCAGGTTCACGTACCCCTGGCGCGCGACGTCGAAGCTGTGCCCCGAGGCGCACCGCAGCGCGCCGCCCTCCCCGGCCAGTCCCGCCGCGCACACCGGACACGCGAGCCAGCCGAGCCCTCCGACGTTCACGACCCCTTCGCCCGCGCCTTGCGGCGGTCGCGGATATCGGCGCGGATCAGGACGACGAGGCCGACGATCGCGATGACGGAGAACGAGAACCACTGCAGCGCGTAGCTGAAGTGCGACCCCTCGTTGAGGTTCGGGACGCCGAGCGGGGTCAGGCCGCTCGGGTCGGCAGGCGAGGACTCGATCAGCGAGACGTACCCGTCGACGACCTCGGCGCCGAGGGAACGTCCCAGCGCCTCGGAGTTGATCAGCCGGACCTGGCTCTCGTGCGGCGTCATGGCGTTCTCGTCGCCGCGGTCGTTGCGGCGCACGTAGCCGGTCACGGTGACCTCGCCGGTCATCACGGGCGGCATCTCGCCGTCGGGATAGCCCGCCTGGCGGGGCAGGAACCCGCGGTTGACGAGGAGGAGGTTGCCGTCGTCGGTCCTCAGGACGCCGACGATCTCGGACCCGTACGCCCCGTCGAGGCTGCGATAGCGCACCTGGAACTGCTCGGGCGCGTACGTGCCGGTGGCGGTGACGCGGTACCACTGCTCGTCGTCGCCGATCACGCGGTTCATGACCTCGCCGTAGGGGCGCACGGGCTCGTTCTCGTGCGCGACGACGGTGGAGTTGCGGTCCCGGCGCTGCTCGAGGCGGTCGAGCTGCCAGCGGCCCAGATTGACGAACGTGACCACCAGGACGACGACGAGCACGCCCATCGCGACCCAGCGCAGCGCCTGACGGCTCACGCGCTCTCCTCTTCCGCCGCGTCCGCGTCATCGACCGTCCCGGCGACGACCTCGCCGCCGGTGATCGCGAGACGGCCCTGCCCGTCGTCGGCTGCGACGGTGGCGGGCGCGTGGTGATCGCTGTTGTTGGCCAGCAGCACCGCGAGCGCGGGCAGCAGAGCGGCGGCGACGAGCGTCGCCACCTTCCACCAGCCGGGAACCACCAGGAAAGCGAGGAAACAGGCGGTGCGGATGCCCATCGTGATCAGGTATCTGCGCTGCCGCTCGGCGACATCCAGGCTCAGTCCCTTGTTCGCGTTCGTGATCACCGTCGCGTCCGTGGTCTTGGCCATGCCTCCACCTTAGTCCTCCTCCTCGTCCTCCTCGTGTGGGCGAAATCCGGGCCGACGAACCGCTCCTGCGATAGGTTGCTCCCGTGGCTGAACTTTCACGTGTAGTACTCGTCACCGGCGGCTCGAAGGGCATCGGCCGGACCCTCGCAGAGCGCTTCCGCGACGCCGGATACCGCGTCGCCGCGACCTATCGTTCCGGAGGCGTCCCCGACGGCGTGCTCGGCCTGCAGTGCGACATCACGGACCAGGAGCAGGTGGAGGCGGCGTTCGCCGCCGTCGAGGCCGAGCTCGGTCCCGTCGAGATCCTCGTCGCCAACGCGGGCGTCACAAAGGACACGCTGCTCATGCGCATGTCCGACGAGGACTGGGACACCGTCATCGACACCAACCTCACCGGGACGTTCCGCGTCGTGCGGCGCGCCAGCCGCCCCATGATGCGCGGCCGGTTCGGGCGCATCATCCTCGTCTCCTCCGTCGTCGCGCTGCTCGGCTCGCCCGGCCAGGTGAACTACTCGTCGTCGAAGGCCGCGCTGGTCGGCATGGCCCGCAGCATCACCCGCGAGCTGGGCGTGCGCGGGGTCACCGCCAACGTGATCGCGCCCGGGTTCATCGAGACCGACATGACCGCGGTCCTCCCCGACGAGGTCATCGCCGATTACAAGAAGCGGATCCCCGCGGGTCGCCTGGGAGTGGTCGACGACGTCGCCGCCGCCGCGCTGTTCCTCGCCGGCGACCAGGCCGGCTACATCTCCGGCGCCGTGCT
>CAKUBE010000005.1 GCA_934636715.1 uncultured Arachnia sp.
GATCAACCATCCACCCCGACAGACCAGGCCGGCCCATCAAATCCCAGGCTCGCCGATTAATCAGCGTTTCCCTAACGAGGCTTCGCCCTTCGTGCGCCCGATCAGGCGAGGCGTCCGTCGGTGAGTTCGCGGCGCGCGGCCTCGGGCGCGGGCAGGTAGTAGAGAGCCAGCGACGACAGGATGCGGATCACCTGCGCGACGGCGGCCTCCCGCTCGCCCTCGGTGGCCGCGCCGTCGGCCAGTTGCGCGGCCTTGTGGGCGCGGCGGGCGTCGTCGCGGGCGGTGGACGGCAGGTGCTGGAAGCCGACGGTCTCGGCGTGGTCGACGGCGACGGAGTAGGCGATCTCGAGTTCCGTGGCGAGGTCCTCCATCTCCGCGAGGGACAGCGATCCGGCCTCGGTCTCGCCGCGCACCAGCGCGACCTCGAGCGCCGCCGTCGTCGGGGCGGCGGCGTCGAACAGTGCGGAGTTCTCGATCCGGTAGGCGATGTCGGCGGCGCGTCTGCCGTAGTCGGCGCGGATGTCGTCGATCCTCCGTGTCACCTGGGCCCGGCATTCCGCCTCGGTGCGGGCGTCGGGGCGTTCGCCGAGGCGGCGGGCGATGGCGTAGTCGACGAGGTTCGTGCCGTCGAGGTGGAGGTCGCCTGCCGTGAGGATCCGGGCGCGCCGGCGTCGTCGCAGGATGGCCCAGAGGAGGCCGTAGGCGACGGCCGCCGCAGGCAGCGCGAACGCGGCGCCGAGCGTGCCGCCGAACAGCAGCGGACCGGCTCCCGCAGCCAGCGCGCCGGCGCTCGCGACGGGCACCCGCAGCGACCGGCCCTCGCCTCGCCCCGGCCATTCGACGGGCGGGACGGCGATGCATTCGACTCCCGAGCCGAGCTTGAACAGCCGCAACGCGACCTCTAGCGTCTGGTTCGGGGCGAGCAGGGACGAAGCCTTGTCGAGGTCCGGGAGCCGCGCGTAACGCAAGGCGACGTGGTCCTCGGATGGATACCCGACGGTGAACACGATCGGGGCGACGTCCTTTCCGGGCGGCAGCGCGAGGATCGTCTGGTCGGTGAGCGTGCGGAGCGCGGCGAACAGGGGGATGGGCTCCCAGAACCGGAACCTCGTCACCGCTCACCCTCCGTGGTCACGTCCCGCGCGGCGCGCCCCGGGAGGGCCAGCACGGGCCGCCCCTCGATCATCAGTGTCGCCTCCGCCGGGTTGGGCAGGTAGTAGAGGGCGAGGCCGTCGAGGATCGCCGACACCTGGCGCAGGGCGGCGGACCGCTCCGCGGGGACCGTCGTCGACTGGGCGAGGCGGGCGGCCTTCAGCGCGGTCTCGGCCTTCGGGCGGGCCGCCTCCGGGAGATAGGCCATTCCGACGGCCTCGGCGTGGGCCCGCGCGGTGTCGAACGCCACGCGCACCTCGGCGGCGGCGGTGCTCAGTTCGGAGGGATCGAGCCGGCCCTGGCCGTCGTCCCACCTGATCAGCGCCGCCGCGAGGCGCTTGGCCGCGGCGTCGGCGGGGTCGAACAGGGCGGGGTTCTCGATCCGGTAGCAGACGTCGGACAGCAGCGCCCCGTACTGCTCCTTCACGCTGGCGACCAGCGCGGCCGCCGCCCGGGCGGCGGGTCGGCCGTCGAGCAGCCGGTCGAGCGGGTAGGCGTGGCCGCCGGTCAGGTACGAGTGGCGCGTCGGCGGCCGGAGCCGGGCGGAGATGACCGGCGCCAGCCCGGCGGTCGCAAGGAGCGCGACCACGAGGAACGCCTTCGCGGGCGCGGGCAGGGAGCTGATCAGGACGAAGGTGATCAGACCGAGTGCGCCCAGGGCCGCGACCGAGACCATCCCCATCTGCCGCAGGAGGCGGCGCGTCTGCATGGCGCCCGGCGGCAGTGCGAACGCGCGGACGGGCCGGCTGGGAAGGTTGGTCAGCGTCAGCTCGCCCAGCTCCATGGTGATGACGACGTCGGTGACGAACCGGGGATCGGCGGCCGACTGGGTGCTGAGGCGCAGTGTCACGTGGTCGCCCCGGCGGAGCGTCGGCTCGACGACGGTGACCGCGCCGTCCTCCGTCTCGACGACGACGGCGCTGGTGAGGTCGCCGACGGGGGTCTCGAACCGGACGGGCGTCAGGTCGAGGGGCGGCGGTGTCGCCTCGCCCACCTCAGCCCCGGCCCGACGGCGTCGTCCAGCCGCTGAGGTCCGGGCCCTTCGGCACGATGCCTAGCGGGTTCAGGTCGGTGTGCACCTTGTAGTAGTGGTCCTTGATCTGCCCGAAGTCGACGTTGCTGCCGAAACCGGGCGTCTGGAACAGGTCGCGGGCGTAGCCCCACAGGTTCGGCAGCTCCGTCAGCTTGGTGCGGTTGCACTTGAAATGGCCGTGGTAGACGGGGTCGAAGCGCACCAGCGTCGTGAACAGCCGGATGTCGGCCTCGGTGATCGCGTCGCCCATCAGGTAGCGGCGGCCGGCGAGGCGCTCCTCGAGCCAGTCGAGCGCGGCGAACAGGCGGTCGTAGGCGGCGTCGTAGGCCTCCTGCGAGCCGGCGAAGCCGCAGCGGTAGACGCCGTTGTTGACCTCGGTGTAGACGCGCTTCATCACCTGCTCCATCTCCTCGCGGAGATCGGCGGGCCACAGGTCCGGGGCGTCCTCCTTGTGGAACGCCTTCCACTGGAAGAAGAAGTCCTCGGTGATCTGCGGGAAGTTGTTGGTGACCACCTCGCCCGTGGTCTCGTCGACGATCGCAGGCACGGTGATGCCCCGCGGGTAGCCGGGGAAGCGCTTCTCGTAGGCGTCCTTCAGCTTGTGGATGCCGAGAACCGGGTCGACACCGCCCGGGTCGAGGTCGAAGGTCCACGAGTCGGCGTCGTGCGTCGGCCCGGGGGTTCCCAGCGAGATCGCGTCCTGGAGCCCGAGCAGCTCGCGGACGATGATCGCGCGGTTGGCCCACGGGCAGGCGTACGCCGCGACCAGCCGGTACCGGCCGGGCTCGACGGGGTAGTCGTCGGTCCCCGGGCGCGGATCCGCCACGATCCGGGTCTCGATGTAGCGGGAGTCGCGGTCGAATTCCTTGCCCTTGACGGAGTAGACGCCGCCCGCGGAGTGCTCTTCGTGCTCGCTCATGGAAACACGGTACCGTCACCGCATGTCGGTTGGAGCGCGCGGAGGCCACGGGTTCAGGGGCGTCGACGAGGACGCGCAGCGCAAGGCGAACGCCGAGGCTCCGCGCATCCCGGGCCTCGGGCGCCGCGTCGTGGAGCTGTTCCGGCCGTACCGGGGGCGGATCGCGCTCACCGGTCTGATCGTGGTGGTCAGCGCGGCGATCGCTGTCGTGCCGCCGCTGATCGTGCAGCGGGTGTTCGACGACGCGCTGTTCCCGCCCGGCGGCGGTCCCGAACTCGGGCTGCTCGCGCGGCTCGTCGCCGCCATGATCGGGCTGTACCTGCTGTCGTCGGGACTGGGCATCACGCAGACCTGGCTGACCGCCACCGTCGGCAACCGCGTTACGGGCGATCTGCGCGTGCGCCTGTTCGAGCACCTCCAGGCGATGGAACTCGGGTTCTTCACCCGGACCAAGACCGGCGTGATCCAGTCGCGGCTGCAGAACGACGTCGGGGCGGTGGCCGGCGTGCTCACCAACACCATCTCCAGCATCCTGGGCAACACGGTCACGGTGGCCTCCGCGCTGGTCGCGATGGTCCTGATCGACTGGCGGCTGACGCTGATCGCCGTCGTGCTGATGCCGATCCTCGTGTTCATCCAGCGCAAGGTCGGCCAGGTCCGGGCGAGGATCGCGGCGCAGACGCAGGAGTCGTTGTCCGAGCTGACCACGATCACGCAGGAGACCCTCAGCGTCTCCGGGATCCTGCTGTCGAAGGCGTTCAACCGGCAGCGCACGGAGTCCGCGCGCTACCAGAAGGAGAACGCCAACCAGATCACGCTGCAGGTCAGGCGCGCGATGAGCGGGCAGGGCTTCTTCGCCGTCGTGCAGGTCATCATGGCCAGCGTCCCCGCGGTGATCTACCTCGTGTCCGGCTACTTCATCGTGGGCGGCGCCGACATCACCGCCGGCACGATCGTCGCGTTCACGACGGTGCAGGCCCGGCTGCTGCAGCCGCTGATGGGCCTGATGCGCGTCGCGCTCGACCTCCAGACCTCCGGAGCGATCTTCGCGCGCATCTTCGAGTACCTGGATCTCCGGCCGGCGATCGCCGACGCCCCGGGCGCGATCGGCGTCGACGACGGTCCCGGGCCGGTCGGCAGGATCGAGTTCAGGGACGTGACCTTCCGCTACCCGGATGCGGCACCGGACACCCGGCCAACTCTCGCGGGCGTGTCCTTCACCGTCGAGCCCGGCCAGCACGTGGCGTTCGTGGGGCCGTCGGGGGCGGGCAAGACGACGGTGCTGTACCTCGCGCCCAGGCTGTACGAGGCGGCGTCGGGCAGCGTCCTGTTCGCGGGCACCGACGTGCGGCGGCTGCGCCAGGACTCGATCATCGACCACGTCGGGATCGTCTCGCAGGAGACGTACCTCTTCCACGCGACCATCCGGGAGAACCTGCTCTACGCGCGGCCGGACGCGACCGAGGCCGAGCTCGAGGCGGCGTGCGCGGCGGCGAACATCCACCACATCATCGCGGGCTTCGAGGACGGCTACGACACGGTCGTCGGCGAGCGCGGCTACCGGCTCTCTGGGGGCGAGAAGCAGCGCATCGCCATCGCGCGCGTGCTGTTGAAGGACCAGCCCGTGCTGCTGCTGGACGAGGCGACGAGCGCGCTGGACACCGTCTCCGAGCGGGTGGTGCAGGAGGCGCTGGACAGCGTCGCGGCGGGCCGCACGACGCTGACGATCGCGCACCGGCTTTCCACCGTCGTCGACGCCGACGTGATCCACGTGATCGAGGCGGGGCGGATCGTCGAATCGGGCACCCATCAGGAGCTGCTGGCGCGCGGCGGGTTGTACGCGAGCCTCGCCGCGCAGCAGATGGAGGCCGCGAAGATCGACGGCGTCGCCCCCGTCGCGCATCCCGACCGCCGGGCCGACAAAGCACCCCGGCCGGAGCCCGTAGACGCGATGCCCGCCACCTTCGGTTTCCTTACGCCCCCAGAGCCCGGCTGGCCCGGCTTGTGAGTGCTGCCGGCAGCCGGTCGGGGTCGGGGAGGTAGTACAGCGCGAGGGAGCGCAGGATCCGGATGACCTGCTCCTGGGCCACCGCACGCTCGGCGGGCGTGGCTCCCTTGCGGGCGAGCCTTGCGGCGGCCGCGGCGCGTCGGGCCTGGTCGACGGCCTGGTCGGGGAGGTGCGCGAGGCCGACGGTCTCCGCGTGGGCGCGGGCTGTATCGAAGGTGACCTTCACGACGCCGGCGCGCCGGAGTACGTCGGCCGACGGCGTCGCAGCGGTGACGTCGGACCACAGGACGAGCGCGGTCTCGAAGGCGCGCGTCGTCGGCACTGCGGAGTCGAACAGCGCGGCGTTCTCAATCCGGTAGGCGATATCGGTCAGCATCCGGCCGTACAGGGCGCGTACGTCGGCGACTCGGGCGACGGCGGCGTCGCGGTTCGCGTCGGCCGACGGCAGGAGTGCGGCCACGGCGTCCGGCGGGTGGAGGACGCCGTCGATTCGGAACATGGGGGAGCGTCCCGGCCACGTCGCATCGCCGGTGAGGAACGCCCGCGTGACGCGGAGGCCGCGTTCCAGCCCTAGTGCCGCGATCGTGGCGAAGGGCGGCACGGGACGCGCGCGGAGGCGGAGGCGCGGGCCGGAGTTGCGCCAGGTCCGGCAACGGAGCCCGGCTTGGGGACCGGATTCGACGACGCCGGGGTTCAGCGCGAGGAGGTCGCCGCCGTCGAGCGCGAGGACGGTGTCGAACATGAACGAGGCGACCTCCGTGTCGAGCCCGACGGGGCGGAAGCCCGGGAGCGAGCGCTCGGCCTCTGGCGTGGTGGGGACGTCGTCGAAGGTCATGCCGGCTCGATCGCCCGGGGTTTCGCGACGAGCTGCGGCGCCGCCGGGTCGACCCGCGGCAGGTAGTACAGCGCGAGCGAGCTCAGCAGCTCGGCCGCCTTCCGCGCCGCGGCCTCCCGTTCCGCGTCCGCGGACGCGCCGAGCGCCACCCGCGCGGCGTTCTGGGCGCGGCGGGCGGTATCGCGGGCAGTCGCGGGGAGGTGGGTGAAGCCCAGCTCCTCCGCGTTCCTTCGAGCGGCGTCGAAGGAGGCCTCGACCTCGTCGGCGAGCGCCTCGGCGTCCGGCGAGGTCGGCTCCCAAGCGAGGAGCGCCAGCTCGAACCGCTGAGTCTCCGGGACGGCGGCGTCGAACAGGGCGGAGTTCTCGATGCGGTACGCGATGTCGTCGCGGAGCGCGCCGTAGCGCTCCCTCAGGACCGTGACCCGGTCCGCGGGGCTGAGCGCCCCGTGGCTGGTGTCCACGGCCGACGGCGGGAGCATCGCCCAGACGTGCTGGGGAGGCAGGGCTCGGCGGTCCTCGCCGATCGCGTAGGCGCGGAGTTTCATGGAGTTCGGTTGGACCCGGCCGCGGAGCTTGGCCTTCACTATCGGCACCAGGAACATGAGGGAGAAGATGCCCAGTGCGGGCTGCATCGTCACGACGGCGAGGATCGTGGTCAACACGGCGCCGATCACCCAAAGCGCGCTGAACCGCGGGTGCGAGGCCAGCGGCCACTTCAACCCCGGCACCTCCACGGCGGACCACGGCTCGACGTCGGCGTGGGCGAGGACGACCTCGCCGAGGGTCAGGTCAGGAGGGACGACGGGAGACGCGGCTGCAGGCGCGACGGACCGCGGTGCGCTGTCGCTGATCGCGGCACGCACGCCGCGTGAGTGACTGGTGAGCTCCAGGTAGACGATCGTCGTGCGCCCCTCGGGCCCGATCCCGCCGACGGCGACCTCGCGCCCGACGAGCGACCCCACGTGGGTGTTCAACCCGATCGGCGGCCAACTCGTCATTCCCGAATGCTACGTGCTCCCTTAAGAGGTAGATGTTCGTTGATAGACCAACAAACATCTCCCACCTAAGGCGAGATCGCGCGGGGCAGCCGGTCCGGGTCGGGCAGGTAGTACAGCGCGAGGGAGCGCAGGATCCGGACGACCTGCTCCTGAGCCGCGGCGCGCTCGGCGTCGGTGGCGGCGGCCCGAGCCAGCCGGGCGGCGCCGGCGGCCCGTCGCGCCCGGTCGCGGGCCTGCTGGGGGAGATGAGCCAGCCCGACGGTCTCGGCGTGGGCCCGCGCGGTCTCGAAGGCGAGCTCCACGAGCGCCGCGCGGCGTTTGACCTCGCCGTCGGCGGTCGACGGCGTGACGTCGGCCCACAACGCCAGCGCGGTCTCGAACTGTCGCGTGGTGTCGACGGCGGAGTCGAACAGCGCGGCGTTCTCGATCCGGTAGGCGACGTCAGCCAACATCCGGCCGTAGACCGCCCGGACTTCCGCGACGCGTGCCTCGCTCTCGGCACGCGGGTCGGGCGCGGGAGGGAGCGCCGCGAGGAAGTCGGCGACGCTCATGCCTCGCTCCACTTCCCGTTCCGCGACCAGTTTCGTGCCGCGGCGAGCCGGGACCTCGTCGACCCGCTCGTAGCTCAGCAACACGGGAGCGAGCAGGCCTCGCCATCGCACGCCGTCGACCAGGAAGGCACGCTCGGCGATCAGCTCCTGCGCGATGCCCAGCGACGCCAGCGTCGCGTAGGTCGGCACGGTGCGCCCGCGGCGGCGCGGCAACGGGCCGGAGTTGCGCCACTGGCGCACCAGCACCTCGCCGGGCTTGGCGACGCCCCCCTGAGCTGAGGGGTCGTAGCGATCGGGCTCGCAGGTGGCGACCATCGCGTCGGCACCCGCCACGAGCACGACGTTCTCGACCTCGGAGACGGGCGTGTCCAGCGGGATCTGCCTCATGGTGCTGGCTCGATCTGGCGGCGGGCACCGATGAGTGCCGGCACTGCCGGGTCGATGGGCGGTAGGTAGTAGAGCGCGAGCGAGCGGAGAATCCCGGCGACGCGGCGCCGTGCGGCATCGCGTTCGGGCACCGGCCCGTCGCCGAGCGCGGTGGCTGCGGCCTTGGCCGCACGGCGCGCGGGGTCGCGGGCGGTCTCGGGTAGGTGCCCTAAGCCCAGTTCCTCGGCGCGGACGCGGGCCGCGTCGAACGTCGTTTCGACGTCGCGGGCCAGCCGGTCGGCGTCTGGCGAAGCTTCGTCCCAGACGGCGAGCGCCACCTGGAAGTCGGCGGTCGGCGGGAAAGCCCCGTCGAACAGCGCGGAGTTCTCGATCCGGTAGACGACGTCACTCAGCAACTCCCCGTAGGCGGCGCGCACGACGGCCACCCGCTCGGCCGGCGTCGGCCCCACAGGCAGCGACCGTTGGTGGGGGATGAACGCGCGGGCGCTGGTCGGCAGGATCTCGCGGCCGCCGTCGACGATCCGCGCAGGCCCGTTAGCGCCGCCCATCCTGCGCCGGTACAGCGCGACGAACAGCAGAGGGACGCTAGCGAAGACGAGCATCGGGTACTGGAGGAGGAATCCCAGCACCGGGACGGCGAGGCCGCCGACCAGCATTCCGACATTGAGGTTGTCGGACACCACGCCAGGCCACTTCAGCCTGGGGGCGACGGCGGCGGCGTCGGCCCGCGAGCCCGTGTGGGCGAGCACCAGCTCGCGCAGCGTCACGGTCTCGGGCGCGCGGACCGCGACGGGAGTCGGCTGGGGCGTCCGCGTGGCGGTGTCGCTGATCCGGGCCCCGACGAGGCCGCGCCGGGCTCGGCCGACCTGTACGAGCACCGTCGTCCGATTCCCGTCAGGCCCAGTAGCTGCGACGGCGTACGGCCCGGACAGCGCGGACAGCGGCGTGTCGGCGTCGACTCCCTGCCACTGCATGAGGCCACCATATGGGGTCACCGCTGGTTGACAACCAGCGGTGGATGGCTCAACGAGCGGTCCGCGCCTTAACGAGCGGGGACCACGGTTGCCGCGTCCAGCAGAGGACCGCCAAACCAGACCGTCCCCGTCGGCAACGGGGAGCAAGTCCTTGAACCGGCTGCCTCAGCTAGTGCCGCGTGTCGGCAACTGGGGTGCGTGGCCGCCGAGGAGGAACGGGGCCGAGCGCGGTGAGGGAAGGTAGTACAAGGCCAGCCGAGACAGCAGCTTCGCGACCTTCTCTCGTGCCGCGGCGCGCTCGCCCTCTGTCGAGGAGTCACGGGCGAGCGCGGCGGCCTTGATCGCCTGCCGGGCCGTGCGGCGGGCCGTCAACGGGAGATGGCTGAGTCCGAGGCGCTCGGCGTTCGCGCGGGCCGTGTCGAACGCGAGCGCGACCTCTCGGGCCAAGGCGTCGAGGGCCGCGCCGTCGAGACGGTGCTCCTGGGCCTGCTCGAGGTCCGCGCCGTCGAGATGGGCCTCCTGGTCCTGCCAGCGCATCAGGTGCAGCTGGAACTCCTTCGACTCAGGCACGGCGTTGTCGAACAGCGCCGAGTTCTCGATCCGGTACGCGATGTCGCTCAGCAGCGCGCCATAGGTCTCCTTCACGGCGTCAACGCGCTGGCGCGCGACGTCGGGGTTCACCGCGCCGACCGGGGCCTCGACCGCGCCGAGGATGTACGAATGGACGCTCAGCTTCGGACCGTGCAGTTCGCGTAGACCTGGGTACAGGTCCTCGGTGGTGAGCCCGTTCGGCAGCCGGAGCCGCGCCGATCCGGCAGGCCAGCCGACCCCGACGATCGGCGTGATCTTGCCGATGGTCACGATCCGCAGCCGGTCGCGCGCGAAGTGCGCCAGGGTCCGGTACCGCGGAACCAGGGCCGTCTCCGAGGAGCCGCCGCTGATGGGGGCGTGCCGGACGCTGACCTGGCCGGCCTTGTCGGAGCAGTCGAGCACGAACGGCGCCAGCGGGCCGGTGAGGAACGCCGACGACACGACGACAGCTCGACCGGCCAGCTCGCCCATCGTTGTCTGCGGGGTGATGCGCAGCGTCATGGCGCCGGCCCCAACTGCGGCCGCGCCTCGCCGATCATCCGCTGCACGTCCCGGGGACCGGGCAGGTAGTGCAGCGAGATGCCGTCGAGGAGGCGGGCGAGCTGCGTGGCTGCGGCCTCGCGCTCACCGGCGGTGGCCGCATGGACCGCGAGCTGCGCGGCCTTCGCGGCGCGCTCGGCCCGGGAGCGCGCCGTCCGAGGCAGGTGTGCGAGCCCAACGGCCTCGGCATGCTGCCGCGCGGTGTCGAACGCGAGCCGCAACTCCATCGCCAACCGCTCCAGCGTCGACGGCGCGCCGCGCGGGCTCTCGTCCTCCCAGCGCATGAGCAACAGCGAGAACTCCCTGGTCAGCGGCACGGTGTCGTCGAACAGCGCGGAGCTCTCGATCCGGTAGACGATGTCCGCGCGCAGCTCGCCGTACTCCTCCTTCACCGCGTCCACGCGGGCTCGGGCCGCGGAGGGCGCGGGTCGCGCGACGGCGGGGGCATCCGGCTGAGTGAACGCCAACATGCGCGTGGCGAGCTCGTGTTCCTGGTAGCCGACGCTCGGGTCGTCCTCGCGCGGCACCCAGGTAGCCGTCCGCCGGCGCACCCCAGTCGCCCAGACGGGCGCGGGCACGACGAGCACGTGCGCGGCGACCAGGCGCAGGTGGCGGTCGCAGAAGTCGTTCAGCCGGGTACTCGGGTCGAGGGTCTTCGTGTGCACGCCGTCGGTGCTGCCGAGGCGGGCGTAGGTCAGGACCGCCGCGCGGTGCTCCCAGCGGCGGGCGTCCCCGCGCGCGACGTCGATCACCATGGGCGCGTCCGCATGCACCGATTCCGGCCAGACGAGGACCGTCACGCCGAGGAGCAGCGACAGCGGGGCGTCCGGCGAGACGACCGACCAACGCGGAGGCCCCATGGGCGAGTTGATCGACCGTGTAGGCCCACCGGCGGCGTCGACGGTGTGGTCGCCGCCGACGAGCGAGTCCAGCGGGGCGATTCGCGCCTCGATCTCGTCGGCCCGCAGTCGCCGGTAGGTGTCCATCACGCCCACGCCGGTGAGGGCTCGCACCAGCCAGAGCATCCCCAGCACGAGGAGCAGCGTCCCCATGATCACCAAGGGGGCCCACCAGAGGGCCGCCAGGAGATCGAGCGCCGTCCCGGGTTCGTCCCACGCCATCAGTCCGCCGAACCCCACGATGCCGACGGTCCATGCCCAGAACCGCCAGCTGTGCACGGCCATGGCGAGGAGCTCCCAGAGGGAGCCGCCGAGTTCAGGCCAGTTGACCAGCGGCCTGCGGTCGCGCCGACCCCAAGAGATGGGCACGCCGACGGCCGCGGCCGTCGGCGTGATCGGGGTCGCCTCCTGGAGCCAGTCGCCGAGGGAGACGATTGGCGCGCAGCGCGCCGTCCGCTGCTTCGGCATCGTGTACCGGTCGAGCGGGAGCAGCGACCACCACACCGTCGCCGTGTCACCCTTGAGCGAGCGAACCTGGAGGAGGAGTTGGCGGGACCGGCCGTCGGCGTCGGTGCCCAGCACGACGACGCCCTCGTCGACGAGCGTCTCCATCGGCCGCGCCAGCGAGATGGTCGGCCAGGATGTCATAGGCCAATTCTATGGGAGGACGGTGACGTTATCCCCGAAGCCAGGAGCGGATGGCGCGGACGCGCTCCTCGACCTGCGCCTGGCTTGCCTTCGCCAGCGACGGGCCGCCGCACTCGCGGCGGAGATCGGCATGCACGTGGCTGTGCGGGACGCCCTTGAGGCCCGCGTACTGGCTGACCAGCGAGTTGAGCTCCTTGCGCTTCGACGCCAGCGCGCGGTGCAGCGCGACCTCCGGCTCCACCCTGCGGTCGTCGCGCTCCCGCCGGCGCAGCTGGCGGCGCTGGCGTTCGGCAAGGAGGACGCTGACCTGGCTGGGCTCCAGCAGCCCCGGGAGGCCGAGGTAGTCCGCCTCGTCGGCCGACGTCGGCTCGGCGTGCATACCGAAGGCCTGCGCGTCGAAGAGGACGTGGTCGAACGTCGCCTGGGAGTCCAGCGCCTCGAACTCGCCCAGCAGGTCGTCGGCACCGTTCTCCTGCCGGTTCGCCTGCTCCATCTCCGCCTCGGACTCGGCCCAGAGGTCGCCGTCGTCGTTCTTGGGGCGGCCGAGGACGTGGTCGCGCTGCTTCTCGATGGTGGCGGCGTGGCCGAGCAGCACAGGGACGGTAGGGAGGAACACGGTGGCGACCTCGCCCCGGCGGCGGCTACGGACGAAACGCCCGACGGCCTGGGCGAAGAACAGCGGTGTCGAGGTGGCCGTCGCGTAGACGCCGACGGCGAGCCTCGGCACGTCGACGCCCTCCGACACCATGCGCACGGCGACCATCCACCGCTCCTCGGAGCCGGAGAACTCGTCGATCCGGCCGCTGGCCTTGCCGTCGTCGGACAGCACGACGCAGGGCTTGACGCCGGTGATCTCGGCCAGCAGCTTGGCGTAGGCCCGCGCCGTCGTCTGGTTGGTGGCGATGACGAGGCCGCCGGCGTCGGGGACGTGGCGGCGGACCTCCGTGAGGCGCTGGTCGGCGGCGCGGAGGACCGCGGACACCCACTCGCCGGTGGGGGAGAGCGCCGTACGCCAGGCCGCGGCGGTGAGGTCCTTGGTCATGGGGACGCCGAGGTCGGCGGCCAGCTCGTCGCCGGCACGCGTGCGCCAGCGCATGGGACCGCCGTAGTTCATGAAGAGCACCGGGCGCACGACGTGGTCGGCGAGGGCCTCGGCGTAGCCGTAGGTGTAGTCCGCGCGGGACTGCTTCACGCCCGGCGCCAGCTCGTCGTAGGCGACGAACGGGATGGGGTTGTCGTCGGAGCGGAACGGCGTGCCGGTCAGCGCGAGGCGCCGCGTGGCGGGCGAGAACGCGTAGGTGACCGCCTCGCCCCAGCTCTTCGAGTCGCCGGCGTGGTGGATCTCATCGAAGATGACGAGCACGTCCTTCGAGTGGCAGAGGGCCTCGTAGACGTAGCTGCGGGCCGCGACGCCCGCGTAGGTGACGGCCGAGCCGTCGTACTCCTTCGCCCGGCCCCGCCGCGTCGAGCCGTCGGTTCCCGGGTCCAGCTGGATGCCCACGCGCGCGGCCGCGTCGGCCCACTGCACCTTCAGATGCTCGGTGGGGGTGACGACGACGATGCGGCGGATGGTCCGCGAGCGCAGCAGGCCCAGCGCCACGCGCAGCGCGAAGGTGGTCTTGCCGGCGCCCGGGGTGGCGACGCAGAGGAAGTCGCGGGGCTGGTCGCGCTCGTACAGATCGAGGGCCTCCTGCTGCCACGCGCGCAGCGAGCTGGCGGTGCCCCACGCCGCGCGCTGGGGAAACGCGGGGGACAGGTGCTCAAGGGCTGACGACGACACGGGGCGCCACTCTAGACCGCGCCACCGACCAAATTCCACACCCGAACTCCACCGCTGTTGTTTCGGTAGGCGGAGCGTGCACAGATCTCTGTATGTGTGGAGGAAGGCGTATATAGCGCTACGTCGACGCATACAGAGATTTGTGCACGGCCGGGCGAGGTGAAGGGCCACCCGCTCGCCCGTACCGAGTAGCCTCGCCCCATGGCTGCATCCGACGACCCGCTCCCGGGCGAGGGCTGGGTCATCGGCCCTGACGGCCTGCCGCGCCGCGACGCCGCCCGCGTCCTGCTTTTCGACGCCGACGGTCGCCTCTTGCTTGTCAACGCGCACGACGCGCAGAACCCCGGACGCAGCTGGTGGTTCACCGTCGGCGGCGGCATCGACGATGGTGAGACCGCCCGGGCCGCCGCTGCCCGCGAGGTGCGCGAGGAGACCGGCCTGGAACTCGATCCCGAGTCGTTCGTCGGGCCGGTCGCGGTGCGCAGCTCGGTGTTCGACTTCTTCGCCCGGTCCGTGCGCCAGGACGAGGAGTACTTCGTCGCCCGGCTCGACCGCGCGCCGGGAGCGCTCGACACCGCAGGCTGGACTGACGTGGAGCGCGCCTTCATGGACGGCGTCGCGTGGCTCGCCCCCGAGGAGATCGCCGCGCTCGACGTGGAAGTTTTCCCCACCGAGCTGCCCGAGCTCCTCGACTGGCTCGCCGACGGCTGGGACGGCGCCGTCCGTCGCCTGGGCGACGCCGGTTGAGCCGGGATGGGCGCCTCCGACATGCCTCTCAGCGGGTGGGCGGCGGCCCCGTGCTCGCCCTGACCAGCAGCTTGGTGGGCAGCACCACCCGGGGGATGGTGGGGCCCGCGTGGCCGGACAGCTGCTCGGCGAGCACCCGCACGAGCTCGCGGCCGAGGCGCTCGTAGTCGAGGCTCACGGTGGTCAGCGGCGGGTGGCTGAACTCGCTGAGCGGGATGTCGTCGAAGCCGACGACGGAGACGTCGTCGGGCACGCTCAACCCGGCCTCGTGCAACGCCCTGATCAGGCCGAATGCCATCTCGTCGTTGGCGCAGAAGACCGCCGTGACGGAGGGATCCTCGGCCAGCGTGCGCCCGAGTTCGTAGCCCGAGTTCGGGGTCCAGTCGCCGATGAGCGGCTCAGGGGCCGCGATCCCCGCGGCGGCCAGGCGGCGCCGCCACGTCGCCATCCGGACCGTCGCCGGGTGCGCGTCCGGGGAACCCGCGATGTGGTGGACCGTGCGGTGGCCGAGCCCCAGCAGGTGCGTCACCGCGTCCTCGGTGCCGTGGGCCTCGTTGCAGACGACCGACGGATAGTGCCCAGCCAGCCGCGAGTCGGCGACGACGACGGGAAGGCTAGGGGGCAGGGGGAGCGCGTCGGCCGTCGTGTGCCCGGCGCGGACCATGACGAGCCCGTCGAGGGCGGTGTTGGAGAGGCGGTGGGTCGCCTTGCGCAACTCCTCCGGGTCCGGCTCGGGCACCTCGACGAGACTGACGGAGTAACCGCGCTCCTGGGCTGCCGTCGCGACGGCAGCCGCGGTCACGCCGTCGCCAGTGCGCGAGAGCCGCTGGGTGACGATCCCGATGCTCTCGACTGTGCCGACGCGCAGGGCGCGGGCCGCGCGGTTCGGGGTGTACCCGAGCTCCGTCATGGCTTTCAGGACGCGCTCCCTCGTGGCGGGGCGCACGGAGGGCGACCCGGTCGAGACGCGGGAGACGGTCTGGGCCGAGACCCCGGCCAGGGCGGCGACGTCCCCGATGGACGGCACCCTCGGCCGGCCGGTGCGTCGCTGCGTGCTCGCCATGATGCGATGCTAGTCGCCCCCTGTGGCAACGTCACCACCTTTCGCGCTCCAGGGCCGTCGTAGCCGAATCGTTACCGATCGGGGAGCAGGTTTCTCTTGCGTCGGGGCGCGCTTGGTGGTTCGCTTGGCAACGTAAACAATCGGGGGGCGGATCGCGGCGACAGGGGTGTCGCAGCGCGGCCGTCGCTTGGTTTCCGGGCGCCGATCCGCTTTCGGCAGATGGTTTCAACAGGAGGACCGTTCAATGAAGAAGACGAAGTTGGCCAAGCTCACGGCTGCGAGCCTGCTGGCCGTTTCGGTAGCGCTAACCGCCTGCGGTGGCGACAACGGAGGCACCCCCGGAAGTGGGGGCAACACAGGCGGAGGCGGCGGTGACCAGACCCTCACCGTGTGGACGTGGGATCCCGCGTTCAACATCTTCGCCATGCAGGAGGCGGAGAAGATCTACCAGAAGGACCACCCCGACTTCAAGCTCGACATCCAGGAGACCCCCTGGGACGACCTGCAGACCAAGCTCACGACGATCGCCCAGTCGCAGTCGTGGAACGAGCTGCCCGACATCTTCCTGATGCAGAACAACGCGTACCAGAAGAACGTCATCAACTACCCGGACCTGGTGCAGCCGCTGACGGACTCGGGCGTGACCTGGGACGAGTTCCCGGAGAGCGTGAGGGCGTACTCCACGATCGACGGCGTCAACTACGGCGTCCCCTTCGATGCGGGCACCGCGATCTCGGCGCTGCGGACCGACATCATCTCCGAGGCGGGCCTCACCACCGCGGACTTCACCGACATCACGTGGGACAAGTACATCGAGCTCGGAAAGCAGGTCAAGGAGAAGACCGGCAAGGCTATGCTGTCCGGCACGGCCGGCTCTTCGGACATGATCATGATGATGCTGCAGAGCTCGGGCGCGAGCCTGTTCGATGACCAGGGCAACCCGACGATCGTCGACAACGCCACGCTCAACACCGCGGTCGAGACCTACGTGAAGCTCGTCAAGGAGGGCGTCTACGTCGAGGTCAACTCGTGGGACGAGTACGTCGGCGGGTTCGTCAACGGCAACATCGCGGGCGTGGTCAACGGCATCTGGGTCGTCGCCACCATGCAGACCGCCGAGGATCAGGCAGGAAAGTGGGAGGTCACCAACGTGCCGAAGCTCGACGGTGTCGCTGGTGCGACGAACTACACCGCCAACGGCGGCTCCTCGTGGGCGATCAGCCAGACGGGCGACTTCGACCTGGCCGCGGACTTCCTGAAGTCCACGTTCGCCGGCTCGACCGAGCTGTACGACATCATCCTCCCGAAGGCCGGAGCGGTCGCCAACTGGATCCCGGCCGGCAGCTCGGCGGTCTACAAGGAGCCCCAGCCGTTCTTCAGCGACCAGCCCATCTTCGAGATGGTCGTCGACTTCGGCTCCAAGGTCCCCGCGAACAACACCGGCGCCTATTACTACGAGGCGCGTGACGCGGTGAGCGCGGCCCTGACGAAGGTCATCAGTGGCACGGACATGGCGACGGCGCTGGCCGAAGCCCAGAGCACGGTCGAGTTCGCGATGCAGTGACTCGATGGGGTGCGGGTCGGGAGCTACGGCTCCCGGCCCGCACCCCTTCCCTTCGACGAAAGGAGACACGCGTGTCGACGACGACCGCTCAAGAGGGTGCCGGGGCGCAGGTGAGCACGCCCGGCCCGCGAAAGCGACGGATGCTTCCGTCGCAGCGCCACAACCTGACCGGCTGGGTCTTCCTGATCCCCGCCGCCCTGCTCATCCTGATCACCAGCTTCTGGCCGATGTTCGAGGCGTTCCTGCTCTCGATGCAGACGGGCAGGGGCACGCGCCTGAACTGGGCGGAGCCGCTGTGGTACAACTACGCCCGGCTCTTCCAGGACGAGACCTTCAAGCTCACGCTCGGCAACACGTTCGTCTACCTGATCATCCAGGTGCCGATCATGCTGGTCCTTGCGCTGGTGCTCGCGAACCTGCTGAACAACCCGAACCTGCGCTGGAAGTCGTTCTGGCGCACCGCGATCTTCCTGCCGTGCGCGGTGTCGCTGGTGTCCTACTCGCTGGTGTTCCGCACGCTGTTCGCCACCGACGGCTTCGTCAACGACGTGCTGAGTGGCCTGGGCCTCATCGGGGAGCCGATCAACTGGCTCGGTCAGACTGGCACCGCCCGCTTCGTCCTCATCCTCGGCCTGGTCTGGCGCTGGACCGGCTACAACATGGTGTTCTACCTCGCGGCGCTGCAGAACATCGACCACTCGAGCATCGAGGCGGCCCGGGTTGACGGCGCCAACTCGTGGCGGACGTTCTGGCACGTGACCGTCCCGCAGCTCCGACCGATGATCTTGCTCACGGCGATCATGTCCACAAACGGAACGCTGCAGCTGTTCGACGAGTCGTTCAACCTGACCCGCGGCGGGCCCGCGTACACGACGATGACGATGTCGCACTACCTTTTCGAGGTGTCGTTCCAGAGGAACCCGAACATCGGGTACGGCTCGGCGCTCTCCTACGTGATCTTGATCCTCGTCGCCATCCTGGCGCTCATTCAGATGAAGGTGGGTGACAAGCGTGACTAGGTACAAGTGGCGCCAGGTTCCCGGCTACGTGTTCCTGACGGTGTTCTCGGTCTTCTCGATCTTCCCGTTGTTCTTCATGGTGGTGTCGGCGACCAACACCAGCCAGGACGTCCTCGGCTCGCGCTTGCTTCCCGGCGGGAACCTGCTCCGGAACTGGAACGACCTTCTCGCGGCGTCGAACCTGGGGGCGGCGATGCTGAACTCCGCGTTGATCGCGGTCGGCACGACGGTTCTTGCGCTCCTGGTGTGTTCGATCGCAGGCTACGGCTTCGAGATCTACCACTCGAAGGGCAAGGACCGCCTCATGGCCGTCCTGCTGCTGGCGATGATGATCCCGTTCGCGGCGACCATGATCCCGCTGTTCCGGCTGTTCGCCTCGGTCGGTCTGCTGAACTCGACCTGGGCGGTCATCATCCCGGCGATCTCGACGCCGTTCCTGATCCTGCTCTTCCGACAGGCATCCAGGAACTTCCCGCACGAGATCCTCGAGGCCGCACGTCTCGACGGCCTGAACGAGCTATCGATCTTCTTCCAGATCTACATCCCGACGATGCGCTCCACCTACGCGGCGGCGGCCGTGATCACCTTCATGGCGGCGTGGAACAACTTCCTCTGGCCGAAGGTCATCCTGCTGAAGACCGAGTACCAGACCATGCCTATGCTGATCTCCAACCTCAGCGCGGGCTACGTCACCAACTACGGCGTGCTGATGCTCGCGGTGTTGCTCGCCTCCCTCCCGACCATGATCATCTTCCTCGTGCTGCAGCGCAGCTTCGCCGAGGGCATGACAGGAGCCATCAAGTGACCTTCGATCCCCGACAGATCTCCGACCCCTTGTTCTTCGCCGACAACAGAATGGCAGCCCACTCGGATCACCGGTGGTTCCGCGACGCAGCAGAGGCCGCGCGCGGGGTCTCCGGCTTCGAGCACAGCCTGAACGGCCTGTGGAAGTTCCACTACGCGAAGAATCCCGGCGCCGTCGTTCCCGGCTTCGAGTCACCGGACTTCGATACCTCGGGCTGGGACGACATCCGCGTGCCCGCCCACATCCAACTGGAGGGCTATGACCGGCCCCAGTACGCCAACGTGCAGTACCCCTGGGACGGTCACGAGGCGCTGGAGGCCGGCCAGGCGCCGCAGCTGTTCAACCCCGTCGGCAGCTACGTGACATCGTTCGCCGTCGACGAGCCCCTCGCCGAAGGGGAGCGCCTCAGCGTCTCGTTCCACGGGGCAGAGAGCGCGGTCGCGGTGTGGCTGAACGGGCGTTACATCGGCTACGCGGAGGACAGCTTCACGCCGTCGGAGTTCGATCTCACCGACGCCCTCGTCGTCGGCGACAACAAGCTCGCCGCGCAGGTGTTCAAGTGGTCGTCGGGTTCCTGGATGGAGGACCAGGACTTCTACCGGTTCTCCGGGATCTTCCGCGACGTCGTGCTCTATCGCCGCCCGGCGACCCACGTGCAGGACCTGGGCGTCCGCGTCGACGTCCCCGGAGACCTCGGCCGCGCGACGGTGCGGCTCACCACCGAGCTGGTCGGCGACGGCGTGGTGGCGGCGCAGCTGGCCGGCGTCGGCGCGTTGACGCCCGATGGCGACGGGCTGGCCGTCGAGGTCGAGAACCCCCGCCTGTGGAGCGCCGAGGACCCGCACCTCTACGACCTCGAGATCGAGGTGCGCGACGCGTCCGGGACGCTGACGGAGTTCATCCGCCAGCCGGTGGGCGTGCGTCGCTTCGGCGTCGAGGACGGCCTGCTGAAGATCAACGGCCGGCGCATCGTGTTCAAGGGGGTGAACCGCCACGAGTTCGGCCTGCAGGGCCGCGTCATGTCGCGCGAGCAGACCGAGGCCGACCTGCGCCTGATGAAGGCCAACAACATCAACGCCGTGCGCACCAGCCACTACCCCAACAACTCCTTCTTCTACGAGCTGTGCGACCGCTACGGGCTCTACGTCATCGACGAGATGAACCTCGAGACCCACGCGATGTGGGACCGGATCCGCTGGGCGGGGGCCCCCGACGAGGAGGCCCTGCCGGGGGACCGGCAGGAGTGGCTGGCCGCGCTGCTGGACCGCGCGGCCTCGATGCTGCGGCGTGACCGCAACCACCCGAGCGTCGTGATCTGGTCCTGCGGCAACGAGTCCTACGGCGGCACCGACATCCTGGCCGTCTCGAACTACTTCCGGGGCGCCGACGACCGGCCCGTGCACTACGAGGGCGTCGACTGGGACCCGCGCTACCCCGAGACCACCGACATGGTCAGCAAGATGTACACCCCGGCCGCCGAGGTCGAGGCGTTCCTGCAGACTCACCGGGACAAGCCGATGATCCTGTGCGAGTTCGCGCATGCCATGGGCAACGCGTTCGGCGCCGTCGACCGCTATCTCGACCTCGCGTACCGCGAGCCGCTGTTCCAGGGCGGCTTCATCTGGGACTTCGCCGACCAGGCGATCACGCTGAAGGACCGCTACGGCCGGGCCTTCCTCGGCTACGGCGGGGACTGCGGCGAGGCCCCCCACGACAACGAGTTCTGCGGCAACGGCATCCTGTTCGCCGACCACTCGCCCACGCCGCGGATGCAGGAGGTCAAGTACCTCTACCAGGGGGTGGCTCTCGACGTCGGCGCCGACTCGGTGACCGTCGCCAACCGGATGCTCTTCACCGACACCGCGGCGCTCGACTTCGTCGTGACCCTCGCCAAGGAGGGCGTGGCGCTCGAGCGCGCCGCGCTCGCGACCGCCGTCGGGCCGGGCGAGTCCGCCACGTATCCGCTGCCGCTGGCCGTCCCGCAGAACCCCGGGGAATACACGGTCGAGGTGTCCTACCGGCTGCGGGAGGCGACGTCCTGGGCCGCGGCGGGCGCGGAGATGGGCTGGGAGCAGGTCGTCGTCGACGTGCCCGGCGCCCCGGAGCCCCCACCGGCCCCGGCCCCCGAGGTGATCTACGGCATCCACAACGTCGGGGTGCGCGGGCCGCACTTCCTCGCGCTGTTCTCGCGGCTGCACGGCGGGCTCCAGTCCTACCGCTACGGGCTGACGTCCGACGGCGGCGGCCAGTTGCTGACGTCGACGCCCATGCCCAACTTCTGGCACGCGCCCACCTCGAACGAGCGGGGCTGGAGCGCTCCCTTCATCGACGGCGACTGGCTGCTGGCCAGCCGCTACGCCGAGCCCGTGCGCAACGCGAGCAACCCGGTGGTGGAGGAGTCGGCCGACTCGGTGACGGTCACGTTCGACTACGAGCTGCCCACCCGCCCGGTAAGCGCCTGCACCGTCTCCTACCGCGTGTTCGGGGACGGCAGGATCGAGACGACCCTGCGGGTCACGCCCGGCGCGGGCCTCGGCGACCTGCCGGAGTTCGGCATGCTGTTCAGCGTCGACGCCGACCACGACGCCCTGCGCTACTACGGCGAGGGCCCCGAGGAGTGCTACCTCGACCGGCGCGGCGGCGCGCGGCTCGGCGTGTACGAGGCGCGGGTCGACGAACTGCTCACGCCCTATCTGCGGCCGCAGGAGGCGGGCAGCCGGACGGGCGTGCGCTGGGCCGAGGTGACCGACGCCGACGGCGCGGGCATCCGGTTCGAGTGCGCGCGCGGGATGGAGTTCTCGGCGTTGCCGTGGAGTCCGTTCGAGATCGAGAACGCGGCGCACGCCGTCGACCTGCCGCTCACGCAGCGCACCTGGATCCGGCCCGCGCTGATGCGGCGCGGCGTGGCGGGCGACAACGCCTGGGGCGCGCAGACCCACCCTGAGTACCGGCTGCCCGCCGACGGCGAGCTCGAGTTCCGGTTCTCGTTCCGCGGTATCCGCTGACGGCCCCCCGGCGCCGTCGAACCTACCTTCTGGAGAATGACCATGCCCTCCTCAGAGATCACCTCGTACGCGCCCGGCTCCGGGCGCCGTGTCCGGCCGCGCTCGCGCGTGGCCTCGTCGTCGGCCGAACTCGACCTGAGCGGCGCCTGGCGGTTCCGCTTCTCGTCTCGTCCCGAGGAGGCGCCCGAGGGCGCCGAGGCCGTCGGCTTCGATGACTCGGGCTGGGACGCGATCGCCGTCCCCAGCCACTGGGTGCTCCAGGGCCGCGACGACTGGGGCAAGCCGATCTACACCAACGTCGACTTCCCGTTCCCGGTCGAGCCGCCGCACGTGCCCGACGAGAACCCCACCGGCGACTACCGGGTCGCGTTCGACCTCCCCGACGGGTTCGGCGACCGGGTCTACCTGCGGTTCGACGGCGTCGAGTCGCTCGCGATCGTGTCGCTGAACGGCATCGAGGTGGGCGTGGTGCGCGGCAGCAGGCTGGCGCAGGAGCTGGACGTGACCGCCGAGGCCGTCGCCGGCCGCAACGTCCTGCACGTGCGCGTCCACCAGTGGTCGGCCGCCTCCTACCTCGAGGACCAGGACCAGTGGTGGCTGCCCGGCATCTTCCGCGAGGTCACCGTGCTCGCCCGGCCGGCGAACGGGATCGAGGACGTCTGGCTGCGCGCCGACTACGACCCGGAGACCGGGCGCGGGCGCATCCTGCCCGAGCTCAGGGCCGACGCCGACGCCTACCCCGTCACGCTGCGCGTCGCGGGGACAGAGCGCACCTTCGCGTCGCCCGAGGAGGTCGCCGTCGTCGAGGTCGGCGAGGTCGAGCCGTGGAGCGCGGACGTGCCGCGCCTCTACGACGCCGAGGTGAGCAACGCCGTCGACACCCGCAGCCTGCGCGTCGGGTTCCGCCGGGTGGAGATCGTCGGCCACGAATGGCGGGTCAACGGGCGCAAGCTCCGTCTGCGCGGCGTCAACCGGCACGAGTACCACCCCGACAAGGGACGCGTGTTCGACGAGGACGCGGTGCGCGCCCAGCTCCACCTGATGAAGCGGCACAACCTCAACGCGATCCGCACCTCGCACTATCCGCCCCATCCGCGCTTCTTCGACCTGACCGACGAGCTCGGATTCTGGGTGATCGACGAGTGCGACCTCGAGACCCACGGCTTCGAGCGCCACGGGTGGGTCGACAACCCCGTCGACGACCCGCGCTGGCGCGACGCCCTCGTCGACCGGATCGAGCGCACCGTCGAGCGGGATAAGAACCATCCGTCGATCGTCGCGTGGTCGCTCGGCAACGAGTCGGGCACGGGGCAGAACACCGCGGCGATGGCCGCGTGGGCGCGCCGCCGCGACCCGGAGCGCCCCGTGCACTACGAGCCCGACTTCGAGGGCCAGTACACCGACGTCGTGTCGCGGATGTACGCGCCTGTCGAGGAGATGGAGGACATGTCGGCGGGCACCGGGAACAACAGGTCCGGCTCGCCGGGCCGCAACGCGGAGTTGGCCAAGCGGCCGATGATCCTGTGCGAGTACGTGCACGCCATGGGCAACGGCTCGGGCGCGGTCACCGACTACGAGCGGCGCTTCGACTCCCTTCCCCAGTGGCACGGCGGGTTCGTGTGGGAGTGGCGCGACCACGGGCTGCGCACCGCGACGCCGGACGGCACCGAGTTCTTCGGCTACGGCGGCGACTTCGGCGAGGAGATCCACGACGGCTCGTTCGTCTGCGACGGCATGGTCCTCTCCGACGGCACGCCGACGCCGATGCTCGCCGAGTTCGCGGCCGTCACGACGCCGGTCAAGATCGTCATCGACGGCGACGCGGTCACCGTCGAGAACCGGCGCCACGCCGGCGACACCTCGGACCTGCGCTTCGTCTGGCGCGACGAGCTCGACGGCCGCGAGGTGGCCTCGGGCGAGCTCGCCGTCCCCGCCGTCGGGCCGGGGGAAAGCGCGACGGTGTCCGCGCCTGGGTTCGCGCCCGCGGACGGGGAGTTGTGGCGCACCGTCGCTGCCGTCACCGCCGGCGACCTGCCGTGGGCCGCGGCGGGCCACGCCGTGACCCGGGTCCAGGATCTGCTCGCGGATCGGGCGCCCGCGCTGCCGGCACCGGCCGCGGGGGAGACCCCGGTCGCCGACGGCGACGCCATCTCGTTCGGCCCCGCGCGCTTCGACGCGGCGACCGGCGACCTGATCTCGCTGGCCGGCCGCGAGGTGCGCGGCCCCCGCCTGGAGCTGTGGCGCGCGCCGACGGAGAACGACGCGCTGCGCGCGTTCTACGGCTACGCGGACGTCGAGCCGACGGCCAGCAGGGGCCTCGGCACGTTCACCGGGCCGACGTCCGACCGCTGGCGCGAGGCGGGCCTCGACCGGCTGCGGCGCCGCGTCGAGGAGGTCGTCGCGGAGCCGGGACGGCTCGTCGTCCGCCACCGCTACTCGGCCTCCGCGGCCCGCGCCGCCGTCGCCGTCGAGCTGGTCTGGACGGTGCGCGGCGGGGCCTTGCAGCTGGACGCGTCCGCCGTGCCCACCACGGGGTGGACGACCACCTGGCCGCGGATCGGGCTGCACTTCGCGCTGCCCCGCGGAACGGGCCGGGCGGAGTGGTTCGGCACGGGCCCGCTCGAGAACTACGCGGACTCGCACGCCGCGGCGGTCGTCGGGCGGTTCGCGGCGGAGCTCGACGACCTCGTCGTGAACTACGCGGTGCCCCAGGAGAGCGGCCACCGGGCGGGGCTGCGCGAGCTGGTCCTGCCGGACCTCGGGCTCAACCTGACCCCGCACCCGGTCGGCCGGGAGCTTCCGGGGTTCTCGCTGCGCGCCCACGACGCGGCGGAGGTCACCGCCGCGCGGCACCCGCACGAGCTGCCGGATTCGCGCGCGACCCACCTGTACCTCGACGTGCAGCAGCACGGTCTGGGGTCGGCGTCGTGCGGCCCCGACGTGCGGCCCGAATACCAGTTGAGGCCGCGCTCCGCGGCCTGGTCGCTCACGCTGTCGGCAACTGCGGACCCCCGTTGATGGGTTAATCCTACTAAATGTAGTATTTACTCCGGATCGGCAACAGAGGACCCAGGAGCTTTCATGACGGCATCGACCACCACGGACATCGGACACGCTGACGCCTGGGAAGGCTTCACCGGCGGCGAGTGGCAGGAGGTCGTGGACGTCCGCGACTTCATCCTCGCGAACTTCACGCCCTACACCGGTGACGCCGGCTTCCTGGAGGGGCCGACGGCGAAGACGGTGAACGTGTGGGACACGCTGCAGCGCGAGTTCCTGAGCGTCGAGCGCGCCAAGCGCGTCTACGACGTCGAGACCCATATCGCGGGCGACGTCGACGCCTTCCCCGCCGGCTACATCTGCGCGGACGACGACGTGATCGTCGGCCTGCAGACCGATGTCCCGCTGAAGCGCGCCATGATCCCGGCCGGCGGGTGGCGCATGGTCGAGACCGCCATCCGCGAGGCCGGGCTGGAGCCGGACGAGCGGATCAAGGAGATCTTCACCAAGCACCGCAAGACGCACAACGAGGCCGTCTTCGACATCTACACCCCGCGCATCCGCGCCGCCCGCAGCTCGCACATCATCACCGGCCTGCCCGACGCCTACGGCCGCGGCCGCATCATCGGCGACTACCGCCGCGTCGCGCTGTACGGCGTCGACCGCCTGATCGAGGCGAAGACCAAGGACAAGGAGGCCGTCGTCGACCTCCCGTTCACCGAGGACTGGGCCCGCTACCGCGAGGAGCACTCGGAGCAGATCAAGGCGCTGAAGAAGCTGAAGAACCTCGGCACCACCTACGGCTTCGACCTGTCGCGCCCCGCCCGCACCTTCGTCGAGGCGGTCCAGTGGACCTACCTCGCCTACCTCGCGTCCGTGAAGAGCCAGGACGGCGCCGCCATGAGCATCGGCCGCCTCTCCGGCTTCTTCGACATCTACGCCGAGCGCGACCTGGCCGCGGGCATCCTCACCGAGGCGGAGGCCCAGGAGGCCATCGACGCGCTGGTGACCAAGCTGCGCATCGTGCGGTTCCTGCGCACCATCGACTACGACCAGATCTTCTCCGGCGACCCGTACTGGGCGACCTGGTCCGACGGCGGGTTCGCCAACGACGGCCGGACGCTGGTCACCAAGACGTCGTTCCGGCTGCTGCAGACGCTGCGCAACCTCGGCCCCGCGCCGGAGCCCAACATCACCATCTACTGGGATCCGGCGCTGCCCGAGGGCTACAAGGAGTTCTGCTCGCTGATCTCGATCGAGACCTCGGCCCTGCAATACGAGTCCGACAAGGCCATCCGCGATCACTGGGGCGACGACACCGGCATCGCCTGCTGCGTGTCTCCGATGGCGATCGGCCGCCAGATGCAGTTCTTCGGCGCCCGCCTGAACAGCGCGAAGGCGCTGCTGTACGCCATCAACGGCGGCCGCGACGAGATGTCCGGCAAGCAGATCGTGGCCGGCTACGAGCCGATCACCGGCGACGAGCCCCTCGACTACGACACCGTCTGGGAGAGGTACGACGCCATGCTCGACTGGGTCGTCGGCACCTACGTCGAGGCGCTGAACATCATCCACTACTGCCACGACCGCTACGCCTACGAGGCCATCGAGATGGCGCTGCACGACGACTTCATCGTGCGCACCATGGGCTGCGGCATCGCGGGCCTCTCGATCGTCGCCGACTCGCTGGCGGCCATCAAGTACGCCACCGTGACCCCGGTGCGCGACGACTCCGGCCTCGTCATCGACTACATCACCGAGGGCGACTTCCCCCGCTACGGCAACGACGACGACCGCGCCGACGAGATCGCCAAGCTCGTCGTGAAGACCGTCATGGACAAGATCCGCAGCATGAAGCTGTACCGCGACGCCATCCCGACGCAGTCCGTGCTCACGATCACCTCGAACGTCGTCTACGGCAAGAACACCGGCTCGTTCCCGTCCGGCCACCAGGCCGGCACCCCGTTCGCGCCCGGAGCGAACCCGGAGAACGGCGCGGACACGCACGGCATGATCGCGTCGATGCTGAGCGTCGGCAAGCTGGCCTACGACGACGCCCTCGACGGCATCTCGCTGACCAACACCATCACGCCGCCCGCGCTGGGCCGGAACGAGGAGGAACGGGTGGCCAACCTCGTCGGCATCCTGGACGCCGGCATGGGGGAGGGCCTCTACCACGCCAACATCAACGTCCTGAACAAGGAGACGCTGCTCGACGCGATGGAGAACCCGGAGAACTACCCCCAGCTCACCATTCGCGTGTCCGGCTACGCCGTCAACTTCGTCAAGCTGACCCGGGAGCAGCAGCTCGACGTCCTGTCGCGCACCTTCCACGAGTCCGCCTGACGTGACGGCTCCCTCCCCGTACATCCGGACGGAGGACGCGGCGGCCTACTCGGCGCGGCGGCTCGGCGGCATCCCGGTCGTCGACGAGACGGACCGGAGCTCCCTGTTGGCGGGCACCCGCACGGGCGAGATCGGGCTCCTGCACTCCTGGGAGTTGGTGACCGCCGTCGACGGGCCCGGCACGCGGATGACGACGTTCCTGGCGGGCTGCCCGCTGCGCTGTCTGTACTGCCACAACCCGGACACGATGATGGCGCGCCGCGGCGTGCCGGTGCGGGCGGCGGACCTGCTCGCGCGGATCTACCGCTACCGGAGCGTCTTCAAGGCCACACGGGGAGGGATCACGCTCTCGGGCGGCGAGGTGCTGCAGCAGCCGGCCTTCGCGGCGCGCATCCTCAGGAGCGCCAAGGAGTTCGGCGTGCACACGGCGCTCGACACGTCCGGGTATCTGGGGCGCAACGCCACCGACGAGCTGCTCGCCGACGTCGACCTCGTCCTCCTCGACGTGAAGGCCGGCGACGAGGAGACCTACAAGCGCGTCACGGGCCGCGAGCTGCAGCCCACGCTGGACTTCGGGCGCCGGCTCGATGCCCTGGGCATCGAGATCTGGATCCGCTACGTGCTGGTCCCCGGCCTGACCGACGACCCCGCCGGCGTCGCCCGCGTGGCCGACTACGCGGCGTCGCTCCTCAACGTCACCAGGGTCGAGGTGCTGCCCTTCCACCAGATGGGCCGCGACAAGTGGCACGAGATCGGCATGAAGTACCAGCTCGAGGACACCCAGGCGCCCTCTGTCGAGCTGACCGAGGCCACGCGCGACATCTTCCGGTCGCGCGGCCTCACCACCTACTGAGTGCCGCCGCCGAGGCCCTTCGACCGGGCGGCGACGATGGCCGCCGACCGGTCGCGCAGGGAGAGCTTCGCCAGGATGGTGGCCAGCGTGTTGCGGACGGTCTTGGGGCTGACCGAGAGCCGGTAGGCGATCGATGCGTTGTCGAGCCCGTGCGCCACGAGGTCGAGGACCTCCCGCTCCCGCCCGGTCAGCTCGGGGAACTGCGGCCGCGCGGCGTGCTGCCCGCCCAGCAGGTAGGACATCGCGCGCTCGGCGACGGCGGGGGAGAGGATCATCTCTCCGGCCGCGACGGCCCGGACCGCGCGCTCCACGGCGTCGGGCGGGGAGGACTTCACGAGGAACCCTCGGGCGCCCGCACGCACGGAGGCGACGACGGCGTCGTCGTCCTCGTGCATGGTCACGGCGAGCACCTTCAGGCCCGGACGGGAGCGCAGCAGCTCGCGGGTCACCTCGATGCCGGAGCCGTCGCCGAGGTCCAGGTCCATCAGCACGACATCGGTCTCGTGCGGACCCGCGAACAGCGCGAGGGCGGCCGCCGCGCCGTCGGCCTGGCCGGCCACCGTGATGCCGGGCAGGGAGTTCAGCAGCGCGGCCATCCCGATCCGGAACACCGGATGATCGTCGACGAGGGTCACGCGAAGGGGGCTCTCGGTCATGGGACATCTCCTGTCGGGTGGAGCGGCAGTGTGGCGCGCACGGTGGTGCCGACGCCGCCCGGCCCGGTCCCGATGCTCAGCGTGCCGCCGAGTTCCTCGGTGCGCTCCCGCATCGAGCGGGTGCCGACGCCGTCGGGCGCATCGGCGGGGCGTCCACGGCCGTCGTCGCGGCACACGATGAGCAGGGTCGGCCCGTCGACGGCCAGTCTCACCGCGCAGCCGGGGGCGCCGGAGTGGCGCGCGGCGTTCAGCGTCGACTCCGAGACGACGGCGTAGGCCGCGGCCGCCACGCGCTCATCGAGGCCGCGCAGCGTGCCCTGGTCACCCGCGGCCACGCCGTCGATCGCGACCGCGAACCCCGTCGCGGCGTGCCGGGCGACGAGCTCGTCGAGCGCGACCGCGAGTCCCCGCTCCTCCAGGACCGGGGGAAGGAGGCTGCGCGACATCAGCCGCACGTCCTGGAACCGCTGCGCCACCTCGGCCTGCAGCGCGGAGAGCACCTCGTCGGCCGCGGCCGGATCGGAGCGGAGCACGTTGCGGGCGCCCTGCAGGCCGAGCTGGAGCCCGGACATCCACGGGCCGACGCCGTCGTGCAGCTCGCGCCGGATGAGCTTGCGCTCGGCCAGCCGGGCGCGGGTGGTGGCGTCGCGGGCGCGGACCACGTCGGTCGTCGCCCGCACCAGCCCCACGCCGGCGGCGAGCACCGGCTGGAGATGGTCGAGCGCGTCCAGCGTGCGGCGGTCGAGCCGCTCGCCGGGCCGGGGCGTGATCGCCAGCCGGCCCACCTGTTCGGGGCCGGCTTCCGTGGGCCGGACGATCGGGAGTTCGACGGGGACGCTCGTCGGCTCGCCCCAGAGGCCCGCGTCGTCGGCCCCGGAAAGGGTCAGTCGCGCCGACTCCAGCCGGAGGGACTCGCCGACGGAGGCCGCGAGCCGGTCGAGCAGCTCGCCGCTCTCGCTCGCCGACGAGAGCGACGCGCCGATGCTCAGGGCCGCCCTTCCGGGAGAGGCGGCGTCGCCCCAGACGAGGCGGCGCACCCTCGCCTCGATCCACCGCCGCAGCGGCTGCACCGCGAGCACGACGCCGACCGCCGCCATCACCTGGGCGACGGCGGAGCTGCCGACGAGCGCGGTGGCCGCCCACACGAGCGTGGTGTAGACGATCACCATGCCCAGCGTCAGCAGGCCGGCGATCACCGCGCGGCTGACGGCGAGGTCGATGCCCCACAGCCGGTTGCGCAGCATCGTGACGAGCAGCGCACCGGGGAAGACCGCCTGGCACGCCAGGTGCGAGATGGGCAGCAGCAGGATGACGCTCTCGTCGGTGTAAGGCACCAGTACGAGCGGCAGGAAGGAGAGCGCCATCACCGCGGTGCCGAGGGCGAGGAGCCCCAACCCCGCCCGCTCCGCCGTCGGACCCGTGCGGTGCCGCCAGGCGACGGCCGCGGCGGTGACGAGGCCCACCACCACGACGGCGACGATCGCCGCGGAGGTGTCCGACATCGGGAAGAAGAGCCGCTGCACCGCGAACCCGGCCGCCGTTGCCACGCCGACGCCCGCCCCAATCCGGGCGCCGACAGGCAACGGGTGGTCGCGCACGAGCCACGGCACGACGAGGAAGAGGGCGAGCGTCCCCGGCACCCATGCGGTCCCGAACAGGCTGTTGCCCACCTCGATCGCCGGGACGCCCGGATGCGTCAGCGCGAACGACATCCAGCCGCCGCCCAGCGCCGCCAGTCCCGCGCCCACCGCGGCCAGCGAGACCAGCCAGGCGACGGGGTGGCTCCGCCGCGACATGAGGACCGCGGCGACGCCGCCGTAGACGATCCCGACCATCACGTCCACCACGAGGAACAGCACGTCGGGCGTGACGGGAAGCCTGCTCGCCGCCTGCAGCACCGCGCCGGCGACGGCGGGGACGAACGCGCCGACCGCCACCGCGACCGCGACGCGCGGGCGGCCGGGGTGGCGCTCGGTCATCGTCATGGCAGGACCCTACGGCTTCAGCGCCGGTCCCCGAGGGCGAATCCGAGGGAGGCGACGACGAGCCACACCGGGGCCACGAAGCCGGCCAGGTACTGGAGCGGGGACGCGCCGCTGACAACGGTCAGGACGCCCAGCGCCAGCGAGATCACGCCGATCCAGCGGGGTGCTGCTCCGTGCCGCAGCGCGGCGGCGGCGACGGCGAGGGCTGACAGCCCGGCCCCGACCCAGAGCCAGGGGATGGTGGCGACCCAGTCGGTGTAGAACGCGGCGGACTCGGGGACGTACATCGACGGATCGGAGAGCCCGAGCGCGAACTGGGTGTCGAGGCCGCTGCCGAGGAGGAGCGCCGCGGCGGTGAGCAGGAGTCCGCCCAGGGCCACCTGGCCGTGCAGCGCGCCGGCGGGCGCCTGCTGGTCGAGCCTGCGCTTGAGGCCGGCGGCGAAGACGACGACCGCAAGCATCGTCAGCACGGCGAGCGCGTGGAAGGCGAGGTAGGCGCCCTGCTTGGACGCGGCGTCGGCCAGCATCTTCTCGGCGTCGCCGGCGGTGGCCTCCCAGTTCACGGAGGCGGCCATCGACGCCTGGATGGTCGCCATCCCCAAGGCTCCGGCGGCGACGCCGGTCCACGCCCACCCGCGGGGTTGGCGGCGCACGGCTTCCGGCGCCTCGGCCGCCGTCGGGTCGGTGAGAGAGATAGACATGTGAGTCTCCTTCGGTCCTGCCCGCCGTCCGTCGGCGGGCGTTGACCACATGATTGGCGGGCGCCCGTCCCGGGCACCAGGGCGGACGGCCCGGATCCCCGGGCAGTCTTTCCCGAGGCGAGGCCGCCCCCAGCCCCGCCCTGCCCCCGCGCTCGGGCGTGTCGCGGAAAGGTCCGGACGGTTACCTCACCCCCGATTTGGCGTCGCCGGGGGACCATGCCAAGATAGGAGGGTTGCTCCGCGAGGGGTTTGGGCGCGTCAAGCGCTCGGAATCCCGCGCGAGTCTGGCCAAATCCACGATTTCGGCCTCCGGGGACAGCTCCTCGAAGGCTGGCTGGAAAGCGGTCGAGACCGCGACACTCCCGAGTGCGGGGGCCGGAGCGACAAGGGGTTTTACCCCGCAGGAACTTGAAATTTCCAAAGGGACGAGAAGAAGGAACGACTGTGGCTGGACAAAAGATCCGCATCAGGCTGCGGGCGTATGACCACGAGGTCATCGACAGCTCGGCGCGCAAGATCGTCGACACCGTGACACGCACGGGTGCGAAGGTGGCCGGTCCTGTGCCGCTGCCGACGGAGAAGAACGTGTTCTGCGTGATCCGTTCGCCCCACAAGTACAAGGACAGCCGCGAGCACTTCGAGATGCGCACGCACAAGCGTCTGATCGACATCCTCGATCCGACGCCGAAGACCGTCGATTCGCTGATGCGTCTCGACCTGCCTGCCGGCGTCGACATCGAGATCAAGCTTCCGTGAGGTCTGCTGAAATGAGTGAACGAATCGTGAAGGGCATCCTGGGCACCAAGCTCGGCATGACCCAGCTGTGGGACGAGAACAACAAGGTCGTCCCGGTTACCGTGATCCAGGCCGGTCCCTGCGTCGTGACGCAGGTCCGCACCCCCGAGCAGGACGGCTACAACGCCGTACAGCTGGGCTTCGGTGCCGTCAAGGCCAAGAAGGTCACCAAGCCCGAGGCCGGGCACTTCGCCAAGGCCGACGTCACCCCGCGCAAGCACCTCGTCGAGCTGCGCACCGCGGACGCCTCCGAGTTCGCGCTCGGCCAGGAGCTGACCGCCGAGGTCTTCGCCGACGGCGAGATCGTCGACGTCACGGGCACCTCCAAGGGCAAGGGCACCGCCGGTGTCATGAAGCGGCACGGCTTCCACGGCCTGCGCGCCTCGCACGGTGTGCACCGCAAGCACCGCTCGCCCGGCTCCATCGGCGGCTGCGCGACCCCCGGTCGCGTGTTCAAGGGCCTGCGCATGGCCGGCCGCATGGGCAACAACAAGGTCACTGTCCAGAACCTGAAGATTCACGCGGTCGACGCCGAGCGTGGCCTGCTGCTTGTGCGCGGCGCCATCCCCGGCAACAACGGTTCCCTCGTCGTCGTCCGCAGCGCAGCCAAGAAGGGTGACGCAGCATGAGCAACCTCACTGTTGACGTGATCGACGCCAAGGGCAAGAAGGCCGGCACGGCCGACCTCCCCGCGGCGCTGTTCGACGCGCAGACAAACATCCCGCTGATCCACCAGGTCGTCGTGGCCCAGCTCGCGGCGGCTCGCCAGGGCACCCATGACACCAAGACCCGCGGCGAGGTCCGCGGCGGTGGCATCAAGCCGTGGCGCCAGAAGGGCACCGGCCGCGCCCGTCACGGCTCGCGTCGCTCGCCGATCTGGACCGGCGGCGGCGTCGTCCATGGCCCGCACCCGCGCGACTACTCGCAGCGCACCCCCAAGAAGATGGTGGCCGCCGCCCTCCGCGGCGCCCTGTCCGACCGGGCTCGCGACGGCCAGGTCTACGTGGTCTCCGAGCTCGTCTCCGGCGAGAAGCCCTCGACCAAGGCCGCGCTGGCCTCGCTGAACGCCCTCGTCGGCGACGTCAGCAAGGTGCTCGTAGTCCTCGATCGCTTCGAGGACGTCGCCTGGCTGAGCGTTCGCAACGCCGCCGACGTGCACGCGCTCGCCGTCGATCAGCTGAACACCTACGACGTTCTCGTCAACGACAAGGTCGTGTTCACGTCCGCCGCCCTGGCCGCCTTCGTGGCCGGTCCCGGCGCGTCGGCCGCGGCCGTCGCCACCGAGTCGGAGGCCGCCGAGGCCGCTAACACCGAGGAGAAGGACCAGTGACGCAAGCGCTGAAGATCCGTGATCACCGCGACATCATTCTGCGTCCCGTGGTGAGCGAGAAGAGCTACAACCTGCTCGACGACGGCAAGTACACCTTCGTGGTGGCGCCGGACGCGAACAAGACGGAGATCAAGATCGCCATCGAGGCCATCTTCGACGTCAAGGTCACCGCCGTGAACACGATCAACCGCCAGGGCAAGCGCCGTCGGACCCGTTACGGGTTCGGCAAGAAGGCCGACACCAAGCGGGCGATCATCACCCTCGCCGAGGGCCAGAGCATCGACATCTTCGGCGGCGCGGGTTCCTGACCCGGCTGCTGCTTAAGACAAGGAAACTTACATGGGTATCCGCAAGTACAAGCCGACTACGCCGGGCCGTCGCGGCTCCAGCGTGTCCGATTTCGTCGAGCTGACGCGCTCCACGCCGGAGAAGTCGCTGCTCGCCCCGAAGACGAAGACCGGTGGCCGCAACAACACCGGCCGCATCACCACGCGCCACATCGGCGGCGGCCACAAGCAGGCCTACCGCATCGTCGACTTCAAGCGCTACGACAAGGACGGCGTGCCGGCCAAGGTCGCTCACATCGAGTACGACCCCAACCGCACCGCCCGCATCGCGCTGCTGCACTACTTCGACGGCGAGAAGCGCTACATCATCGCCCCGAACGGCCTGACCCAAGGCACCGTCATCTCGGCGGGCGAGGGTTCGGACATCAAGCCGGGCAACAACCTCGAGCTGCGTCAGATCCCCGTCGGCACCACGGTGCACGCTGTGGAGCTGCGGCCCGGCGGTGGCGCCAAGCTCGGCCGTTCGGCCGGCGCGGCGATCCAGCTGGTCGCCCGCGAGGGCAAGTACGCCACCCTACGCATGCCCTCGGGCGAGATGCGCATGGTCGACGTCCGCTGCCGCGCGACGATCGGCACCGTCGGCAACGCCGAGCAGTCGAACATCAACTGGGGCAAGGCCGGCCGCAACCGCTGGAAGGGCATCCGCCCGACCGTCCGCGGCGTCGTGATGAACCCCGTCGATCACCCGCACGGTGGTGGCGAGGGCCGCACGTCGGGTGGCCGTCACCCCGTGTCGCCGTGGGGCAAGCCCGAGGGCCGCACCCGCGACAAGAACAAGGCGAGCAACCGCCTGATCGTCCGCCGTCGCAAGACCGGTAAGAAGCGCTGATAGGGAGCCTGAGGAACTATGCCACGCAGCCTTAAGAAGGGCCCCTTCGTCGACGACCACCTGCAGAAGAAGGTGGATGTTCAGAACGAAAAGGGCACCAAGAACGTCATCAAGACCTGGTCGCGCCGCTCGATGATCGTCCCCGACATGCTCGGGCACACCATCGCGGTGCACGACGGCCGCAAGCACGTCCCGGTGTTCGTCACCGAGGCGATGATCGGTCACAAGTTGGGCGAGTTCGCCCCCACGCGCACCTTCAAGGGTCACGTGAAGGACGACAAGAAGGCCCGCCGCCGCTGAGGCGCGAGATAAGGAACTGATTCAACTATGAGCAACGAGAACGGCAACAGCCGTCGTCGCGAGACCCTGCTCGGGGATCGTCCTGGCTCGTACGCCATCGCGCGCCACGTCCGGATGAGCCCCACCAAGGTTCGTCGCGTCGTCGATCTGGTCCGCGGCATGGACGTCAAGGACGCCCTTGTCGCCCTCAAGTTCGCCCCGCAGGCCGCGTCCGACCCGGTCTACAAGGTCGTGGCTTCGGCCGCCGCCAACGCGGAGTCGGCTGAGGCGCTGCGGTCCGACGACCTGTACATCTCCAAGGCGTTCGTGGACGAGGGTGTCACCCTCCGCCGCATCCGTCCCCGTGCGAAGGGCTCGGCCAGCCGCATCCTGAAGCGCGGCTCGCACATCACTGTGGTCGTCGAACCCCGCGAGACGAAGGGAGCCTGATTCCATGGGCCAGAAGATCAACCCGAATGGCTTCCGCCTCGGCATCACCACCGATCACAAGACGCGCTGGTACAGCGACAAGCAGTACGCGCAGCTGGTCGGCGAGGACGTCAAGATCCGTGAGTACCTGACCAAGACGCTGGAGCGCGCCGGCATCTCGTCCATCGAGATCGAGCGCCGCTCGGAGCGCGTAACCATCTTCCTGCACGCGGCCCGTCCGGGCATCGTCATCGGCCGCAACGGCGCCGAGGCGGAGCGCGTCCGCGCCGAGCTCGAGAAGCTCACCGGCAAGCAGGTTCAGCTGAACATCCTCGAGGTCAAGAACCCCGAGATCGACGCTCAGCTGGTCGCGCAGGGCATCGCCGAGCAGCTCGGCGCCCGCGTCGCCTTCCGTCGCGCCATGCGCAAGGCCCAGCAGACCGCCATGCGTGCGGGAGCCAAGGGCATCCGCATCAAGTGCTCCGGCCGTCTCGGCGGCGCCGAGATGTCCCGCTCCGAGGGCTACCGCGACGGCCAGGTGCCGCTGCACACCCTCCGTGCGGACATCGACTACGGCTTCTACGAGGCCCGCACGACGTTCGGCCGCATCGGCGTCAAGGTCTGGATCTACAAGGGCGATGTCGCGGGCACCCGCGCCGAGCGCGCCGCCCAGAAGGCCGCCCGCAACAACGCGCCGTCCGGCCGTCAGCGTCCGGGCCGTCGTCCCGCCCGCGGCGAGGGCCGCGGGGATCGTCCCGAGCGCGGTGGTCGCCGTCGCGCCGACGCAGCCCAGGCCGACGCCGCGGCTGCGCCCGCAACTGAGAACGCAGGAGCCTGAGCATGCTGATTCCTCGTCGAGTCAAGTTCCGTAAGCAGCACCACCCCACGCGGCGCGGTGCGGCCAAGGGCGGCACCAAGCTGGCCTTCGGTGAGTACGGAATCCAGGCGCTCGAGTCCTCGTACATGACGAACCGTCAGATCGAGGCCGCTCGTATCGCCATGACCCGCCACATCAAGCGTGGCGGCAAGGTCTGGATCAACATCTACCCGGACCGCCCCCTGACCAAGAAGCCCGCCGAGACCCGCATGGGTTCCGGCAAGGGCTCGCCCGAGTGGTGGATCGCCAACATCAAGCCGGGCCGCGTGCTGTTCGAGCTCTCCGGTGTTCCGGAGGACGTCGCCCGCGAGGCCATGCGTCTGGCTATCCACAAGCTGCCCTTCAAGGCACGCTTCATCAAGCGCGAAGCAGGTGAAAACTGATGAGCAAGACTCTCGCCGCACACGACCTGCGTGGTCTGTCGCGTGATCAGCTCAACGCCAAGGTCGTTGAGCTCAAGGAGGAGCTGTTCGGGCTCCGGTTCCAGGCTGCCACCGGCCAGCTGGAGTCGAGCGCCCGTCTCCGCTCCGTCCGCAAGGACATCGCCCGCATCTACACCGTGCTGCAGGAGCGCAACCTCGGCATCGTTGACGAGCCGGTTGTTGAGGAGAAGTGAATATGAGCGCTGAGAACACCACCACCCAGGAGCGCGGCCGTCGCAAGGTGCTGCAGGGCATCGTCGTGTCCGACAAGATGGACAAGACGATCGTCGTGCTCGTCGAGGACCGGGTCAAGCACCCGCTGTACGGCAAGGTCATGACCAAGTCGTCGCGCCTGAAGGCCCACGACGAGACCAACGACGCCGGCATCGGCGACCGCGTGCGCGTCATGGAGACCCGTCCGCTGTCGGCGACCAAGCGCTGGCGTCTGATCGAGGTCGTCGAGCGCGCCAAGTGACCGACTGATCTCGGGTCTACCCGGATACAGAACAGGAGGCCGTCCCGCACCGCGGGACGGCCTCCTTCGTTTCCGCGCACAGACCTGCGTAGGCTCGTTTGGCTGTGCATATGCACAGCCAACGCAACCTACGCAGGTGTATGTACGCGGAGCTTCGTCCCGCTCCTTGAGCCGGGCTCCGCGCGGAGCGCCGGGCCTGCGGTTCCACGCTCCTTGAGCCGGGCCCTAAGGAGCGAAGCGACGCAGGCCCGCGTCGAAAGGTTCTGGCACCCGGTTCATGGACCTGGGCCAGGCCCCGAAGGCACGATCAAGTTCAGGATTCCTGCAGTTGCGAGCGGGAACCGCCGAGGAGGCCGCCGAGCAGCGCGCCGACGATGGAGATGATCAGCGCGCCCCAGAAGGCGGGCCAGAACCCATCGACGTGGAAGCCGAGGCCGACGACGCCGGCGCCCCACGACGTCAGCTGCAGCATCAGCGCGTTGATGACGAGCAGGAAGAAGCCGAGCGTCAGCACGATCAGGCACGCGCCGAGGACCTTGACGATGGGCGCGACCAGCCCGTTGACGACGCCGAACACGAGCGCGACGCCCAGCAGCGTCAGGACCTTGCCCTGGGTGTCGGCGGCGGTGACGTTGATGCCGGGGACGAGCCAGACGGCGACAGCGGTCGCGACGGCGGTTGCGATGAGACGTGTGACGAACTCCATGCTCTCAAGAGTGCCACGGCCCGTAAGCCGCGGTCGTCCGGCTGCCGTTCGAGGGGCCGTTCCTGTGGCTTCTTGGTCCCTGGCAGTCTGGTACGTGGCCTTCGTCACTCCCGCTCGCCACCAGGGAAGCGACCCGACTGAGGTTTCCTACGCCCCGTAATATGGCAGTGCCCCAGTCAGGAAGGTGTTCATGCTCCAGCTCGTCGAGGTGCGCAAGTCCTACAAGACCGGCGACTTCACCCAGGTGGCGCTGAAGGACGTCTCGATCTCCTTTCGCGACAACGAGTTCGTCGCGATCCTCGGGGCCTCCGGGTCGGGCAAGACGACCCTGCTCAACCTCGTCGGCGGGCTCGACCACTACGACTCCGGCAATCTCATCATCGATGGCGTGCCGACGTCGCACTACAAGGACCGCGACTGGGACACCTACCGCAACAACCGGATCGGGTTCGTCTTCCAGAGCTACAACCTGATCCCGCACCAGTCGGTGCTGGCCAACGTCGAGCTTGCGCTGACGCTCGCGGGGGTCAGCCCCGCCGAGCGGAAGCGGAGGGCGCTCGTCGCGCTCGACCAGGTGGGGCTGAAGGAGCACGCGCACAAGCGGCCCAACCAGCTGTCCGGCGGGCAGATGCAGCGCGTCGCCATCGCCCGGGCCCTGATCAACGACCCCGAGATCCTGCTGGCCGACGAGCCCACCGGCGCGCTCGACTCCACCACCAGCGTGCAGATCATGGGGCTGCTCACCAGCATCGCCAAGGACCGGCTCGTCGTCATGGTGACCCACAACCCAGAGCTGGCGGAGGAGTACGCCACCCGAACCGTGCACCTGAGCGACGGCGTTGTCGTCGCCGACAGCGACCCCTTCGATCCCGCCGCCGCGCAGCACGCCGACGGCGAGGAGGCCACCGCGGTCATCGCGGGCCTCGGCGCCGGTGCGGTGGCGACTCCGCGGAAGCAACGGCGCACCAGCATGTCGTTCCTGACCGCGGTCGCGCTGTCCTTCAACAACCTGATGACGAAGAAGGGCCGAACCCTGATGACGGCCTTTGCGGGCAGCATCGGCATCATCGGGATCGCGGCCATCCTGGCGCTCGCCAACGGCGTCAACGCCTACATCAAGGGCGTCGAGGAGGACACTCTCTCGCTGTATCCGCTCACCATCCAGCGCCAGGGGATGGACATGACCGCCATGCTCGCGGCGTCGGCCGGGATCGTCGACGAGGCCAGCGGCAGGGGCGGCAACGGCACCTCGGACGTCCACGAGGTGCAGGTGATGGGGAAGATGTTCTCCAGCGTCGGCACCAACGACCTCGAATCGTTGAAGGTCTTCCTCGAAGGGGGCGACAGCGGGATCGACGACAACGTGAAGGGCGTCCTCTACTCCTACGACGTCACCCCGCAGATCTACGCCTCCGACACCTCGAAGAAGGTGCGCCAGGTCAATCCCGACGCCGTCTTCAGCTCTATGGGCTTCGCCTCGTCGACGTCGGCCTCCAGCCTGATGTCGTCGTCGATGAGCAGCGGCGTCTTTCGCGAGCTGATGCCGGACCTGTCGCTGATCGACTCCCACTTCGACGTCATGGCGGGTCGCTGGCCGACGGCGTACGACGAGACCGTCCTCGTCCTCACCCCCAGCGGCGGGGTCAGCGACCTCGCGCTGTACGCCATGGGACTCCGCGACCCCGCGGAACTCGACGCGATGGTCGAGCAGGTGCTGAACGAGGAGGACGTCGAGACGCCGACGGACCCCCTGGCGCTGAGCTACGACGACATCATGGGCGCCACGTTCAAGCTCGTCGAGGCCCCGGACTTCTACACCTACGACGACGAGTTCGGCGTCTGGACGGACCGCAGCGGAAACAAGAAGCAGCTCAAGAAGCTCGTCGACGACGGCGAGGAGCTGCGTATCACCGGCATCGTCAAGCCCACCGACGACTCGTCGCGGCTCTCGCCCGGCATCTACTACACGCGGGCGCTGACCACGCACGTCGTGGAGCGGGCCAACGCGTCCGAGATCGTGCAGCAGCAGCTGGCGGACTCCACCGTCGACGTCTTCACCGGCAGGGGCTTCGGGGAGGAGGCCGACGACTCCGAGTTCGACTTCTCGTCGCTGTTCAGCATCGACGAGGATGCGATCGCCAAGGCGTTCGCCTTCGACCAGTCGAAGCTGCAGTTCGACATGTCGGGCCTCGAGGCGGGACTCTCCGGCATGGACCTGGGCCTCGATGACCTGAGCCTCGACCCATCGAAGATGCCGGCGCTCGACCTCGACAAGATCCTCGCCGGCCTCGATCTCTCCAGTCTCATCAAGATCCCCGACTCCGACGCGCCGCCCGAGCAACCCGCCGACGACCCCGCCGCGAGCCCTGCGCCGGACGCCGAGCAGCTCGCCGCGCTGGCGACGCAGCTCGTCGAGGGCTACACCGCGTTCGTCACCGTCGGCGGGCTAGATGCGGCCGACGTCGCGACGAACCTTCCCGCGTTCCTCGCCACTCCCGAGGCGGGCGAGCTGCTCGCGGCGGCGGGGGAGAGCGTCGACCTCGCGGCGGTGACGGAGCTCGTCGAGGAGATGTTGACGCAACCCAGCCCGGAACCGGGCCTCGCCGAGCGCCTGGTGGAGGGCTATCTGGCGTTCGCCGTCGCGAACGGCCTCGACCCCACCGACGCCGCCACCAACTTCCCGTTGTTCCTGGACTCCGACGAGGGCAAGGCGCTGGTCGGCGAGGCGGCCGGGTACATCGACACGTCGGCGCTCGAAGCGCAGCTCCAGGGCGTGCTCGCCGACTACATGCAGCAGGTGATGGCCGCCTACATGGGCGAGGTGTCGTCGAAGCTGACCTCGGCGCTGACGTCGCAGATCTCGTCGGCGCTGGAGACCAGCATGGGCCAGCTCGCCGACAACATGTCCGACGCCATGGGCATCGACCAGGACGCGTTCATGGACGCGTTCAAGATGGAGCGCAACAAGGAGGAGCTGACCCAGTTGCTGGTGTCGATGGCGTCGACCCAGTCGGCGAGCTACGAGGCGAACCTCCGCAGGCTCGGCTGGGCCGACTTCGACAATCCGTCGCGGATCGACCTGTACCCGATCGACTTCGAGTCCAAGGAACGGGTCACCCAGATCCTCGACGGCTACAACGAGTCGATGCGCGCCAAGGGGCTCGAGGACCGTGTGATCACCTACTCGGACCTGGTGGGTGCGCTGATGGGCTCGGTCACGGACATCATCAACATGATCAGCTACGTGTTGATCGCGTTCGTGGCGATCTCGCTGGTGGTGAGCTCGATCATGATCGGCGTGATCACCTACATCTCGGTGCTGGAGCGGAAGAAGGAGATCGGCATCCTCCGCTCGATCGGCGCGAGCAAGCGCGACATCCGCCGAGTCTTCAATGCCGAGACCCTGATCGTCGGCTTCGTCGCGGGCGCCCTCGGCGTCGCCATCACCTTCCTGATCACGATCCCCGCGAACGCCATCGTCTATTCGAACTTCGACGTACCCAACATCGCCCAGCTGCCCTGGCAAGCCGCGGGCATCCTGGTGCTGATCAGCATGGCGCTCACCGCGCTCGCGGGCCTGCTCCCGGCCTCGGCCGCCTCGCGCAAGGACCCCGTCGAGGCCCTCCGCAGCGAGTAGCCTCCACCGCTGGTTGAGCCGATCCCCGGCGCGAAGCGCCCGGATCGTGTCGAAAACAATGAACCGGCGCCCGCGAAAGGCCCGGGCACCCGGTTCAGGGACGTGGCAGCATCCGGAGGAACTCCCGCGCGGCGGGGGAGGGGTTGAAGTCGCTCCAGGCGAGGTATTCGACCCGCGTGGGGCCGTCGGCCACGGGGAGCGCGCGCACGTCGGCGCGGTCCGGGACGACGGCGGGCGGGAGCAGGGCGACGGCGAGGTCGAGCGCGACGAGGTCGAGGATGAGGCTGGTGCTGGTCGCCTCGAACGCGACATCGCGCCGCAGCCTGGCATGGCTGAACGCGACGTCGGACTGCGCCCGGCCCGGAGTGCCGGCCGGGAAGTCGACGAAGGTCTCGTCGGTGAGATCGCGCAGGTGCAGCCGCTTGCGCCGACCGAGCCGATGTTCGGCCGCGACGACGGCGACGAGCCGCTCGCTCGATAGCACGCGGCTGGCGACCCCGCGCGGCGGCGAGGCGTCGGCGAGGCCGAGCACGGCGACGTCCATGAGACCTTCGCCGATGGCGACGATGAACTCGTCGCTCCCGCCGCCGCGCAGCGCGATCCGCACCGCCGGGTGTGCCCGGCGGAACTCCTTCAGCGCGGCTGGGATGTCGATCGCGCCGACGGTGGGGATGAGCCCGACCGTCAGCGAGCCACGGATCTCGCCGACCGCGGCAGCCGCGTCGGCAGCGGCGCGCTCGGCCGCGTCGAGGCTGGCCCGGGCCGCCGCGAGGAAGGCGGCGCCGGCGCTGGTGATCTCGACGCGACGATTGGTGCGAGCGAACAGCGTCACGCCCAGCTCGCGTTCGAGCGCCTTGATCTGGTGGCTGAGCGCCGACTGCACCACGAAGCAGCGCTCGGCGGCGCGCGTGAAGCTTCGCTCCTCCGCGACGGCGACGACGTAACGCATCTGCTGCAACTCCACACGGCCATGATTTCAGCTCATCATCACTATGACAACGATGCGTTGGACTCATCGCTAGCGCGAGTCGACGATGGTGGGCATGAACACGGCAATCACACCCCTGACCGCCACCGAGCCGACCGGGGTGCCGACGGCGGCTCCGCCTGATGCTGTGGGCGGCGGCCGCGTCGCGTGGACCGCGGCCGCGGCGATGGCGCCCGCCATCTGGGGCACGACCTACGTCGTGACGACCCACCTGTTGCCCGAGGGTCATTCGCTGTTCGCGGCGATGATGCGCTCCCTGCCCGCAGGCGTGATCGCGCTGCTCGTGGCACGGCAGTTGCCGCGCGGCGCGTGGTGGTGGCGGAGCCTCGTGCTCGGCGCCCTGAACATGGCGGCCTTCTTCCCGCTGCTGTTCGTCGCGGCCCAGCGGCTCCCGGGAGGGGCGGCCGCAACCCTCGGCGCCGTGCAGCCGATCCTCGTTGCGTTCCTCGCGGTCGCGATCCTGCGCGATCGCCTGTCGACGTGGCGGGTCGCGTGGGGCGTCGTCGGCGTGGCGGGCGTGGCCCTTGTCGTGCTCGGTCCGCGCGCGGCGCTCGACCCCATCGGGATCGCGGCCGGGCTCGGCGGGGCGCTATCGATGGGCGCGGGCGTCGTGCTCACCAAGAGGTGGGGGAGGCCCGAGGGCGTCTCCCCGGTCGGGCTCGCCGGGTGGCAGCTCACCGCCGCCGGCCTCTTGCTGCTGGGTCCCGCGCTCCTGGTCGACGGGGTACCCCGCGGCATCGACGGCGCGGCCGCCGCGGGCTACGCCTGGCTCGGGCTGGTGGGCGGCCTGTTCGCCTACACGCTCTGGTTCGCCGCGATTCGCCGGCTGCCCGTGACCGCGACCGCGCTGCTCGGGCTGCTCTCGCCGCTCGTCGCCGCGACCCTCGGCGCGGCGATCGCGGGCGAGGCCCTGACCGCCGTCCAACTCGCGGGCTTCGCCCTGGCCCTCGCCGCAATGGTCGCGGGCCAGCTCGCCCCGAGCCGGAACCGCGATCGGCGTTAGCATGAACGCCGTGAAGCAGCCCTCTCCTGTCGCGCTCGTCACCGGCGCCAATCACGGCATCGGCGCCGCCATCGCCGAGCGCCTCGCGGCGGGCGGGTGCGCCGTCGTCCTGACCTATCACGCCTTCGAGTACCCGCCGGATGCCGACGTGCCCGCGCGCCAGCGCGCGAACCACAGGGCGGACGCGTCCGAGGTGCTGGACCGGATCGAGCGTGCCGGCTGCCGGGCTGTCGCCGTCGCCGCCGACCTCAGGGACGCCGAGTGCATTCCCGCGCTGTTCGACGCCGCGGAGGAGGCTTTCGGCCCCGTCGACGTCCTCGTCAACAACGCGACGGCGTCGCTGGTGGACACCTTCACCCCCGCCGACGTCGACTGGGCAGGGCGTCCGCTGCAAGGGGTGACAGCGGACACGTTCGACCGCCAGTTCGGCGTCGACGCCCGCGCGGGCGCCCTGCTGATCGCGGAGTTCGCGCGCCGGCTCCAGCATCGCGGCGGCGACTGGGGCCGGATCCTCAGCATGACCTCGGGCGGCGAGAAGGGGTTCCCACAGGAGGTGTCCTACGGCGCGGCGAAGGCGGCGCTGGTCAACTACACCATGTCGGCCAGTCTCGAGTTGAGCGCCTTCGGCGTGACCGCGAACGCCATCCACCCGCCGGTGACGGACACGGGGTGGGTCACGGACGACGTCCGCGAGGCGGTGCGCCGCGACCCGAACTTCTTCAGCGTGGCGGAGCCGCACGAGGTCGCCGACCTCGCCGCCTTCCTCGTGTCGCGCGCGGCGGACCGGGTGACGGGCAACGTCATCCGCATGGGCTGAGCCTTATCGCGGCTGCTAACGTCCAGTTCGGTCCGCCCTTGGGATCATTGTGAACGTCAGAGTCAACTATGTGACTTTGGCGTACACGGTGTCCGGTTTGGTCGCGCGGATCGAACGTTTGCAGCCGCGATGACGGCCGCCGCTCGGGAGACTTGACCCTGACACCGTGTCAGATGGGAGAACTAAAGCATGTTGTCCATCGGAGCGTTCGCACAGGTCGGCCAGGTGAGCCATCGCCAACTGCGGCATTGGGATGCCGAGGGTCTGCTCGTGCCCGCCCATGTGGACGAGTTCAACGGTTTCCGCTCCTACGATCCCTCGCAGCTCGATCGGCTGCACCGGATCGTCGCGCTGCGCGAGCTCGGCTTCGGGCTCGACGACATCGCGATCCTGCTCGACCAGGGCGTCGACGTCGACCGGATGGCAGCGCTCCTGCGTGCTCGCCGCGACAAAGTCGAGGCCGAGCACCGGGTGGCCACCGCGCGACTCGCCGACGTGGAACGGCGGCTCCACCTCATGGAAAAGGAGAAGCACATGCCCACCATTGAGATCATCCGGAAGCCGCTCCCCGCAGTCCGCCTCGCCTGCCGCGTAGCGACAGTCGAGGACCAACCCGCGATCGCAGGCGTGGTCGGTGCCATGTTCGACGCCGTTGCCGCCGTCATCGGCGACAAATGCGGGGCACTCGACGTCGCGCTCGCGCAGTACGGGTTCGACGACGCCGGCGTGCACGTCACTGCCGGTTACGCGTATGCGGGGGAGGCGACCGACGACTTCAATGTGGTCACGCTGCCCGCCGTCGCCGACGCGTTCGTCGGCATCCACCTTGGTGCGATGGACAGGATCCATGAGAGCTGGCAGACGCTCCACGCCGAGATCATCGCTCGGGGTTTCGTCCCTGACGGCCCCTGCCGCGAGAACTACCTCCGCGCGGAGTCTGCCGACCAAGCGGACTGGGTGACCGAGCTTCAGCAGCCCGTGCGTCCGGCCTGAGCCTCGCGGCAGCCACGATAACGAGGTCAGGCGGCGGAGACGGTGAGGGACGCCCGCACTGCCGGAGCGACGCAGCCCGGTGCGCATGGCGTCAGGTCTTTCTGCCAGCCGCGCTTGCGCAGAGCGGCCGCGACCTGGCCTGCGACGAGGCACGGCGTGTCCCAGACATGGGGCCAGCGGTAACGCAGGGTGATCTCGTCGAGCGCGAGGCGGACGTCGTTGTCGCGGATGAGGTCGTCTGCCGTCGCTCTGCCCGGATGGGCGAGTTCGCCGTCGAGCTCGGCGCGGACCCCGAACTCGGGGTACCAGCAGTCGGAGCGAATCCACCGCCCGCGGATCTGCTCTCGCTTCTGTCGGATGGATCGGGGGAGACCGTGGGCCCGCTCCACTCGGCGCAGGTACTCGAGTTCGAGATGGGACTCGACGCCGTCGGCAGTCTCGGCCGTCACGCGGAGCACGAAGTCGCGGTGCCGGACGCGCGTGTATGTGGCGAGGTGACCGAGGAAGCGGGGCACGCTCATTCCGAGCTGGATGGCTCTGATCAGGACGTCGAGCACGCCGGACTCGGTGGCCGCGTCGTCGACGAGGTCGACGACGGTCTGCTCCAGACAGGTGCGGGGAGAGTTGCCGACTCGCGTCAGCGGAACCCGTGTGCGGTGGACCGCGCATCTGGCGGTTGAGCGTAAGCCAATCGACGCGGGTACGGAGACGTCGAGGACCGGCGGCAGGTCGCGGCGCAGGCCGTGCAGGTAAGCCGCGGTCTGATGTGAGAACACGGCCCGGTCCGCAGCCCACTTCTGGACGCATAGGAGCCGTTGTTCAACCGTCGGCGGTTCCGGCGACAGAACGAGCACGCCGTGGAACGGTCGCTGCCACTCGCCGTTGCCGACGCGGTTGGCGATCGTCCCAGGGCTGACCCCGGCCTCGATCAGCTCGGCTCGCGTGACGACGCCGCGATGATCGCGGCTCCATGTCGCGAAGGCCTTCCTGTCCATGCACCCGATCATGCCCGCCGGAGGCGTGCTGCGACAGCGTTCGGTGAGCGCCTGTGGATAAGTCGGCCCGCGCCTGGCCGCGCATCCTCGGCGGGTGCCCGTTATCGTGGCTGCAAACGTCCAGTTCCGGCCAGGATCAGGGCTAGCGTGAACGCCAGAGTCAACTATGTGACTTTGGCGTACACGGTGTCCGGATCGGCCGCGCGGATCGAACGTTTGCAGCCACGATGAGGGCTCGACGGGGGATCGCCGTGCGTCCGGCAGGCTGGCGGTGCGCCGGCGAGGGCGATTTCGCCGCTCAGACGCGCGTGGGATAGACTGCCGAAGTTGTCTTGGGTCTGTGCCCCTGCGGGGGGACCTTTCCCAGACCTCGCCATGGCCTCCTCTCCCTCGAGCTGGGGGTTGCCTCCTGGCAGAATCCAGGGGGTTCGTTTCTAGTTTCACTAGGCCTTTCGGAACCGGTGAGACAAGGAGAAGTAATGATCCAGCAGGAGTCGCGACTGAGGGTCGCCGACAACACTGGTGCCAAGGAGATCCTTTGCATCCGTGTGCTCGGTGGCTCCAAGCGCCGCTATGCGTACCTCGGCGACACGATCGTCGCCACCGTCAAGGATGCGATCCCTGGCGGCAACGTCAAGAAGGGCGACGTGGTCAAGGCCGTCGTCGTCCGCACCAAGAAGGAGCGTCGCCGCGCCGACGGCTCCTACATCAAGTTCGACGAGAACGCCGCCGTCATCCTGAAGAACGACGGGGAGCCCCGCGGCACCCGCATCTTCGGCCCGGTCGCGCGTGAGCTGCGCGAGAAGAAGTTCATGCGCATCGTCTCGCTCGCCCCGGAGGTGATCTGACATGTCGCTGCACGTCAAGAAGGGTGACCGCGTCAAGGTCATCTCGGGCAAGGACAAGGGCGTGGTCTCCGAGATCATCGCCGTCGACCCGAAGGCCGAGAAGGTCATCGTCCAGGGTGTCAACCTCGTCAAGCGTCACCGCCGTGAGTCGCAGGGCGCCAACGGCCAGCGCATCGAGGGCGGCATCATCACCGTCGAGGCCCCCATCCACGTGAGCAATGTGCAGCTCGTGGTGAAGGTCGACGGCAAGGAGGTCGTCACGCGCGTCGGCTACAAGCGCGTCGAGGTCACCAAGCGTCGTCCCGACGGCTCCGAGTACAAGGCCGAGCGCTCCGTGCGCATCGCGCGCAAGACCGGTGAGGAGATCTGATGAGCGAGACCACCACCATCCCGCGCCTCAAGGCGAAGTACCGCGAGAGCATCGTCCCCGCGCTGCAGGACGAGTTCGCCTACGGTAACGTCATGCAGATTCCCGGCCTCACCAAGATCGTGGTGAACATGGGCGTCGGCGAGGCGGCCCGCGACTCGAAGATCATCGAGGGCGCCATCCGCGACCTGACCGCGATCACCGGCCAGAAGCCGGCCGTGACGAAGGCCCGCAAGTCCATCGCGCAGTTCAAGCTGCGTGAGGGCCAGCCCATCGGCTGCCACGTGACCCTGCGCGGCGACCGCATGTGGGAGTTCGCCGACCGTCTCCTGACGCTCGCGCTGCCCCGTATCCGCGACTTCCGTGGCCTCAACGGCCGCCAGTTCGACGGCAACGGCAACTACACCTTCGGCCTCAACGAGCAGGTCATGTTCCTGGAGATCGACCAGGACAAGATCGACCGCGTGCGCGGCATGGACATCACGTTCGTGACCTCCGCCACCAACGACGAGGAGGGCCGCGCGCTGCTGAAGCACCTCGGCTTCCCCTTCAAGGCCGTCGACGACCCGAAGAAGCAGAAGGCCAAGCGCGGCCCCGCGTTCTACGCCAAGAAGAAGAAGTGAGCTGAGCAATGGCAAAGACAGCACTCAAGGTCAAGCAGTCCCGCAAGCCGAAGTTCGGCGTGCGCGCTTACACCCGCTGCCAGAAGTGCGGCCGACCCCATTCGGTCTACCGCAAGTTTGGTCTCTGCCGTGTCTGCCTGCGCGAAATGGCCCATGCCGGCGAGCTGCCCGGCGTGACCAAGTCGTCCTGGTGACCCGACCCACTTCATCGAAACACTAACTAACACCAGGTCCGGTTCCGCCGGAAACCGGTGAGAGAAAGAGGCAACAAGTCATGACGATGACTGATCCCATCGCGGACATGCTCACGCGTGTCCGCAACGCCAATCAGGCGTACCAGGAGACCACGTCCATGCCGTCGTCGAAGATCAAGGTGGGCATCGCTGAGATCCTGAAGCGCAACGGTTACATCGCCGGGTTCGAGCAGACCGAGGTCGAGGGCCAGGTCGGCAAGGTGCTGAAGGTCACCCTGAAGTACGGCGACTCCCGCGAGCGCTCCATCTCGGGGCTGCGCCGCATCAGCAAGCCGGGCCTGCGCGTCTACGCCAAGTCCAACGATCTGCCGAAGGTCCTCGGCGGCCTCGGCATCGCCATCATCTCCACCTCGCAGGGTCTTCTGACCGACCGCGAGGCGAAGGCCAAGTCCGTGGGCGGCGAAGTGCTCGCCTACGTCTGGTGACCGGGCGAAGGTAAGGAGGAAACAACATGTCACGAATTGGCAGGCTCCCCATCGCCATCCCGTCCGGTGTTGATGTGAAGCTCGACGGCCGTCAGGTCGACGTCAAGGGCCCTAAGGGCTCCCTGGCGCTCACCGTCGCCGAGCCCATCACGATCGCCAAGAACGAGGCCGGCCAGCTCGAGGTTGCGCGCCCGAACGACGAGCGGCTGTCCCGCTCGCTGCACGGCCTGACCCGCACGCTGGTGAGCAACATGATCGTCGGCGTCACCGACGGCTACGAGAAGAAGCTCGAGATCGTCGGCGTCGGTTACCGCGTGATCTCCAAGGGTCCGCAGCAGCTCGAGTTCGCGCTCGGCTTCTCGCACCCCGTGGTCATCAACGCGCCGCAGGGCATCGAGTTCACCGTCGAGACCCCCACCCGGTTCACGGTCAAGGGCATCGACAAGCAGCTCGTCGGCGAGGTCGCGGCGAACATCCGCAAGCTCCGCAAGCCTGAGCCCTACAAGGGCAAGGGCGTCCGCTACGCGGGCGAGCACGTCCGCCGCAAGGCTGGAAAGGCTGGAAAGTAATGGCCATCTCCATCAAGCACAGCAAGACGCTGGCGCCGAAGTCCGCCTCGCGGGCACGTCGTCAGCTGCGCGGCCGCAAGAAGATCAACGGCTCTGCCGAGCGTCCCCGCCTCGTCGTCACGCGCTCCTCGCGGCACCTGTTCGCTCAGGTGATCGACGACGTCCGCGGCGTCACCCTGGTGTCGGCTTCGACCATGGAGGCCGACCTGCGTGCGGCCGACGGCGACAAGTCGGCGAAGGCCGCGAAGGTCGGCGCCCTGATCGCCGAGCGCGCGAAGGCCGCCGGGGTCGAGCAGGTCGTCTTCGACCGTGCCGGTAACAAGTACCACGGGCGACTGGCGGCTCTGGCCGACGCCGCCCGCGAGGCCGGCCTCGGCTTCTGATTCGACGAAAGGAAAGGTAATCACGATGAGTGAGACCCAGCAGCGCCGTTCCGGCGGCGGGGACCGTCGTGGCCGTGACGATCGTCGTGGCCAGGCCCCCAAGGAAGAGAGCAAGTACCTCGAGCGCGTGGTGACCATCAACCGCGTCGCCAAGGTCGTCCAGGGTGGTCGTCGCTTCAGCTTCACCGCACTGGTCGTCGTCGGCGACGGCGAGGGCATGGTCGGCGTCGGCTACGGCAAGGCGAAGGAGGTGCCGGCCGCGATCGCCAAGGGCGTGGAGGAGGCCAAGAAGCACTTCTTCCGCGTGCCGCTGATCCAGCGCACCATCCCGCACCCCGTGCAGGGTGAGAAGGCCGCCGGCGTGGTGCTCCTGCGCCCGGCGTCCCCGGGTACCGGTGTCATCGCCGGTGGCTCGGCCCGCGCGGTGCTCGAGTGCGCCGGCGTGCACGACGTGCTCGCCAAGTCGCTCGGCTCGCCGAACGCGATCAACGTGGTGCATGCCACCGTCGACGCGCTGAAGCAGCTCGAGACGCCCGAGGCCGTCGCCAAGCGCCGCGGCATGCCGGTTGAGGACGTCGCCCCGGCGGCCCTTCTCCGCGCTGCCAAGGAGGAGGTGGCCAAGTAATGGCTGAACTGAAGATCACCCAGGCAAAGTCTGGGGTGGGTGGCAAGGACTACCAGCGCGCGACGCTGCGTACCCTCGGCCTCAAGCGCATCGGCGACTCGGTGGTCCGTGAGGACCGTCCCGAGGTCCTCGGCATGATCCGCACGGTCGCCCACCTCGTTACCGTGGAAGAGGTGAAGTGACCATGTCGCTCAAGCTGCACCACCTGCGTCCCGCCCCGGGCGCCAAGACGGAGAAGACCCGTGTTGGCCGCGGTGAGGGATCCAAGGGCAAGACCGCCGGCCGCGGCACCAAGGGCACGGGCGCTCGCAAGAACGTCCCGGCCAACTTCGAGGGCGGCCAGATGCCGCTCCACATGCGCCTGCCGAAGCTGAAGGGGTTCAAGAACCCGTTCCGCGTCGAGTACCAGGTCGTCAACGTGGGCCGCATCGCCGAGCTGTTCCCGCAGGGCGGGGCCGTCTCGGTCGCCGACCTCGTCGAGGCCGGCGCCGTGCGCGACGGCGCGCTCGTCAAGGTGCTCGGCACCGGCGACGTGTCCGTGGCGCTGACCGTCACCGCCAACGCCTTCTCCGGCTCCGCGAAGGAGAAGCTGGAGGCCGCGGGCGGCTCTGCTGCCCTCGTCTGAGGACGGCTGACACAGATACCGCCGACGGGGCGGGACCGGGTTCACCGGTCCCGCCCCGTCGGCGTCTTGAGACTCGAACTTTGGTGGCCTGCCGCGTGGTTGGTAGGCTGCGGGGGTTGCCGTGCCGTGACAGGCTCCGCAGCGCCCTCTTACGTCGTCGAAAGTAGTATTTCGAATGCTGTCCGCCCTCGCTAACGCGTTGAAGACTCCGGATCTTCGCAAGAAGCTCCTCTTCACGCTCGGCATCCTCGCCGTCTTCCGCCTCGGCTCGACGATCCCGTCGCCGAACGTGAACATGGGCCGCATCAGGGAATGTCTCGAGATCTCCGCGCAGGGCGACCAGGCGGGCATCTACTCGATCATCAACCTGTTCTCCGGCGGGGCGCTGCTCCAGCTGACCATCTTCGCGCTGGGCATCATGCCGTACATCACGGCGTCGATCATCCTGCAGCTGCTGACCGTCGTCATCCCACGCCTCGAGACCCTCAAGAAGGAGGGCGCCTCGGGCACGCAGAAGATCACCGAGTACACGCGTTATCTGACGCTGGTGCTCGCGGTCCTCAACGCGACGGCATTCGTGACGCTCGCCCGCACGGGCCAGCTCTTCACGGGCTGCGACGGCATCCTGTACACCGACGAGCTGCTGCCGCTGGTCACCATGGTCATGGTCATGACCGCGGGCACCGGCCTCATCATGTGGATGGGCGAGCTGATCACCGACCGCGGCGTCGGCAACGGCATGTCCATCATGATCTTCACCCAGATCGCGGCCAGCTTCCCGACGGGCCTGTGGGCCGTCAAGCTCGGCAAGCCCGGTGCCACCGGCTGGTTCCTCTTCTTCGCCGTCATCGGCGTCGGCCTGCTCGTTATGCTCGCGATCGTCTGGATCGAGCAGGGGCAGCGGCGCATCCCGGTGCAGTACGCGAAGCGGATGGTGGGCCGGCGCCTCGTCGGCGGATCGACGACCTACATCCCGCTGAAGGTCAACCAGTCGGGCGTCATCCCGGTCATCTTCGCGTCGTCGATCATGTACCTCCCCGTGCTGTACGCCACCTTCCGGCCCGAGGGTGCGGTCTCCGAGTGGATCGCGGTCAACTTCAGCGGCCAGACCCACTCGTGGGCGTACACGCTCACCCAGTTCTTCCTCATCATCGCGTTCTGCTACTTCTACGTGTCGATCACCTTCAACCCTGAAGAGGTCTCCGACAACATGAAGAAGTACGGCGGCTTCATCCCCGGCATCCGCGCGGGCAAGCCGACCGAGAACTACCTGGCCTACGTGCTGTCGCGCCTCACAGCCCCCGGTTCGCTGTACCTGGCGGTCATCGCGCTCATCCCGACTCTCGCGTTCGTGCTGGTCGGCGCGGGGCAGAACTTCCCGTTCGGCGGCACCTCGATCCTCATCATCGTCGGCGTCGGTCTCGACACCGTGAAGAAGATCGAGAGCCAGCTCCAGCAGCGCAACTACGAGGGCTTCCTCAGGTGAGGTTGCTGATCATGGGGGCCCCCGGAGCGGGCAAGGGCACCCAGGCGACTGCGCTGGCCGAGCGTTACCACGTACCCACGATCTCTACGGGCGACATCTTCCGCTACCACATCAAGAACCAGACGCCGCTGGGCGTGAAGGTGAAGGCGCTGATCGACGCCGGGGAGTACGTGCCCGACGACGTGACCGAGGAGATCGTCGCCGTGCGCCTGGCGGAGCCCGACTGCGAGGGCGGCTTCCTCCTCGACGGCTTCCCCCGCACGATGCACCAGGTGCACTTCCTGGACAGCTACCTGAAGGCTCGGGGCGAGAGCCTCGACGCCGTCGTCTCGCTACACGTGGAGGCGGAGGCGCTCGTGCAGCGGCTCCTCGCCCGCGCGAAGGTCGAGGGCCGCGCCGACGACAACGAGGACACCATCCGCCGTCGCATGGAGGTCTACGCGGGCGCCACCATGCCGCTGATCTTCCACTACGAGTCCCAGGGGATCCTGGTCGAGATCGACGGCACCGGGGCCATCGACGACGTGCGACGCCGCATGTTCGCCCAGGTCGACGCCCACGTGGCCGCCCGGTGAGCCGGATCGAGCTCAAGACCGCCGCACAACTCGTCGCGATGCGACGCGCCGGTCTGGTCGTCGCCGAGGGCCTCGCGGCGATGTGCGAGGCCGCGACGATCGGCGTGACCACGCTCGAGCTCGATGCGATCGGGCGCGGGGTCCTCGCCCGCAACGGGGCCACTTCGTCGTTCCTCGGCTACGGCGCCGACTACGGGGCGCCCTTTCCGGGGGTCGCCTGCATCTCCGTCAACGAGGAGCTCGTCCACGGCATCCCCCGCGACCGGGCGCTCGCCGACGGCGACGTCGTCTCGATCGACTTCGGCGCCATCGTCGACGGCTGGCACGGCGACGCCGCCCGCACCGTCATCGTCGGCCAGGCCGACCCGGCAGACGCCGCCCTCGCCGACGCGACGCGGGAGGCCATGTGGGCCGGTACCCGCGCGATGCGCGCCGGCGGCCGGGTCGGCGACGTGTCGAAGGCCATCGAGGGCTACGTGAAGCGGCTGCCCACCCGGTACGGGACGCTTCGTGAGTACACCGGCCACGGCATCGGTTCCGAGATGCACATGGAGCCGGACGTGCCGAACTGGTACCGGCCGCGGCCGACGCCCCGGCTGGAGGTGGGCATGGCGTTGGCCATCGAGCCCATGCTGACCCGCGGCACGCACCAGACCCGCGAGCTGGACGACGAGTGGACCGTGGTCAGCCGCGACGGCGCCCGCGGGTCGCATTGGGAGAACACCGTCGCGATCACCAGCCGCGGCATCTGGGTGCTCACCGAGCCCGACGGCGGCGAGTCCCGCCTCGGCGACCGCTTCGGCCCGCTGGCCGACTGAGGGCGCTACGCGCTGAAGAGCGGATGGTCGAGGCCCACCTGGTCCTCCGGGTGGTTCCTGACGTCGGCCATCGATCGCGGGAGGTCGAACGGCAGCCGTCCCACGGGCGCGATCCTTCCCGTCAGGGCGTCGACGAGAGCGTCGTCGCTGGTGCCGTAGTTGGCGGTGAGGACCGTGGCGAGGCCGACGAACGGGGTGAGGACAGCCGGCCGGTCCAGGAACACATCGACGATGAGTGGACAGCGGGCGGCGATCCGGGAGAGCCGGACCGCCAGTCCGGGACCGAACTCCAGCGAACCCTGGTGGAACGCGGCCTCGAGGAACAGGTCATTGCGGGGCTCCCACGGCGCCTGGAGCCGTACGATCGCGAGATCGGCCTCCTCGGGACGGTCTGCGACATCGCCGAGACGCGCCGCGGCGGCAGCGGACATCCCCTCGACGTAGACGCGGCGTGCGCCCGTCAGGGGAAGCCGTTCGGATCCGGTCAGGACGGTGACCGAGGCCGCCTGCGCCCGATGGCCGGCCTCGGCGAACGCCGAGGATCCGACGATCTGGGCGGCGGCGTCCTCGTCCACGTAGGGGTTGTCGAAGAGCCCCAGTATGAATTTCACGGTGAGCAGCCGACGTGCGGATGCATCGATGCGTTCCTCGGAGACTCTGCCCTGGGCAACGAGATCGATGAGCAGATCGACGCACTCCTCGCCGCCGAACTGGTCGCACCCGGCTTCGATGAGCAACTCCATTCTGCCGTGCGGGTCGAGGTGCTCGACTCCCCAGGCACGTGCAGGGAGCGTCTGGGTGCCGACGTGGTTGTCGTTGACCAGCTCCCAATCGGAGACGACGACACCCTCGAAGCCGAGTTCGCCGCGGAGGAGTTCGGTGACGATGGGCCGGTTGTAGCCGAATCCAACCTCCTCCGCGCTGATACCGCGGAGCGTGAGGTCGATCGGCTTCGAGTAGTACGGCATGACGGCGCTCACCCCGGCCGCGATGGCTGCGGGGAAGGGCTGAAGGTGCGCTTCCTGGCTCTGCGAGGGGTATGCGGCTTCAGCGCCGTAGGGGAAGTGTGAGTCCTCCCCATCCCGAATCGCGCCGCCGCCGGGAAAGTGCTTCGCCGTACAGGCGACGCTGCCGACGCCAAGCGTCTCGCCCTGCATCCCTTGGATGTAGGCGACGCCAAGCTCGGTCACGAGGTGTGGATCCTGACCGAACGTCTGTGCCTGGCGGGCCCAGCGCGGCTCGGTGGCGAGGTCGAGCGTAGGATGCAGGGCCGCGCGGATGCCGACGGCGGTGTACTCGCACCGGGCGATGTCGGCGAATCGCCGCACGGTCGCAGGGTCGCGCAGCGCGGCGAGCCCGATCATCTCGGGCCATTGGGAGAAGCTCCCCGCGGCAAAGCTCGCGCCGGTGTTCTCCGCAAAGGAGTGCCGCGGGTCGCTGGAGATGGTGACCGGAATGCCGTGCGGGGTGTGCTCCGCCAGTTCCTGGACGGCGTTGTGCCAGCGGGCCGCGTCGCGCGGCGTACCGAGCTTGTGGATGTTGAAGTGGGTCAGGTGCTTGTCCTTGATCACCGTTGAGGTGGCGGACTTGCTGATATCGCCAGGTCCCTCGACCACCGATCCGTCCGGGCCCGCCTCGATGACGGTCTGGAACATCAGGCCGACCTTTTCGGGCAGCGAGAGCCGTGTGAGGAGGTCTTCGACCCGCTCGGCGATCGGACGCCTGGGATCCTCGTAGGGATCCACGATTCCGTTGCGGTTCAGGTCGCGGTAGGCGACCCCGGACGGATCGGTGGTGAGGGTGAGGGGCATTCCCGGTTCTCCTGTCAGTCGAGCGGGGCGAACACCTCGGGGGCGATGACCGGCCGCACGCGCGCCGACACCTCACCGCGGGTGAAGTACCTACGGATGTTGTTGCCGGCGAGGACGTTGCCGAGCGCGCCCAGGATCATCGACTGGTCCAGCGAGAGGTGGCGCTTGGCCACCTGGCCCGACCGGGTGGCGATGGCGTCGTAGAAGCCGCCCTTGCCGTAGGAGTCGAAGTCCCGCTCGATCCTGCGGAGGTTGTCGTAGGCCTCCTTCGGTTCGTGCATCATGGCCAGGAAGGCCGCATGCGGCGTGACCACGCCGTCACCGAAGGTCGGTGTGGGGTTCGTCTGCCACTGGAAGTCGGTGTGCTCGACGTCGGAGAAGTAGCCGTCAGGACGCATGCCCAGCGCGTCGACGCCCCACTCGGCGTAGCCCCCGAAGGGATCGCTGGCCGGGGAGAATCCCCAATACCCGTAGGCGTCCATACCGTGCAGCCGATGGGTGGCGACGTGACGAGGGTGGTTCTTGCCCCACGACTTCGGCGCCCAGGTCGTTTCGGGCACGAACACCGACGGCATCAGTTCCTCGAACATGGAGCCGCCCCATCCGGGTACGGTCTGCATTCCCAGGTGGTCGTAGGCACCCTCGAAGACGTCCACGCCGCGGTAGGTGTGCCACTCGCCGACGGGAATCATCTCCTGCCAGTCCCAGTCCGGCGGGAACGTCCGCCAGGCCTGGTAGTAGGACTCGGCCGGCACCTGCTTCTTCGCGATGCCCAGGTAGGTGGTGATCCGCGTCTCCGACACGATCGTGTCGTAGTGGTGGTCGCGGGTGTACCAGACCGGCTCGCCCTTGCCGATGAGGTTGCGCTCGATCGTCGGCGGCGGGGAGGTGAGCCGGGTCGGCTCGGAGAGGTAGTAGCCGCCGTAGTTGAGGTACGGGCGCGAATGGGTCGGATCGGCGAAGACGTCGAAGCGCATCTTGTCGAAGAGCCTTCCCGCGAGCTTCCTGTTCCCACGGTCGCCGTTGCGCACCACCAGCAGCGCCGCGCCGAGCCAGGCGGCGTCGATGCTGGAGACGAAGGGCTCGACCGGGTTGCCGTCGTCGGGCCAGTCGTAGATCACGGAGCCGTCGCGCGGGTCGTACCAGTTGAAGTACATGCCGGCCTCGGTGTGGTGCTCCATCCGCTCCAGGGTGCGGAGGGTTTGGCGGATACGCGCCGTCGCCTCGCCCGAGGAGATGAGGCGCAGATCGCGGGCCACCAGCGTGCTCCACAGGTACCCGCCGATGTTGGTGGGGGAGGTGTAGGTGGCGGTCTTCTTCAGAGTGCCCGTGACGCTGTCGGAGACGAGCCCGGTGCGCTTGTCGGTCATCGCGGTCATCGAGCGCCAGGTGTCCTTGGCCCACCGCATCAGGGTGGCCTTGTTCGGGCGCGATGGCCTGCCCGGGCCGGGCCGTTTGCCGTGCGCCTCAGCGGGGGAGGGGAGGGCGGCCAGCGCGGCGACGGCGAGGCCGCCGCCCAGGGCGGTGCGTCGGCTGATCCGGGGACGGGAGGTGGGGGAGTTCGGCATGGGTATAGCTCCTTCGCTCACTTGATACCGGTGGTGGCAATGCCTTGGATGAACCGCCTCTGGAAGATCAGGAAGACGATGAGGACCGGCAGCACGACGACGGTCGCGCCGGCCATGAGCAGGCCGTACTCGGTCTGGTTCTGGCCCGTGGAGTAGAGCGCCAGGGCCACGGGCAGGGTGTAGGTGTCGTTGGTCTGCGCGACGACGAGAGGCCACAGGAAGTTGTTCCAGCTGCCGAGGAAGGTCAGGATGCCCAGCGTCGCCAGCGCCGGACCCAGGAGGGGGAGGATGATCCGCAGGAAGATCTGGATCTCGCCCGTGCCGTCGATCCGCGCGGCTTCGACCAACTCCTTCGGCAGCCCGCTGATGAACTGCCGCATCAGGAACACGCCGAACGGGCCGACGAGGAAGGGCAGGATGAGTCCGGGCAGCGTGTTGATCAGGCCCATGTTCGCCACGAGGACGAACAGCGGCACGAAGGTGACGACGCCGGGGATCATGAGCGTGCCCATGATCAGGGTGAAGATGGCCTTCTTGCCGCGGAAGTTGAGCATGACCAGCGCGTAGCCGACCATCGAGCAGAACAGCAGGTTTCCTGCGGTCACGGCGACGGCGACGATCGTCGAGTTGCTGAAGTAGACGTCGAAGGACAGCCGGCTGAACAGCTGGGCGAAGTTGTCCAGCGTCGGGTTCTCGGGCCACCACGTGGGCGGAATCTGACGCAGCTCGGAGCTGGTCTTGAACGCGCCGAGGACCATCCACGCGAACGGCGTGATGACGAGCGCCAGGGCGATGGTGAGGACGAGGTAGAGCCACCAGCGCTGGCGGAGTCCGGTTTCGGTTGCCATGGGTCAGTCCTTCTCGGAGAGGAAACGGAACTGGATGATGGTGACGACCATGATGACCACGAAGATCAGGTAGCTCAGCGCGGCGGCGAAGCCGTAGTTGCCGAAGCTGAACTGCTGGTAGGTATACATCGAGGCCGAGATCGTCGAGTTCAGCGGGCCGCCGTTGGTCATGACGAACGGCTCTTCGAAGAATTGCAGGTACCCGATGGCCGTCGTCACGGAGACGAAGAGGATAGTGGGACGCAGGATCGGCACGGTGACGTTGAGGAAACGCTGCCAGGGACCGGCGCCGTCGATGGCGGCGGCCTCGTGCAACTCGAGCGGGACCGACTGCAGACCCGCGAGGAAGATGATCATCGACGTGCCGAAGTTGCGCCACACGGCCATCGCGATCAGCGACGGCATCGCCCAGGTCGTGGAGCCGAGCCAGTTGGGACCGGTGATGCCGACCCAGCCCAGCACGGTGTTGACCAGGCCGCTCTCGGGGTTCAGGAGGAAGCGCCACACCACGGCGACCGCCACGATCGAGGTGATCACGGGTGTGTAGAAGCCGAGGCGGAACACCGAACGGAGCTTGGTGATGCCGTTGTTGAGCGCGATGGCGGCGGCCAGGGCGACGATCAGCGTCAACGGCACCCCGACGATGACGAAGTACCCGGTGTTGAGGGCCGCCTTCTGGAAGATCGGGTCGGCCAGCGCCTTGGCGTACTGGCTGAGTCCGACGAAGTTGACATCGAAGGGGGTACGCAGGTCGCGGTTGCGGATGTCGGTGAGCGAGAAGAACACCGACTGGATGACCGGCCATGCGGTGAAGATCAGGAAGAGCAGCAGGAACGGCAGGGTGAGCAGCCACCCCGCCCGCTCCTCCAGCTTCGCCCCGGGGGCTCGGCGGGAGGAGCGGGCACGGTCCCTGCCGACAGGCGCCGGCGGCGCCGCAGCGGGAGCGGACATGATTACCGACCGGTGCCGATCGACTCGGCCTGGGCCTGCGTGGCCGTCATGGCGTCCTGACCGGAGAGACCCTGCTTCGCGACCTTCTCGATCTCGCCGTCGAAGGCCTCGGCCACCTGCTCCCACGAGGGGAACGAGGGCGGAGCCTGGGCGGTGAGGAGCTGCTCGCCGAACTTCGAGAGCTTGGCGTCGGACGCCAGCACGGGATCGTCCCACGCGCTCTGGACGGAGGGGAGGTCGCTGGTCAAGCCGTACCACTTGATCTGGGTCTCGGGCTGGCTCAGCCACTCGACGAGGGTCCAGGCCGCGTCGCGGCTCTCGGTGTTCTTGAACACGGCGAGGTTGGATCCACCGATGAACGAACTGCTCGCCGCCCCGTTGGCGGAGGGCACCGCGGCGACGTCGTACTTGTCGCCGAAGTTGTCGTCGCCGTCGGTCTTGGCGAAGTCCTCGATGATGCTCATCATCCAGGGGCCGGAGATGAACATCGGCACGGAGCCGCCGACGAAGTTGGCCTCCGTCTGTCCCTCCGGGGGCTGCGGATCGGCGATGCCGTCGGCGAAGAACGAGCCGTAGTAGTCGACGGCCTCGACCATCTCGGGGGTGTTGAAGGTGTAGGCGTCGTCGGTGGCCAGGGATGCTCCCCGCGACCAGGCGAACGGCAGCACCGTCTGCCACGAGCCGGTCTGGCCGGGCTGGAGGCTGATGCCCCACTTGACGCCGTCCTGCTCCTTGACCTTGGCCGCCAGGTCCTTGAAGGCCTGCTGGTCGGTGGGCATCTCGGACGCGCCCGCCGCGGCGAGGATGTCCGAGCGGTAGTAGACGAGCCGGGTCTCGACGTACCACGGCACGCCGTAGGAGGTGCCGTCGACTACGGTCGTGCCGTGGGCGCCCTCGAAGAACACCGAGCTGTCGATGGAGCTCGGGGTGGGGTCCAGCGCGTCCATGCCTGCGAACTCGCCCATCCACGTGGTGCCGACCATCGCGACGTCGGGAGTGGTGCCCGCGGTGATCGAGTTGACGAACTTGTCGTGCGCCGAGTCCCAGGGGACGGCGGTCACGTTGACCTTGATGTCGGGGTTGGCGGCGGTGAACTCCTTCACCAGCTCGGGTAGCTTCTCGCCCTCCGCGCCCATGGCCCAGACGTCGAGAGTGCCGGTGGCCTTCTCGGTGTTGACGGCTTCGCCCGTCTTCGGGGGCGTGCTGCCTCCGGGCGCCTCGGTCCCGCGGCCGCACCCTGTGAGCGCGATCGCGGCTGCAGCGGCCAGGGCGACGAATGTGTGACTGCGTCGCATCTGTCTCTCCTCAGTTGTCGTGGTCGCCGGCTCACTGAGACGTTGAAAGCTGGGCAGTGTGCCCGAGGAACGCCGTTGAGCCTCGACCTGTTCGAGATAAGCGCGAAAGTAAGCGCTTACATTGACGGTACACCGAAGTCATGACGAGTGCAAGAGCCGGGAGGTAAGAGGTGCCTGCGGACCTCTCGGGAAGCATTGATCAGTGGTTCCCTAGGTGCCGGCTGGGGAGCCGGATGGTCGATTCAGGCGCAGCCGCAGGACTGGCGAAGCACCACCGAGGTGGGGAGCCGGCGTGGCTGGTTCTCGTCAGGCGAGTTGCCGCGGAGGTGCTGGATGCGCTCGACGACGCGGCGACCGAGCTCGCGGACGGGCTGTTGGACCGTGGTGAGCGCAGGGGTGACGTAGCGGGCCGCGAGCATGTCGTCCCAACCGGTGACCGCGATCTGCCGAGGGACATCGATGCCGCTCTGGAGGAGGCGACGCTGCACGGCGAGCGCCAGTTCGTCGTTGGCGCAGACCAGGCCGTCGGCGCGCAGGTCCCCGGATGCGACGAGGCCCCCGATGCGCTCGCCCTCGGTCTGGAGCGGCGCGCACGCGATGGGGGCGGCGCACGCGAGGCCCCGCTCCTCGTGCGCGGCGACGAATCCCTGGTGGCGTTCCCGGATGTCGGGGGCGAGGGCCGGGTCGCCGAGGAAGAGCAGGTGGGACCGGTGGTGCGTGTCGAGCAGGTGTGCCGTCAGCTCGCGCGCGCTGGCGCTGTTCTCGGTGGAGAGGCTCTCGATGCCGCTGTGGGAGTTCCCGGCGAAGGCGACCACGGGGATCTTGCGCCGGATGGCGTCGAGCGTGGTCGGGGAGACGTTGACGTTGCCCATGATGGCGAGGGCGTCGACCCGGCCGGCGAGTCGGCGCGCGATGTCGTCGACATCGCGTTTGTCCTTCGTGAGGGTCACCATGACGCTGGCCCCGGTCTCGGCCGCCGCCGCCTCGAAGCCGCTGAGCAGCTCGGCGTAGTAGGGCCCGCTCAGCTCGGGCAGCATCAAGGCGTAGGCCTCGTTCTGTCTCGCCGCGAGGGCGCGGGCGGCGCCGTCGGGGACGTAGTTGAGTCGTTCGATGGCCGCCTGGACGCGCTCGCGAGTCCGGGGTGCGACGATCTCCGGCTTGCTGAGCGCTCGTGAGACGGTCGCGATGGAAACCCCTGCGGCATCGGCCACCTCGTAGATCGTGTGCCTGGCGGTGGCCTGCGCCGACTCCTGCGGCATGCCTGCTCCTTGCTGGTCGACGATGGGCGCGAGAGGTCTCACGCCTGCACGGCAGCTTACTGGCCGGAGGGGACGATCCTCGGTCTCTCGGTCGGGTCGGCGGGATGCCGGGGCGGAGGGGCATTGCGAGGCCCACCGGTAAGCGCTTACAGTTTTGGCCATGAACGACCTCCTCGCACCGCTGCATCCCTCGTCCGTCCTGGAGCGCGGCGTGGCGGGGCTGTGGCTCAGACGGCGGGCCGAGGTCGAAGAGGCGTGGGAGCCGCACAGCCTCGACCACGCGGTGTCAGGAGCGGTCGCGGGCCTTCGGTGGAGCAGACGGCGCGTGAGCCTCCTCGACAGGACAGGCTGGTCCACGGAGGTGCTCGTCACGAACGAGTCCGCCGACCCGATCTCCTTCGACCTGTTGTGCGTCGAGGACCCGTCGCTGAGTCCGCCGGAGGGTTTGGCAGCCAACCGGCTCTACCCGAGCCAGTATCTGGACCTCACACCGATCGACTTCGGCGACCGCGGGGTCGCCCTGGCGATCCGGCAGAACATGCCCGGCGCGACGGCACCCTGGGCCCTCGTCGGATCGCACACCGGCTGCGTCGCGTGGGCGACCGACGCGCTGCAGCTGCTGGGCCGCGGCCTGCCAGAGGGGGCACCGTGGCCGGGCCTCCGCGCGGACCTGCCCGGCAGCCGACTCCAGCACGAGCACGCCGCGGCGTGCCTGCAGAGCGAAGCCGTCCGGCTCGCGCCCGGCGCGAGCTGGCGCGGGGGCTTCTTCCTCGTCCTGGTCGAGGATCACCCCGAGGCCAGTTCGCAGACCGACGCGGCGTTCGCGGAGGGCGTCGTCCTCGGCGACGAACTCGCGCACCCCGCTGCCACGGGGCCGGGCGACAGCGGCGAGACGGGCCGCAGCCTCGTCGACCGCGAGGCGGCATACCTTCCCGTACGTGACCTGACCGAGGCCGAGATCGCCGACCTCGTGCCGGGCGAGCGCCTGCACCCCGAGGAGGTCGAGGGCCGGACCCTCGGGTGGTTCACCCCCCAGGGCGCGTTGGTGGTGACGGCGGCGAAGCAGCGTGCCGTGCTCCGTCCGCACGGGCAGATCCTGCGGCCCCTATCCGGACTGCTGCCCGGAACCGGCGACGTGACGAACACGGTCTGGATGGACGGCGGCTTCTGCACGCAGCTGACTCAGGGCCACGCCGCGAAGGGGCGCATCCTCTCGTCGCGGTTGACACCGCTCGGCATCGGACGCATGCATGGGCTCCGGATCGTCGTCGACCTCGGGTCCGGCTGGCAGCTGCTCGGCACGCCGTCGGTGTGGCTGTCCGCCGTCGACGGGGCGACGTGGTGGTACGCGACAGCCGATCGGCTCCTCCGCGTCGTCAGCCGCGCCCCTGACCCGGGTGGAGCAACCGCGGTGGAGGTCACCACCCTCCGGGGCGAGCCGGTGCCTGCCGTCGTGGTGCTCTCGCTCGACTGGAGCGGTGCGCCCGGCCAGGTGGGTGACCTGGAACGCGACGACCGCGGGCTGCGCATCCGGGCGCCGAAGGCGGCTTCGGCGCGGAAGGCCGACCCGGATGCGCACCTCGAGGTGAACCTCCCGGCCGGCGCGGCCGTCGCCGACGACAGGCCCCTCTTCCGCGACGGCGCGAGCCGGGGCGCGTCGGTGGTGACCATCGCGGTTCCGGCCCGAGCGGCCTGGTCGATCACGCTGACCCCGCACACGACGGGGCCGACGGAGGTCCAGCCGCCCGCCTCGGCCTCCCGGTGGGACGGCGTCCACGACCGGATCTGCCTCGCGAGCCAGGCAGGCACGCCCGCGGCTGACCTGCTGTCGGCACTCGACCAGATGACCGGCTGGTACGCGCACGACGCCCTCGTCCACTACCTCTCGCCGCGGGGACTCGAGCAGCACACGGGCGGTGCGTGGGGCACCCGCGACGTCGCGCAGGGCCCGGTGGGGCTGCTGCGTTCCTGGGCAGAGCACGACGCGTGGCGCAGCCTACTCCTCCTGGTCTTCGGCAACCAGCTCGCCAGGGGCGACTGGTACCAGGCGTTCGAGTTCCTGCCGGGGCACACCCGCGCCGCCGAGGAGCCGCACGGGGACGTGGTCTACTGGCCGCTGCTGACGCTCGGACAGTACCTGGGCGCCACCGGCGACACCGCCGTCCTCGCGGAGCAGGTGCCCTTCGACGACGGGCCCGCCGTCCCGCTCAGCGCGCACGTCGCACGGGCGCTCGACCTCGTCGAGTCCACCTTTGTGCCGGGCACCGCGCTGCCCGCGTACGGACACGGCGACTGGAACGACTCCCTCCAACCCGCCGATCCGGACCTGGCGCGCCACATGGTCTCGACGTGGACCGTCGTCCTGCAGGCCGAGGCGCTCGGGAAGCTGGCGCGGGGGATCGAGGCTTGCGAGCCGGGGTTGGCGCGCCGTGCCGCTTCCCTGGCATCGGCGGGGACGGCCGACCTCCGCGCCCACCTTCTCCTCGACGGGGTGCTGGCCGGCTACGGAGTCGTTGGCGACGACGGCCGCTTCTCACCGCTCCTCCACCCGCGCGACACCGCCACCGGCCTGACCTACTCCCTGCTGCCCATGATCCACGCGATCTCGGGCGACCTGCTGACCCTGGAGGAGGCCGACCGGCACCTCGACGTGGTCCGGAAACACCTGACGGGGCCTGACGGCGTCCGGCTGTTCGACCGGCCGGTCGCCTATCGCGGCGGGCCCATGAAGGTGTTCCGGCGGGCCGAGGCGAGTAGCTTCTTCGGCCGCGAGATCGGCATCATGTACGTCCACGCGCACCTCCGCTACGCCGAGGCGCTCGCCCGACGGGGCGACGGCGTGGGCCTCCTGCGCGCGCTCGCGCAGGCGGTCCCCGTGGGTCTCGACCGGTTGGTGCCCTGCAGCGCGCCGCGCCAGCTCAACACGTACTCCTCGAGCTCCGACGCCGCGTTCGCGGACCGCTACGAGGCCGCGGCGAACTACAGCCGGGTGCTCGCGGGGGAGATCCCCTTGGAGGCGGGATGGCGGGTCTACTCGTCGGGTCCCGGCCTCTTTCTCGAAGTGGTCACGCAGCGCATGCTCGGCATCAGGCACGCGGCCGGGGAGATCGAGATCGACCCGGTGGTCGATCCGGCGCTGGGGCGGATCAGCGCGCGGCTGCCGGTGTGGGGCCGTCCGCTGCACGTCGTGATCGAAGCCGGGCCCAAGGGTCACGGCGTGGCGGCAGTGTCGGTCGACGGCGTCCCGGTCCCGGGACGGCCGCTCGTCAACAGGTATCGGGAGGCAGGCGTCGCCGTGCCTGCGGAGGCGCTGCGCGCGGCGTCGACCGTTGTCGTGACAACCAGATAGGCGCGACTGCGGGTACCTCCACTAGAGGAGCTCGTCCACGGCATTCCCGGCGACCGGGCGCTCGCTGATGGGGACGTCCGGGTCTGCTGATACCTTTCGTGCATGGGTGAACTCGGTCTGCGGCCTGACTGGCAGGGCTGGGCTTGGGCGCGGCGAGCCATCCTGTCCCTTCTTCTGCTGCTTGTCGCCTGGGTGGCGGTACGGACGCACATCGCCGGGGAGATGCGTTCGGGCGAGCTCCCGTGGCTGGTGGGCATCGGCGTGGCGATGGCTGGGGTCATCTGGTGTCGGCGGCCCGCGATGTGGGGGCTGCTTTTCTTCCTCCTGTTCCTGGGCATGGAGACCTGGCTCGGCGGTGGCCTGGGGAGCGTCGCGACCTTGGCGGCATACGCGGTTGCAGATGGGAGTCATTATCAAGGTAGCCAGAGCTGCAACCTGTAGGATGCTTGGGTGAAAGAATGGCCGATCCCTCTAGTCAGTCGCAACGCGGGTGCCGCGACCTTGTTCGTGGCACTCATAGTGCTCGTTGTCGTCGTCGCGCCGGCGCTTCTGTGGGCAGTGGTGCTCGCTGCGGGCATCACGCTACTATTGCTCGCGGTGTGCGGAAGGGCCATGGTGCGTCGCAGGAGGCTCATCATCGCTGGCTTCGGGGTTCTTCTCATTGCCGGTGTTATCGTGCCATTCGTCGATCTTGCGTTCGCGAGAGGACATATCTCCTGAAGCGGCGGGAGTCACCCACCGCGTCGGTGGCCGTCACGCCTCCAGGAAGCGCGCCGGGAAACTTGGGTGCGGGACCCGGCTTACATGCGGCGTGCCCCTGAGATCGCGATCCTCGGCGAGGCCTTGGCGAACGTCCTGAGCCAATGAGCGAATCATCAGGTCCGAGAGTTGTGCGGGATGCGGTATGCCGTTGGGGCGCGCTGCTCGCGGGGTTCGTCTTATCTCTGAATGCAGCAATGTGGTCGGGCGCGAATTCGGGCCTGCCGTCAGCCTCTTTGATTGGGTACATCACCGGTGAAATTCGGGTCGAGTGGCAGTGGGATCAGGTCGCTGTCTGTGTTCTCGCGATGACTCTGCTGACGGGGGCTCAGCGTTGGGCGGTCGGCCGGCTGAACGTCAGCCAGCTGGGCGCTGCCGTGTGGCTGGCCGCCCTTACGATCTTCTGGTCTTTGATGATGCGCTCAGCGGGGTGGATCCCTGTCAAGGATTATGGGTGCGCCCGGGCGGGGTGCTGGCCGGACGGAGTTCAGGAATGGCTGGGCTGTGCCCCGATGCTCCTGGCGTGCATAGCGATGGTGGTGATGGCGTGTCGCAGTAGGTCACCTTGGTGGCTGCGGGCACTGGTTCCGGTGTCGGTCTTCCTCGGCGCACGGGTCGTTCAAGTGATCCTGTGGGGGCCTGTCATCCTCCCCTGGCTGAACGCGCCCAGATAGCAGGCGTCTGAAGGGGTGCGGCCTAAGATGGCCGCATGGCGTTGCCTCCCAGCTCGAAGTACATCCAGCGTTCCGCCGACCCTGTCGACGACACGGAACGCGACGCGATCACGCGGCGCCTGGGCGATGCCTTCGCCGACGGGCGCATTCCGCACGACCAGTACTCCGCGGACATGGACATCGTCTATGCGGCGCGGACCCTCGGCGACCTCGTCCCGGTGATCGAGCGGCTCCCCGCGGCCGTCGACAACGTCCCCGCGATCGTCGAGCAGGGGAAGCTGCCGGCCGGACAGGTCGCGGCGCCGCGGAGCCTGATCCCCGCGGCCATCATGGTCGGCGTCGTGGGGGTCACGCTGCTCGCCATGCTGCTCCTGTTGATCGCATTCCTCTTCTGACGGACCTATGGACGGCACCGCGCCGCGCCGCGCCGCTGAGCCGGAACCCCGAGCGCGAGGGACGGCTCCACTCGTGGCGCTCGTCCTCGTCCTCGCCGTGGTGGTCCTAGGCCTCGCGCAGTTGCGCCCCGCGGATCGTCCGGTCGTCGCGCCGGGCTCATCGTCGACGCCGACGACCGAGCCCTGGCGCCTCCCTCCCGTCTCCTGGGACCCGCTGCCCGAGCCGGACCCGGCCTCGCCGTTGTTCGCCGCGCAGTCGGCGACGATCAACGACGTCGCGCCGGTGACCCTGACCGGATGCCCCGCGCAGGCCCGGGGCGACAGCGTGGGGGAGTGGCAGGCGGCCGTGCGGGCGCAGTGGCACTGCGTGCACTCCGCATGGCGGCCGGTCCTCGCCGAGTTCGGCCTCTCGACTCTCGAGCCGGCCGTCCACTTCTTCGCGGGCGACGGCGCGGGCAGCGAGTGCGGCCACGTCGACGCGCCCGCCTTTTCTTGTGCCGTCGGCAGCGGCGCGGTGCATTTCGGCGACGGTCATCTAGCCCAGGCGCGGGCGTGGGACCTCGCCGTCGCCGAGATGGTCACCCACGAATACGGCCACCACCTGCAGGCCCTCTTCGGGATCACCGCGAACCGGCTCGTCGCCCCGGGCGGGCTCCAGCTGGAGCGCAGATCCGAGCTGCAGGCCGTGTGCTGGTCGGCGGCGATGACCTCCCGCAACGACGCGGTCGCCTTCGACCAGGCGACCTACGACGGTTGGGTCGCGCGCCTCGATCGCATGCGCGAGGACGCGACGCACGGCACGCGCGCGTCGCTGCGCTACTGGGGCACCCGTGGCCTCTACGCCGAGACGATGGGCGACTGCAACACCTGGGTCGTGGGCGCGGCGCTCGTCAGGTAATTACGCGAGGACCCCGAGCACGGGGTTCCACTGCTCGACGCTGCGCTCCACGATCAGGCGCTCCGCCCAGAACGGATCCTCGTCGAGGAGCGCCAACACGGCGTCGGCGCTCTCGGCACGGAAGATCAGGAGCGCGCCGGGCAGGGGAGAGCCGACGTAAGGTCCGGAGACGACGAGCGGGCCGCCGACGAGCGTCGCGAGGTACTCGCGGTGGGCGGGGCGAACGGCGTCGAGGGCCGCGGCGTCGTCGACGTAGGTGTACTGGACGGCGAAATGCAACATGGGGTAACCGTACTCGGGTTCATTTGGTTTCGACTCGCCGGCTCGCTGCGCTCGCGCGGCGGCTCAACCAGCGCGGAGCTGGTTTGGGTTCCACGCGGACGCAGCGTAAAATCACCGGTTGAACAGCCTCCGACGGCACCCGTTGCCGCCAGACGTGAAGAGGCGAGAACAGAATGAGAGTTCATGGCGAAGAAAGAAGGAGCCCTCGAGCTTGAGGGCACCGTGGTCGAGGCACTGCCCAACGCGATGTTCCGCGTGGAGCTGGCCAACGGTCACAAGGTTCTGACGACCATCAGCGGCAAGATGCGCCAGCACTACATCCGCATCCTGCCCGCGGACCGTGTCGTCGTGGAGCTGTCCCCCTACGACCTGACGCGCGGCCGGATCGTCTACCGGCACAAGTAGACGCCGCACGCCTGACGACGCGCCCGTCCCCGCTCGGGGAGGGCGCGTTTTGGCGTTCGGAGCCGACGGCGTTTTGGGGATTCCCGGCGCGGTGCCGTAAGGTTGTGCGTCGGTCGTCTCTGCCCGGACGCGCTCACGCGCCTGGGGCGATGACCGAGTTCATCCAACACAAGATTGGGCGCGTCCGCGCTCCCAGTCGCCGATTGAAAAGGTTGCTCGAATGAAGGTTCAGCCGAGCGTCAAGAAGATCTGCGACAAGTGCAAGGTCATCCGCCGGCACGGTCGTGTGATGGTGATCTGCGACAACCCGCGCCACAAGCAGCGGCAGGGCTGACCCCGAGGCCTCGGGCCTCGGGCGAGTAGAACACCGCGGAAGAGGGAGAACCTCCCCGCTCCGCCGACAACTGAAGCAACGTGCACGCACGGGTCCCTCCAGGACCCCCACCCTTGGACGAAGGCCAAGGCCCCGTCGGCGCCCCAGAGGCACCACAGGCGGCGGGGACGCGTCACGCCACACACCTTCGCGGTCCTGAGACCAGCCCGGAAGGGCAGGGACCGAAAACTTTGGAAAGGTACCGCCTGATGGCACGCCTCATTGGTGTCGACCTCCCGCGCGAAAAGCGCCTCGAGGTTGCACTGACCTACATCTTCGGCATCGGAAAGACCCGTGCCGCCGAGACCCTCGCCGCCACCGGTGTGAACGGCGATCTCCGAGTCCACCAGCTGACCGACGACCAGCTCGTCGCGCTGCGCGACCACATCGAGGCCAACTACGAGACCGAAGGTGACCTGCGCCGCAGCGTCGCCGCAGACATCCGTCGCAAGGTCGAGATCGGCAACTACCAGGGCCGCCGCCACCGCAGCGGGCTCCCGGTTCGTGGTCAGCGCACCCGCACCAACGCGCGCACCCGCAAGGGCAAGAAGAAGGCCGTCGCTGGCAAGAAGAAGGCGCGCTGACCCTGACGGGTCGGGCCTTCTCGGGACTCAAGGAGTAAAGACTTAATGGCTACTGCAAGCCGCAAGGCGGCCGCCAAGACCAAGGTGCGCCGCAAGGAAAAGAAGAACGTGCTCGCCGGCCAGGCGCACATCAAGAGCACCTTCAACAACACCATCATCTCGATCACGGACCCCAACGGCGCTGTGATCTCCTGGGCCTCTGCCGGCACCGTCGGCTTCAAGGGCTCCCGCAAGTCGACGCCGTTCGCCGCCCAGATGGCCGCTGAGGCCGCGGGCCGCCGCGCCATGGAGCACGGCATGAAGCGCGTCGACGTGTTCGTCAAGGGTCCCGGCTCCGGCCGCGAGACCGCGATCCGCTCGCTCGGTGCCGTCGGCCTCGAGGTTGGCGCGATCTCCGACGTGACCCCGGTGCCGCACAACGGCTGCCGTCCGCCCAAGCGCCGTCGCGTCTGAGCCCGAGAGTAAAGGACTAACACCATGGCTCGTTACACCGGCCCAATGACCAAGAAGTCCCGTCGCCTCGGGACTGACCTCGTCGGCAACGACAAGGCCTTCGAGCGCCGTCCGTACCCCCCGGGTGTCCACGGCCGCGGCCGCACCAAGGACTCGGAGTACTCGCTGCAGCTCAAGGAGAAGCAGAAGGCGCGCTTCGCGTACGGCGTGCTGGAGAAGCAGTTCCGCCGCTACTACGAGGAGGCCGACCGTCACCCCGGCAAGACCGGTGACCGTCTGCTGCAGATCCTCGAGTCGCGTCTCGACAACGTCGTGTACCGCGCCGGCTTCGCTGCGACCCGCCGCCAGGCGCGCCAGCTCGTCGTGCACGGCCACTTCCTCGTCAACGGCACCCGCGTCGACATCCCGTCGTACCGCGTCCGCGCCCACGACATCATCGACGTCGCCGAGAAGTCGCTGAACCTGACCCCGTTCATCATCGCCCGTGAGACCCACGGCGAGCGCGCCGTTCCGGCGTGGCTCGAGGCGCGCCCCAACCGGATGCGCATCCTGGTCCACCAGCTCCCGGTCCGCGAGCAGATCGCGATCGACGTCCAGGAGCAGATGATCGTCGAGCTCTACTCGAAGTGATCTGACGCGTTCGCCGTCGGTCGGGTTCCGCCCGGCCGACGGCGATGCAGGCCCACCCGGGCCACCCCTACCAAAGTTCGCGCCATCAGATAGCGGTTGGCGCGGGAAGGAAAAGTCAATGCTCATCGCTCAGCGCCCGACCCTCTCCGAGGAAGTCGTCTCCGACTTCCGCTCGCGGTTCGTCATCGAGCCGCTGGAGCCCGGCTTCGGCTACACGCTCGGCAACTCGCTGCGTCGCACCCTGCTGTCGTCCATCCCGGGCGCGGCCGTGACCAGCATCAAGATCGAGGGCAACCAGCACGAGTTCTCCACCCTGGAGGGCGTCGTCGAGGACGTCACCGAGATCATCCTCAACCTCAAGGGCCTCGTGCTCTCCTCCGAGGAGGACGAGCCGGTGGTCATGTACCTGCGTAAGGCCGGCGCCGGCGCGGTCACCGCGGGCGACATCCAGCCCCCGGCGGGCGTGGAGATCCACAACCCGGATCTGCACATCGCCACGCTGAACGACCACGGCAAGCTCGAGATGGAGCTCGTCGTCGAGCGCGGGCGCGGCTACGTGTCCGCGGCGCAGAACAAGGACCCCGAGGCCGAGATCGGCCGTATCCCGGTGGACTCGATCTACTCGCCGGTCCTGAAGGTGACCTACAAGGTGGAGGCGACCCGTGTCGCCCAGCGCACCGACTTCGATCGCCTGATCGTCGACGTCGAGACCAAGTCCTCGATCGCCCCGCGCGACGCCGTCGCCTCGGCCGGCCGCACGCTGGTCGAGCTGTTCGGCCTCGCCCGCGAGCTGAACGTCGAGGCTGAGGGCATCGAGATCGGCCCGTCGCCCGTCGACGAGCAGATCACCGAGTCGCTGAACCTGCCGGTCGAGGACCTCGACCTCTCGGTCCGCTCCTACAACTGCCTCAAGCGCGAGGGCATCCACACCGTCGGTGAGCTCGTCGCCCGCAGCGAGGAGGACCTGCTCGACATCCGCAACTTCGGTTCGAAGTCGATCGACGAGGTGAAGGAGACCCTCGCGGGCCTCGGCCTCGCGCTGCGCGACTCGCACCCGGGCTTCGACCCGCTGCAGGCCATCGAGCGCTACGACGAGGACTCGGACTTCGCCGAGACCGAGCAGTACTGACCGCCCACACCATCACTGAAACCCTGGAGTTCTAGCAATGCCCAAGCCAACCAAGGGCGCCCGCCTGGGCGGCAGCGCCACGCACGAGCGCATGATCCTGCGCAACCTGACCGGTCAGCTCATCGAGCACGGTCGCATCACGACCACCGAGACGAAGGCCCGCCGCGTGCAGCCCCTCGCCGAGAAGGTCATCACCAAGGCCAAGCGCGGCGACCTGCACTCGCGTCGCCTCGTCCTCGCGACCCTGTTCGACAAGAAGAACTCGGCTCCCGAGGATCGTCTCGTGAAGAAGCTGTTCGACGAGGTCGCCCCGGCCCTCGCCGACCGTCAGGGCGGCTACACCCGCATCACGAAGATCGGCCCCCGCAAGGGCGACAACGCCCCGATGGCGATCATCGAGATCATCACTGAGCCGGTGACGCCGAAGGCCAAGCCCGCCGCGAAGCCCGCCAAGGCCGAGAAGAAGGCCGAGCCGGTCGTCGAGGAGACCGTCGAGGTCGAGGAGACGCCTGTCGCCGAGGCCGACGATGAGGCCTCGGCCGAAGAGGCCAAGTGACGATCTAGTCGCGTCAGTTTGACGAGGGGCCGCGTGAGGGGCCCCTCGTTCATTTCCTGTCGGTGCCGCCCAGTATGGTTGGGCACCGTACCCGAGAGGAGCCCCCGATGCTGCGCCGTTTCCTTGCAGGAGCCGCACTGTCCGCGCTGTTGCTCGCCGGCTGTGGCCCGGACCAAGGCGAGGCCTCGACCGTCGTCGAGATCGGCGCCGTGACCATCGTGTCGCATCCGTCCCTCGACGCGATCTACGAGGGGTTCACCGAGGGGCTCGCGGAGGCCGGGTACGTCGAGGGCGAGAACCTGAAGCTCGACTTCCAGAACCCGCAGGGCGACCAGCAGACCCTCGCCAACATCACCTCGGCGTTCGCGTCGAGCTCCTACGACCTGTTCCTGACGATCGCGACGCCGCCGACGCAGGCGCTGGCCCAGGCGGTCACGGACCGGCCGATCGTGTTCGCGTCGGTGACGGAGCCCGTGGGTGCCGGCCTCGTCGACTCGATGGAGAAGCCGGGTCACAACGTGACCGGCACCTCGGACCAGATCCCGCCGGATCAGCAGCTCGACCGGCTGCAGCAGATCCTTCCCGGGATCAAGAAGCTGGGCATCGTGTACACCTCCAAGGAGATCAACGCCGAGTTCCAGGCGGCGGCGATGGCACGGGCGGCAGAGGCCCGCGACATCGACGTCGCGACGGTGACCGTCACCGACTCGGCCGAGGTGGCGCAGGCCGCGCAGTCGCTCGACGTCGACGCCTACTGGGTGGGCAACGACAACACCGTCGTGAGCGCCATCGAGTCCGTGGTCCAGGCGGCGGAGGAGAAGGGCAGCCTGCTCTTCACATCCGATGCCGACTCGGTCGTCCGCGGCGCGGCGGCGAGCCTCGCCACCGACTACAAGGCCCAAGGGGTGCAGACCGCGAAGATTGCGGTGAAGATCCTGAAGGGGGCAACCCCGGCGGAGACGCCCGTCGAGATCCAGCAGTCCCTGGAGTTCACGGTGAACCCCGAGGCCGCCCGGCGCATGGGCGTGGAGATTCCGGCCGACGTGATCGCGCAGGCCGACCACACGGTGTGAACCGTCGGCCGGACCGTGCGAAACCTCGCGTGTTGCCCTTCGCGGTCCACGCGTCCAACTACTGTGTATCCACATTTACCTGAAGAAGAATCCGAGGAGAGTTCATGAAGCTCAAGACACTCGTTGCGGGAGCGGCGATCGCCGCGCTCGCGCTGTCCGCGTGCGGCGGCACCGACCCCGCGCCCACCCAGACCACCGGCGCCAACACGCCGGCCCCGACGGAGACCGCTGGCGGCGGGGCGCCCGAGGCCGTCAAGATCGGCGCCATCACCTTCGTCACGCACCCGGCCCTCGATGCCGCCTACGCCGGCTTCGTCGAGGAGCTCGCGGCCGCGGGGTACGTGGAGGGCACGAATCTCACCATCGACTCGCAGAACCCGCAGGCCGACCAGGGCACGCTGACCAGCATCGTCGGCACGTTCGCGTCGTCGGACTACGACGCCTTCTACGGCATCGCGACCCCGTCGGCGCAGGCTCTCGCGGCTGCCATCACCGACCGTCCCATCGTGTTCTCCGCGGTCACCGACCCGGTGGCCGCCGAGCTCGTCTCCTCGTGGGACGCGCCGGACGCCAACGTCACCGGCGCCTCAGACCTCAACCCGATGAAGGAGCAGCTCGAGCTGATCCGCGAGGCGCTGCCGGAGGCCAAGACCGTGGGCATCGTCTACTCCTCGGGCGAGGTGAACTCGGAGGTCCAGGTCGCGGAGGCCGAGAAGTACGCCACCGACCTCGGGTTCGAGATCAAGACCGCCACCATCACCAACACCAACGAGGTGCAGCAGGCGGCCGAGTCGCTGAACGTCGACGCGTTCCTGATTCCGACGGACAACGCGGTGGTCTCCGCGGCCGAGTCGGTGATCCAGGTGGCCGAGGACAAGGGCACGCCGGTGTTCGCGTCCGATGAGTCGACGATGGAGCGCGGCGCGGCCGCGGGCCTGTCGGTGAATTACACGCAGCAGGGCCGCGACGCCGCCAAGATCCTCGTGAAGATGCTGAACGGCACGCCCGCCAGCGAGATCCCGGTCGAGACCCAGAAGGAGTTCGACCTGTTCGTCAACGAGGCGGGCGCCACCGCGCAGGGCTTCACCCTGCCGGAGTCCATCGTCTCGCGCGCGACCAAGAAGTTCTGAGGCGGAGAGCCCCGTGGTCATCGCGATCGAGCTCGGCCTGCTCTTCGCCGTCATGTCGCTGGGCGTGTACCTGACGTATCGGGTGCTCGACTTCCCCGACCTGACGGTGGACGGCTCGTACACGACGGGGGCGGCCGTGACCGCCATCCTCATCGTGAACGGCGTGCCGTTCCACCTGGCGATTCCGCTGGCGATCGTCGCGGGCATGCTCGCGGGCGTGATCACGGGGCTGCTGCACGTCTGGGGAGGGATCAATCCGCTGCTCGCGGGCATTCTCACCCAGATCGCGCTCTACTCGATAAACCTGCGCATCATGGGTAAGGCCAACCTGCCGCTGATGCGCTCGACGACGATCTTCTCCGGCCTGAAGGAGGACGGGCTGCTGCGCACCTGGGTGTCGGTGGGGTACCTCGCGGTCCTCATCGTCGCGATCGCCTTCCTGCTGTACTGGTTCCTCGGCACCAACTACGGCGTGGCGCTCCGGGCCACCGGCGACAACGAGCTGATGGCCCGGTCTCAGGGCATCAACACGGGGGCGACGAAGATCGTCGGCCTGGCCCTCTCCAACGGCCTCGTCGCGCTGTGCGGCTCGCTGATGGCGCAGTACACGGGCTTCGCGGACATCTCGATGGGCATCGGCTTGATCGTCGCGGGCTTGGCCTCGGTGATCGTCGGCCAGGCGATCTTCGGCATGACCGCGGTGTGGCAGGCCATCCTGGCCGCCGCGCTCGGCTCGGTCATCTACCGCTCGATCATCCAGGCGGCGCTCAGCGCCGGCCTCGACCCGAACGACATGAAGCTCATCTCGGCCGTGCTCGTGGTGCTCGCGCTCGTGCTGCCGAATTTCGGCCCGCTCAAGCGGCTGCGCGTCAGGCGCCGCGCCCAGAAGGCCCTCGTGGCAGGAGGCAACTGATGCTGCAGCTGGACGGGATCACGAAGCGGTTCTTCCCGGGAACCGTCAACGAGCGCACCGCGCTCGACGCGCTGTCGCTGAGCCTTGCCGAGGGTGACTTCGTCACCGTCATCGGCTCCAACGGGGCGGGCAAGTCGACGATGCTGAACGTCATCGCGGGCCGCTACACGCCCGACGGCGGGCGCATCCTGATCGACGGCAAGGACGTCACCCGCTCCCCGGAGCACGCCCGCGCCCGCTGGGTGGCGCGCGTTTTCCAGGACCCGATGGCCGGCACGTCGCCGCACCTGACCATCGAGGAGAACCTGTCGATCGCCTTCTCCCGGGGCAAGCGCCGCGGGCTCGGCCTCGCGGTCACGAAGGCCAAGCGCGACGAGTATCGCGAGGCGCTGAAGCAGCTCGACCTCGGGTTGGAGAACAGGCTCCAGATGCGCGTCGGTATGCTCTCCGGCGGCCAGCGCCAGGCGCTGAGCCTCTTGATGGCGGCCTACGAGAAGCCGTCGATCCTCCTGCTCGACGAGCACACGGCCGCGCTGGACCCGTCGCGCGCCAAGCTGATCACGCGCCTCACTGGCGAGCTGGTCGGCGGCCACGGCCTCACCGCGCTGATGGTGACGCACAACATGCACCAGGCGATCGAGCTGGGCAACCGGCTGATCATGATGCACGAGGGCCGCGTAGTCCTCGAGGTCGACGAGGCCGCGAAGAAGACCATCACGGCCGAGGCGCTGCTCGAGGAGTTCTCGAAGATCAAGGGCGCCAGCCTCTCCGACCGCACGCTGCTCGACTAGCTGATCTTCGTCCTGCTCCAGCGCGCCGTCCTCGCGAAACAGCGCGACTGACGTTACTGCGGCTGCCTCCGTCGGCTTCTTGCCCGAATCGGGGTCACTGCGGTTGCCAACGTCCCTATACGGATACACGCAACCGCGTTAACGTCGTGAAGCCGTCGGATCGGACAGAAGCTCATCCTCGAAGTTGAGTGACAAGAGCGTTTCCGCGATGCGTTCCTCCCATGCCTCCCGCACAATGACCTGGTCCTCTTCGGCGAGGGCGTCGTAGGAGGTAAGCCCGGCCAGCACGCGGGCGGCTGGATCGTCGCTGCCTCTGGTCGTCATGTCGTGAGCGTGACAGTGCGCCCTCGATGCATGGGCGAAGGGTGTTTCGGGGCGAGTTGCGGTCGACAGCGGCGTGAAGGCTACCGGCGAGCGATCGTCGAGCCCCGGATGACGAGCTTCACGGGCAGGTGGCGCACGCCGCTGCCGATGTCGGCGCCGTCGATCGCCCGGAAGATGTGCTGCGCGGCCTGGCGGCCCAGCTGCTCCAGGTTCGCGTCGATGCTCGTCAGCTCCGGTCGGGAGTTGGTGGCGAGGAGCTGCCAGTTGTCGTAGCCGACGACGGCGATGTCCTCGGGCACGGATCGGCCGAGGTCGCGGACGGTATCCAGCACGCCGCGCGCGACCTGGTCGGAGCCGCAGAAGATGCCGTCGATCTCCGGATGCCGCTCGAGGAGGAGTGCGGCGGCGTCGCGGCCCCAATGCTCGGTCCACGCGGAGAACATGGGCTCGCCGACGAAGCCCAGGCCGGCTTCGGCGAGGGCCTCCCGGGCGCCCGCGAGCCGATCCTGGGCCGCGGCATAGGCCGGGTCGCCGGAGATGTGCGCGATGCGTCGTCGGCCACACGCCAGCAGGTGCTCGATGGCCATCCGCCCGCCGGCGTGGTTGTCGGGGGTGAGGGAGAGGTCGCGGGGGTCGTCGGACGGGGCGTAGGCGTAGACGACGGGGACCGGGATCGACGGGCCGAGCGACGGCCGGGCATCAGTCTGGCGGCCCACCACGATGATGCCATCCACGCGGCGGCTGAGCAGGGCCTTGAGGTGGTGCTGCTCGCGGATGGTGTCGCCGCGGGCGTCGCAGAGGAAGACGTTGACCTCGCCCGCGCCGAAGGCGTCCTCGGCGCCGATCAGGATGGGGATCATGAAGCGGCCTTCGAGGTCGCTCGTCAGGAGCCCGACGGTGCGCGTCCTGCCGTCCAGGAGTCCCCGCGCCATCGGGTTGGGGGTGAAGGAGAGGCGTTGTGCGGACGCGAGCACGCGGAGCCGCGTGGCCTCGGCGACGTCGCCGCGCCCGTTGAGGGCCTTCGACGCGGTGGCGATGGAGACGCCCGCGTCGCGCGCGACGTCGCCGAGGGTCGTCGTCCGGGCGTTCGGCTCGATTGCCATGGCTCCTCCTTTGTGACCTAAACGTTATCGCGGACCTGCTTGACGCGCGACAAATCCACTGTGTAATCTACCGAAAAGGGTTTCGACGTTTCGGTGGTGACCCTCTCGGTTCGAGTTCCGCGGGAGCCTCCGCGGGACGCTCAAGGAAGAGCTAGGAGCAAAAATGGGGATCTTCGGGAATCGGGGCGCACGGCGCCTCGTCGGAGCGATCGCGGCGGGTGCGCTGGCATTCGGCCTCGCCGCGTGTGGCGGCGGCACCAGCCCGGGCGCGCCGACCGACGCGCCAACGGTGAGCGCAGACGGCACCGACGACGGCGCGAAGCTGACGCTGTGGACGAGGGCGCCGCTCGAGAAGCAGGCGAAGGCGCTCGTGGAGGCGTACAACGCGTCGCACACCAACCAGGTCGAGCTGACCGTGGTGCCGAACGACGACTACGTCGCGAAAGTGGGGGCCGCGGCCGGGTCCAACGGCCTGCCCGACCTGTTCGCCGCCGACATCGTCTACGTGCCGAACTGGGTCCAGCAGGGACTGTTCCAGGACATCAGCGCGAACATCGACGGCATGGCGTTCAAGGACCAGATCAACCCCGGCCACCTGAGCGCGGGCACCGCGGACGGCAAGGCCCACGTGCTGCCGTTCGTCCTCGACCTCTCGATGCTGTTCTGGAACAAGGAGCTGTTTACCGAGGCCGGGCTCGACCCCGAGAAGGCCCCGGCGACGATGGCCGAGTACGCGGACGCGGCGAAGAAGGTCCAGGCGCTCGGCAAGCCCGGCGTCTACGGCACCGCCACTGGCCTCAACTGCGGCGGCTGCCTGGTGTTCACCTGGTTCCCCAGCATCTGGGCGTCCGGCGATCAGGTGATGAACGACGCGGGCACGGAGTCCCTGCTGAACGGCGCGAACGCCACGCAGATCTATGACATCTGGGCGGACCTGTGGGCGTCCGGCGCGGTGCTCCCGTCCTCGCAGGACGAGGCGGGACCGACGTGGACCGCGGGCTTCACCGAGGGCAAGGTCGGGCTCATGTTCTACCCGGCGACCCTCATGGCCTCGACCCCGTTCGACGCGGGCGTCGCGGGCATCCCGGGTGTCAACGGCGGGGCCTCCACCTTCGTCGGCGGCGACGGCATCGGCATCTCGAAGGACTCGAAGCAGGCCGCGCAGGCCTGGAACTTCCTGAACTGGATGATGAGCGAGGACGCGCAGGTCGGAGTCCTGGCCAAGGGCAACGACGCGGTGTCCCGCGGCGACCTGGCCAACAACGAGTACGCCGCCACCGATCCGCGGATGGTCACCATCAACGAGGTGGCAGCGAAGGGCGACACGCCCGTCGCGCTCAACTTCCAGCAGGCGTTCAACGCCGTCGGCAGCCCCTGGGTGACCATGATCCGCAACCAGGTGCTCAACAAGGCGAACACCGTCGACGCCGACAACGAGCAGATCACGGCGATCCTGGCAGAGCAGTGAGTTCACCCACCGTGACCGCGCCCTCGGCGCCGCGCGCATCGGTCGCCAGGGAGCGACGACGCCGCCAGCTGCAGGGCGCGGTCTACTCGCTGCCCAACGCGATCTTCGTGGTCGTGCTCTTCGTCCTGCCGCTGCTCCTGGTGCTCCAGATGTCGGCGTCGGACTGGCCCCTGCTCGCGGGGAACCGCGGGCTGAACTTCCCGGAGAACTTCGGGAAGGCGGTCAACCACAGGCTGTTCACCGACTCGATCGTCTTCACGATCAAGTACACGGTGCTCGCGACGGTCCTGCTGATCGGGATCGGCCTGGGGCTGGGGCTTCTGGTGCAGGAGAGCACACGATGGAAGGGGGTGCTGCGCATCTCGTTCCTGCTGCCGAGCGCGCTCGGCCTCGCCTCGGCGTCGCTGCTGTTCTACGTGCTCTACTCGCCGATCGCCGGCCCGTTCGCCGGGCTGATGGAGAGGTGGGGGTTCTCGTTCCTCGGCACGCCGACGGCGGCCCTGATCTCGACGACCTTCCTGATCGTGTGGCGGTATGCGGGCTTCTACATGCTGCTCATGCTCGTCGGTCTGCAGGGGATTCCGATGGACGTGTTCGAGTCCGCTCGGGTCGACGGCGCCAGCCGCTGGCAGACCTTCCGGCACATCACCGTCCCGCTGCTCCGTCCGACCCTCGCGCTGACGACGGTCCTGTGCGTGACGGGCTCGCTGCTGGCCTTCGAGCAGTTCTACATCCTCACCAAGGGCGGCCCGGACAACTCGACGATCACCGTCGTGCAGTTGATCTACAGCGTCGCGTTCCAGGGCATGAACGACCTCGGTGTCGCGGGCGCCCTCTCGGTGATCGTGTTGATCGCCCTCGTCGTCATCAACGTCGTGCAGTTGCGCGCCTTCGCCCAGGACTGACCCATGACAACCACCGTGTCCAACCCCGTCGATCTCCGGCGGCGCAACCCCATCCGCCGGACGGTGCTCCGGACTCCCTACTACGTCCTCACCGGCAGCCTGGCGATCCTGTTCATCTACCCGTTGCTGTGGACGGCGGTCGCCTCGGTGTCCCCGCGCGCGGGCACGGCCCAGACCGACGGGCTCGGCTTCGCGAACTACGTGACGCTCGCCAACTACCAGGCCGGCATCTGGCAGTACCTGTACAACTCGACCTTCGTGTCGCTGCTCACGGTCCTGATGACGCTCGTGGTCTCCACGCTGTCCGGCTACGCGTTCGCCCGGTTCACGTTCCCGGGCAAGAACATCCTGTTCATGGGGACGCTGGCCATCCTGATGGTGCCCTACGCGACGCTGCTGATCCCGCTCTACGTCCTGCTCAACAGGATCGGGCTGCAGAACTCGCTGGTGGGTGTCGCGCTGGTGCTGTCGATGTTCCAGCTGCCGTTCTCGGTGTTCATGATGCGCATCTCCTTCGAGTCGATTCCCAAGGAGCTGGACGAGGCCGCCCTCGTCGACGGCGCGGGCTCGTTCGGCGTGCTCTGGCGGGTGCTGCTCCCCGCCGTGAAGCCGGGCCTGATCACCGTCGGCCTCTTCGCCTTCCTGGCCGCGTGGAACGACTTCATGGCGCCGCTGATCCTGATCAACGACTCCAACAAGATGACCCTGCCCCTGGCCATCTCGAACCTCCGGGTGCAGGTCCAGGGCGTGGTCGACTACGGTGCCACCGAGGCAGGCGTCGTGATCCTCGCCCTGCCGTGCACCATTCTCTTCCTCCTCCTCCAACGCCACTACGTCCGCGGCTTCATGTCCGGCGCCCTGAAGGGGTAACCCCGTGTCTTCACGCATCGATCACCCACTCGTCGGCCCTGTCGCGCCCGCGCGCGGCCGTCGTCGGCCCCTCGGCCTCGGCGAGGTCGAGATCACCGGCGGCTTCTGGGGAGGGCGCCAGCGGGTCAACCGCGACGCGACCCTTCCGCACATCGCCGCGAAGCTCGAGGCCGAGGGCTGGCTGCCCAACTTCGACTTCGCGGCCGCGGGGGCGCCCGCGTCGCTGCGGCGGGGGCGGGAGTTCTCCGACTCCGAGGTCTACAAGTATCTCGAGGCCGTCGCCTGGGAGATCGCCCGCGGCGGCGACGCCGGGCTCGAGGACCAGTTCCGGCGCAGCGTCTTGCGCGTCGCGGCCGCGCAGGAGGCCGACGGGTACCTGAACACCAACTTCGGCCGCCCCGACCAGCGGCCGCGCTGGTCAGACCTCGAATGGGGACACGAGCTGTACTGCGCGGGGCACCTGTTCCAGGCGGCCGTCGCGCGCGAGCGGACGCGACCGGGCGCCGACGACGGCCTGCTCGGCATTGCGCGCCGGGTTGCCGACCTCGTCTGCGACGTCTTCGCCGACGGCGGGATCGAGTCCGTCTGCGGCCACGCGGAGGTGGAGGTCGGCCTCGCCGAGCTCGCGCGGGTGACCGGGTCGGGGCGCTACGCGGCGATGGCGGCCCTCTTCGTCGAGCGCCGAGGGCGGCAGAGCCTCCGCGAGATCGAGTTCGGGCGGTCCTACTTCCAGGACGACGTCCCCGTGCGCGAGGCCGACGTCCTGCGTGGGCACTCGGTGCGCGCGAACTACCTCGCGGCGGGCGCCGTCGACGTCGCCGTCGACTCCGGAGACGATGACCTCCTCGACGCGCTGCGGCGCCAGTGGGCGCGGACGGTCGCGGCCCGCACCTACATCACGGGCGGTCAAGGCGCGCACCACCAGGACGAGGGCTTCGGCGACGACTTCGAGTTGCCCCCGGACCGTGCCTACTCCGAGACGTGCGCGAGCATCGGGTCGATCATGTTCGCGTGGCGGCTCCTCCTGGCCGACGGCGACGAGAAGTACGCCGACCTGATCGAGCGCACGCTCTACAACGTCGTTGCGACCTCGCCCAGCGCCGACGGCCGCGCGTTCTACTACGCCAACACGCTGCACCAGCGCGTCGCGCGGCAGCCCGCGGACCCCGAGGCCACCTCGCCGCGGGCCTCGGCCTCGCTGCGCGCGCCCTGGTTCGAGGTGTCCTGCTGCCCGCCCAACGTCGCGCGCACCCTCGCCAGCCTCGGCGCGTATGTCGCGACCGCCGACGCCGACGGCGTCCAGCTGCACCAGTACGCGCCTGCCCACGTCCGCACGACCCTCGACGACGGCCGGGAGGCCCGGTTCGAGGTCCGCACCGACTACCCGGCCTCCGGACGGGTCAGCATCGTCTTCCCCGACGACGCCGCCGCTCCCTGGACGCTCGGGCTGCGCATCCCGGCCTGGGCCGATGGCGCGGAGCTGACGGATCCCGACGGGGTCGTGACGCGGGTGGCCGCGGGCCGGGCCGAGGCGCGTCGCGCGTTCCGGGCGGGCGACGAGATTCGTCTGGACCTCCCGATCGGGCCGCGCGTGACCTTCCCCGATCCCCGGATCGACGCCGTCCGCGGCTGCGTCGCCGTCGAGCGCGGCCCCGAGGTGTTCGCGCTGGAGTCCACCGACCTGCCGGAGGGCGGGGACGTCGCCGACATCGCGATCACGGGCGAGCCCGTCGAGCGCGACGGCCGCGTGTGGGTGAGCGCCCGCGCGCGCGACGCCGTCGATGCCCCGTGGCCCTACGCCTCGGCCGAAGCCGGCGCCCCGCGCGACATCGGCGAGGTCGCGCTCGTCCCGTACCACGACTGGGCAAGCCGCGGCCCGTCGACGATGCGCGTCTGGCTGCCGGTGGCCGCCGGCTAACCCGTGTTCTGCAGGCCCGCCGAGACGCCGGAGACCGACAGCAGCAGCAGGTGCTCCCACTCGGAGCCCGCGCCCTCGGGGGAGTCGGAGCGCAGCACGCGGAGTGCCCGGAGCTGCAGCAGGGAGAGCACGTCGACGTACGGGCTGCGCAGATGGACGGCGGTGTGGAGCTCCGGGCGATTGTCCAGCAGCTCCTCGCCGCCGACGACGCGGATGAGCCAGGCGCGCGTCAGCTCCATCTCCTCGAGCACGAGCTCGGTGAGGTCGGGCCGGTCGCCCAGCTCCAGGTACTGGCGGGCGATGCGCGGGTCGGCCTTCGCCAGGCTCATGCCGACGTTGTCGACCACGGTGCGAAACAGCGGCCATTCCTCGTAGGCGCGAGCCAGGAGGGCGGCGTCGCCCACCGCCGCCAGCGCGCTGCCCAGGCCGAACCAGCCGGCGAGGTTGATCCGGGCCTGAGACCAGGCGAACACCCAGGGGATCGCGCGGAGGTCCTCCAGCGACTCGACGGAGAGACCACGCCGCGCGGGACGGGACCCCAGCTGCAGCCGACCGATCTCCTCCATCGGCGTCACGGTGGCGAACCACGGGGCGAAGCCATCGGCCTTCACCAGGGAGTCGAACCGGGCCCGCGAGGTGGTCGTCAGCTGCGCGGCCACCTCGGCGTACTTCTCGGCGGCCTCGACGTTGCGGTGCTCGATCGACGGCGCGGCCGCGAGCAGTGTCGCGGCGGCCACCTGGTCGATGTGGCGCATCGCGATGGTCGGGTCGCCGTAGCGGGCGAAGACCACCTCGCCTTGTTCGGTCAGCTTGAACCGCCCGTCCACCGAGTGCGGCGGCTGAGCGAGGATCGCGGTGTTCGTCGGACCTCCTCCGCGACCGAGCGCGCCGCCGCGGCCGTGGAACAGCGTCAGCTCGAGGCGGTTAGCGCGTGCCCATTCCGTGATCTCGACCTGTGCGTCGTACAGCGCCAGGTTCGCGGCCAGCGGGCCGACGTCCTTCGAGGAGTCGGAGTAGCCCAGCATGACCTCGAGCTTTCCTCCCGTCTCCTCCAGCCGCGCGGCGAAATCGGGGTAGGTCACGGCCTCGGCGAGGATGGCCCTCGCGGCGCGCAGGTCGGCGAAGGTCTCGAAGAGGGGGATGACGTCGAGCACCGCGTCGGCGCCGGAGTACTTCGCCAGCTTGTAGACGGCGGCCAGGTCGGCGGCGGACTGGGTGAACGACACGATGTACCGGCCGGCCGCGCGGAGGCCGTATTTGCGCTGGGTCTGGGCGATCGCGTGGAAGACGTCCAGCACCTCGGCCGTCTTCTGCGACTTCGGCCCGCCCGCCTCGCACTCGGCCAGCGCCTTGGCGTGCACCGCGGAGTGCTGGCGGACCTCGAGGTCCGCGAGGTGGAAGCCGAAGGTCTCGACCTGCCAGATCAGCGTCTGCAACGTCCCGAATGCCTGACGGAGCGCGCCTGCCGCCGTCAGCGATTCCTGGACCACGCGGAGGTCGGCGATCAACGCGTCCGGGTTCGCGTAGGCGAGGTCGGCGTTGCGGGTCCGCGTCGCGGCGATCCGGCGGGCGATCAGGACCAGAGCCTGCTTGTGCGGCTCGTTCGGCGCGCTGAGCATCGATGCCGCGGCGGTCGCCTCGTCGGCCAGAGACAGGCTGCGCCGGAGCGCGGTGAGCGCGGAGGACGGAGCGGTCGCGGTGGAGTCGAGCGTGATGCTGCGTGCGAGCATCGTCGCGGTGTGCTCCAGGCCGAGCAGGACGTGCTCCGAGGCGATGGCGGCGGCCTTGATGGTGACCGACGGCGTGACGAACGGGTTGCCGTCCCGGTCGCCGCCGACCCAGCTCCCCAATCGCACGAACGGCTTCACCAGCGGGGGCCGTTGTCCCGCATCGTCGGGCTGCAGCGCGTCGTCGACGTACCGGTACATCCGCGGCAATGCCGTGTAGAGGGTCTCGTCGAAGATCGTCATCAACGAGCGGACCTCGTCTTCCGGCGCCGGCTGGGTGGCGCGGAGGGGCGCGGTGCGCCAGAGCGTGTCGATCTCCTCGAGCAGCCGACGGTGGATGCGCCGGCCGGCCGCGGGGTCGGCGGCGACGACGGAGCGCTCCTCCAGCAGCGCCGCGAGTCGCCGGATGCTGGAGGCGACGGCGCGGCGGCGCGCCTCCGTCGGGTGCGCGGTGAAGACGGGGTGGAAGCGCAGGTTCTCGAGCCGGCGGCGGGCGGCGTCCTCGCCGATCTCCTCGGACAGCTGGGCGAACGCCCGCGGGATGGTGTCGCGCGACTCACCGGTCTCCGGTCCGCCCTCGCGCACGAACCGGACCCGTTGGTACTCCTCGGCGAGGTTGACCAGATGGAAGTACACGGTGAAGGCGCGCGCCACCTCGTCGGCGCGCTCGACGGTGAACGACTCGGCGATCTCGATCGCCCGCGCGAAGGCCTCGGGGGAGTCGTCGTGGTGCGCCGCGATCGTCGCCTGACGCAGCGCCTCCACGTCCTCGAAGAGGCCGCTCGACCCGGACTCGCTCAGCACCTGTCCCAGCAGCGTGGTGAGCAGGCGCACGTCGGCGCGGAGCTGATCCGACAGCGAGTTCGCCTCGCTGGTGGTCGCGTCGGTCGGGGTCGTGTCGATGTCGGACATGCGGAACACACTAGTCGCGCCCATGGCCCGAGGTGTTTCCCGATCGTTTCGGGGCCGTGTCAGGGGGTCTGATTAGATGGGGCGCATGCGGATCGCCCAACTGGCCAACTTCGTCGGCCCCACGTCGGGCGGCATGAAGGTCGTGATCGACCAGCTGGGTCAGGGCTATGTCGACGCCGGGCACACGCGCATCTTCGTGTTCCCGGGTGCGCGCGACGAGGTGGTCGAGTCCGAGGCGGGGATCCTCGTCTCCGTGCGGGCGCCGAAGGTCACCGACCAGTACCGCATGATCTTCCAGCCCTGGCGGGCGCTGGACGTGCTGGACCGGTTCCGGCCCACCAGCGTCGAGGTCTCGGACAAGTGGACGCTGTCGCCGGTGGGCCGCTGGGCCGCGAAGCGCAGCGTCGGCTCCATCCTGTTCAGCCACGAGCGGCTCTCCGACATGCTGGCCATGTGGGCGCGGCGGTCGTTCGGCGTGGAGGCCGCCGTCGGCGCGTTGAACCGGCGGCTCGCCAAGGAGTTCGACGCCGTCGTCGTGACCAGCCGGTTCGCCGCGGACGAGTTCGCCCAGACGGGCGCCCGGCTCGAGCTGGCGCCGCTGGGCGTGGATCTGGCGACCTTCCATCCGTCGGCGGGCTCGTCTGCCGACGACGGCGTGCTGAAGTTCTGCTACGTCGGCCGGCTTTCGCACGAGAAGAGCCCGCAGCTCGCGGTCGCCACCGTCGCCGAGTTGCACCGGCGCGGCCACCGCGTCCGGCTCGACCTGTACGGCACGGGCCCCGACCAGGCCGAACTCCAGGCCGCCGCCGGCGACGCCCCGGTCTTCTTCCAGGGCTTCGTCGCGGGCCGGCGCGAGATCGCCCGACGGATCGCGGCGGCCGACGTCTCCCTCTCCGTCTGCCCGGCCGAGACGTTCGGGCTCGCGGTGCTGGAGGCGCTGGCCTGCGGCACCCCGGTCGTGACCTCGAACCGCGGGGGAGCGCACGAACTCGTCGACGCGACGTCGGGCGCGGCCGGACGCCCGGACCCGGCATCGCTGGCCGACGCCGTCGAGTCCCTCTTGCCGCGCCTCGGCCCGGAGCTGCGCGCCGCGGCGCGGGCGCGGGCGGAGCAGTACCCGTGGCGGCGCACGATCGACCAGCTGCTGGCCCTGCACCACCAGCTTTCCGAAGAGGTCCCTTACCGGTCGCTGCGGGGATTCGCCCGCAGGAGGGGAGAGTCATGAAGCTGCGTTGGACGCTTCCGTTGGCCCTCGGCGCCGCGCTGGTGCCGGTCTGGGTGATGGCGCCGCCGCCGACCCGCACGGGCGGGCCGGACACCGTCGACGGGCTGATCGCCCAGTGCCGGGCCACCGGGCGCGCCGGGGCCGCGCTGGTCGACGAGGCCATCGTCGCCGTGGCCCGCGCGTACCCGACGCACTCGCTGTGGCACCTGGGTGAGCCGCCGCGGCTGTCGCTGGCCGCGCATCGCGGCTGGTCGCACCAGTACAACACCGTCCTGCTGCTGGTCCTCCGCGGCCTGGGGTTCGAGGCCCGCCTCGTGCACGCCGCGCGCGTCCGCGGCTTCGGGTACCCGTGGTGGCTCGCGGGCCACACCTGGGCGAAGGTCGTCGTCGACGGGCGCGAGCTGGACGCGTGCGCCTCACGCGAGGACAGCAGGGTCGGCGAGCCCCCGTTCGTTCCCCTGACGACGGAGCTTCCGCTGCGCCGGGTGACGCGCTGGGCCGTCGGCGCGGCGCTGATCCCCTTCGTGGTCGCCGAGGTGTGGCGCGCCTGGCTCGGCGGCCGCCCCGTCGCCCCGTGGGTCTACGGCGACCGTTGACCTACATCCCGAGCCTCGACGGGGTGCGCACGGTCGCCGTCGGGCTGGTCGTCGCGTTCCACCTCAGCGTGCCGGGCATGGGTCTCGGCTTCGCGGGCGTCGACGTCTTCTTCGTACTGTCCGGCTACCTCATCACGGCGGGCCTGATGCGCGACGTGGAGCGCGCGGGGCGGCCCCGGTACGGGCAGTTCTGGCAGCGCCGGTTCACGCGGCTGCTACCGGCCGCGGCCCTCGCGCTGCTCGTCGTGCTCGCCTACGCGACGTATCTCCTGCCCTTGCATCGGCGCGCGGCGGCGTCCTGGGACGTGTTCTGGACCGCGCTGTACGTCGGCAACTGGCACTTCATGGGATCGGGCAGCTACTTCGCCTCGGACGGCACGCCGTCGCTCCTGCTCCACATGTGGTCGCTCGCCGTCGAGGAGCAGTTCTACTTCGCGTGGCCGCTGCTGATCGGGGCGACGGCGGTGGTCGCGCGGCGGTTCGGGCGCGCGGAACGGACGGTGGCGTGGTTGGGGATGGTTGCCGCCGTGCTGGTCGCGGCGTCGGTGCTGGCTCTCGCGCTGCTCTACGACCCGGCCTCGCCGGACCGCGCCTACATGGGCACCGACGCCAAGGCGTTCGAGCCCCTGCTGGGCGCCCTGCTCGCGATCTGGCTGAGCCGGGCCGAGGCGAGGGACTGGTGCGCGCGCCACGCGACGGCGCTCACCGCCGTCGGGGTGGTCGGCGTGCTGGCGACGCTGCCCTTCCTCGCCGGGCCGAGCCCGTTCTACTTCCGCGGCGGCGCGCTGGTGTTGAGCCTCGCCGTCGCCGCCCTGATCGCGGGCCTGCTCGCCGGGCCGGGGACGGCCGTCGCGCGCGCCCTGGGCTGGGCGCCGGTGGCGTACCTCGGCAAGATCTCCTACGGCCTCTACATCTGGCACTGGCCGTGGAGCATCTGGCTGGGCGTCGCGCACCGCGATGAGTTCCGTCCGGGACCCGCCGGCGTCGCGCTCGTGGCGACGCTGGGGTGCGCCGTCGCGTCCTATCACCTCGTGGAGCAGCCGATCCGGCGCGGACGGCTCTCGCCCTGGCTGACGCCGCGCCGCGTGCTGGGCGCGACGGTGCTCGTCACCGCCGTCGTCGTCTCCTGGGCGACGGTGCTGCGCCTGGTCCCGCTCACCGGCGGCAAGCCCGCGGTCCTCGTGGTCGGCGACTCGGTGCCGTTCCGGCTCATGGACTCCTTCGACGCCGCGGCGCGGGAGGAGGGGATGGTCGTCGACGGCGCGGCTCGGGGCGGCTGCCCGCCGATGGCGATCGAGCTGCAGGAGTACCTCCTGCCCGATCATGAGGGAAAGGGCGACTGCCGCGTCATGGCAGGCATCCAGGAGGAGCGGCTGCGCGCCGTGCGCCCGGAGATCGTGTTCTGGTGGTCGCGCTACGAGATCCATCAGCGCTGGGTCGACGGCCGCGTCGTCGGCCCCGACGATGAGGCGTTCTGGGTGGCCCAGGAGCGCGACCTGCGAGCAACGGTCGATCGGCTGACCGCCACGGGCGCGACCCTGGTGATCGCCCAGACGGAGCGGCCGGGCCTGGGGATGTCGACGCGCTGCAACGCGGAGGGCTGCCATCCGCTGTACGACCTGATGATGAACCACGACGAGCACCGCCGACGGTGGAACGAGCTGGTGGCGAGGGTTGCTGAGTCGGATGATCGGGTGCGCACGTTCCGGATGGACCCGCTGCTGTGCGCCGACCCGGAGCCGGCCGAGCCGCGGTCGCCGTCGTCCTGCGACGACCTCACCGACGGCGCCCTCCTCCGCCCGGATGGCAGCCACGTCGACCCTCGGTTCGGCGAGGAAGTGGCCGGGCGCGTCTGGGAGGCGCTGATCGCAGCCGGTTCTCGGTGACCGACTGCAAGGATTTACCAACATCGGGCCCCAACTGGCACGCGCGTGCCAGTTGGGGCCCGATGTTGGCAGATTCTTTCAGTAGCTGATGCCCGAGGCCTTCGCCGCGGCGAAGCGGGCCGCGACGTCGGCCCAGTTGACGACGTTCCACCACGCGGTGACGTAGTCGCCCTTCACGTTCTTGTACTGCAGGTAGAACGCGTGCTCCCACATGTCGAGCTGCAGGATGGGCAGCTGGCCGACGGGCAGGTTGCCCTGCTGGTCGAACAGCTGGTTGATGTTCAGGCGCTGGCCGAGGGTGTCCCAGACGAGCATCGACCAGCCGGAGCCCTGGATGCTGTTGGCCGCGGCGTTGAACTGGCCCTTGAAGCCGTCGAAGGAGCCGAAGAACTCATCGATAGCGGCCGCGACGTCGCCGTCGGGCTCGCCGCCGCCGTCGGGCGACATGTTCTTCCAGAACACCGAGTGGTTGATGTGGCCGCCGAGGTGGAAGGCCAGGTCCTTCTCGAGCTTGGGGATCGCGCCGAACTCGCCCTTCTCGCGGGCGGCGGCCAGCTGCTCGAGCGCGGTGTTCGCGCCGGCGACGTAGGCCGCATGGTGCTTGCTGTGATGCAGCTCCATGATCTCCGGGGCGATGTGCGGCGCGAGTGCGCCGTAGTCGTAGTCGAGATCGGGGAGGGTGTAGGTCATTGCTGACTCCTTCTGGAGAGACTCGCGCCGTCCGGCGCGCTGACTCGACCCATCGTAGTCCGGATACGTAGTTGCTGTTTCAACTTCTCGACGCGCGCAGGACGCGGAAGCCCTTCGCGGAGGCGAGGCGCTCCGTCGGGTATCCCTGGTCGGTGAGCCAGCGGTGGAGCGAGTCGCCGCCGAGGTTCTTGCCGACGACGAGGTAGGCCGCGCCGCCCGGCCGGAGCTGGGGCAACCAGGTGAGCAGCAGCTCGTGGAGCGCCTGCTTGCCGATCCTGATCGGCGGATTGGACCAGATCTCGTGGAACCGCACGTCGGCCGGAACCTCGTCGGGGCGACATACGTGCACGCGGTCGCCGACGCCGTGATCGGCGGCGTTGAGCGCCGTCAGCTCGACCGCGCGATCGTTGACGTCCACCGCGTCGACGGTGATCCCGGGCGACGCCACCGCCAGCCCGACGGCGATGGTGCCGACACCGCAGCCGAGGTCCAGCACGTGCCCCGTCGCGGGCGGCTCGACGCTGCGGAGGAGGACGGAGGTGCCGAGGTCGAGCCGGTGCCCGGAGAACACGCCGGGTGCGGCGGTGAAGGTGAGTTCGCGCCCGAACACCGTCGCGGTGAACTCGTGCGTGACGAGCGGTTCGTCAGGCGTAAGGAAGTAGTGGGACATCAGGGAGTCTCTCCTGGGTCGACGGGGAGGGTGCGCGTGGCTCGGGCCTCGAGCGCGCGCGCCGCGAGGAGGTCGTCGGCGGGGTAGCCGACCGCCTCCAGCGTGAGGCCGCGCGCGGGCATCACCTGGACGTCGGGTGCGCGGTCCCGGCGCTCGGCGGTGGTCTCCAGCCAGGCGAGGTTCCGCTGCCCGGAGGCGACGGCGGCGAGCGCGCCCGCCAGGGAACGCACCATGGAGTGACAGAACGCGTCGGCCTGCAGCCAGATCTCGACGACGCCGTCGGCCCGGCGATGCGCTGTCAGTTCGCGCAGCTCGCGGATGGTGGTGGCGCCGTCGCGGGGCTTGCAGAAGGGGGCGAAGTCGCGCAGGCCGAGCAGGGTCCGGGCGCCGGCGTTCAGGGCGTCGACGTCGATGCCGTGCCGCAGGGGAGCGATGTGGTTTCGCAGCAGCGGATCGGGGGCGACGCTCTCGTCGACGATCCGGTAGCAGTACCGCCGCCAGATGGCGGAGAAGCGGGCGTCGAACCCGTCCGGGGCGGGGACCACCGCGGAGACGACGACGTCGGGTGGAAGAACGCGACGGAGCCGGCGGAGGAGCTCGGCGGAGCGGTCTTCGTCGCCGTCGAGGTCGAGGTGGCACACCTGGCCGCGCGCGTGCACGCCCGCGTCGGTGCGGCCGGCGACGACCAGCTGTGGTGTGTCGGCGAGCCGCAGCACGCGCGGGATCCACTCCTCGAGCACGCCCTGGACCGTGCGCAGGCCGGGCTGCGCGGCCCAGCCGTGGAAGTCGGTGCCGTCGTAGGCCAGGTCAATCCTGAGCCGCATCGACCCTCCGATAGGTCAGGTCGTAGACCCTCCGGCCGGCAGCGAGGCCCTTGGCCTCGTACTTGGTGACGGGGCGCTCGGCGAGCCGTGGCGCCCACCCCTCGTGCGCGTCGTCGAGATGCTCGTTCCGGAGCCCCGGCGCGCCGTCCAGGTGCTCCCGCATCCAGAGGGCGTAGTCCTCCCAGTCGGTGGCGAGTCGCCAGACGCCGCCGGGCGCGAGCTTGCGCGCGACGAGCGCCGCGAACTCGGCGCTCACCAGGCGCCGCTTGTGGTGGCGCTTCTTGTGCCAGGGGTCGGGGAAGAACGTCCACAGCTCGGCGACCGAGCCGTCGTCGAACAGCTTCGCGAGCCCTTGGGCGCCGTCGGCGATGACGACCCGGACGTTGTTCACGCCCTGACGGCCGAGCTTTCCCAGCGTCGAGGCGATGGCGGGTTCGAAGACCTCGAATGCGACGACATTGGCCTCGGGACGGCCGGCGGCCATGGGCACGAGCGAATCGCCCGCCCCCGAACCGATCTCGACGATCAACGGCGCCTCGCGCCCGAACACCGCGGCCCAATCGACGGTGGCGCCGTCGGCGATCGATGTCGACATGTCTCCACGCTCGACGTCGACGACGAACTCGCGCTCGTGGCGCTCCCATGCGCCGGCCTGTGACTCGTTCATGCGGGCGCTGCGGCGCACGAAGCTGACGACGTCGCGGCGCAGGCGCGGGGGTAGCGGATCCACCCGCCCAGCCTATCGGCGCGCCGTCGCCCCGGCCCCCGGAGACACCCCTTTGTCCCGGAGACCTTGCGCACTATCCCGGACTCGACGCGGGAGGGACGGCATCGTCAGCAGACGATGCGGGTAAACCCTCGTTGAACCCGGGATAGTGCTCATGTTCGGGGCGGTGGCGCGGAGGTGCGCGTACGCTGGGCTCCTCAACAAGGGAGAAGCATGCGCACCGTACTCAACGTCATCTGGGTGGTCCTCGGCGGGTTCTGGCTCGCCCTCGGCTACTTCCTCGCAGGCATCCTCGCCTGCATCCTGATCGTCACCATCCCCGTCGGCGTCGCCTCGTTCCGCATGGCGCGCTACGTGCTCTGGCCCTTCGGCAAGACCGTCGAGCCCAAGCCGGGAGCGGGCGCCGGGTCGGCCATCATGAACGGCATCTGGTTCGTCATCGCCGGCTGGTGGCTCGCTCTCGCGCACATCGCCACGGCGATCGCCCAGTCGCTCACGATCATCGGCCTCGCCAACGCCTGGGTGAGCCTCAAGATGATCCCCGTGACCTGCTTCCCGTTCGGCAAGCGGATCGTCGACAGCGGCGGCATCTTCTGACCCTTCCCGCTGGTTGAGCCGACGCGTGAGCGCTAGCGAACCGTCGTGTCGAAACCAATGAACTGGCCCAATGAACTTTCCCAACTACCCGGCTCGTCCAGCGTCGCCATTCGGGTGCTGACGCCCGCTGCGCCGACGCTCGCGACGCAGACCAGCAGGGAGAGCGTCGGGAAGCCGTGCGGGCGGTTGTCGCGGATGATGGCCCGGTCGTCGCGGGGATCGACGGCGTGAGCCGTCTCGGCCAGCGCTCGGAGCCAGCCCTCCCACCAGTGCTCTCCCGTCGTCGGCGCCGCGGCGAACAGCTCCCGCCACGCCGCGACCCGCGCCGTCGTCGGGGCGTCGATGTCTTCGTGCGCGATCATGTGCGTTCCGGGCTCCATTTCGGTGATCCGGGGGCGGCCGCCCTCCCAGGAGGTGACGCGCGCGCCGTCGGCCCACGCCTCGACGAGGTTGAATCCCAGCGTGGTGAGCGGATCGGGGAGTGGGGCGCCGGTCACCGAGCCGAGCACGAGCCCGCCGCGCGACGTGGGCACGGGCACGTCGGCCCCGCCGGCGCGGTTGAGCAGCACCGCCACCCGGTCGTCGGTGTGGGCGAGCCATGCGCCGCCCGCGAGGATGTCCTGGATGCCGGACACGCCCGGGTGCTGCGGCCACCAGGCCCCGAGCGGGCGCCATGGGCGGTGCGGATCCTCGTCGCGCACGGCCAGCAGCCGGACGTCGCCGGACCCGGGCTCGGGGACGCGAATCACCACGGTGCACATGACGGGCAGCGTACCCGGGCAGAATCAGTCCCATGTTCATCGTCGTAGGCGTCACCGGCGGCATCGCCGCATACAAGACCGTTCACCTCGTCCGCCTGTTCATCGGCGAGGGGCACGACGTGCATGTCGTGCCCACCGACGACGCGCTGCGGTTCGTCGGCCTGCCGACCTGGGAGGCCATCAGTCGTAATCCCGTCACGACCTCGGTGCACGACGACGTCGCCCGCGTGCGGCATGTGGCGCTCGGTCAGCAGGCCGACCTCGTGGTGGTCGCCCCCGCGACCGCCCACACGCTCGCCTCGATGGCCGCGGGGCTGGCGTCGAACCTGCTGGGCACCACCCTGCTCGCCACCCGCGCGCCCGTGCTCGTCGCGCCGGCGATGCACACCGAGATGTGGCACCATCCCGCGACCGTTGCGAACATGGCGACGCTGCGTTCCCGGGGCGTCCATGTCGTGGGGCCGTCCGACGGCCCGCTCACCGGAGGCGACACCGGCCCGGGGCGGATGAGCGAGCCGGAGGAGATCCACGCGGCGGCGACGGCGCTGCTGGCCCGCGACCGGGACCTCGCGGGGCTGACCATCGCGATCTCCGCGGGAGGCACCCGCGAGCCCATCGATCCCGTCCGCTACCTCGGCAACCGCTCCAGCGGGCGGCAGGGCGTCGCGCTCGCCCGGGCGGCCGCGGATCGCGGGGCGACGGTGCTGCTGGCAGCCGCGAACATCGAGCAGGCCGTCCTCGCCGAGGCGGGCGAGGTGGAGACCGCGACGGCGGGATCCGCGGCGGAGTTGGAGGAGGTCATGCGCGGGTTCGCCGAACGGGCCGACGTCGTCGTCATGGCCGCGGCCGTGGCCGACTTCCGCGTCGCCGACGTCTCGCAGGGGAAGCTCACGAAGGAGGACGGCGGCATCCCGACGCTGTCGCTCGTCGAAAACGCCGACATCCTCAAGGGCCTCGCCGCGCACCGTCGAGAGGGCCAGACCGTCGTCGGGTTCGCCGCCGAGACGGGCACCGGCGACGAGCTGCTGGAGCGCGGGCGCAGGAAGCGCCGTCGCAAGGGAGTCGACCTGCTCGCGGTCAACGAGGTCGGCTGGACCAAGGGCTTCGAGGCCGCCGACAATCGTCTCCTCGTGCTGGACGCGACCGACGAGGTGGTCGCCGACGTCGCTGGCTCCAAGCGCGAGGTCGCCGACGCCCTCCTCGACGCGGTGATGGTCTCTCGCTCGTTGAGCGCTGGTGAGGGCTCCGCCCGTTGAGCGCTGTGAGGATTCCGCTCGTTGAGGGTTGGTGAGGATTCCGCTCGTTGAGCCGACGCGTGAGCGCCAGCGAACCGTCGTGTCGAAACGAATGGACCCTTACGAAGCCGGCCAGGCTTCCCGTGGCATCGACTCGTAGCCGTGGAACTCGCGCGTGAACGAGCCGCTGCCCTGGGCGATGCCGCGCAGGTCGATGGGGTAGCTCACCAGTTCCAGTTGCGGCACCAGCGCCTCGACCGACGCGTTGCCGGCGCCGTCCATGTCGCTGCCGAGCACCTGCGCGCGGCGCGACCCGAGGTCGGTGAGGATCGCGCCCAAGTACTGGTCGGCGACGGTGACCCGCACCTTGTCGAGCGGCTCGAGCAGCCCGACGGCGCCCGCTGAGGCCGCGTCGCGCAGCGCCAGTTGCCCCGCGACCTGGAAGGCCATGTCCGAGGAGTCCACCGAGTGCGCCTTGCCGTCATACAGCGTGACGCGCACGTCGACCATCGGGACCCCGAACGTCGTGCCCGCGGCCAACTGCTGGTGCAGGCCCTTCTCGACCGATCCGATGTAGGCACGCGGCACGGCGCCGCCGACGACCTTGTCCACGAACTCGAAGCCGGCGCCACGGGGCAGCGGCTCGACCTGGATGTTGCACACGGCGTACTGGCCGTGCCCGCCGGACTGCTTCACGTTGCGGCCGAGGCCCTTCGCGCCGGACAGGAACGTCTCCCGGAGGGCGACGCGGACGGGCTCCTCGGTGATCTTCAGCCCGAACCGGTCCGCGAGCCGCGCGAGGACGAGGTCCTTCTGCGCCTGGCCCATGACCCACAGGATCTGCTGCTCGGTCTCCGCGTTGCGGTCCAGTCGCACGGTGGTGTCCTCGACCGAGATCCGGTGCAGCGCGCCGGTCAGCTTGTCCTCGTCGCCGCGGGTGGTCGCGCGGACGGCGACGGGAAGCAGGGGCCGGGGGAGTTCCCAGGGCTCGACGAGCGCGGGGCGTGACGGCGCCGACAACGTGTCCCCGGTCTCGGCCTTCGTGAGGCGGGTGACGAGCACGATCTCGCCGGCGATCGCGGTCGCCAACGGCGCGAACTCCAGCCCCGACGGCGCCGACAGCGGGCCGACCCGCTCCTCGTCGTCGTGGTCCGGGTGCAGCGGGTCGGGATCGCCGCCGTACAGCTCGCGATGGCCTGAGATGTGGACGACGTCGTCGCCCTTGAGGGTCCCGGAGAAGATGCGCACCAGCGAGGTGCGGCCCGAGAAGTTGTCCGAGGTCGTGCGGATCACCTGAGCGACGAGCGGGCCGTCAGGGTCGCAGGTGGTGTCCGGCAGCGTCGCGCCGTTCGGCGTCGTCACCGACGGCGTGGGGTGCAGCGTCGGGGCGGGGAAGCCGCGCTCGATCCAGCGCAGGAGCTCCTCGGTGCCCTTGTCGGACGTGGTGTGGGCAGGGAGCACGGGGAAGAAGCGGGCGCCGATCACTGCGCGCAGCAGCGACTCGTGCGCCTCCTCGACGACGATCTCCTCGCCCTCCAGGTAGCGCTCCATGAGGTCGTCGTCGGCGACCTCGGTGATGATCGCCTCGAGCAGCGGCGCGCGGCGCTCCTCGATGAGGGCGAGTTCCTCGGGCGTGGAGTCGCGGGAGACGCGGACGCCGGAGGAGTAGTCGTGCGCGCGCTTGTTCAGCAGCGAGAGGTTGCCGACGTTCGCGCCGTCGATCGTGAGCGGGACGAGCGCCGGGATGACGCCGTCGCCGAACGCGTCGACGCACGCCTCGACCATGTCGTCGAACGTGGCCCGGCCCTGGTCGAGTTTCGTGATCGCGATGATGCGCGGCATCGCGACCTGGGCGCATTCGCGCCAGAGCGCGATGGTGGTGGGGTCGATCTCGTCGCCGGCAGGCACCACGAACACGGCGGCGTCGGCGGCGCGCAGCCCGGCCCGCAACTCGCCGACGAAGTCCGGGTGGCCCGGCGCGTCGAGAAGGTTGATCTGGACGTCGTTGGCCGGAATGGAAGCCAGCGTGAGGGAGGCTCCGCGTTCCGGGGTGTCCTTCTCGCCGCGATATCCGTCGACCCGGGCGCGCAGGAGATGTTCGAAGAGGGTCGTCTTCCCCGAGCCGCTCGCGCCCACCAGCACGACGTTGCGCACGTCGTCCGGGGACGAGATGGCGATGGGGGTACTCGTCTTTGAGGCCATGTCCTAACCGTAGTGGTCGAGACCGACACTCGGTCGGCGACCCCCTGAAGTTTGTTCCGGTTCGTCTCCCAGGGTATGAGTTTCGATCCTTGAGCCGCGCCCGAGGAGCCCAGCGACGCAGCGCGCGTCGAAAGGCGCGATTTGGCGACGGGTGCCGTCGCGTCCTAAGCTAGGTAGCTGTTGCGCGCCGTGTGGCCTGTGTGACCAATTGGTCGACGCCGCGGGCGCAGCACCTAAAAGTTCGCTGTGAATGGAAGTTGGTCTGCCTCCGTGTCTACGTACACTCCGAAGCCAGGCGAAATCGCCCGGAACTGGCATGTGATCGATGCCGAGGACATCGTCCTCGGCCGTCTCGCCGTGGCCGCTGCGACCCTGCTCCGGGGCAAGCACAAGGCCACCTTCGCCCCTCATGTCGACGGCGGTGACTTCGTCGTCGTCGTCAACGCCTCGAAGGTCGCTCTGACGGGCAACAAGCGCTCCGACTCGATGCGGTACTCGCACTCGGGTCGCCCGGGCGGTCTGAAGTCGATCGCCATCGGCGACCTGCTCGAGAAGGATCCCCGCAAGGCCGTCGAGCGCGCCGTGTGGGGCATGCTGCCGAAGAACAAGCTGAGCCGCCAGCTGATCGGCAAGCTCAAGGTCTACGCCGGCCCCGAGCACCCGCATGCCGCCCAGCAGCCGCAGCCCTACGAGATCACCCAGATCGCCCAGTGAGTGAGAACCAGATGACTGACGTCGTGACCGAAGAGACCGTCGAGGAGATCACCCCCTTCATCGACGACCAGAACCGCGAGATCGCGTACCGCTCGGACGCGAACCCGGCCGCCGCCGCAGGCGCCGACGTTCGCCCGGCGGTCGTGGCCCCCGGCGCCGCGACCGGCCGCCGCAAGGAGGCCGTCGCCCGCGTTCGGATCGTCCCCGGCTCCGGCCAGTGGACCATCAACGGCCGCACCCTCGAGGACTACTTCCCGAACAAGATCCACCAGCAGCACGTCAACGAGCCCTTCGGCGTCGCGGGCGTTGTCGGCTCCTACGACGTGATCGCCCGCATCCACGGCGGCGGCAGCTCCGGCCAGGCCGGCGCCCTGCGCCTGGGTGTCGCCCGCTGCCTCAACGCCGTCGATGCCGAGGCCTCGCGCCCCGCGCTGAAGAAGGCCGGCATGCTGACCCGCGACGCCCGCATCATCGAGCGCAAGAAGGCCGGCCTCAAGAAGGCCCGCAAGGCCCCGCAGTACAGCAAGCGCTGATCTGGTCCCGCCGAACGCCCGCCCCTCACCTGGGGCGGGCGTTCTGCTTTGGTCGGTTCCGACCGGCGAACGAGGGGGTCGCTCCCGCCCTCCTCGGATTCCCTCTGCGGCACGCCGCAGAGGGAATTCTCGCAACGCCCACCCACCTGCTCGCGACCCCCTCGTCCGCCGGTCTCGTGCGATCAGCGCCAGTCGCGCAACCCGGCTGAGCGGTAGGGTGTCCGGCGTGACTCGACTTTTTGGAACCGATGGTGTGCGCGGCGTCGCGAATACGGACCTGACCGCGGAGCTCGCGCTCGACCTCTCGGTCGCCGCGGCTCACATCCTGGGAGAGGCGGGCGCGTTCGACGGCCGCCGACCTCTCGCCGTGGTGGGGCGCGACCCCCGCGCCAGCGGCGAGTTCCTCGAGGCGGCCGTGGTCGCCGGGCTCGCCTCGGCTGGCGTGGACGTCGTCCGTCTCGGCGTGGTGCCGACGCCGGCGGTCGCGTTCCTCGTGGGCGACATGGAGGCGGACCTCGGAGTGATGATCTCCGCGTCGCACAATCCCATGCCGGACAACGGCATCAAATTCTTCTCGAAGGGCGGCGTCAAGCTCGACGACTACCTCGAGGACGCCATCGAGGCGCGCATGGGCGAGCACTGGAATCGCCCGACGGGCGCCGCGGTCGGCCGGATCCGCACGGATCTCGGCGCCATCGAGGCGTACGTGGCGCATCTGGTGGGGTCGCTCGGGGCTGCGGGCTCGTTGGAGGGGCTGAAGGTCGTGATCGACGCCGCGAACGGCGCGGCGTCGACGTCCGCTTTGGAGGCGTTCGCGGCGCAGGGCGCGCAGGTCGTGCCGATCCACGCGGAGCCGGACGGCATCAACATCAACGACGGCTGCGGCTCCACCCACATGGGCGACCTGATGGCCCGCGTCGTTACGGAGGGCGCGGACCTGGGCATCGCCCTCGACGGCGACGCGGACCGCTGCCTCGCCGTCGATCACGAGGGCAACCTCGTCGATGGAGACCAGATCCTCGCGATCCTCGCGATCGCACTGAAGGAGGATCATCGCCTGTTCTCCGACACGCTCGTGGCGACGGTGATGAGCAACCTGGGTCTCACCAACGCGATGCGCGCACACGGCATCCGCGTCGACCACACGAAGGTCGGTGACCGGTACGTGCTCGAGTCGATGAACGCCAACGGTTTCGCGCTCGGCGGCGAGCAGTCCGGCCACGTGATCATCTCCGAGTTCGCGAACACCGGCGACGGTACGCTGACCGGCCTTCACCTCGCAGCCCGCATGATCGCCACCGGCAAGACGATGAAGGAGCTCGCGTCCGTGATGACGATCCTGCCGCAGGTGATGATCAACGTGCGCGGCGTCGACAAGCTGCGCGCGGGCATCGATACGGAGGTGCAGGCCGCGGTGTCGTCGGTGGCGCGACAGCTCGGCGACAACGGGCGGGTCCTGTTGCGCCCGTCGGGCACCGAGCCCGTCGTCCGCGTCATGGTCGAGGCGCCCACCGACGACGAGGCGAAGGCCCACGCGGAGTTCCTGGCGGAAAAGGTGAAGTCGCGGCTGTCGCTGTGAGGAACGCAACGCTAGGGTTTCCGCAGACCAACCCGACATCCCGCTGGTTGAGCCGGACCGTCGCGCGAAGCGCCGGGCTCGCGTCGAAACCGACGGACCGTCACTCCTACCGCTGGTTGAGCCGGACCCACGCGCGAAGCGCCGGGTCCGTGTCGAAACCGACGGACCGTTACCTCTCCCGCTGGTTGAGCCGGACCCACGCGCGAAGCGCCGGGTCCGTGTCGAAACCAATGAACCCTTCCCAGTAAGGATCCCCGATGCTCGCTGACCCCGTCGACCAACGCCGACTGCTCACCCTCGCTGACCTCGACTCGGAGCTGGCCCGGGTGCAGCACACGGCCCGGACGCTGCCGCAGCACGCGGCGATCGCGGAGTTGATGGCCAACCGCCAGGCCGCTGCCGACGAGCTGATCGCGTCGAACACCGAAGTCGAGGACCTCGAGGAGGCGGTGCGGAAGGCCGAGGCGGATCTGGCGCCGGTGCGCGGCCGACTCGAGCGGGAGAAGCAGCGGATCGCCGACGGGTCGGTCGCCGACGCGAAGATCCTGCGCTCGCTCACCGAGGAGGTCGAGCACGTGCAGCGCCGCATCGCCGAACTCGAGGACGTCGAACTCGAGCTGATGGGACAACTGGAGGATGCGACCGACCGGCGCGACAAGGTTGCGGCGGCCAAGGAGCAGATCGAGGTCAGGCTTCGGGCGGAGGTGGCAGCGCGCGACGAAGCGGTCGCGGCGTTGCGCCAGGAGGCGGCGGACCTTTCCGCGACCCGCGGTCCGATCGTCTCGTTGATCCCGAAGGACCTGGGCGCGCTCTACGAGAAGCTCCGAGCCAACACCGGCCTCGGGGCGGCGCTGCTGCGCGCGGGGCGCTGCGGCGGATGCCAGCTCGAAGCCACCCTCGCGGACCTCGACGCCTACCGGCGCGCACCCGCCAACCAGGTCCTGCGCTGCGTCGAGTGCGACCGCATCCTGGTGCGGACCCCGGAGTCGGGGCTCTGACATGCCGACAATGCCCGTGCGAGTGTCCGGTCCACCGGAACCCGCGCGGGCTGCCATCGAGGCGCTGAGGCGGCGTCTGGACCTGCCGGACGCCTTCCCGGAAGAGGTGCTCGCGGAGGCCGAGGCCGCGACTCGGCGTCCCGAGGGCTACGTCGATGGCACGGACATCGAGTTCGTGACCATCGATCCCGAGTCCTCCAAGGACCTCGACCAGGCGCTCCACATCGCGCGCGAAGGTGACGGCTACCTGGTGCGCTACGCCATCTCGGACGTCGCGTTCTTCGTCCGTCCCGGCACCGAACTGGAACGGGAGACGCACCGTCGAGGACAGACGAAGTACGCGCCCGGTGCCCGGATCCCGCTGCATCCTCCCGTCCTGAGCGAGGACGCGGCGTCGCTCCTGGCTGACGGGGCCCCACGGCCGGCCCTCGTGTGGGAACTGCTCCTCGACGGAGAGGGTGAGCTGCGCGATGTCGGCCTCGTCCGGGCGCTTGTGCGCAGCCGGGCGAAACTCAGCTACGACGGTGTCCAGCGGGACATCGACGAGGGACACGCACACCCGAGCATCGCGCTCCTCCCGGAGGTGGGAGAGCTTCGGCTGCGACAGGAGATCACGCGCGGCGGCGCGTCGCTGAACCTTCCCGACCAGGAGATCGTCGAGCACGACGGTGCCTGGGACCTGGCCTTCCGGCATCTGACCCGGGTCGAGGAGTACAACGCCCAGATCTCGCTGCTGGCGGGATTCGCCGCGGCCCGCACGATGATCGACGGGAGGACCGGGATCCTCCGCACGCTCCCTCCCGCGGAGGATGACGCGGTCGCGAAGCTGCGCAGGGCCGCTGCCGCCCTCGGCGTCGACTGGCCCGCCGACCAGAGCTATGCCGAGGTCCTGCGCACGCTGTCCCCGGAGCGCCCGCGCGACCTGGCGTTCCTCACGCGCTGCACCACGCTGTTTCGCGGCGCCGGCTATCTGGCCTTCGACGGCGGACTTCCGGGAAAGAACCTGCTCCACGGTGCGCTGGCCGCCCCATACGCGCACACCACGGCCCCGCTGCGCCGGCTCGTCGACCGCTACTCGCTGGAGATCTGCCATGCGATCCTGAACGGTCTCGAGATTCCCGGCTGGGTACGCGAGGGACTGCCGGAGCTGCCGTCCGAGATGGCGTCGACCTCGCGCGCCGCCAATGCCTACGAGCGGGGCGTGCTCGACATCGCGGAGGCGCTGGTTCTCTCCAGCCGCGTGGGGCAGCTCCTCGACGGTGTGGTTACCGACGTGAACCCGAAGAGCGGGCTCGCGACCGTGCAGGTCAAGGACCCGGCGGTCGAGCTCCGCGTGGAGAACGGCCGAAAGAGGGCGGGGGAGCGCATCCGACTCCGCGTCGATGCCGTCGATGCCGTCGCCCCGCGCGTCGACGTCTCGGTCGCTTCCGTCGAACTTGCAGCTGACTAGGGGCTCAACCACCGGGGGCCATCTACGGCACCCCGGATTTGCATGCCGCCGAACCACCCGGTAATGTTCTCCAAGCCGTCACAACGACGGCGAGGAACAACTGAAGCGAGCGAGATCGGGCCGGTTTGACAGGCCAGATCGAAGCGAGTAAAGTTGATCGAGTTGCCCCTTTGGCTGGTTGGACCTGGGTTTTTTGGGTTTGGTTGGTTGGGGTGTGTACCCGAAGCTTGAGAACTCAACAGCGTGC
>CAKUBE010000006.1 GCA_934636715.1 uncultured Arachnia sp.
CGAAACCAATGAACCGTTCTCAGGGAAGCGCCGCGCCGAGCGGGAAGCGCCGGACCACGTCGTAGTGGCGCCCGATCTGGCGCGACTCGATCAGCACCAGCTCATCAACGGTCCACTCCCAGACCGGGAACGACGACAGCACCTCCAGCCAGCGCTTCGCGGCGACTCCGCGGTGGTGCCGGGCGAGCGTCAGATGGCCGACGTAACGGGCGCCGTCGACCTCGACTCCCGCCCGGTTCGCGGCTGTCCGGGCCGACGCCGACAGTGCGGCCAGCGGCCCGTGTCCGATTCCGACGGCGAGTGCGAGGACCCGCGCCTTCATCGGGTCGGGGAAGGTGACGCCGCCGGCCAACGCGAGGGCGAACGGCGCGGTCCGCGCGGCGACCTCGGCCAGGTTCTCCTCAAGGTCCTCCAGCCGGTAGCGGTCGACGCTGGCCATGAACGCCGTCGTCACATGCCAGCCGTCGGGGCGCGTCCAGCGCAGGGACGAGTCGGCGTCGCGGCGCGGGTCGAGCAGCCTGTCCAGCTCCTCGACGACCTCGGGCGGCGGAAGGACGGCGGAAAACATGCGCGCTCCCATGCCCACCAACCTAGCCAAATCGACGGACAACTACAGCGAGATGCTCCGCAGACGTCGCTTTTCGCCGGCGGAATCCCGAGGTGGCCGCACTTTACGTCACGCATAGTCTGTCCAGCGTTCGCCGACGAGGGTGGCGGTCAGCGCGCCGGCGGAGAGCGTGGCCAACGCCGTGGTCAGCTCGTCGGCGAGGGCCGAGGGCACTGCGACGGCGATGTGGGCGCAGTCGGTCCACTCCACGCCGTCGACGATCACCGGCGCGCCGCCGGGCAAGACGAGCCCACGGAGCTGGTCCTCGATCTGGCCGGCCGCCGCGAAGTCGACATCGATCCGGAACAGCGCGGTCAGCCGGATTTCCCGGGTTCCGACGGCGGACACGGCCTGCGCGACGGCGTCGGTGTAGGCGCGCACCAGGCCGCCCGCGCCGAGCTTCACTCCGCCGAAGTAGCGGGTGACGACGGCGACGACGTCGGTGAGGCCAGAGCGCTGGAGCGCGGTGAGCATAGGGACGCCCGCGGTGCCTGCGGGCTCGCCGTCGTCGGAGCTGCGCGCGGTGCGGCCGTCTGGTCCGAGGACGAAGGCCGAGCAGTGGTGCCGCGCGTCGAAGTAGGTGGAGCGCCGCTCCTCGACGACGGCGCGGGCCCGCTCCTCCGTCGTCACGCGACGGATCCTGGTCAGGAAGCGGGAGCGCTTGATCTCCAACTCGACGTCCGCGCCCTCGCCGGGCGCGGCGTCGATGGTGAGGAACCGGTCAGACACCGAGCTCTCGGCGCAGCTTCGCCACGTGGCCGGTCGCCTTGACGTTGTACTGCGCGACGCGGATCCGGCCCGTGCCCTCGGCGTCGACGTCGATCACGAAGGTGGAGCGCAGCACGCCCTCGATCTCCTTGCCGTACAGCTTGCGGAGGCCGTAGGCGCCGTAGAGGTTGAGGACGTCCTTGGCGGGATCTGCCAGGAGAGTGAAGCCCAGGTTGGAGCGCTCGGCGAACTTGGCGAGCTTCTCGACCGGGTCGGGGGAGCAGCCGAGGACGACGTAGCCGGCGTCCTGGAACGCCGGCATCGCGTCGGAGAAGTCGACCGCCTGCGTGGTGCAGCCCGGGGTCATGGCGGCGGGGTAGAAGTAGAGGACGACGGTGCGGCCGGTGTAGTCGGAGAGGGAGACATCGACGCCGTCCTGGTTGGGCAGCGTGAATGCGGGCGCCGTCGAGCCGGCCGTCAGTCGAGCAGTCATGCGGCACAGTCTATCCGCGCGACGGTCGGCGTCGCTCGATGGCTATCCGGGGTTTCCTGACGTGTGCTTCGGGACACACCACTAGGCTGTGAGGTGACTTCGAGGAGGACCACCGACATGGGCAACCGAACCGTGGAGCAGATCCGCGCAGATCTCGCCGCCAACAGGGCGAAGCTCGTCGACGCGACCAACGAGGCCGTGGAGGCGCTGAAGCCCCAGAACATCGCCCGCGAATCCGTCGCCCAGGCCAAGCAGTTCGCGCGTTCCGAGTTCGACAACGCCACGTCCCAGTTCCGCGACGAGAAGGGCGGATGGCGCAGAGACAAGCTCCTGTTGATCGGCGGGGCGGTGCTGGGCGCCGTCGTCTTCGCCGTGACGCTGTCGCGTGTCGCGAACCAGCGCCAGCTGAACACCGCTGCCCGCAAGGCCCTCGAGGCCAGCCGCGCATGAGCGAGCCGCCGCTGGCCATCCGCATGCTGCACGACCGCGTGCTCGTCGACCCCGATGCGGGGTCGTCCGAGCGACGCAGCGGCGGAGGCATCCTGATCCCCGCGACCGTGCAGATGGGGCGCCGGTTGTCGTGGGCGAAGGTGATGGCGATCGGGCCGAACGTCCGGTCGGTCGAGGCCGACGATCGGGTGCTGTTCGACCCCGAGGAGCGCGCCGAAGTCGAGCTCCAGTCGAAGACCTACGTGCTCCTGAGGGAGCGCGATATCCATGCCGTGGCCTCCGGCGCCGTCGCCGACGGTGGCACGGGGCTGTACCTGTAGGAAGGATCGCGATGTCGCGAGTTGTCGTCGTCGGGTCGTTGAATGTCGACCTGCACCTGTTGCTGCAGCGCCACATCCTGCCGGGCGAGACGCTGCTCGCCGGCGGCGGGACGTTCTCCCCGGGCGGGAAGGGCGCCAACCAGGCGTGCGCCGCCGCCCTGGCCGGCGCACCGACCACGATGCTGGGCGCGCTCGGCGACGACGCCGCCAGCTCCGTGGCGACGTCGAGGCTCGAGGACGCGGGGGTCGACCTCGGTCACGTCGTCCGTGTCTCTGGGCCCAGCGGCCTCGCCGTGGTGAGCGTCGACGCGCAGGCCGAGAACACCGTCGTCGTGGTGCCGGGCGCGAACGCGCTCGTCACGCCGGAGATGGTCGAGGGCTGGCGGGACCAGATAGAGGCGGCCGAAGTCGTGGTGCTGCAGGGCGAGATCTCCGCGGAGAGCAACCTGGCGGCGTCGCGGCTGGTGATGGGGCGGCTCGTGGTGAACCTCGCCCCGGTGATCGAGGTCGATCCCGCCGTGCTGCGCGCCGCGAATCCGCTGGTCGTCAACGAGCACGAGGGCGCGGCGGCCCTGACTCAGCTGGGCGGGCCCGAGCTGACCGACCCGAGCGAGATCGTCGCCGGCCTGCGCGGAGCGGGAGTCGCGACGGTGGTCATGACGGTCGGTTCGGCCGGGTCGCTGGTCGCCGAGGGCGACGGGGTGACCGCGGTGCCTTCGCCCAAGGTCAAGGCCGTGGACACCGTCGGCGCCGGAGACGCGTTCTGCGGTGCGCTCTCGGCCCGCCTCGCCGCGGGCGATGACTTGCTCGACGCCGCGGCCTACGCCAGCCGGTTCGCCGCCTACACGGTGCAGTTCGAGGGAGCGCAGTCGTCGTATCCCGCGCCCGGCGCGGAGCTTCCCGCCGTCTGACTACCTCCGCTTCAGCTCGGGGAAGCTCTCGTAGTGGAAGTCGTCGATCTCGGCTGCGGGGTCGTGCTCGCGGGCGCGGAGCACCACGCGGCGGACCTTGCCGCTGATGGTCTTGGGGAGATCGGCGAACTCGATCCGGCGCACGCGCAGGTAGGGCGCGAGGTTGTCGCGGGCGTAGGTGAGGATGGAGAGCGCGGTCTCCCGGGTCGGTTCATAGCCGGCGGCGAGCTTCACGTAGGCCTTGGGTACGGCGTGCCGGATGGGGTCCGGCGCCGGCACGATCGCGGCCTCGACGACGGCGGGGTGCTCGATCAGCACCGACTCCAGCTCGAACGGCGAGATCTTGTAGTCCGAGGCCTTGAACACGTCGTCGGTGCGGCCGACATAGGTGAGGTAACCGTCGTCGCTCATGGAGACGAGGTCGCCGGAGTGGTAGCGGCCGTCCTCTCCGGCCGTCTCCGGGACCCCGCCCAGGTAGCCGGGCGTGAGGTTGAACGGCCACGGGCTGAGCGGAAAGGTGATCTCGCCGTGCCGGGAGATCTCGCCGGTGTCCGGGTCGACGACCTCCAGCCGCACCCCGGGCATGACCCTTCCCATGGAGCCGGGCCGCACGGCCTCGCCGGGCGCGTTGCCGACGGTGCACGTGGTCTCCGTCTGGCCGTAGCCGTCGCGAATGGTCAGGCCCCAGGCCCGCTCGACCGACGAGATGACCTCCGGATTCAGCGGCTCGCCGGCACCGACGACCTCCCGCAGCGACGACGGCTTGTCGCCCAGGTGCGCCTGGATCATCATCCGCCAGACCGTCGGGGGAGCGCAGAACGTGGTGACGGCGGAGTCGTCGAGCTCCTGCAGCATCGCCGCGGCGTCGAAGCGCTCGTAGTTGTAGCTGAACACCGTCGCCTCCGCCAGCCAGGGGGAGAAGAAGCTCGACCAGGCGTGCTTGCCCCAGCCGGGGGAGGAGATGTTGAGGTGCACGTCGCCGGGGCGGACGCCGAGGAAGTACATCGTCGACAGGTGCCCGACGGGATAGCTCACCTGGGTGTGGACCACGAGCTTCGGCTCCTTCGTGGTGCCGGAGGTGAAGTAGCAGAGGACGGGGTCGTCGGCGTCGGTGACGACGGCGCGCGGCTCGGCGGGGAGGGCGGCGGAGTCGGCCATGGCGAGCCAGTCGTCGTGGGCCGCGCCGGTGGTGATGCGCGTGATGCCGTTGATGCCGTCGAACTTGTCCTCGTCGACCGGGTTGGCGACGACGGCGGTGACGGATGCGCGCTCGACGCGGTCGGCGAGGTCGTGGTGCTGCAGCGCCTGCGCCGTCGGCAGGATGACGCCGCCCACCTTCATGACCGCGAGCATCGCGTCCCACAGCTCCACCTGGTTGGCGAGCATGAGCATGACGACGTCGCCCTTGCCGACGCCTTTGGCCCCGAGCCACGCGGCGAGCCTGTCGGAGCGTTCGACCATCTCGCCGTAGGTGTACCGCTCGTCCTGGCTGTGCTCGTCGCGGAGCCAGAGCGCGATGTCGTCGCGGCCGCGCCCCACGGCGTCGAACCAGTCGATGGCCCAGTTGAACGGGCCGACGATCTCCGGCCACGAGAACTGAGCGCGGGCCTCGTCGCCCTGGCCGCGCAGCCCGAGCAGGAGGTCGCGGGCGGACCGGATGGCGTCAGTGGCGTTCGACATGGGCGTTCCTTACCTACGATGGCGTAGGTAAATCTACAGCTACTTCGTCGTCACCTCGGTGCGACGCTGCTCGAGTTCGACTAATGCGGTTGCGTGTGTCCGTATACGGACGTCGGCAGCCGCAGAAGCTCAGAATCGGGTGTAGCACCGACAGAAGAAGCCGCGTTGCGGCGATAGGAAAGGGCCCCGGTCATTGACCGGGGCCCTTGTCTCGTACACCTCCAGGGACTCGAACCCTGAACCCGCTGATATGGAGTCTTGGGGCGTTGTCGTCGAGCTCGACGCGTACCGGCGCACGGCGACGTCGAGCGGGGTGGCGGCGTGACCGGCGTCAAGCCGCGCTTGACGCGGCGGCGGGAGCGGGAGACGAGCGACTACGCGGGCATGGTGCGGCGCGTGCTGCGGGCGCATGGGCGGCGGGTGGCGGACGCTGACCCTGAGGACCTGGCCGAGCTCGTCGCCATGCGCGACGTGCTCGACGAGGCCATAGGTGAGGCCGTGCGGGGCATGCGGGCGAAGCACGGGCGGTCGTGGGGCGACGTCGCGCGGGGGCTCGGGGTGACCCGGCAGGCGGCGCAGATGCGGTACGGGCAGGGTTCCGTGCATGAGTAGTGGGGATCCAAGAGAAAAGGCGGTCCCGCCCTTCTGGGCGGGGCCGCTGTCGTTGTGGTGCGTTCGGCTTGCAGCTGCCGGCAGGTCAAGGGAGACCATCGGCCTGCGGCGGGCGCACGTGGCGCAGCTGGCGCGGGGCGTGGGTGGGTCGCCGGCGACGCTGACCGCCGGCGAGCTGCTGGCGTGGCTGGCCGGCCGGGAGTGGAGACGGGAGACGCGCCGGGCGGTGAGGTCGAGCTTGCGCGGGTTCCTCGCGCACGTCGGTCGTGACGACCTGGTCGCGGAGTTGCCGTTCGCGCCGGCGGAGATCCCGGTGCCGAGGCCGACGCCGGACGACGTCGTCGACGCGGCGCTGGCGGCGGCAGATGATCGTCAGCTGGTGATCCTGCGCCTGGCGTCGGAGGCCGGCCTACGGCGCGGGGAGATCTCGCGCGTACACGTCGACGACCTGAGTCGCGATCTGCTGGGCTGGACGCTCCTGGTGCATGGAAAGGGTGGCAAGCGGCGGTGGATGCCGTTGAGTGACGACCTGGCGACGATGGTGCGTCTCTGGTGCCGTGGCGGGTGGCTGCTGCCGGGCCGGATCGACGGGCACCTATCCGCGCGCCGCGTCGGCGAGCTCGCGTCTGAGGTGCTGCCGGGGGTGTGGACGACGCATTCACTGCGCCACCGGTTCGCTACGCGAGCTCACAACCGTACTGGCGACCTCGTGGCCGTCTCGCGTCTCCTGGGGCACGCGTCGGTGGCGACGACGCAGCGCTACGTCGCCACGGACGCGGCGCGCTTGCGGGCGGTGGCAGCTGCCGCCGCCTAGTGCCCCGTGTGCTCGGGGCGGTCTGTCACACATTAGGCTGAGCACGTTATGCCGTCCGCACAACAGGAGAGAACCCGTGACGACCAACCAGCCGCCCCAGCCCGCCCCTAAGCCGAAGAAGCCCTGGTATCTGAGATGGTGGGCGATCACAATCGCCGTCGTCATCGTCCTGGGCGTGATCGGCAACCTCCTAGGGGACGATCCGACGGCGGCCACGCCGGCCGCGCCGCCGGCCAAGACGTCGACGCCGGCCGCGCCGGAGACGACGCCGGTCGAGCCCGAGCCGGAGGTGACGCCGACGGAGACCGAGCCCGCCGAGGAGCCGGCGGAGGAGGAGCCGGAGGTGTCGAGCGAGTTCCGTGCGGCGCTCAAGTCCGCTGAGGACTATCTCGCGTTCATGCCGTTCTCGAAGGCCGGCCTGCTCGATCAGCTGACGTCGGAGCACGGCAGCCAGTTCCCGAAGGATGCTGCGGAGTACGCCGTCGAGAACGTCGAGGTCGACTGGAAGGAGCAGGCGCTCCTGGCCGCCATTCAGTACCGGGAGACCATGTCGATGTCGAAGAAGGCGATCCACGATCAGCTGACGTCGGAGTACGGCGAGCGGTTCACGAAGAAGCAGGCAGACTACGCGATCGCCAACCTTCCCGACTAGCCGCCTCTGACAAGGGAAAACAGGACCGCCCCAGCTGAAGATCAGCTGGGGCGGTCCTGTGCTCGGGCTACTCGGCGTCCTGGGTGGGGACGTGGTGGTCTGCGACGCCGAAGAGGGCGCCGGCGAGGATGAGCCAGGCGTCGCGTTGGGCGCCGTCGATGAGGCCGTAGATGCCGGCGACGATGAGGGCGGCTCCGGTGACGCGGTAGGCCCAGCGGCGGCGGGCGGGGGTAAGGAGCTTGGTCATCGGCGGAGCCTTCTGTTGACTTCGGCCTGGATGGCGGTGTAGTCGTGGCCGGCGGCGGTGAGCCGCTTCTTACGGTCGTTGCCGTTGCCCCATTTGCCGGCGATGACTTCGCCGGCGAGCTGCGCGACGGTCTTCTTGGCCGGCGGCTTGGGCTTGGGCGGGGTGTAGACCCGGACGCCGTTCAGGTCTTCGGTCCAGCCGAGGAGGGTGGCGCCCCAGCGCTTGGACAGGTCGTTGATGCCGATACGGCCGACCTTGCCCTTGCCGCCGATGTCGGTGCTGTAGCAGTAGCCGTCACCGATCGAGATGGCGACATGCCAGTTGACGGTGCCCGTGCGCCAGAACACGGGGACGCCGGGCGGGATCGAGCTGGCGTTGGTGGTGGCGTGGCGGTGCTTGGCGCCTTCCCAGGCTTTGCGGGCGGTGGCGTAGTAGGCGGCGACGCCGTAGCAGCTGCGGACGAACATCAGGCACATGGCGTGCCACTTGGCCTGCGCGGGCTTCGACGCTTCGGTCTTGGCGTAGGCGACGGCCTGCGCTGGGGTGCGGATGGTGGTGCTCACTGGGTGGCCTCCTCGTCCTGGACGATCTCCTCGTCGGGGTACGGGCTTTCGAGTTCAGACATGTCGGGTTCCTTTCAGTCGATGTCTGGGAGGGGGTCGGGGTCGGGCGCGCCGTCACGTCGCCAGCGGTAGTAGAGGTCTCGGAGGTGGCGGTTGTGCGCCCACATGAGCCGAGATCCCTCTTCGAGGCGCTCGACGCGGCGCAGGAGCTGCGCGACGAGAGCGCCGAGCGCGCCGAGCGCGGCCACGGTGAGGGTCGCGAAGCCGGCGATGAGCGCGACGGTCATGAGATGAGCCCGAGGTTGACGAGGGCGGCGTGGATGCCGGCGGCGGTGACGGGCACGCCGGTCTGTTTCGCGATGGGCGTGGTCCCGTAGAAGCCGTGGCGGTCGATGGTGCCGAACATGTTCGATTCGACGCGGTTCTGGCTGCCGACGAGGGCATAGGCCTCGCCGGTGGTGTGCGCGGCGGGATCGATGTTGCAGCCCACAATCGTGATGCGGTTCGACGCGCCGTTCGATTGGACGCCGCGCTTCTGTTTCCTCGCGGCACCCTCGCGGGTGTCGTACATGGCGCAGCCGGACACGACGGCGTCGGTGTGGTCGAAGAACGTCAACCCCACCTCTTCGTTGTCGTCGAACTGGCAGCCGAGTATCTGGGCGTGCTTGCCTCGGATCACGTGCAGGCCGCCGAGCTTGTTGGCCCAGAACCGGCAGCCGATGAACACGTTGCCGGTGGTGTTGGTGGAGTCCGCGAAGCAGCCGTAGCCCTGGTTGGTCTCGATGTACATGTTCACGAATCGGTTGCCGCCGCCGACACCGAACAACGTGATGCCGTTGCCGGTGCAGCCCCAGACGTGGACGTTGGTCCACATGCAGCCGCCGTCTGAGAACCGGATCCCGGTCGCGCACTCGCCGACCCAGATGTTGAGCATTTCGGTGTCGTAGCACCACGCCGAGCCGTGGATCCCGATTCCTACGCGTTGGATCATGCAGTTGGTGAGCCGGTTCGCGTGGGACTGGGCGCCGGCGGCGGTGCCGGATACGCGGATCCCGGTACCGCCGTTCGCGGAGCCGGTGGAGTAGATGTAGAGGTTATCGACCAGGCCACGGACGGTGGTGCGGACGTCGAGGCCGATGATGTCTTGGCCGTCGAGGAACATCTGGAGGTCGCGGATGATGCAGTAGGAGCGGGTGCGCAGGAGCCACTGCGCGCCGGCGGCCGGCGCGAGGATCGTGGCGCCCTGGGAGGATCCGCTGATCTGGCAGCCATAGGACGGGATCGTCAGGTCCCGCACACGGAACGTGCCGGGCGGCAGGATGATCGGGATCCCTCGCGGGGCGGCCCAGTCGATCGCGGCCTGAACTTTGCTCGTCTCGTCGATGCCGCCCCCGACGAGGTTGTTGACGAGGTAGGTGGGCTGCTGCGCGATGGCGGCGGCGGCCTCGGCGCGCTCGGCGGCGGCGACCGCTACGGCGGCGTCGGAGCCTCTCAGCTTGTCGGCCATGGCTTGGGTGTAGGCCGGCGTCGCCTCGATGTAGTTGTCCAGGTCGAGGAGCGGCCACCCGTCGTGCGTGGTGGTGATCGTGGATCCGGGCATTATGAGGCTCCTATTCGGATGGCGAGAGATCGTCGGATGCTGTAGGTCGAGCCCCGGAACACCGCCCTGGTGCCGGTGTCCTGGGCGCGGGTTTCGCGGTAGCGGAGCTGGCGGACGCCGGAGACGCGGCCGGGCTGGACCTCGATGGCGAGGCGCAGCTCACGGCCGGTCACGGTGAGCGTGCCGCCGAGGAGCACGTGCACGTGCTCCAGGTCGTCGGGTGCGCCGTCGATGTAGATCACGGTCCCGGACCGCTGGTTGATCCCGATCAGGGCGCGCAACTGCGCGTAGCTCAGCTGCCCGGTCGCGACGCGCGCCGCGCCTGGTAGCTGGTAGGTCGGGTGCTGGGCCTCAGTTATCGCGGCGCGGAGACCGGCGAGGAGCTGGAGCTCGGGCAGGTCGAGCCGGTGATCCGTGACGATGGCCAGGTCAGAGGAGGTGCCGGACGGGATCGGCGGCAGCAACGTCACCGTGGTCTCGACGCCGGCATCATCGATGTAGGTGACCGTGATCGAGTCGGTTTTCGCGGCCCGGTCGAGCCGGCGGCCGGTGTCCTCGACAGCGGTCGCCGGGATGCTGGTCGAGGTCGAGGCGGGGCCGGTGAACGCGAGATAGGGCTCCTCGACGGGCCCGACGGACACGGTGCCGGCAGTCAGCCGGCTGGAGCCGATCACGGCCTGATCGGTTTCGCCGGCGACGCTGTCATAGTCGACCGTGCGGCGGATCAGGTCCAGCGCCGACGAACGGCCGGCGTCGAGGGGGCCGACGGTGCGGCCCCAAAGACCGGAGGTGTCGGCGAGGATCCCGACCGCCGAGGAGGCGGCGGCGTTGATCGCGAACATGCGCGCCTCGGCGGTCTCCGGGTCACGCTCGATGTCGATCGAGGTGGCGGCAGCTCGGCCGAGGATGTCGTGGCAGGTGACGAGCCAGCGCCACCGCTGGGTGCCGTCGGCCAGCGTGATGACGGTGCGGTCTATCTCGGTGATCCAGCCGACCGCGACCGTGAGGACCGGCCATCCCGGGCGCGTGACCGTGACCGTGACCTCGGACTCCCACATCGCCCACGGCGCCGCCGCGCCGACCGCCGTCAGGACACTGAACTTGATGCTGCCGGGCTCGGGGTGCCCGAGCCCGTGCGAGCGGCCCCAGGTGACGACCAGGGCGTCTACTGCGCGGCCGTGGGCGCCGTCCATGTGGGCGCCGTCGCCGGTCAAGACGTACGTGCCGGCGTCGAGCGTGTCGACGCGGATGCTGGTGGTGACGTCGGTCAGGACCATGCCAGGCTCCCGTCCTGACGGTCGAGGTCGCGCAGCATCCGCTTGATCTCGCGGGCCACGCCGAGCTTGTCAAGCGCGCCGTTGATCGTCACGTGCAGCGTGACCGAACGCCCACCGCCGCCGGCGCCGCCTGCGGTGGCGTACTGGGGTGCGGTGAGGGTGAGGTCGGGGGCCGTGAGGGTGCCGGAGGTGCCGGCGATGGTGTCGGTGATCGCGCCGAGCTGCCGAGTCAGGGCCGGCATCTGGTCCTGGAGGCCGGCGACGAGGCCCGTCATGATGGCCTGACCCGCCGGCACAAGGATCTGGCGGTCGTAGGCGATAGGTCCCTTGTTCGCGCGGATCCAGTCCGCGATACCGCCCACGAAGTCGGTCACGCGGCCCCAGCTGGCGCGGAGGCCGCCGAGGAAGCCGTCCATGACCGCGCGGCCAGCGCCGGACAGGAGACCGCCGAGGGAGCCGATAGCGCCAACGATGCGGCCCGGGAGCGCGCGGGCGAACCCGACGACGTCGGTGATGCCGTTGCGGACGGCGGTCTTGCCGGCGGTCCAAGCGCGGGAGAGGCTGCCGGAGAGCCGGGAACCGGTCGAGGACAGCCCGTCAACGATCCGGCCCGGCAACGCGCGGAAGAACCCGACCGTGGCGGAGATACCCGCGTTGACGGCACGCTTACCGGCCGACCAGATCGACGTGAACAGGGCGTCGAGTCGGAGGGTTCGGATGATCGCGGCGATGAGGCCGATAGCGCCCTTGACGATGCCGACGATGAGGCCGCCGGCTGCCTTGACGATGGCCTGGACGCCGGTCCAGGCCGCTGACCAGTCGCCGCGGATGACGGCGGTGACGGTCGAGACGATCGAGGACACCAGGTCGAGGGCCGGCCCGATGATCCCGATGATGGCATCGAACGCGGCGGTGACGATCGGCACGAGCTCGATGACCAGGCCGATGACGGCGTCTACTACGGGGCCGAGGCCGGACAGGGCCGCGCCGGCGCCGGCAAGCTGGCCCTCGAACCCGGACATGTCGATGCCGTCGAGGGCGTCGACCAGGCCCCCGAGCGCGTCGCCGGCGAGCCCGAACACCGCGCTACCGACCGGTTCGAGCGCGACCAGGGCCTTGTTCTTGAGGATCTGCCACTTCTCGGCGGCGTCGGCGGTGTCCTGGCCCAGGCCGAGGATGGTGTCATCGGTCAGCTGGGCCGCGCCCATCAGGTCGTCGACGCCGATGGCGCCGGACTCGACGGCGGCAACGAACTGCGCCGCGCCGCGCGTGCCGAACACCTTGCTCGCGAGGTCGAGCGCGGCGGCCTTGTCGCCGGCAGCGGTGAAGGCTCCGATCTCGCCTACGACGCGCTCGAACGCGGCCTTGGGTTCCTCGCCCTTCTGGGCGAGCGTGACCATGCCCTTGCTCATCGCCGCGAACGTGGCGTTGGCGTTCAGGCCGGCCTTGTCGAGGGTGCCGGCCATGGTCGCGGACTCGGCGAAGTCGAACCCGAGCGTCTGGAGCGCCGGGCCGGCCTTCTGAACGGTGGCGGCGATGTCGTCCATGGACACGCCGCTGGCTTGCGAGGCGCGGAACAGGTCGTCCATGGCGGTGACGACGCCATCGCCCTCGATCTTGAACGCGTTGAACGCCGCGCTGGTCTTCTTGACGTCGACGGTCTGGCCGAGGATCCGGCCGGCTTCGAGGTACTGGGAGGAGACGGTCTCCAGGGTCTTGCCGGACAGGTCCATGCGCTGCACGACGTCACCGACGACCGTGCCAATGTCCTCGATCTCGGCCGGCACGCTGGACGCGACCGCTTTCACGGAGTCGAAGGTGGCGGCGAGCTGGTCACCGGTCTGGCCGGTCTTGACGCGCAGCCCGTCGCTGACGTCGTCCCAGACGCCGCCGACGTCGTACAGGGCCTTGGTTGCGATGGCGACGCCGGCGACGATGGCCCCGCCGACCGCGAGGCCGGCGGGGCCGAAGCCCTTCAGCTTGCCCATGAGCCCGCCGGCAGCCTTGTCGGTGCTGCCGAGCGCGTCGACCGCGCCGACAGCGTCGCCGACGATCCGCACAGCGAGCTGGGCGGTGTAGCTGCTCATGGGTCACTCCTGGGTGATCTGTTCAAGGGCGATTTCGAGGTGATACGGGTCTCCCGCCAGCCAGGTGGCTGGCGGGATCCCCGACCGGATGGCCAGGGCGACTAGGAGCCGCTCCCAGCCGTGGTAGGGCCGGCCTCGTCGGCCGCGTCGGCGTCGGCGGGGTTGTCGAGGGTGCGGGCAATGACGTAGTCGGCGACGTCGGCCATGAACGCGTCGAAGTCCGGGGCGTCGGCCTGGCCGGTGCGGCGCAGCGCGTAGAAGCCCATCAGGAGGTGGATCTTCGGGGAGTCCTCGTAGGGCCAGTTCTGCCGGCGGCAGGTCGCTTCGGCGGCGATCTTGTCGGCGGCGAGGATCCGGACGGGGCCGACCTCGACGCCGGCGTTGGTCTCGACAGTGATGTACAGCGGGGTGATACGAGCCATGACAGGGACCTCTCTTACGGGGCGGGCGGGGCGTCGACGACAGTGGTAATGGCGACCTCGGTCGCCTTGAACGAGAAGTCGCTCTTGGTGCGGGTGTTGACGTCGCCGCCGATGGCGACCGCGCGGACCAGGACCTTGCCCGTGGCCTTGAGCGGCTCGTCGGTGGCCGGCGTGAACGTGAACGGCAGCACGGTGCCGGAGTTGGTGAAACACCAGGCCAGGAGCGAGTCAGCGTCGTAGGACTGGAGGAGGGAGCCCTTCAGGATCCAGGTCTCTTCGCCGGCGTCAACGAGCTCGTCGCCGGACAGGACCTTGATGACTTCGCCGTCAGAGGCCGACGGCTCCAAGACGGTGTTGGTGACCGCCGCGCCGAACTCCTTCGCGGAGCCGGCAGCGCCGAACGTGAGCTGGCCGGGGCCAAGCTTGTGAGACAAGACAGGCATGATCTCTTTTCCTTACTTTCCGTGGATGGACTGGAGCACCTGGTCGAGGTACTCGACATAGGCGGGGAGGGCGACCTCGGCGAGGTCGCCCGGCATGAACGGCTGCGCCGCCATGTGTTGAGTGCCGAACTGGACCGGGACCGCGTGCGGTGCCGTGTTGGTGACGGTCACGCCGGCGGCTTCCAGGACGAGCCCGAACGAGCCGGCGAGCTCGCCGGTGAGGACCGGCGCGGCTGCTTGGGCGGCGTCCTCGATGGCCTGACCGGCCTCGCGGCCGGGGATGCTCAGGTCGCCGAGCTGGTCGGCGGCGGCGGCGAGCGTGGCGCGCAGCTCGTCGACGCCTTCGAGCGTGGTTCCCGTCATGGTCAGTTCGTGCGGGGTTGGTTGATGGTCAGGGTGAGTGCGGGGAGCGCGGCGGATGTCGGGGTGGGCCGGTACGACGCGGGCCGTGCCCTGGTGGGCAGGAGGTGCGGGTCTGCGAGGAGCTGCTCCAGGACCTGATCGATGGCTTCCCAGGCGCGCATGTAGTCGAGCGATGTCCCGATGAGGTAGACGGGGACCTCGATGTCGTGGGCGGTCCAGGTGATCCAGTCGATACCGGGCATGCCGACGAGGACGGCGACCTCACCGTCTCCGGCGATGGCTTGGGCGACGCGCTCGGGGTCGGCGGTCACGACGCGGACCAGGTCCTCGTCGATGGCGGCGCGGAGCTGGTCGACGAGGTCGACGGCGGGGGCGAGGAGGTGGCTCATGCGAATCCCAATCCGAGGTAGTCGCGCAGGATCAGCCGGGCCTGTGCTCGGGCGTCGCGGCGGGGCTGGAGCGGCTGCGTCTCGGCCTGGTTGGTGAGGCCTTGGCCCGTTGCTGCTTTCCGCTGGGCGTGCAGGTCGGCACCGACGGCCAGCACGGCTTGCTGGTACTCGTCGATGTCGACCTGCTCGGGGATGTCCGTGATACCCGCGTCGGTCAGGAGCCGGTCGACCCAGGTGACGGCGAGGCGCTGCGCTCGGGCAAGGTGCGCGTCGTTGTCGGCCTTGAGGTAGCCGGCCAGATCGATGGGGTATGCGGGGGTCTCGGACATCGTCTATCAGGCCTCGAACGCGACCGGGAGGATGGCCTCGGGCACCGGGGCGTAGTCGACGACCTCGCCCCAGAGCGAGATCGGCGTGACGAGGTTGGTGACGTCCTCGGCTCCGGTGAGCTGGAGCGGCGCGCCGGGCTTCTCCTGGACGCGGATCGCGCCGGACCAGTAGCCGCCGAACCGGCCCGAACCCCAGCCGGGCAGGTAGCGGACGGTGAACCCGTCGAGGTCGCCGGACAGGGCGGCAAGGTCGAGGGTGCCGACCTTGTCGGTGGGGGCCTGGCGGGGCTGGAGCGCGGGCCGCTGCTCGATCAGAGCGGCCAGCGCCTTGTACACGTCCGGGGACACGAGGAACCCGTCCAGCGGCCACATGGAGTCGTAGGTCGCGTCGCGGATGTCGATCATGAGCGCGCGCCAGTCGAGTGCGGTCATGTCGTCGAACCCGAGGGTGGTGGTCGCGATGGGTGCGACGCCGACGGCGGTGCGGGCCGCCCACGTGGTGTTGAGCTGGGCGCGGGCGCGGGCCTCGATGTCGCGGGCGTACGACAGGGCCAGGCCCTTCCAGAGGAGGTCGAGGACCGGCACCGACGAGCGCGCGACCCACTGGCGGGCGAACTCGGCCCAGCCACCGATGGTCGTGATGGTGGCGGTTTCGGTGTTCAGCTTGACGGTGGCGTCCTTGGTGAACGGGTCGCCCCACTTGGCCTGAACGCCGGTGGTGCCCTTGACCTGCTCGATGCGGCCGTACTCGACGGTGTTGCCTTCCTCGGGCAGGTCGTAGGTGTGCTGGACGACGGCCAGGGTGGGCTGGAGTGCCCGCATCTGGCCGATGATCATGCCGAGCCACTGCGGGAACATGATCGTGTCGGTCTCCTCGGGGCCCTCGTAGGCGTTGCGGAGCTGCTTGTAGGCCTCGAGCGCGTCGTCACGGCCGGCGGCGAACGCCTGGACGTACTGGCCGAAGCTCTTGAACTGGCCGAGCGCGGACACTGGCGCGGGCGCGTGGCCGGCGTCGCGGAGGAGCGCGAGGTCGCGCTCGATCTCCTTGAACCGGTTGGTGATGGTGGGGTCGTCGGTCTCGGGGTCCATGGGTCGTCCTTTCAGGGCGTTGGTGGGCTGGACAGGGATCTTGTTGGTGGTCTCGTCGTCGGTGGTGTCGACGAGGCCGACGGCGGCGGCGTCGGTGGCGCTGTACCAGGTGTCGCCGGCGGTCATCCGGGCAAGCCAGGTGTCGGCGTCGTCGGTGGTGCGGGCGGCGTACACGTCGGCGATGTCGCGGGTGACGGCGTCGAGGAGGTCGGCGTACTCGCGGAGCTGCTCTGCGGAGCCGCCGGCCCAGCCCTGCGCGGAGTGGATCATGACGCGGGTCGACGCGTTGGCGTGACGGGTGTCGCCGGCCTGGAGGATGAAACTCGCGGCTGAGGCGGCGATGCCGTCGACGACGGCGTGCACGGTTGCGGGGTGCTCGCGGAGCGTGTGGTAGATGGCCATGGCATCCCACACGGCACCGCCCGGCGAGTTGATCCGGAGGTGAATGGTGTCGACGTCGAGGGCGTCGAGCTCGGCGACGAACTCGCCGGCGGTGACGCCCCAGAACCCGATTTCGTCGTAGATCCTGACGACCGCCTCGCGGAGGTCGGTCTTGTTCTCGATCGAGTACCAGTCCCGGTCAGAGGACGCGGAGCGGGTATCTCGGACCAGGTTCGCGGGCAGCTGGTAGCGCTGGATCATCTGGGCGGGAGTCTTCACTGGAGGCCTTCCTGTTGCTTGACGTGGTCGATGGTGAGGAACCCGGCTTTGATGCCGATCTGGTAGGCCTCGTAGCGGGTCTTTGTGTCGGTGCGCAGGGCCGCGTCGAGGTTCCAGCGGGCCCGGTAGCCGTGGGGCAGCACCCGGGAGAACGCGACCTCGATTTCACGGAGGTACTTCATGACGGTGTCGCGCATGAAGTCGATGGAGTCCTGCTCGGCGTTGGCGTAGGTTTCGCTGCCGCCTTCGAGGGAGATCAGGAGCTTGCGGGGCGGGATCCCGAACATGCGAGCGATGGCGGCGACGTTGAACCGCTGCGCGTCGAGCCACTGCATTTCCTCGGGAGTCAGCAGGAGCGGCTTGTAGGCCAGGCCCTTGCCGAGGACGGCCGGCTCGCGATAGGACAGCGACTTCGCGAGCCGCCGCTTGGCCGCCGTCGCTTCGGCGCCGGTGATGTCCTGGTCGGTGCTCAGGATGCCGTTGGGCACGCCGCCGTCGTCGAGCCAGCCGTCCGCCCAGCGCCGGAGCTCGACAGCGCCATGCACGCTCGACCGGCAGGCCTGGAGCGGGCCGAGGCCGTGGAGCTGGCCGGCGCGGCGCAGCAGCTTGAGGTGCAGCACGTCGCGGGCGGTGTAGGTCTTGCCGGCGTAGTGCCACACGAGACGGCGGCGGTCGTCACGAGACGGGATGACGGTGAGCGGGTCCAGGACCTCGATGTTGATGACCTCGTCGGTGAGCTGGTCGCGGGTCAGGAGCCAGTACGCCTCACCGCGTGACGCCAGCGACACGATGTTCTCTTCGGCGAACCACTCGAACGCCTGGTCATCGCGCCGGTTCGGTTGGCGCATGATCAGCGGCCGGGGCACGGGCTGGCCGTAGGCCTCGGCGTCGATGCTGAGCTGGACGGTTTCGGTGACCAGGATCGAGACCGCCCGATAGACGGCGTCGAGGGTCCAGGCCTCGTCGGTGATGTTGGCCTGCCGGTTCGGCGGCATGATGCTGGCGGGCGGTTGCGCGAGGTCTACGGTGCCGGCGTTGACGACGCCGAGACCGGCAGCGAGTTGCCCGATAAGTCCCATGCCGGAGAGGGTCCCCCGGACCCGTTGGCACTTCCCGGGAGCGTCGCGACCGTCGGCGTGTCACGTGATCCGGACCGCTCCCCGCCACCTAATCGGGCGTCAAGGCGGGCTTGACACCCGGGGCGGTGTTAGCGGCAGGTGCGGCGTGGCCGTTGGTGGGTGGCTCGGTAGAGGCCTATGCGGGCGTCGGAGTCGCCGGGGTGGGCCCGGCGCTCGTGCCGGACGAGCGCTTCGCGGGCGGCGAGCTTCCCGGCTCGGCCGACGTAGACGGGTGATCGCCAGGTGCATGCACAGACCGCGAGGTGGGTGCGGTCGCTGGAGTCGACGCGGTAGCGCATCAGTAGACCTGTAGGGCGTTGGTGGGCTTGGTGGCGGCGGCGGTGGCGAGCATGAGCGCCTCGATCTGGTCGACGGGGCCGGCGGACTTGTCGGGGTCGAGGGCGACGCAGCCGGCCCGGACGGCGGCGTGTGCGGCGGCGAGTTGCTGGTCTAGGCCGGGCGCGTCGTGGTGCCACGCGAGCGATGACCAGGTGTGATCGAGCCAGGCTTGTGAGGCTTGCGCGTACTCGCGTGCGGTGAGCCGCTTGATGCGGTTGCGTTGCGCGAGGGGCAGGGCGTCGAGGACGGTCACGGTCGGGCCTTCGGGCATGGCCCACACGGTCTTGCCTTTGACGGCGGGCAGCAGCTCGGCGAGCCAGCTTGTGCCGGGCTGGGTGACGAGCACGGCGGCATGGATCTGGCCGTCGCGTCGTCGCCAGGCCCCGGCGATGGTTGCGGCGGACCGGTCCCGCGCGACGCTGATCCCGATGCCGTGCAGCTGCGCCGGCGGTTTGCTGTCGGTGCGGAGGTCACGCCACAGGTCGCCGTCAACGATCGACTCGCCGGCCAAGTCGAGCTGGCGGTTACAGTACGAGCGTTCCCACACGGTGCGGGGGCCGGCCATCTCCTCGGCGAGCGCTTCCAAGGTGATCGTTACGCCGTAGGCGGGGTGGAACCGGCGGAGGGTTTCCTCGGCGTAGATGTCGTACCCGTCGGGCACGCTGTAGTCGATGATCGCCGTCTTCGAGGCGGGGTCGTCGAGCGCGGCGACGCCTTGCGCGAGCTTCGCGTTGAACCAGGTCGACGTGGCCGGCCCTCGGGTCGACACGATGATGCGTTGCCGCCACGGTCGGGTGATGCCGGTCGGGTTCGCGGATGCCTCGATCCCTTGGCCGGTCTCGTCGTCGTGGACGAACGCCTCGTCGATGACGAGGGTGTCGGTTTGGCCGCCGTCGAGGCCGGCCGGGCCTGGGGTGAACGGGGCCATCTCGGACCCGTTGCGCATCGCGACGTGCGGGTTCCCGGCTCCTCGGTTGATGCCCTTGTCGAGGCGCTTCCCGCGTAGCAGCGCGACCAGGATCCGGCGGGCCGGTTTCGGGTAGTGCTCGGCGCGGAAGAAGTCGACGAACTCCAGCCATCGTTTGACGGCGTCCTTGCCGGTCTGCGCGGTGTAGCGGGCTACGTGTTTGGTGCGGGTCACGATCCGGGTGAGCAGGATCAGCATGATCAGCAGCGTCTTGCCGCACTGCCGGGGCACGGTGATCACGATCAGCGTCCAGCGCCAGCCGACACCGGACGGGTTGATCTCGGTCACGATCCGCGCGGCCCGGGTCTGCCAGGCCATCAGCTCGTAGCCGAGCAGGTGCCCGAAGAACCGGACAAGGCGGGTCTCGTGACGTGCGCCGGGTGTCGGTGCGGTGTGATAGCGCGGCTCGGGGATGATCTCGTGCCGGGGCTCGTCGAGCGTGCGGGCCACGACGTCGTCCAGGTACTCCTGGACGGGGTCGGCCTCGTCGACCAGGGACGGCAGCAGGGCGCGGGCGGTGCGGAAGACGCGGCTGAGGTGGGCGACGGCGTAGCCGCGGTGGGTGCGGTCGAGGGCGGTCGCGAGGTAGAGCACGATCGCGACGGCGAACCGGTCGAGGGGGCCGAGGACGCCGGCCTCGTCGAGCCGCTCGACGTAGGCCCGGGCCTGCTCTTCGAGGCTCACAGGATCTCCTCTCGTACGCGGGCGATGGCGGCGGCGAGCAGCTCGTCCAGGGCGTCGTCGTCGGGCTCGTCGGTGGGCAGGTTCGCGAGTTCCTCCAGGAGCTCGGCCGCGAGCTTCGCGGCAGCGTCGCCGCCCGGGGTCTGATCGGCAGCCGAGGCGAGGCGGGCGAGCGCGAAGAGGGCCAGGTCGTCGCTGGGCAGGAGCCCGCGAGCGCGGAGCTTGCCCATGTGCGCGAGCGCGGCGGCGTGGAGGGCGCCGTCGGGGTGTCCGGGTAGCGGCACCATCGCCTGTTGCAATGTCGACATGTCGATTTTTCCTAGGGTGCGGAGAGAGAGGAGCGAGGGCACTCGCCGGGAGTGAAGCGCCGTCGGAAAAACGGGGCAACGAACACGGGACGAGCGGGCGGCGGGTCGTCGTGCGCGGCCGCGTTACACGCGAGGTGCGCGAGCCGGAGCCGGCGGACGTCTCGCTGCTGCTCGCGCGTGTGGTGGCGGTGCCTGGCTCGGGCGTCGAGGTGCTGCATCGTCGAGCCCCATCGGTGCGTGCGGGGTAGCGCGAGGTCGATCAGCTGGTGACACAGGCAGCAGTGCCCGAACCCGGGCGGGGTGCTGGCCTCGACGTCGCCGCACTGGTCGCACCTGGTGCGCCACTCCTGCACGACCAGGGCGTGCAGCGCGTCGCCGTCACGGCCGTTGATCCACCCCTGGCTCATTGCGGGCCTGCCGGCGGGCGAGGGGTACGCCAGGCGAGCGCCACGACGAGCGGCAGCACACCGACGGCAGCGGATCCGGGTAAGGCCGTGACCGCGAGGGCGACGACGAGCGCGACCAGGGCGAGCCACATGGCGAGGACGGGCACGTTCAGGCGCATGACGGCTCCTTCGTTGCGGGGTCTGGTGGCCCGGTGGGGGTCGTGATCGTCGCGAGGCCGGCCGTCATTGCTGCTCTTGCTCGGGCGAGCCGAGCGCGAGCCGCGCCGACAGGCCTGGGTTGGCCGATGATCGTGCCTGGTCTGGTCTGTCCGGTGGACGTAACGGGCGGTGCGGAGCGCCCCGTTACCTCCCCTGAAAGGGGGAGGGTGGGACTCAGTACCGCACGGTCATCAGGGTTTCGCTGCTTGTCAGGCACGGGTTCGCGCGTGCGGTGGACGCTGCGCGTGCGGTGGACGCTGCGCGTGCGGAGGGTGTCGCGCACGCGGCGGGCCGTGGCCTCGGCGCGCTTGGCCAAGCGCGTGTCTTTGACGCGTCTGGCGCGGTTCACGAGGTCGGCGATAGCGCGCTTGTGCACGCGGATCCATGATGGTGTGGGCCGGCCGTCGCGGATCGTGCCGCGCTGCCAGGTGATGATGCCGGCCTCCTCCAAGCCGCGCAAGCAGAACCGTGCCCACTGTTCGGACTTGAGGCCGGCGGCGTCGGCCAGCTGAGGGGCCGTCACGTAGCCGGCAGCTGCGCCATGCGGGAGCAGGTCGGCCAGGGCGCGCAGGATGCCTCTGTAGCCGCCGCCACGCCGGCCAAGGAGTTCGTCCCAGCCCGCCTTCGCGAGCGCCGACACGAGACGGTGCAGCGGCCACGCCGCGGTCGCGCTCACCGCGCCGGCCGATACGCGATGCAGGAGCACGACGAGTGCGCGCAACGGGTGTGGGCGCCGAGGTAGCGGTGAGCGCCACGGCCATGCGCACACCGACACCGGGGAGCGGGGCGCTGGTCGAGTAGCGGCCGGCAGGGTCCACAGGCCGCTACGCGGGTGAATGGCTCGACGACGACCCAGCCCGCCGGCGCGTGCTCGGCGTAGACGACCACGCCACAGAGCGGGCATGCCCAGCGCCGGCGCGGGCCGATGGCCTCACGCAGCAGCGGCCCATGCTCCGAATCAGCCAGGAACGCCGCCGCCATCTCGGGGGCCAGGTTCTCCAACTCCAGCAGCGCGTTCCGGAGCCGGGCACGGGTCAACTCGTCCATTACCGGGCCTGCCTCTCGGCGACAGCGGCCAGCGCGACAGTGCCGAGCGCGAGAGCGGCGTAGGCCGTGAGCGCGGCCGTGGTGTGGGACTCGATCAGCGTGGCAGCAAGCCACAGGCCGAGGAGCAGGATGACGAGGGCAACAAGTTTCATAGCAGGGGCTCCTGAGACGGTGGGAGCGGCCAGCCGAGTTGGCGGGCCGTGGTGAGGGAAGCGCGGTCGGGCTCGAACGCGTGGTGAGGGATGTCGCGGTGGCGGGGCTTGTGGCAGATGCCGCACACGCCCGGGTTGATGACCTGGACATCGCCGTACGGTGTGCGGGTGACGGTGCAGGGCTCCGGGCCGAGGACGTCGGTGAGGAGGTCGTCGACGGTGTCCAGGCGGCGCTTCGGCCGCGACCAGCGCCGCCGGCCCGGCCCACGCATGTACTGGCCGCTCACGACAACACCAGCCAGACCAGCACGCCGAGCACGACCCAGACCGGCAGCGTGAACAGCAGAGCGAACACGCAGCCGCGGTAGACGTACTGCGGGCCGCCGTGGCCGTCGTCGTAGCCGCTCATCGGGGACACCCCCGCGACCCGAGCAGCCAGCGTTTGAACACCATCGGCGGATACTCCGCGACATACTCCGCGACCTCGGCCGCGTACAACGCCGTCGCGGCCTCCAACGCCAACAGGTCAGCGGTCCGGGCGGCCCGGTAGGCGTCCATGAACTGCGCGAACCGGCGACGACGCGCCTCCTCACGGGGGCTCATGCGCGGGCCAATGCTCGACCGCCGGTATCAGCGTCCTCACCGGCCGCGATGCCGTCGAAGAACCCGACGTAGTCGCTGGCCGCTGAGGGCCGGCCGGCGGTGACCTGGATCCCGGCCTCGACATGCTCCCGAACACGCCGCGAGGCGTCGGCCAACACGAGGCCAGCGCCCGGCCCTGCGGCCGACGTGCGGTCGACGAACCGTCGCGCGACGCCGACGCCGAAGCCCCACAGGAAGCTGGCCTTACGCGTCCCGGGCCGCCCGAAAACGGAGTCTTTGAACTGGTCGGCCCACCAGAACGCAAGCGCGGCGTCCGCCTGGATCAGCAGTGAGTGGACAAGGTCGAGCGTCGCCTCCTGCTCAGCCCACACCCGCACGCGCTGGAAGTCGCGCGTCGCGTTGTAGAGCGCGTACGCGCCCGGGATGGCGGCGACGGCTGCCATGACCAGACGCCGGCGGCCGATCGCCAGCTCACCGGACCAGGCCCAGCGCCGGACGATGATGGCCGGCGGCACGGCACCGGGATCGAGCAGACCGGCATCGAGGGCGTGACGGACGATCAGCTCCTCGGCTTTCGCCGTAAGAAGCTCCGCCTCCTCGGGCGTCGTCGACTCCGCTTTCGCGAGGAGCGCGCGGACACGCGCCAGCTGACGATCGCTCATCGCTGCGTCTCCTCGCGGGGGAGCTGCTGCTCACCACGCCGAAGGCGCTCGACATCGTCGACGGTGAAGACGGCGCGCTTGCCGACGTAGGCCGTAGGGGAGAGCTTGCCGGCCGTGATCCGCCTGTTGATCGTCGACTGGTCAACCCCGAGCTCGGCGGCTAGCTCGGGTACTCCGACGAAACGACTGTGCATGCATCGGATAATCCATCATTGCAAGGTTTTGTGCAAGTTTAGGTTTCGGCGCGTCTTGAAGATGTGGCTACGTAATGCAAGAATGCTTGCATGAGTGTTAATCCTGTTGGTCGTGCAGACCTTGAGTTTGACCTCGCCGATCGGATGCGCAGGGCGCTGAGGGTGGCGGAGATCAGTTCCAACGAGATGGCCGACTACCTCGGCGTATCGCGGACATCGGTTAGTGCCTGGATCAACGGGCGAAACGAGCCACGTCGCACAGCGCTTATCGCGTGGGCATTGCGCACGGGTGTGCCGCTGGAATGGCTGGAGACGGGTAAGGCCCCGACGTCGCCATCGGGGCCTGAGGGAGAGGAGTACACCTCCAGGGACTCGAACCCTGAACCCGCTGATTAAGAGTCAGCTGCTCTGCCAGTTGAGCTAGAGGTGCGCGGCGAGAAGTAACTTTAGACCCCGCCGGGTGGGGCTGTCCAATCAACAGACATGCGGGGACTCGCAGTGAGGCGCGATCAACGAGAGCCGACCTACACGCTCGCCTTCATCGGTTTCGACTCGGGCGCTCGTTCCTCGCGGCCCGGCTCACCCGGCGGTGGTGCGCCAGCGTTCGTAGGCGTCGACAGCGGTGGGGAGCGTCGCGTACATGCGGTCATCGCCGAGGCGGGCGAGGAAACCAGCGGCGTCGAGTTGGTCGCGGAGGTCCTGCTTGACGCGGGCGAGAGCGAAGCGGACCCCGCGCTCGTGCAACCACACCCGGAGTTGGTCGAGCATGTCGACGGCGGTCAGGTCGATTTCCACGTTCGCCTCGGCGTTAAGCAGGAACCAATGCACGGGCTGCTCGGCGTCGACGACCGCCTGCTTCGCCCGGGCGAGGAAGTCGTCGGCGTTCGCGAAGAAGAGAGGGGAGTCGTAGCGGTACACCACGAGGCCGGGGACCTGGGTGGCGGTGGGATAGTCGTCGATGTCGTGCATGCCCGGCACGCCGGGAACGTGGCCGAGCACACCGTCGTGGGGGTGCGAGATGCGGCGGATCAGATCGAGCAGCGACAGCGCGACGGCGATCCCGACGCCGATGAGGACGTCGAAGAGGATCACGGCCGCAGCCGTCGACAGCGTCAGCACCAGTTCGCTGTGCCGGAACCGCGCGATGCGGCGCAGCTCGGCGAGGTCGATCAGCCGCGTCGCCGCGTAGATGACCAGGGCACCCAGGGCAGCCGTCGGGAACGACTGCAGCACGGGGCCGGCGAACAGCAGCGTGACGACGACGCAGGCCACCGCGACGAGCGAGTGGAGCTGGCTCCGCGAGCCGACGGCGTCGCCGATCACAGTGCGCGACCCGCTGGACGACACGGGGAAACCCTGGAAGAGGCCGGTCGCGACGTTGGCGACCCCCAGTGCGAGAAGCTCCTGGCCGGCGTCGATCTCCTCCTCGCGACGCGCGGCGAACGCGCGGCCGGTGAGCACGTTGTCCGAATAGCCGACGACGGCGATGCCGGCCGCGAACGGGAGGAGCGCCCAGACGGAGAGATCGCCCAGCGCGGGCACGCGGAAGGCGGGCAGGCCGAGCGGGACGTGGCCGATGACCTCGATCCCATGGCTGGCGAGGCCGAACCAGCTGACGGCCGCCGCCGCGCCCAGCAGCACGATCAGCGGGCCGGGAGCCCTGGGCGCGAGGCGCCGCCCGACGAGCAGCAGCGCCAACGTGACAGTGGAGAGGGCGAGCGTGGGCAGGTGCGCCTGGGAGAGCCGCGTCAGCACCGACCATGTCTTCCCGAGCACCCCGCCGCCCGCAACGGTCAGCTTCGTGACGGTGCCCAACTGGCTGACGATCATCAGCACCGCGACGCCGATCATGTAGCCGACGAGCACGGGCCGCGACAGCAGGCGAGACAGGAAGCCGAGCCGGCCCAGCCATGCCGCCAGCGACACCAGGCCGACGGCGATCGCCAGCAGCGCCGCGACCTCCGCGTAGCGCCCGGATCCGCCCGCGGCCGCGACGAGCGCGCCGACCGCCGCCGCTGTCATCAACGCCGTCGTCGACTCCGGGCCCACGGAGAGCTGCCGCGACGAGCCGAGCACGGCGTAGACGAGCAGCGCGGGCAGTGTCGCCCACAAGCCGACGACGGGAGCGAGGCCCGCGATCGCCGCGTAGGCCATCACCTGCGGAACGAGGTAGGCGGCGACGGTCAGGCCGGCGACGGCGTCGCCGGGTAGCCAGGCGCGGTCATAGGACCGGAGAGCGGCGGCCCCTGGGAGCAGCCGCTCCCAGGCGGGCCGTTCCATGCCGACGCCTGCCGGTGGGTCAGTCCTTGTTGCGCCCGAAGAGCGCGCGGCCGACGTTCAGGATGCCCATGGCGATCATGCCGACGGCGAGGAACCACCACAGGAACACCGCGCCCATGAGCGGGCTGCTGATGAGCGTGAAGCCGGCGATGATCGAGATCAGGGCGAACAGGATGGTGAGGCCCTTGGACTCGGACTGACCGAGCGAGAAGAGCGCGACGAAACCCTCGACGACCCACAGGGCGCCCATCATGATGACCAGGAAGACGGCGAGGAACGCCGCCGACTGCTGCAACTGCGTGAACGCCATGATGCCGGCGCCTGCGTACAGGAGGCCGAGGAGGACGTTGCCGATGCGGCCGCCCGCACCCAGTTCCTTGGCGGTGAGGCCGCGGGCGAGGTAGATGATGCCGCCGACGATCGCCTGGAAGGCGATCACGCCGGTCAGTGCGATGGCGGTCTTCGCGGGCCAGAAGAGGATGACGAGGCCGAAGGCGATGGCGGCGAGGCCGGCGGCCAGCAGGATGGTGCGGCCGATCCTCGCGGGCGAGGCAGTGGTGGTGGACATGTGTGGGCCTCCAGAAGGGGAAGGGCGACTCTTGGCACGAACTCTATTCCTCTCCCGCCCGCTTGGGGAGAGGAGCGTGCCGCGAGTCGAGGGTATCCACCTGTTCGGGTGGACGATGATTTACTCTTGTCATGCAACAAAATAAGTAAGGAGAGCGTCATGGCGCTGGTGGCAGGTATCGACTCCTCGACGCAGTCGTGCAAGGTGATCGTGGTCGACGGCGAGACGGGCCGCATCGTCGGGGCGGGGCGAGCCGCGCATCCGGACGGCACGGAGGTCGCGCCGTCGGCATGGTGGGACGCGCTGCAGAAGGCGGCGGGGCAGGTCGACCTGAGCGGGGTCGCCGCCGTCGCGGTAGCTGGCCAGCAGCACGGCATGGTGTGCCTCGACGCCGACGGCGAGGTCATCCGCGACGCGCTGCTCTGGAACGACACGCGCTCCGCCGGAGCCGCGGAGGACCTCGTCGCGGAGTTCGGCGAGGGCGACCGTTCCGCGGGCACGCGGTGGTGGGCCGACGCCGTCGGCTCGGTTCCCGTGGCGTCGTATACCGTCACGAAACTGCGATGGTTGGCCGACAACGAGCCGGAGAACGCGGCACGCATCGCCGCCGTCGCGCTGCCGCACGACTGGCTCACCTGGAAAATCCTCGGCACCGGACGGCTTGAGGACCTGGTCACCGACCGGTCGGACGCCTCCGGCACCGGCTACTTCGACCCGGTCGGGAATGTCTACCGCCGCGACATCCTCGCCGCCGCGCTGCGGATCGACGACGCCGCGGCCGCCCGCATCGTGCTCCCCAGGGTCGCGGCTCCGGGTGAGAGGGTGGGGACAGGCAGGCTCGGCGACCGCGAGGTCGCCGTCGGCGCCGGGATGGGCGACAACGCGGGTTCGGCGCTCGGCATGGGGTTGGCGGCGGGCGATGTCGTGGTCTCGATCGGCACCTCGGGCGTCGTGTGCGGGGTCACCGACGCGCCCGCGCGCGACGCCTCGGGCCTGGTCTCCGGGTTCGCCGATGCGACCGGCCGCTACCTCCCGCTGGCCTGCACGCTGAACGGAGCACGCGTCCTGGACGCCACGGCGCGGCTGTTGGGCGTCGGCCACGAGGAGCTCAGCGCGCTGGCGCTGGCCGCCGAGCCTGGAGCGGGCGGCCTCGTCCACGTCCCGTTCCTCGAGGGCGAGCGCACGCCCAACCTCCCGGAAGCGACCGGCTCGCTGCACGGCATGACGCTCGGCTCATTGACGAGGGAGAACCTCGCGCGCGCCGCGGTCGAGGGCGTCGTCTGCTCACTCATCGACGCGTTGGGCTGCCTGGAGGACGCGACGTCCACCGCGTCCCGCGTGCTGCTCACCGGCGGCGCGGTGGCATCGCCCGCAGTCCAGGCCGTCGCTGCGGCACTCTTCCCGGTTCCCGTAGCCATGCCGACGCCGGGGGAGTACGTCGCGCGCGGCGCCGCGCGGCAGGCCGCCTGGGTGGCGTCTGGCTCGGGCGGGCCCCCGAACTGGGGCCTCGCCGTCGACGAACTGCCCGCCTCCGGGCCGTGCCCAGAGGTCTTGGCGGCCTATCGCGCTGTGCGCCCCTGGAGCTGATATCGGGGGGCACGGAGTTTTGACCCGTAACCCTAAGCATCTTGCCGAATCGGGCAGGAAAGGGGGCGTTGTGCGCAAAAACTCCGGATGCCTGGAGTAGCCGACGAACTCAGCGGTTGAGGAGCGGCTCGATCCATCCCGCGGGGTCCTGGATGACCCAGGTTAGGGCCGCCAGCCCCGCGCCCATCGCGGCCCGCAGCGGCGCCTGGCTCACCACCGCGATCTCGATCTCGGAGTACCCCGACCACAGCACCCGCTGGTTCAGCTCGCGGCGCAGCGGATCCTCCAGCCAGGGTGCCAGCAGCCCGAGGTGGCCGCCGAGGTTCACCGTGGTCACGTCGAGCAGGTTGAGCGCCCCGCCCAGTGCGATGCCCAGCGCCTCGGCAACCTGTTCGACGGCGTCGACGGCGCGGCCATCACCGTCGCGAAGGGCGGCGAGCACGCCGTCGATGTCGCTCCGGCCGGTGAGCCGCAGCAACGCGTGCGAGCCGACCACCGTCTCCAGGCATCCGACGGCGCCGCAGCCGCACCGCTCGCCGCGGGGATTGACGCAGACGTGGCCGAGCTCGCTCGCCCAGCCGTGGCGTCCGGTGAGGAGCTGGCCGTCGAGCGAGATCGCCGATCCGATGCCGACCTCGCCGGTGACGTAGATGAACGACGACCCGGGCTGCTCCTGCAGGACGGTCCGGGCGGAGCAGTCGATGTCATTGGCCGCGCGGAGGGGGAGGGGGGCGCCGTCGGTCTCCGGCTGCCAATGGTCGGTGGGGTGGACGCCCTCCCAGCCGAGGTTGGGGGCGCGCAGCACCGTCCGTCCGCTGCGGTCGACGAGGCCCGGCAGGGCGAGCACCGCCCCGGCCAGGCGGCCGCCGGTGGGTGCGTCTGCGAGGGCGCGCTCGGCGAGCACGGCCAACTCCGCCATCGCCTCGGCGGGAGAGAGCTCGGTGACCCGCAGCTCGCGGTGCGCCACGGCGAGGAGGGTGCCGTTGAGGTCGACGACGGTGGCGACGATGCGCTCGACGTTCACCTCCAAGCCCAGCGCCTGCACCGTCCGGCTGCGGACCGCGAGCGGCACGGCGGGACGCCCGCGTGCTCCGCTGACGGCCGTCATCTCTTCGATCAGCTCGCCGGCGATGAGATCGTCGACGAGGCGGGAGACCGTGGATCGGGTCATGCCGAGGTGGCCGGCGATGTCGGCGCGGGATACCCGTCCGCTGAGTTCGAGGATGCGGCCCAGCACCAGGCCGAGGTTGGCTGACCGCACCGAGGACTGCGTCATGCCCGCTGGGGTCGCCATCTCGAGTCCTCCGATCGCCGTCCAGGTCATCATGCCGCACCCGCCCCGCAAGAGGCGGCTTGACAAGCCTGCCAGATAGGGTTAAGTATTGAACCACAACAAAACGGACGAGGTTGTCCGTCGACTCGAGATGAGGCAGATGAAGATGCGCAAGCCAGCCCCGGAAGACAAGTTCTCCTTCGGCCTGTGGACGGTGGGGTGGACGGGCACCGACCCGTTCGGCGGACCGTCGCGCCCGGCCCTCGACCCGTGGGAGTACGCCGACAAGCTCGCCGAGCTCGGCGCGTGGGGCATCACCTTCCACGACAACGACGTCTACGCGTTCGATGCGCCCGAGGACGTTCGCAAGGCGCGCCTCGGCCAACTGCGCGACGCCGCCGCCAAGTCCGGCCTGACCATCGAGATGGTCACCACCAACACGTTCTCGCACCCCGTCTTCAAGGACGGCGGTCTGACCGCCAACGACCGCTCGGTCCGCCGCTTCGGGCTGCGCAAGGTGCTCGACGCCGTCGACGTCGCCGCCGAGTGCGGGGCGAGCACCTTCGTCATGTGGGGCGGCCGCGAGGGCGCGGAGTACGACTCGTCCAAGGATCTGTGGGCGGCGCTGGCGCGCTACAAGGAGGGCCTCGACACCGTCGCGGGCTACATCAAGGAGCAGGGCTACGGCCTGCGGATCGGCCTCGAGCCCAAGCCGAACGAGCCGCGCGGCGACATCTTCCTTCCGACGATCGGCCACGCGCTCGGCCTGATCGCCGACCTCGACCACGGCGACATCGTCGGCCTCAACCCGGAGGTCGGCCACGAGCAGATGGCGAACCTGAACTACACGCACGGCCTCGCCCAGGCGCTGTTCAGCGACAAGCTCTTCCACATCGACCTCAACGGCCAGAAGGGCCTGAAGTACGACCAGGACCTCGCGTTCGGCCACGGCGACCTGCTGAGCGCCTTCTTCACCGTCGACCTGCTCGTCAACGGCTTCCCCTTCTCGCCGGAGGCCACCCGCTACGACGGCCCCGTCCACTTCGACTACAAGCCGTCGCGCACCGAGGGCATGCAGGGCATCTGGGACTCGGCCGCCGCGAATATGCAGACCTACCTGATGCTGGCCGACAAGGCCCGCGCCTTCCGCGCGGACGCCGAGGTGCAGGCGCTGCTGAAGGCGAACCTCGTCGATCAGCTGGCCGTCCCGACCATCGCGCCGGGGGAGTCCCTCGCGGACTTCCGGGCCGCTGACGACGGCTTCGACGCCGACGCCGCGGGCGCCCGCGAGTACCGCTTCGTCGAGCTGTACCAGGCGGCGCTGCGTCACCTGATCGGCTGACGGCGCGGGGGTTGCGGGGAAAACCCTCGGGCAAAAAAGCGCGGTCACCTTGCCAGGTTCCGTGCTGCCTCCACTAGGCTCCGGCATGAGCGTTGCGCTGATGCAGCGCGCCACACGAGTGGAAGTGAGTGCCGATGAGCGAGCAATCGACTGTCACCCGCACCGAGATATCCGCGCCGCTGACCGGCATCATGGTGCCGATCGACCAGGTCCCGGATCCGGTGTTCGCCCGAAAGATGGTGGGTGACGGCTTCTCCATCGATCCCCTGAGCAACCTCCTGGTCGCGCCGGTCGCGGGTGAGGTCGTCGACCTCCAGCCGTCGCACCACGCGGTGACCCTTCGCACGGCCGACGGCCTCGAGATCCTGATGCACATCGGGCTCGACACCGTCTCGCTGCTGGGCAAGGGCTTCACCCCCAAGGTGAAGGAGGGCGCCACCGTCGCGGTCGGCGACCCCCTCATCGAGTTCGACCTCGACGCCGTGGCGCGGGAGGCCAAGAGCCTGCTCACGCAAGTCGTCATCACCAACACCGAGCGCGTCTCGAGCATCGTGCCGGCGACGGGCCTCGTCAACGCGGGGTCCGACGTCGCGGCCACCGTCGAGCTGGCCGCCGTCGAGGAGACGGCCGACGGCGCGTCCGGCGCCGACGTGACGGTCACCTCGGAGGGGCTCATCGTCCCCAACCCGACCGGCCTGCACGCCCGCCCGTCCGCGACGCTGGTGAACCTGGCCAAGCAGTACTCCTCGGACATCCGGCTCCGCCGCGGCGACGACACGGCCAACGCCAAGTCGATCGTCTCGATCATGGGCCTCGCCGTCGGCTACGCCCAGAAGATCGTCATCACCGCGCACGGCGCCGACGCGGCCGAGGCCGTCGAGGCGATCGCCCAGGCGGTTCGCGACGGGCTCGGCGAGGACTGCCCGCCGCCGTCGGGCACCGAGGACACCGCGCCCATGCGCGCCATCGAGGTCGAGTCCGAGCCCGAGCCGGAACCCTCCGGCCCTCGCTCGGGCGACTGGAACCTCCTGCTCGGCGTCTCCGCGTCACCGGGTCTCGGCGTCGGCACGGTGCTGCAGCTGCGTCGCGAGGACATCGTCGTGACGGAGAACGCCTCCGATCACCACCTTGAGCGCCGGAAGCTGAACTCCGCGATCGACCGCGCTCTGCTCGATCTCTCCGCGCTGCAGCGCAAGCTGGAGCAGGACGCGTCGCCCGACAAGGCAGCGATCTTCGCCGCGCACCAGGAGATCCTGGGCGATCCCGAACTCCTCGACATCGCCGCCAGCGCCATTGACAAGGGCAAGTCCGCCCCGTTCGCGTGGCGCGCCGCGTACACCAACTTCGCCGATCAGCTTGCCGGCCTGGCCGACGAGGTGCTCGCGGGCCGCGCGAACGACGTCCGCGACGTCGGCCAGCGCGTGCTCGAGGAGCTGACCGGACAGCGCAGCGAGAAGCCGGAGCTCGCCGAGGGCACCATCCTGATCGCCGAGGACCTCACCCCGTCGGACACGGCGCAGCTCGACCGCAGCAAGGTCGTCGGCTTCGCCACCACCGGCGGCGGCGCGTCGTCGCACGTCGCGATCATCGCCCGCTCGCTCGACATCCCCGCCGTCGCGGGCATCGAGGCGCGCGCGCTCGACATCGCCGACGGCACCCGGGTCGTCCTCGACGGCTCGAAGGGCTCGCTGCAGCTGAATCTGACGGACGACGAGATCGACGGCATCTTCGACCGTCAGAAGAAGCTCGCCGAGCGCAAGGCGCTGGAGGACTCGCACAAGGACGAGCCCGCCACGACGACCGACGGGCACCAGGTGCACGTCGTCGCCAACATCGGCGGCGTCGAGGATGCCGAGAAGGCCATGACGAAGGGCGCGGAGGGCGTGGGCCTGCTGCGCTCCGAGTTCGTGTTCATGGGCCGCTCGACGGCGCCTACCGAGGCCGAGCAGGCCGAGGTCTACGCCGACTGCTCCCGCGCGCTCAAGCCCGGCCAGCCGCTGGTCATCCGCACGCTCGACGTCGGCGGCGACAAGCCGCTCGACTACCTGCCGATCCCCGCGGAGGAGAACCCGTTCCTCGGCGTGCGCGGCGTGCGCGTCGGACTGGAGAAGCCGGAGGTGCTGCGCACGCAGTTGCGCGCCATCCTCGCCGCGGCCGACGCCGGGGCCGAGCTCTACGTCATGTTCCCGATGATCGCCACCATCGACGACTGGCGCCAGGCCAAGGCGATCTGGGACGACGAGCGGGCCAAGAGCGGCGTCACCGCCAAGGTGAGCGTCGGCATCATGATGGAGGTTCCCTCCGTCGCGGTGATGGCCAAGCAGTTCGCCGCAGAGGAAGGCTGCGACTTCTTCTCCGTCGGCACCAACGACCTCACCAGCTACACGCTGGCCATGGACCGGGGCCACCCGAAGCTGGCCGCGCAGGTCGACCCGTGCAACCCCGCCATCCTGACGCTGATCGGCAACGCCTGCGAGGCGCTGCACGAGCGCGGCAAGTGGCTGGGCATCTGCGGCGGCGTCGCGTCCGACCCACAGGCGGTGCCGATCCTCGTCGGCCTCGGCGTGGACGAGCTCAGCTGCTCGATCCCCGCCATCCCCGCCGTCAAGGCCGCGGTGCGGTCCTACTCGCTCGAGCAGTGCAAGGAGATGGCGGCCAAGGCCGTCCTCTGCTCGACGCCCGAAGAAGTTCGTTCCCTCGTGCCGGTGGAAGAGGTCTGAGTCATGAGTGCAGCAGAAGAGATCGTCGACGTCGTCGGCGGCGCGGACAACATCGTCAGCCTCACCCACTGCGCCACGCGCCTGCGCTTCCAGCTGGTCGACGCGTCGAACATCGACGTCGCGGCGGTGGAGTCCATCAAGGGCGTCATGGGTGCGGTCCCCCAGGCGGGGGAGCGGTTCCAGATCATCATGGGCGGCGCCGTCCAGACCTACTACGAGCAGATCAACGCACTGCCCGTCATGCAGGGCAAGCGCGCGCTCACCGACGAGGAGATCAAGGCGGCGGCCCGGGCCGGCGGCGTGCGCGGCAAGTTCGCGTGGGTCGACTCGTTCTTCGAGTTCCTCTCCGACTCGTTCCGTCCCATCCTCGGCGCGCTGCTCGGCGCCTCGCTGTTCATCACGTTCATGGCGCTGATGTCGTCGCTGAACATCATCGGCAACTGGGCCGATCCGCGCACCGAGCTCGCGCCCGGCTGGCAGTTCGTCAACCTGATGTGGCAGTCGGTGTTCGTGTTCCTGCCGCTGATGGTGGCGTACAACGCGAGCAAGAAGGTCGGCGCCGATCCCTGGGTCGGCTTCGCGATCATGGCCCTGGTCATGCTGCCCGGCTACACGGCCCTCCACAGCCACCCGGACGTCTACGTGCGCACGGTCGCGGGCAGCGACATGAACATGATCGACATCTTCGGAGTGCCGCTGACGCTGTTCACGTACAACTCGCAGGTGTTCCCGCCGTTGCTGATGGCCGGCGTGATCGGGCCGCTGTACAAGCTGCTGAAGAAGCTCATCCCGGAGAACCTGCAGCTGATCTTCGTGCCGTTCCTCGCCATGCTGATCATGCTGCCGCTGACGGCCTTCCTGATCGGCCCGATCGGCGTCTACGTCGGCGCGTGGCTGGGCGGCGTGCTCGGCGCGATCAACAGCTTCAACCCGCTGATCTTCGCGCTCATCATCCCGATGATCTACCCGTTCATGGTGCCGCTCGGACTGCATTGGCCGCTGAACGCCGTCATGCTGGCCAACATCTCGACGCTGGGCTACGACTTCATCCAGGGCCCCATGGGCGCGTGGAACTTCGCGTGCTTCGGCGCCACCGCCGGTGTGCTGGTGCTCGCCATGCGCGACAAGGAGGTCCAGATGCGGCAGACGGCGACGGGCGCGCTTGCGGCCGGCCTGTTGGGCGGCATCTCCGAACCGTCGCTCTACGGCATCCACCTGCGATTCAAGAAGATCTACCCGCGCATGCTCGCCGGCTGTGTCGTCGGTGGCCTGACGATCGGCATCGGCGGCATGCTCGCCGGCGGCGGCGTCACCACGAACGCGTTCGTGTTCACCTCGCTGCTGACCATCCCCGCGTTCTCGAACATCCCGCTCTACGCGCTGTCGGTCGGCGCGGCGTTCATCACCGCGATGATGATGGTCATCGTCTTCGACTACCGTACGCCTGAGCAGAAGGCCGCGGCCCGCCGCGCGGGCGCCGGTCTCGAGGACGCGCCGGTGGTTGAGACCAAGGTCATCGTCGTCGGCGATGTCGAGACCAACCAGGCGAAGCAGTGGGTGGCCGCGCTCGGCGGCGAGGCGAACATCGCCTCGGTCGCGCCGATCGCCGAGACCCGCGTCCGGGTGGAGGTCAAGAACTCCTCCGCGGTCGACGCCGAAGCCCTGCGCCGTGCAGGGCTGGCGGGCGCCGTCGAGGTGTCGCCGGGGGTCTGGCACCTGGTGGCAGGCCTCGAGGCGGAGCAGTATGCGGAGGGCATGCGCCGAAGGCTCGCCTCCGTCGCCGCTGCGGTTTAGCGCTCCTTGCGCCTGACCGCTGGTTGAGCGTCACGCTTCTTGAGCTCTGACCGCTGGTTGGGCCTGACCGCTGGTTGAGCCGACGCGTGAGCGCCAGCGAACCGTCGTGTCGAAACCAATGAGCTGTTGATTGTCCATGGACATGATCCAGTTCATTGGTTTCGACACGAGACCCGGTCGACTTCGTCGACGTGCCTCGGCTCAACCAGCGGTACGGCGGCTCAAGCGAGGTCGATGGTCTTCTTCCAGGCGCCGACGTAGGCGTCGGGGACGAATCCCATCGCCTCGTTGACGTCCAGCATGAACCGGTTCTCCTCGGCGTTGTACGTCACCAGCTTGGGCGACTCCGGGGCGATGTCGCGCCAGGAGAGCAGCCCGGCGCACTTGATCAACTGGCCGATCTTGTTTCCTCGGTGCTCCCGGAGCACGAGCGTGTCCTCCTGGCTCGTGACCGCGGTCCGGTCGTTGCCGATGGACAGCTCGGTGTAGCCGACCAACTCGCCGGTGCCGTCGCACTTGGCCGCGGTGACGAGCATGATCTTCCCGCCGCCGAGCCACTCGTCATCGTGCCGTGCGACGCGGTCGGCGTCCCAGTCCTCCTCGTCGAACTCGAGCGCGCCGGCCGGGACGTCCGTCGACATCCTGTTCTTCATCCGGGCGTAGCCGTCGACGAACTCCGGCGGGGTGGGCAGCATCCACTGCACGACGGAGTAGGACCCCGTGCGCGCTATTCCGAGCATCTCCTCGATCCTGGCGCTGTCGACGGGCAGAGCGAGCACGCTCTTGCGCTCGACTTGTTCCAGCGAGTAGCCGTGGCGCAGGTAGAACCTGGCTCGGTGGTCCCGCGGGATGGTGCCGAACCCGGTGGGCGGCGCGAGCCGGTCGTCGCTCCTGGCGGGCCCACGCTCCGGGTGGGTCACCCACGACTGCAGCACGCTGCGGCCGTGCTCCCGCGCCGCCCGCTCGACGATGTCGTACGCGGCCGTGCCGATCCCGCGGCCGTTGTGTGACGCGAGGATCTCGATGAGCCAGTAGGCGACCCGTGAGTCCTCCTCGAGTGGGATGTCGACGCCGATCCGGCCGACGGGGACGCCGTCGGCCAGGATCAGCCAGACGAAGCGCAGCTCGTCTGGCGACGGCTGGTAGTGCGGCAGCAGCTCCGCCGGAGTGGCGGTGTCGTCCTCGTTACCGTTGACCTCGCGGTAGACGGCGTTTCTCACCTCGGTCATCGCCGTGAAGTCGGCGGCATCGGTGGATTCGAGGCTCGTTGGGATGACGAGGGAGCGGAACTCGATGTCGTTCATATTTCTGTTTCCTTCTTGAAAGCGTGAAAGGGCTGAGGCGGCGCGGGCGAGACCGTGATGGGGCTTGCCCGCGCAACCTCCTATCTCAGGGGAAGGCGCAGATAGCGGAGCTCCCAGTTGAGTTCCCGCTGCGCGCGTTCGTGGTCATTTCGGAGGTGGCGCGAATCCTCGCGGTACGTCGACACCGGGCGGGTGCTCCAGATGAGCACACGCAACGCGACGTGCATCGCGACTCGGGTGAGGAACGAGGTGCGCGGAACGCGGTCGGACAAGGGCGGCAGCGGAGCGTCGGTGATGACGGGGTCCAGCTGCACGGTGATGGCAGGCATGATGTGGCTTTCGCTCAAAGATGACGTATCGAGATGCCGGCGGAGCCGGCGCAGAGTCGATCGACTCGTGAGATGTCGGAGTGGTGCCCTGAAGAGGGCAGAGTTATCCCGTTAAGGGATCAGATGGCCGCGATCAGGCGGGGGAATGCGCCGAAGGAGACAGCGGCCCCGCCGCGCACGGCGATCGGCTCAGTGCGAGTGAAGACATTCATCATTTCGGGACCCCCTTTCTCGACTTCGAGTTCCGGGAGAGACGTTAGTCACTCGAACCCGCACAAGTCAAGGCGAAGCCGGGCGCTGATAGGCTGGCGGCATGTCCGTCCGGCGTCACGCGTCCCGGGTCGAGGAGCGCTATCGCAAGCGATTCATCGGCGACGTCGAGTACCACACGAGCCGCTCCGGATACGGTGACGCCTCGCTCATGGCCTACCGGTTCGCCTGCCAGGTGCCGGAGAAGGACGGCCCCGATTTCGTGCTCGTGCACGGCATCGGGGTGTCGGCCCGCCTGTACGGGCCGACGGCGGTGGAGCTCGCCCAGCGCGGCGACGTGCACCTCATCGACATGGCGGGCTACGGGCGCTCCCCGCGCCCCGGCCGCGACCTGACGATCACCGACCACGCGGCGCTGATCGCGCGCTACCTGGAGGAGCACGACCTCGAGCGACCCGTCGTCGTCGGGCATTCCATGGGGGCGCAGGTCGTCGCGGAGCTGGCCGCCGGATTCCCCGAGCAGGTGGATCACATCGCCCTGATAGCTCCCGTCATCGCCCCGACGGCGCGGACGCTGGCGAAGGTGGGGCCGCTGCTGCTCGCCAACGGCCTCAAGGAGCCCGGGCTCGTCACCTTCCTGGCCGTCTACGACTACTTCTTCCGCACCGGCATCCCCTACATGCTCCAGCAGATGCCTCACCTGCTTGCCACGGACCTCGACGACATCGCCTCCCGGGTCGAGGCGAAGACCCTCGTGATCTGCGGCCTCGACGATCCCATCGTGCCCCTGGAGTGGGGCAAGGAGCTGGCGGCCAAGTTCCGGCATGGCTGGTACGCCACGGTTCCGGGCCCGCACGCGACCATGTTCGCCGCCCCGCGCACGATCGCCGCGCTGATCGATGAGCATGCGCGCCGGTAGCCGCCGGCCCGGGTCTCGAAGGGAGCGCGTCGCCTCCGCAATCGTCCGGGGCCGGGCGTGGGGCGCCGATTACTGGTGGGTGAGCAGGGCCCTGGCCGGCGGCCTGGTCCGCCGCGACGTGCCCGCGGCCTACGCAACGGGAGACGGGGCCCCCGTCGTCCTCGTCCCCGGCGTGCTGGAGGAGTGGACGATGATGCGCGCCATCGCCGACGCGTTGAGCGCGGCCGGGCATCCGATCCACACACTGCCGGAGCTGAGACGCAACACCGCGACGGTGAGGGATGGCGCTGCGCTCGTCGCCACCTATCTGTCGGCGAAGGGGCTGACCGACGTGCTCCTCGTCGCGCACAGCAAGGGCGGGTTGATCGCGAAGTGCCTGCTGTTGGGGGACGAGGCCCACCGCGTGCGGGGCGTCGTCACCGTCGCGACGCCGTTCGGCGGGTCCGTGCTCGCCCGGCTCGTGCCGCACCCCGTCGTGCGCTCGCTGGCACCCGACGACGCGACCATCGTCGAGTTGGCGGGCCGCAACGACGTGAACCGCCTCATCACGTCGATCTGTCCCGCCTTCGACCCGCACATCCCGGGCGGCTCCCGGCTGGAGGGGGCGATCAACGTCCCCGTCGCCGCCATGGGGCACTTCCGCGTGCTCGCGGATCGCGACGTGATCGACGCCGTCGTCGCCGCCTGCGCGTGAGGCGCGAGCGCCTGCTACGGTGGCACTGGCCAGTGAGACCGCACCCCATGAGGTGCCCGACGGTGAGCGAGGTGAGTCCGATGAGTAGCGACAGTCACAGTCATCATCCGGAACCCGTGTCCGCGCGCCGTCTCGTCCTTTCCTTCTGACACCTCGTCGTCAGGGGCGTCGTGCGCGCGTGCCTTGACGAAACGAGCAGCGCCATGACCACTCAGCGCATTCAGGAACTGACCGACATCGCCGACCGGATCGTCGGCCACATCAACCTCGGCGACCTCGCGGGCCTCGCCGACACGATCGCGCCCTGCGGCACGCCGGAACTGGTCGAGATCTGCGAACGGCTGAGCGGCCGTCACCGCGCGGTCATGTATCGACTCCTGCCGAAGCAGCGCGCCCTCGAGGTCTTCGAGGCGCTCGACCCCGCGCTGCAGAGCGATCTCGTGCGCGGGCTGCAGGACGCGGAGGTGGCGGAGCTCTTCGCCGCGATGGACCCGGACGACCGGGTGTGGCTGCTCGACGAACTGCCGGCCTCGTTGGCGCCGCGGCTCCTCCGCGGGCTGCCCGCGCGGGAGCGGCAGCTGACCGCGAGCGTGCTCGGCTATCCGCACGGCTCGATCGGCCGCCGGATGAGCCCGGAGTACGTCAGCACCCATCCGAACCTGACCGTCGCGGCGACGCTGGCCCGGGTGCGCCTGCGCCTCGACGACGCCGAGACCGTCTACACGCTCCCGGTGCTCGACGGCGAGCGCCGCGTCGTCGGCGTCGTCAGCCTGCGCGACCTGATCGGTGCCGACGACGCCATGCTGGTGGGCGATCTCATGCGCGAGGCGCCGGTGGCCACCGCGGACACCGACGAGGAGGTCGCGGCTCGGCGCTGTGCGGAGCGGGGCCTGCTGGCACTCGCCGTCGTCGACAGCGAGTCGCGCCTCGTCGGCATCCTCACCATCGACGACGCCGTCCGCATCCTCGAGCAGGAGGAGAGCGAGGACGCGGCGCGCCAGGGCGGCACCGAGCCGCTTCGCCGCCCGTACCTCTCCACGCCCATCCTCACCCTCGTCCACTCGCGGGTGATCTGGCTCCTGGTGCTCGCCGTCGGCGCGACGCTCACCGTCCAGGTGCTCTCGGTGTTCGAGGCCACGCTGGCCCAGGTGACCGTGCTCGCGCTGTTCGTGCCGTTGCTGATCGGGACCGGCGGAAATACGGGCAACCAGGCCGCGACGACGGTGACCCGCGCGCTCGCGTTGAACGACGTCACGCCCCGCGACCTCGTCAGGGTGCTGTCGCGGGAGCTGCGCGTCGGAGCCCTGCTCGGGGTCCTGCTCGGCACCCTCGGTTTCGCCCTGTCCTCGCTGTTCTACGACGCGCGCATCGGGCTGGTGATCGGCCTCACGCTGCTGGCGGTGTGCACGGTCGCGGCGACGATCGGCGGGGTCATGCCGCTGCTCGCGCGCGCCATCCGCGTCGACCCGGCCGTGTTCTCGAACCCGTTCATCACGACCTTCGTCGACGCCACGGGCCTCGTCATCTACTTCCTGATCGCGCGCGCGGTCCTCCACCTCTGAGGTGGCGCGCATCGACCTGCGTAGGTTCCGTTGGCTGTGCATATGCACAGCCAACGGAACCTACGCAGGTGAGTGCGCGGCCGTCATGGATCCATGGATTAGGGAACGTCTGTCTCGCGTTAAGGTGGGGCTGTGAGTAGGCCTGACGTGAACCTCGTGCACCGCATCGAGGTGGCTGAGGTCGTGCATCTCACGCGCGGCATGGTGCGCATCGTCTTCACCGGCGACGGTCTCGACGGCTTTGTGTCGTCGGGCGTCGGCGACGAGTACCTGCGGCTGTTCCTCCCCGCGGAGGGGCACGGCGAGCCGAACCTGCCAGAGCCATCTGCCGACGGCTACTGGACCTTCCCCGATGGCGTCGAGCCGTCGCAGGTGCGGTGTTACACCGTGCGCGCGTGGGACCCGGACACCCGCCGTCTCACGATCGACTTCGTCGTGCACGACGGTGGCGTCGCCGCCCGGTGGGCGCTGGGAGCCGAGCCCGGCCACATCGTCGGTGTGAACACCCCGCGAGGGCTCTACGAGCCCCGGGAGGGCATCGAGTGGCAGCTTCTCGTGGCGGACGCGACCGGGATTCCCGCCGCGCTCCGGTTGGCGGAGCAGACGCCACCCGGTGTCCGCACGCGCGTCGTGATCGAGGTCGAGGAGGCGTCGCACGAGCAGACCCTCGCGCTCCCCGAGGGCGTCGAACTCGTGTGGGTGCGCGGCGGGAACGGGCAGGGCCCGAGCAGGATGGAGGAGATCGTCAGGGCCGCCGACCTGCCGAGCGGCCCGGGGTATGTGTGGGTAGCGGGGGCGGCGAAGGCCACGCGCGCGGTTCGCAAGTACCTTCGTCGTGAACTCCGGCTGCCGTCTGACTCCTACAAGGTCGTCGGGTACTGGACCGAAAACCTCGAGCAGTGGATGGAACGTTACGAGGCTCTTCCCGAGGACCTGCGCCGGCGCCTGCGGGAGATGTGGGAGGACACCGGGCGCGATGTCGAGGAGGTCACCGACGAGTACGAAGCGACCCTCGAGGCTCACGGACTTTAGTGTCCTGCGTCGGATGTTCGTTGCGGGACACTAGATCTTGATGCCCATGCCGGTGAACGCGGTGCGGAAGACGGCGAGTCCGTCGAGGCCGGGGAGCCGGGCGAGGGACTGGTCGAGCTTGTCGAGCGCCGCGGCCTGGCCGGTGAAGAGGTAGCCCATCACGTCGCGGACCTCGTCGACCTCCATCACGCCGGAGCCGACAGGGCGCCACGCCTTCTCCATCAGCGCGCGCACCAGCTTCGGCGCGGCCGGCGAGCGGTCCAGCGCCGCGCGGGCCTGCGTCGAGTAGAACGCGACATGCCGCGTCTCCTGCTGCGCGATCCGCTTCAGCAGCGGCGACAGCGCGGGATGGTCCAGCATCAGGGCGAGCCGGCGGTAGGCGGCGACGGCGGACAGCTCGTTGGCCGCGCCCCAGGTCATGTGGACCGCGACGAAGTCGTCGCCGACCAGGTTCGACAGCGCCGACTGCTTCGTGGGGCCGAGGGCCTCGCGCCAGCCGAGCTTGATCCGCTTGGCCTTGAGCTCGTCGTAGTCGACGACGATGTCGTGGCGCTTCAGCACCGCGGCGAGGGCCTCGCCGTGCCAGAACTCCTCGCGGTTCCACGTCGTCATGAAGCCGCGGGCCTCGTCCTTGCGGTGGGAGCGCGTGACGAGCAGGTCCCTCAGGTAGCAGGAGGTGTGGTACTCGACGTCGCACATGTAGCGCAGCACGCGCAGCGTCGCGTCGTCGAGCGGCCGGGTCTCGAAGGCGTCGAAGTCCAGGTCTTCCCATCGCACGCGCTCCGACGTGGCGGCGAAGTTCTCCAGGTCAAAGGCCATGACGACTCCTCCGGGCGAACAGTCCTCGGGTGGGGGCCGGCGCGGGACGGCCGTCGCGGTCGGTGCCGGGAACGAGCCCCACGCCGTCGAGCAGGTCGAGGATGGGGCGCTGCGCCGCGCGGAGCCGTTCCGCGGCGTCGTCGGTGAGGAAGATGTTGCCCAGCGCGCGGGCCTCGTCGGGGTCCGGCACGCCGACGACGCGCAGCGGCTCCCAGCCGACGAGCGCGAGCCGCGCCGAGATCCTCTCCCTGCGGGAGCGGGCGATCCGGGCGGAGGCCTCGCGCTGGTAGAAGTCGACGAAGGTCTCGCGGCGGGACACGATCTCGTCGACGACGCGGCGCGCCTCCCCGTCGAGCCGGGGGAGCAACTCCGCGTATGCGGCCCGGAGGCTCGCCTCCTGGAGCGCCATCCGGATCATGTGGCCAGCGGTGAAGGGTTCGCCCACAGCCGCCGCGATCGGTGGGACGATCAGCGGCATGAGACGGTCGACCCAGGCTTCGCGCAGGCGGGCGCCGAGCCGGTTGCGCACGCGCGGCTCGGGCCGTACGCCCGCGGCGTCGAGCACGTCCCTGACCGCCCAGGCGAGCCACATCCGCTCGTAGGACCACGTGGCGATGAACGCGGTGATGCGGGCCTCGTTTCCCGTCCAGCAGGACAGCATCGAGCGGGTCTCGGACAGCCCGGCGCTGTCGAGGCGCCAGAGGAAGGCGAGGTCCGCCGCGGTGATGTCGTCGAGCGGGGTCAGGGCGCCGGTGTCGACGACGATGCGCCCGCGGGCGTGCTGGACGTACGCATCCACGTCGAAGTGTGTGAAGAGGACATCGCCTCGAGAAGCGTCCGAGAAGGCGCGTTTCGGGACCATCTGCTCCTGCCTGTTCGACCGTTGCCGTGATTCTCCTTCCGAGCGTAGCCGGAAGCGACGAACCTGCCGACCGTCCATAGACTCGTCTCATGCAGGAACCAGTCGCCAGGACGCTCGCCGTTCGGCTCGTCGACTGGTACGGGCCGAACGCGCGCGACCTGCCGTGGCGTCGTCCGGGGTTCGGAGCCTGGGGCGTGCTGGTGAGCGAGTTCATGCTGCAGCAGACGCCCGTGAACCGCGTGATACCGATGCTGGAGGCATGGCTGGAGCGCTGGCCGACCCCCGCGGCGCTCGCCGCCGCGACGCCGGCCGAGGCGGTGCACCAGTGGGCGAACCTCGGCTATCCGCGCCGGGCGCTGTGGTTGCGGGAGGCCGCCGTCCAGATCAGGGACCGGCACGACGGCGTCGTCCCGAGCGACGTCGACGACCTCCTCGCGCTCAAGGGGATCGGCGATTACACCGCGAGGGCCGTCGCGGTCTTCGCCTACGGCGAGCGGCATCCCGTCGTCGACACGAACACGCGCAGGGTCCTGGCACGGGCCGTCGAGGGGCGCTCGCAGCCCGGCCCTCCTTCACGGCGCGATCTGGCGACGATGGCGCGCCTCCTGCCGCACGATCCCGGCCCGGCGGCAGTGGTCAACGCCGCCGCCATGGAGCTCGGCGCCACGGTGTGCCTGTCCCGGGAGCCGCAGTGCGGCCGGTGCCCCGTCGTCGACCTGTGCTCTTGGCACGCCGCCGGACACCCCGACACCGGGGATGAGCGGCGGAAGCAGGCCGCCTACGAAGGCAGCGACAGGCAGGCGCGCGGTGCCGTCCTCCGGGCCTTGCGGCACGCGGCGAGCCACGCCTTGCCCACGGCCGCCGTGTGCGCGGACTGGCCGGACGCCGACCAGCGCGATCGGGCGATCGCCTCGCTCGCGGCGGACGGCCTGGTCGAGTCTCGGGGCGGCCAACTCCGCCTTCCGACGTGAGCGCTGCTTGACCAGTGGGACGCGGCGCGCGTAGCGTTGACCAGCTATGCGCGACTTCCCTCCAGAGGTGACCGCCTCCGATATTCCCACCACTCGTGGACCCAGTGCCTTCCTGCGCTGGATGGTTCGCGATCAGTTCGTCGTGGTCTTTTCCATGACGCTGTTGGTGGTGGCCTGGCAGCTGCCGAGCGTCCTCTCGCCGTGGCTGATCGGCAAGGCGATCGACGCGGGCATGCTCGGGCGCGACATGTGGGCCACCGTCGGCTGGACCTCGCTGCTGCTCGTCAGCATGGTGCTGGGTGCCGCCGGCGGCATCCTGCAGCACACCTTGGTGGTGCGGAGCTGGCTGATCGCGCTGTACGGCACGCAGAAGCGGGTCGGCCACACGACGGGGCGGCTGGGGCATGTGCTCGGGCGCCGCGTGCCGACGGGCGAGGTGCTGAGCGTCAGCTCGTCGGACTCCGACGTCTTCGGCGCGACCCTCGAGGTGCTCGCCAGGCTCATCGGGTCGCTGCTCGCGTTCGGCCTGGTGTGCGTGCTGATGTTCACGACGTCGCCGAAGCTCGCCGTCGTCGTGCTGGTGCTCTCGCCGCTGCTGCTCGCGGCCTCGACACCGGTGCTGCGCCCGCTCAGTGCGGCGCAGCTCGCCGAGCGCACCCAGAGCGCCGAGCTCACCTCGCTGGCCACGGACATCGTCGCGGGCCTGCGTATCCTGCGCGGCGTCGGCGGCGAGGAGACGTTCGGCGCCAACTACGTGCGGCAGTCGCAGAAGGTGCGGCGCCTCGGCGTGCGGGTCGGGACGTGGCAGGGCGTCGTCGAGTCCATCTCGGTGCTGGTCTCGGGCGGTCTCCTCGTGCTCGTCGTCTACCTCGGCACGCACGAGCTGGCGGCCGGCCGCCTCACCGTGGGCCAGCTGATCAGCTTCGTCGGCTACGCCCTCTACATGCTGTGGCCGCTGCAGACGTTCTTCGACTTCTCCCAGAAGTGGATCGCGGCGCTGGTCGCGGCGCGCAAGACCAGCGTGCTCTTCACCTCGCCGACGCCGTGGCGCCCCGCCACCCGCGAGGTGGCGCCGTCGCCGCGCCTGGTCGACGAGGCTTCCGGGCTCGTGGTCGAGCCCGTCCGGTTCCTCGGCCTGGTGAGCGCGGACCCCGATGCCTCGGCGGCACTGATCGACAGGCTCGGCCGGTACCTGCCGACCGATGCCGTCGAGAACGTGGACGCGGACGAGACCCTCAGCGGGCGCGAGCGACGAAGGGCCGAGCGCGAGCTGCGCGCGCAACGCGAGGCCGTCGCGGCCGCCGACGCCGAGCGCGCCGCGGGGACGTGGGGCGTCACGGCCGACGGCGTCGACCTCGCGGATCTCGACCTCGAGTCGCTCCGCCGCCGCGTTCTCGTCGCGGACACCGCCGCGATGCTGTTCTCGGGAACCCTGCAGGACGCCGTCGACCCCTGGGGAACGCACACGCGCGAGCAGGCGGAGGCCGCGCTGGTCACCGCCTGCGCCGAGGACGTCTTCGACGCCCTGCCCGGCGGTTGGCAGGGCGCGATCGACGAGAAGGGACGCGGGCTCTCGTGCGGTCAGCGGCAGCGCGTCGTCCTCGCGCGCGCCCTCGTCGCGGACCCGGACGTCCTGTGCCTCGTGGAGCCGACCTCCGCCGTCGACGCGCACACCGAGTCGCGGATCGCGCCGCGCCTCGTCGCGCACCGTGCAGGAAGGACGACCGTCGTCGCGACGGCATCGCCGCTGATCCTGCACTCCGCCGACGAGGTGGCGTTCCTGTCGGACGGCCGGATCGTGGCGCGGGGGAGCCACCTCGCGCTGCTCGATCGGCCGGACTACCGCCGGGTGGTCGCGCGGGGAATGGACAAGGACGATGAGTGACATGACCGAGCTGCTGCCCGGGTCGGCGGACAGCTGGCGCGAGGAGTCGCCCGCGCCGCGGGTGCCGCCGTCGCTGGTCGTCGACCGCACCCTGCCGACCGCCGCGCGGCTGGCGGCCTGGAAGGCGCGCCACGCCGAGCGCGGCGTGCGCGCGAGGGACGTCTTCCACGCTTCGCGGCACCCCGAACGCGGCCTACCCGTCGCGCGCGCCCGCCGCGCCTTCGGGTTCGTCCGGCAGCTGCTCACGACCCGCAAGGCCGCCGTCATCCTGCTGCTGACCTTCAACGTGCTGGCGGCGGCGTCGTCGCTCGTCATCCCGCGGATCCTCGGCGACCTCGTCGACGACGCGGCCTCCGGCTCCGAGCTGGGGCAGACCGACGCCGTCCTGCTGGGGGTGCTCGTCTTCGTGCTCGCGCAGGCGGCGTTCACCTTCCTGGCCAAGCGCGCCGACGCCGTGCTCGGCTACGACCTGCTCGCCGCCGCGCGCGAGTACATCGTCCAGACCGTGCTCCGGCTGCCGCTCGGCAAGGTCGAGTCGGCGTCGAGCGGCGACCTGATCACGCGCATCACGGCGGACGTCAGCAAGATGAGCGCGTCGGTGCGCTGGGCGCTGCCGCAGCTGGTCACGTCGATCACGATGGTCGTCCTGACGGTGGTTGCGCTGCTGCTCAACTCGCCCCTGCTCACGCTGCCGGTGATCTCCTCGATCGTCATCCTCTACCTCGCCGCGCGACCGTACCTGAGGAACGCCGCCGCCGGGTACATCACCGAGCAGGCCACCTACAGCCGCATCAACTCGACGATCACGGAGACCATCGAGGGCGCGCGCACCGTCGAGGCCCTCGGACTGCGGCGGCTCCGCCAGCAGCGGCTCGACGACGACATCGCCGAGTCGGCCCAGGCCGAGCGCTACACCATGAGCCTGCGGAACCTGCTGTTCATCTGGCTCGACTTCGCGTTCCAGCTGCCCATCGTGCTCGTCGTGCTGCTCGGCACGTGGGGCTTCGGTGCGGACCTGGTGACGATCGGCCAGGTGACGACGGCCGCGATCTACCTGCAGCAACTGGTGGGGCCGCTCGACCGGCTCATCCAGGTCGCCGACAACCTGCAGGTGGGCGTCGCCTCGACCACCCGCCTCCTCGGCGTTGCCGAGGTGCCCGACGACCGGACGCCCGGCGAGGCGCTTCCCGAGGCGTCCGACGTCGAGGGCAGGGACCTGCGCTTCGCGTACCGGGCCGATCACGACGTGCTGCACGGCGTCGACCTCGCGCTGCGGCCGGGGGAGCGGTTGGCGATCGTCGGGCCGTCGGGGTCGGGGAAGTCGACGCTCGGCCGGCTCGTCGCCGGCATCAACCGGCCGCGGACGGGCGACGTCCGCGTCGGAGGGATCGACGTCATGGACCTGCCCCTCGACGTCCTGCGCACCGAGGTGTGCCTCGTCACGCAGGAGCATCACGTGTTCGTCGGCAGCGTCCGCGACAACGTCGTGCTCGCCCGGGAGGGCGCCGCGACCGACGAGATGGTGTGGCGCGCGCTGCGGGCCGTGGACGCCGACGACTGGGTCGGCAAGCTGCCGGACGGCCTCGGCACCCTGCTCGGCCACGGCCACTCGTCGCTGACGCCTGCCCAGGCGCAGCAGATCGCCCTCGCCCGGCTCATGGTCGCGGACCCGCACACGCTCGTGCTCGACGAGGCGACCTCGCTGATCGACCCGCGCACCGCCCGTCACCTGGAGGGCTCGATGGCGGCGCTGCTGGCCGATCGCACGGTCGTCGCCATCGCCCACCGGCTGCACACGGCCCACGACGCGGACCGGATCGCGGTGGTCATCGACGGCAGGATCGCGGAGTTCGGCAGCCACGACGAGCTGCTCGCGGCCGACGGCGAGTACGCCCACCTCTGGCGCACCTGGAGCAGCTGAGCGCCGCGTTTGCCAGGATCGGTTCGGGGTACGGGGAGGTCTCATGAAGGAGGCGCGTATGCCCAAGCGAGAAGATCCGGGCCCTTCGGTAAAGGACAAGGAAATGTACGAGGCGCTGCGCGACGACGGTGCGAGCAAGGAGAAGGCCGCCCGCATCGCCAACGCCGCGGCTGCTTCATCGCGCGAGGCGGTGGGGCGCAGAGGCGGTTCGGCCAAGGACTACGACGACCGCACCAAGCAGGAACTGCTGCAGCGTGCGCGGGAGCTCGGCATCGAGGGCCGCTCCCGGATGTCGAAGTCGGAGCTGATCGACGCCCTGCGCACCCACTGAGCGGCGCCGCCGTCCTATCGTGGTGAGCATGCAGAAGCCTGAGGAACCCATGGAGCCCGCGGCGGGAGACGTCCTCGCGCTCGTCGCCGACAACACGCACCTGTATCCCGGTGCTCGTCTCGCGGCCGACAAGCGTCTCCCTGCCCTTCCGGTCGAGGCGATCGTCCTGTTCCGGGACGATGTCCGCGCGGAGGCCGTGCTGACGCCGTCGGCGGACGGGTTCGTCCTCGGGGTGGAGCCGTACACGACGGCGGCGGGCACCTCCATCGGGAGGAAGTCCTGGTCCCTGCGGATCGCCGACGACCTGCTGCGGGTCGGCCGGCTCATCGACGGCTGAGTCGAAGCGGCTGCCCTCCCGCTACGGTGAGGATCATGCGGAGCGCTGATGATCTCGTGGACGTGGCGACGACGGCGGGAGCCGTCCGCGGCCGATGGCGCGCGGTGCCGGGAAGCGAGGCGCGGTCCGCCGCGTTCCTCGGCATCCCGTTCGCCGAGGCGCCCGTCGGGGAGCTGCGGTTCGCGGCGCCCGCGCCGAAGAAGCCGTGGGAGGGCGTGCGCGACGCGCTCGCGTTCGGCGCGACCGCGCAGCGCGGCGACCCGGGAGTGACGCTGATCCCCGAGCCCTCCGTCGAGGGCGAGAGCACGCTCAACGTGAACGTCTTCACGCCGTCGCCGGTTCCGGTGCGGCCAGGCGAGGGGCTGCCGGTCATGGTGTGGATCCACGGCGGCGGGTATGTCGCGGGGTCGCCTGCCGGCGAGTGGTACGACGGCCGCAACTTCACCCGCGACGGCGTCGTCACGGTCACCATCTCCTACCGGCTCGGCTTCGACGGCTTCGGGTGGATCGAGGGCGCACCGCAGAACCGCGGCGTGCTCGACTGGCTCCTCGCCCTCGAATGGGTGCAGCAGAACATCGTCGCGTTCGGCGGCGACCCCGGCCGGGTCACGATCGCGGGACAGTCCGCAGGCGGTGGCGCGGTCCTGACACTGCTGGGCATGGAGCGGGCGCAGCACCTGTTCCATCGCGCGTATGCGATCTCCGGCGCGACCGCCGATGTGTCGACCGCGCGGGCGCGGCGCCTCGGCGAGGAGGTCGCGCGGGAGGCGGGCGTGCCGCCGACGCGAGACGGCTTCAGCGCCCTCCCGGAGGAGCGCATCCTGGAGCTCCAGGCGAAGGCGACCGAGTTCGGTGCGGACTCGCTCGCCACCATCGTCGAGGAGGGCCTCCAGCTCGGCCCGGTCGTCGACGGCGACCTCATCAAGCGACCCACGCGGGAGTCGTTCCGGATGGGGATCGGCTCCGACAAGCCGCTCGTCCTCGGCGCCACCGACGACGAGTTCACCACGGTGTTCGAGGCGGCGGGACCGAAGCTCCGGTGGGTGCCTCGCTTCCTCCTGCTGAACAAGCTCGGGCTTCCGAAGGGCGCCCGGAAGCGGTATCTGGCCGACAACGCCGATGTCGTCGCGCTCGGCAAGGCGCGGCTGGCGGGGCGGATCGTGACGGACATGATGTTCCGCGTGACGGTGCCGAGGGTTGTCGCCGATCGCGACACGGCGCCCACGTGGACCTACCGATTCTCGTGGCCGTCGGGACGGTTCGGCTACGCCGAGCACTGCCTCGACGTGCCGTTCTTCTTCGACTGCCTCGACGGCCCCGCGATGGAGCCGCTCGCGGGTCCGAACCCGCCGCAGTCGCTCGCGGACGAGGTCCACGGCGCCGCGGTGAGGTTCGTGGTCGACGGCGACCCCGGGTGGCCGCGTCACGACGCCGCCATCCGGATCACGAGGGTCTACGACCTCCCGTCGCGCGACCTGCCCGACGCATACGCCTCTGTCGCGTCGCTGGTCTAGACCTGCTCCGCCTCGGGATCACGCAGGTTCGCCATCGCGTCCAGCAGGGTGTCGCGGATGTAGGCGAGCTCTGGGGAGACGGCGGCCCAGTCCTCGGCGGGGGCGTCGCCGTCCCAGGCGTCCGCGTGCGCGGCCTCGTCCCAGACAAGCTCGCCGTGCTGCCAGACCCACCAGATGTTCGCGGCCGGGTCCTGGACGCGGGAGAACTGGGTGCCGAAGAAGTCGGTCGGCTGGGTGAGGATCCGCGCGCCCCGGGCGACGGCCCGTTCCAGGGTGGCCTCGATGTCGTCGACATAGATCTGCAGGAAGCTCGGGGTGAAAGCCCAGCCGGGCTTGCGCTCGGCGAGCATGATCGTGGTGGTGCCGACCACCACCTCGCCCTGCAGCAGCAGGCCGTCGACGTCGACGGTGCGCGACTCCAGCCGCTCGACGCCGCCGAAGACCTCGATGATGAAGGCCGAGATCTCCTCGGCGCCGTGCGTGATGATGAACGGGTTGACGGTGGCGTAGCCCTCGGGCGCTGCGGGAATGGACATCTTCTGCTCCTTGGTCGGTGGTAGCTGATGCCTCAATTCCACCAATCAGGGTGCCTCGGCGGATTGAAGATTTCCGCCATCATCTGCCGGCGAGGATGCGCGCGGGAGTCTCGCCGTGCAGCAGCCGCAGGGACCGAGTCAGGTGCGCCTGGTCGGCATAGCCGCACGTCGCCGCGCACTCCGCGGGGGTGACGCCCCGCTGGAGGAGGGCGTAGGCCTCGCGCGCCCGCGCGAGCTGGGAGATCTGCTTGCGCGTGACTCCCGTCGAGTCCCGCACGCGACGCTGCCAGTGGCGCTCGGAGTAGCCGACGTCGTCGCCCGCCAGCGCGCGGCGCACGTCGTCGTCGGAACGCAGGACGCCGAGGCGCAGCAGTTCCTCGACGAAGTCCTCCAACTGCTCGAAGGACGGAACAGGCACGCGTCGCCCGGAGATCTCGACGAGCCCGTCCGCGACGGGCAGCCGCAGCTCGCCGCCGAGGAGGAGCTTCTTGGCGACGCCGGGAACGACGACGTGAGCGCTCAACTGCACGCCCCACCCGTGCTCCCCGACGACCGACGCGATCCAGCGCGACCCGAGGGCAGGGCCGGAGAGGCCCGCGACCACGCTGCCGTCGGGCTCCCGCGCGAACCAGATGTCCCAGTGCTCGACGGCGGGGACCAGGTAGCGCTCCTCGCGCACGGCGCGGGCCTGCCACGTGCACTCGACGTGCGGCGAGGCGGCGGTCCGCTCCTCGTACAAGCCCTCGGCGGCGGCGTGGTCTGGTGGCATGTCGGGATTCTACGAGCAGGGCCGGTGTCGTGCCGGGAACGCCCGCCTCGTAGGCTGGATCCCGATATGAACACTGAGAACCGCCGCCCGCTGTCCGTCCCCGTCAAGGCCCTCCTTGCCGCCGCACTCGCGGTGCCCCTCCTTCTCGCCGGCTGCGCCGCCCCGGCCCCCGCGCCCGATCCCGCTCCCGAGGTCTCGGTCACCGAGACCGCGAAGCCGGGTGGCGACCTGCTCGCCGACCACGGGCTCGCCGGCCTCAACGCCGTCGAGATCATCGACAGGCTCGACGCCGTCCCGCTCGCCGAGCGCTCGACCGATCTGATCGCCTCGGTCAGGCCCACCCACCTGCTTCTGACGGACGAGAGCGGGAGGGAACAGAGCCTCCCGATGCCGGACGACGCGTTCTACGTCTCGTTCGCGCCCTACCTGACGCAGACGCACGAGTGCCACTTCCACAGCCTCACCACCTGCGTCGGCGAGCTGCAGAACGCGGACCTCCAGGTGACCGTGACCGACGACGCGACGGGCGAGGACATCGTCGACACATCACTCACCACGTTCGACAACGGGTTCGCCGGCGTGTGGCTGCCGCGTGGGATCGACGCGACCCTCACCGTCGAGTACGACGGGAAGACCGCGACATCGCCCGTGACGACGAAGGGCGACGATTCCGCGACCTGCGTCACGACGCTCGAGCTCGCCTGACGACGGGGTCCGCCCCGTTCAGAGGTGGATGGGCAGCAGGATCATCGCCAAAGCTGCGCCCCTGACGGGGGCGGCAGCGGCCGTTAGCGGCCGACCAGGCCGGCGTGATACTCGCCGTACCGCGCGCCGTGCACGCCGACGCTCCGAGCGAGGCCGTCGAGGTCGTCGATCTCGTCCGCGGACAGCGCCACCGCGGTCGCGCCCGCGTTCTCCTGGATCCGCGAGACGCGGCGCGTGCCGGGGATCGGCACGATCCAGGGCTGCTGCGCCAGCAACCAGGCCAGCGCGACCTGCCCGGCGGAGGCCTCCTTCGCCTCGGCCAGCTTCGCGACGTGAGCGACGAGCGCCTGGTTCGCCGCCAGGTTCTCCTCGGAGAAGCGAGGGATGCCGGCGCGCACGTCGCCCTCCGCGAAAGCGGTGCCGGCGGCGACGGTGCCGGTGAGGAAGCCCTTGCCGAGCGGGCTGAACGGCACGAATCCGATGCCGAGCTCTGCGAGCGTGGGCAGCACCTCCGCCTCGGGATCCCTGGTCCACAGGGAGTACTCGCTCTGGAGCGCGGTGACCGGCTGGACGGCGTGCGCCGCGCGGATCGTCGCGGCCCCGGCCTCGGAGAGGCCGAAGTGACGGACCTTCCCCGCCGCGATCAGCTCTCCGACGGTGCCCGCGACGTCCTCGATGGGCACGCCGGGGTCGACCCGGTGCTGGTAGAACAGGTCGATCGCCTCGACGCGCAGCCGGCGGAGCGACTCGTCGGCGACGCGGCGGATCTGCTCGGGCCGGCTGTCGAGACCGACGCTCTTGCCGTCGCGGATGTCCCAGCCGAACTTCGTGGCGATCACGACGTCGTCGCGAAGCGGCTCGAGCGCCTCCCCGACGAGCTCCTCGTTGACGTACGGCCCGTAGACCTCGGCCGTGTCGAAGAACGTCACGCCGTGCTCGACGGCGGCGCGCAGGACCGCGATCATGTCGTCGCGGCTGCCCGGGTTAGGCCCGTAGCTCTGCGACATTCCCATGCAGCCCAGGCCGATCGCCGAGACCTGGAGGCCCTGTCCGAGTGTTCGCGTGTGCATGTCCTACCTCCGGGTGTCGGTCAGGAGTCTACGGTGGAACAGCGGCTCGCCGGTCAGTTCCGGGTGGAACGCGACGCCGGTAGTCGCGCCCTGGCGGACGGCGACGACGCGGCCGGCGCGCCGGGCGAGCACCTCCACGCCGGGGCCGGTCGCGGTGACCTCCGGGGCGCGGATGAACGCGACCCTCGCCGGGCCGTCCGACGTTGTCAGCTCGGTCTCCGTCGAGTCCACCTGGGGACCGAACGCGTTGCGGCGCACCGTGACGTCGAGGACGCCGAGCGACTGCTGGCCGGGTGCCGGGTCGATCACTCGCCGAGCCAGGAGGATCAGCCCGGCGCAGGTGCCGAGCGTCGGCAGGCCGCCGCGGATGGCGTCGGCGAGGGGATCGTGCAGGCCAAAGAGCCGCAGCAGCCGGTCGATCGTCGACGACTCGCCTCCGGGGAGCACCACGGCGTCGACGCGCAGCCCGTCCGGGCTGGCCAGGTCGGAGGGTACCCGCAGCGGCGCCGTCCGGGCCCCGAGGGACTCGAGCAGCCGGACGTGCTCGCGCACCCCGCCCTGCAGGCCGAGCACGCCGACGGTCGTCACCAGCCGCGCTCCGCCAGGCGGTGGGGCGCGGGGAGGTCGGCGACGTTGATGCCGACCATGGCCTCGCCGAGGCCGCGCGACGCCTCCGCGATGGCCGCCGGGTCGTCGTACAGCGCGGTGGCCTTGACGATGGCCGCCGCGCGGGCGGCCGGGTCGCCGGACTTGAAGATCCCCGAGCCGACGAACACGCCGTCGGCCCCGAGCTGCATCATCATCGCGGCGTCGGCAGGCGTGGCGACGCCGCCCGCGGTGAAGAGCACCACGGGCAGGGTGCCGCTCTGGGCGACCTCGCGGACGATGTCGTACGGCGCCTGGAGCTCCTTGGCCGCCACGTACAACTCGTCGGGGTTCGCCTCGTAGGTGGCCTTGAGGACGGCGATCTCGCGCCGGATCGTGCGGATGTGCTTGGTGGCCTCGGAGACGTCGCCGGTGCCCGCCTCGCCCTTGGAGCGGATCATCGCCGCCCCCTCGGCGATGCGGCGCAGGGCTTCGCCCAGGTTGGTGGCGCCGCAGACGAACGGAACGGTGAAGGCGTGCTTGTCGATGTGGTTGACGTAGTCGGCGGGGGAGAGCACCTCGGACTCGTCGATGTAGTCCACCTTCAGGTGCTCCAGCACCTGGGCCTCCACGAAGTGCCCGATCCTCGCCTTCGCCATCACCGGGATGGAGACGGTGTCGATGATGGCGCTGATCAGGTCGGGGTCGCTCATCCGCGCCACGCCGCCCTGGGCGCGGATGTCAGCGGGAACGCGCTCGAGCGCCATCACGGCGACGGCGCCCGCGTCCTCCGCGATGCGGGCCTGTTCGGGCGTGACGACGTCCATGATGACGCCGCCCTTGAGCATGTCGGCGAGGCCGCGCTTGACGAGAGGGGAACCGGTGGAATCTGCCATGCGGCCCATCCTTGGCGCAATACTGGACCAATCCAAGGGCCAGAATCTGGGAACTATCGGTGGGCCAGTAAGGTGGCGGCGTGCGCAGCGCCCCCGAGATCACGCTTCCACTCAGCCTCGACGACGGGGCTGGGACCGGTTCGCTGTCGGCCCGGATCGCGGCGGAACTGCGCCGGCTCATCGGCGAGACGGTGCTCGCGCCCGGCGACGCCGTGCCCTCCAGTCGCGCGCTGGCGGCCCACCTCGGAGTCTCCCGCGGGTCCGTGGTCGCCGCGTACGACCAGCTGTTGGCCGAGGGCTATCTCAGCGCCGCCGTCGGACGTTCGACGGTGGTGAACCCGCAGTTGCGCCGGGTGCATCCGCGGGCGCCGCGGCCCGCCGCGCCTCGGTCGTCGGATGCCGTGGCCGCGCTGGATCTCCGTCCGGGACAGCCCTGGGCGGCTGACGTCGTCGGCCCGGCCTGGAAGGCGGCGTGGCGGCAGGCCTCGGCAGCCTCGGTCGACGGCGCCGTTCCGGCCCTGGGCCTGCCGGGGCTGCGCACGGCCTGGGCCGAGCACCTGCGCCGGATGCGCGCAGTGCTGCGGGACCCGGCCCAGATCGCGGTCACCGGCGGCGGCCGTGAGGGCTTCGCGCTGCTGCTCCTCGCGCTCGGCGAGGGGCAACCGTCGCGGCTCCGGGTGGGCGTCGAGGAGCCCGGGTACCCGTCGCTGCGCCGGGTCCCGGCACGGTTCGGCGCGACGGTGGTTCCCGTGCCGGTGGACGAGCGCGGCCTGCGGGTGGAGGACCTGCCCGTAGGCGCGGACGCGCCGGACCTGTTGATCGTCACGCCCAGCCACCAGTACCCGCTGGGCGGCTCGCTGCCGGTCGACCGGCGGCAGAAGCTGCTGGATTGGGCCCGGCGCGATCGGGTGGTGGTCGTCGAGGACGACTACGACTCCGAGCTGCGCTACACCTCGGACCCGTTGCCCGCGCTGGCCGCGCTCGACGACCCGGTCGACGGGCGCGTGGTCCTGCTGGGAACGCTCGCCAAGACCCTGACCCCGGCGCTGGCCACCGGCTTCCTCGCGTTGCCGGACTGGCTGGTGCCCGCTGTGTCCGAGGCCCGCGCCGAGCTGGGCCAGCCCGTCGGCCTTGTCGCGCAGCGCGCGGTCGCCGAGTACCTCGACAGCGGCGCCCTCCGCCTGCACACGCAGCGGATGCGCAACCGCTACCGGCGCCGTCGCGCCCAGGTGGTCGCGGCCCTCTCCGGGGTGCCGGGGCTGCGGGTCTCCCCGATGGACGGGGGCCTGCACGCCGTCGTCGAGACGGAGCGCGCGGAGGCCGACGTCGTCGCCGAGCTCGCCGCCCGCGGCGTGACGGTCAGCCCGTTGTCCGAGTACTGGTCCGGGGCGGGCAGCTCGGGCATCGTCTTCGGCTTCGGCGCGGTGAGCGAAGCGGACCTCGCCCACGGCCTGGACCTGATCGCAACCATCTGTGCAGGCCAGCATCTGTACTCGATGGCGAGTATCATATGATCAACCATATGATGAGCGAGAGGGGCGCATCATGGCGATGACCAGCGTTGATCTGGATCCGCAGTTGCTCGAACGGGCCCGGGCGCTGACCGGTGAGCGGTCGAACCGCGCCGTGCTCGACCTCGCGCTGCGTCGCCTCATCGCCTCCAAGCAGAAGGGCACGATGATCGACGGCATCGCGGAGCTGGTCGATCTGCCGGCCGGGCTGGGCGCACCCGTGGTACCACCCGCTACAGAGATCCACGGTTCGTGACCGACTATCTGGTCGATAACTCGGTGTGGGCCAAGCTGGCCTCTGGAGATATCGGCATCACTGCTCGGCTCCGGCGCATCGAGCGCGCGCCGGCTGATCTGTTCGTAACCTGTCCACCGCAGGTGCTCGAGTTCTGCCACAGCGCCCGGACGCCTGAGGAGTACCGCCAGTACAGAGAGCGGATCGGTCTCGGCTTCCCGCTCGAACGCGCACCAGACGAGTCGCCGGTGCTCGATATCCAGACCGCACTGTGGGACTCAGGCCTCGTGAGATCCGCCGGCGCAGTTGACATCCTCATCGCCGGCTATGCCATCGTCAACGACGCGACGGTGTTGACCGCTGACCATGACTTCGACCACATCGCGAGCGTCACCGACCTGCGACACGAGTACATCGCTCCGTCGTTCTAAGGGAACTACTGATCATTCATTCCTCGCCGGAAGAGGCGTTGATCAGTGCTTCCCGAAGAGTCGGCGAGCACCGCGACCGCGACGAGGACCGATCGCCTGCCATATGCAAGCCGCGGCTGTTGTCCTAGATTGGGAGGGGACGACCACCGAGGAGCGATGATGCGCCATGACTGTCCTCGACGAGCGACGAGAGGCACTGCTGGCTGAGGCCGCGAAGGGCATCGACACCGCCCCGATCGACCCGCAGGAGCTGGTCGACGCCTACCACCGGCACGTCCTGACCGAGGACCTCGCGGAGCGGGACCCCGACGACATCCGCGGGGCGGTGCTGAGCCACCTGGCGCTGGCGCGAACGCGGAGGCCTGGCGAGATCCTGGTCAGCGGCTTCACCCCACGAGTGGACACGCACGGATGGGCGACGGGCAACACGGTGCTGCAGGTGGTCACGGACGACACGGCCTTCATCGTCGACTCGGTCACCGCCGAGCTCGACCGGCAGGGGCACGAGGTCAGGCTCCTGGTCCACCCGCAGCTCGAGGTCTCCCGTGATGCCGACGGCGTCCTCACCGGCCTCGGCGGCGGGCCGCGGGAGTCCTGGCTGCACATCGAGATCGGGAGGGTCGTCGGCCAGGACGCCCTCGATGCGCTGGTCCTGCGGCTGCGGGAGATCCTCACTGAGGTGGCCACCGCGGTCGCCGACTGGGAACCCATGACGCGGCAGGCCGTCGAGATCTCGACCAACCTGGCTGCAGGTCCGGCGGCGATACCCGCCGGCGAGCGGCAGCAGGTGCGCGACCTGCTCGACTGGCTGGTCGACGACCACTTCGTCTTCCTCGGCTACCGCCGCTACCGCTACTCCGACGACGACGGCGTGCTGGAGCAGGTGCCCGGCAGCGGGCTCGGCCTCATGCGGGGCGACTCCGGCACCTCGCGCCGCGCGCTCCACGGCACCGTCGGCGAGAAGGCGGGGGAGCGGCACCTGCTCATCATCACGAAGGCCAACTCCCGCTCGACGGTGCACCGCTCCGTCTACCTCGACTACATCGGCATCAAGACCGTCGACGAGGAGGGCATCGTCGACGGCGAACACCGGTTCATCGGCCTGTTCACCTCGAACGTCTACCACGGCTCGGTGCGGGCGATCCCGTTCCTCGCCGCCAAGGTGGAACGGGTGCTGGAGGCCAGCGGATTCGCGCCCGACAGCCACTCGGGCAAGCGGCTGTTGAGCGTGCTCGAGACCTACCCGCGCGATGAGCTCTTCCAAGGCGACGCCGCGTACCTCACCGACGTGGCGACGCGGATCGTGGCCTCGCGCTACCGACGCCAGACCCAGCTCTTCGCGCGCCCGGACGTCTATGGCCGGTTCACGTCCTGCCTCGTGCTGCTGCCCCGCGACAGGTACAACACCGACGTGCGGCTCCGGATCCAGGACATCCTGATGAGCTCCTTCCACGGCACGGGCGTCGAATACACCACCCGAGTCGACGACTCGGCCACCGCGATGGTCCACTACGTCATCCGCCGCGACGCCAGCAGCGCGCCCCCGGCCGAGGACCTCGACGATCTGCAGGAGTGGCTGCGCCGCGCCGTCCAGACCTGGGACAGCGACTGGCAGGCGGCCATGGTCGCCGAGTTCGGCGAGATCGAGGCCGCGCGGCTCGTCGCCCGCTGGGGAGACGGCCTGGACGACGCCTACAAGGCGATGCACCAGCCGCGGCTGGCCGCGGTGGATGTGCGCCACGTCGACGATCTCGACGAGGGTGTCCAGGCCAGCCTGTACCAGGAGATGGCGGCCCATCCGGGCGAGCGGCGCCTCCGCCTGTACTGCGACCGCGCGCTGCGCCTCACCGAGGTGCTGCCGCTGCTGCTCGACTTCGGCCTCGCCGTGACCGACGAGCGGACCCACCGCGTCGTCGCCAGCGACGGCGTCACGCGCCACATCCTCGACTTCGGCGTCTCCGCGCCGGAAGAGAGCTGGTGGGCCCCGTCCGACGGCGAGGAGGCCGGTTTCCTCGCGGCGTTCCTGGCGGTGTGGGAGCGCAGCGCCGAGAGCGACCGGTTCAACCAGCTCATCGGCGCGGTCCGGCTCACCTGGCGGCAGGTCGTCATCCTGCGCATGGTCGCGGCCTACCTCCGACAGACCATGCACTACTCGACCGGTTCCCTGGAGTCGGCGTTGGTGGAGAACCCCGCCATCGCGCGCCGGCTCGTCGACGTGTTCGAGGCCCGGTTCGTGCCCGGCGACGTGGCCGGCCGCGACGCCCGGGAGCAGGCGGCGGCCGACGCCGTGCTCGCCAGCCTGGCCGACGTCCCCAGCCTCGACCACGACCAGATGATCCGCGCCTTCCTGGCCGTCATCCAGGCGGGGGAGCGCACCAGCTTCTACCGCTCGGAGGCCGGCGGCGCCGTCGCCTTCAAGCTCGATCCGCACCGGGTGCCGCACCTGCCCGCGCCGCGACCGTTCGCGGAGACCTGGGTCTACAGCACGCGGCTGGAGGGCGTCCACCTGCGGTTCGGCACGGTGGCGCGCGGCGGCCTGCGCTGGTCGGACCGGCGCGACGACTTCCGCACCGAGGTCCTCGGCCTCGTCAAGGCGCAGATGGTGAAGAACGCCGTCATCGTCCCCACAGGCGCGAAGGGCGGGTTCTACCCGAAGGGACTTCCCGACCCGCAGCGCGACCGCGCGGCCTGGCTCGCGCAGGGCCGCGCCGCCTACCGCGAGTTCGTCAGCGCGCTGCTCAGCGTCGCCGACAACCGGGTCCAGGGCCGCACCGTCGGGCCCGAGGGCGTCGTCCGGCACGACGGCGACGACAGCTACCTCGTGGTCGCCGCCGACAAGGGCACTGCCGCGTTCTCCGACCTCGCCAACGAGGTCTCCGCGGAGCGCGGCTTCTGGCTGGGCGACGCGTTCGCGTCGGGCGGCTCTGCGGGCTACGACCACAAGGGCATGGGCATCACGGCTCGCGGCGCCTGGGAGTCCGTGACCCGGCACTTCCTCGAGCTGGGCATCGACCCGCAGACCACCGACTTCACCGTCGTCGGCGTCGGCGACATGAGCGGAGACGTGTTCGGCAACGGCATGCTGCTGAGCGAGCACATCCGGCTCGTCGCCGCGTTCGACCACCGGCACGTCTTCGTCGATCCGACGCCCGATCCCGCCACCGGATTCGCCGAGCGCACGCGGATGTTCGCGCTGCCGTTCTCGTCCTGGGCCGACTACGACGCCGCGCTGATCAGCGCCGGCGGCGGGGTGTTCCCGCGCTCGGCCAAGTCCGTCGCGATCACATCCGAGATGCGCGCCGCGCTCGACCTCGGCGACGCCGAGCACCTGACACCGGCGGAACTCATCACCGCCATCCTGAAGGCCCCCGTCGACCTCTTCTGGAACGGCGGCATCGGCACCTACGTCAAGGCGTCGACGGAGCAGCACGGCGAGGTCGGCGACCGCGCCAACGACGCCGTCCGGGTCGACGGCGCGGACCTCCGCTGCCGCGTCGTCGGCGAGGGCGGCAACCTCGGCATCACGCAGCGCGGCCGCATCGAGGCCGCCCAGCGCGGGATCGGGATCAACACCGACGCCATCGACAACTCCGCCGGCGTCGACTCCTCGGACCACGAGGTCAACATCAAGATCCTGCTCGGCCACGTGGTGGCGGACGGGCAGATGACCGAGCGGCAGCGCAACGTCCTGCTCACGTCGATGACCGACGACGTGGCGGCCAGCGTGCTCCGCACGAACTACGAGCAGAACGTGCTGCTCAGCAACGCCCGCCATCTGCGCGACGCGATGCTGGGCTCGCACGAACGCCTGATGGCGTGGCTGGAGGAGCACCGCGGGCTCGACCGGGTGCTCGAGGCGCTGCCCGGCACCGCCGAGATGGAGCGCAGGGCCAAGGACGGGCGCGGCCTGACCTCTCCGGAGTTCTCCGTGCTCGTGGCCTACGCGAAGATGGCGCTGAAGGACGCGCTGCTCGCCTCCACCGTCCCGGACGATCCGTGGCTCGAGACCGAGCTGGCCGCCTACTTCCCGCCCCCGCTGCACGGCTTCGTCGACGCCATGAGGGGCCACCCGCTGCGCCGCGAGATCATCGCCAACCGGATCGCCAACTCGCTGGTCAACCGCGGCGGCATCACGTTCGCGCACCGGGCGATGGAGGAGACCGGCGCGGGCCTCGCTGACGTGGCGAAGGCCTTCGTGATCGCGCGGGAGGTGTTCGATCTCAGCGGCTTCGTCGGCGCCGTCGAGCAGCTCGACGGGGTGGTGCCGACGGCGATGCAGTGCACGCTCTACGTGGAGTTCCGGCGCCTCCTGGACCGGACGGTGCGCTATCTCCTCGCGCGGCGTCGGCAGACCGCGGATATCGGCGCCGAGATCGACGCCTACCGCGCCGCCGTGCAACTGCTCTCCGGGACGATCGCCAGCCTCTACGACGAGGCGGGTCTCGCCCGCTACCGCCGGCGCATCGAGGACTACGCGGACGGCGGCGCGCCCGACGAGCTTGCCACTCGCACGGCGGGGCTGCTCGACGGCGTCGCCTTCCTGGGTGTTGTGGACCTCGCCCGCCGCATCGATGCCGATCCCGAGATCGTGGCGCGCGGTTACCTGCACCTCGCCGGCGTCGTCCACCTCGACGAGCTCTTGGACATGCTGGCTCAGCTGTCGAGCGAGGGGCGCTGGGACGCCGTCGCGAAGTCGGCGCTGCGTCAGGAGGTCTACCGGCTCGCGCTGTCCCTCACCGCCGACGCCCTCTTGAACAGCGACGAGGAGGATCCCGCCGAACGGGTGCGCCTGTGGGCGACGCACCACACGACGGCGCTGGCCGCCCTGCGGGCCACCTTCGGCGACCTGCAGGGCGAGTCGGCGGCGGGCCTCGGCCAGATGTGGGTGCTGGTCCGCGACCTCGGCCTCCTGACGGGCTCCGTCGGTTGAGCCGGGCCTCAGGCGCTGGTTGAGCCAGACCCGTGCGCGAAGCGCCGGGTCCGAGTCGAAACCGATGGACCCGCACCGGTCAGCCGTGCGTCGTCGCCTCCGGCTCGTGCTCGGCGATGTGCGCGGTCTCGATCTGGAACGTCGAATGGTGGACCGACACCGCGAAGTGTTCGGCGACGCATTCCCTGACGTCGTGCAGCATCCGCGCGGCGTGGCCGTCGGTGAAGCACTCGTCGTCGACGACGACATGCGCGGTCAGCGTCGGGAGTCCCGTCGCGACGGTGGAGGCGTGGAGGTCGTGGACGTCTCGGACGTGGTCGAGGGCGAGGAGGTGGCTGCGCACCTCGTCGAGGTCGAGGCCCTTGGGCGTGAACTCCATCAGCACACCCGTGGTCTCGCGCATCAAGGTGAACGCCCGCGGCACGATCAGGGCGGCGATGAGGAGGCCGGCGATCGCGTCGGCCTGCTGGAACCCCGTCGTGGCGATGACGATCGCGGCGACGATCACGCCCAGCGAGCCGAGGGCGTCGTTCAGGACCTCGAGGAACGCCGCGCGCATGTTGAAGTTCGCGCCGCGGCTGGAGGCGAGGACCGTGATCGCGATGATGTTGGCGACGAGGCCGATGACGCCGAAGACCAGCAGTTCGGCAGCGGGCACCTCTGGTGGCGCGAACAGGCGCCGGACGCCTTCGACGGCAGCGTAGATGCCGACGGCGAGGAGCAGGACGGCCTGGCCGAGCGCGGCGATGACCTCGATCCTGCGGAACCCCCAAGTGCGGTGGGAGTCCGCGGGCTTGAGCATCAGCGTCGCCGCGATGAGCGCCACCAGCAGGCCGGAGGCGTCGGTGATCGCGTGAGCCGTGTCGGTGAGCAGGGCGAGGCTGCCGGTGACGACCGCGCCCACCGCCTGCGCGACGACGATGACGGCGGTGATCGCGAACGCGATCCAGAGCCGTGCCCGGTGGTCTCCGGGCTGCCCGGCCTCGGCCGACGGCCCGTGGCTGTGTCCCGCGCCCATCGCTACCTCGCGGTGACGCTCGTGAACCCGCGCAGGCGGAGGCTGTTGCCGACGACGAAGACGCTGGAGAACGCCATCGCCGCGCCCGCGAGCATGGGGTTGAGCATGCCCAGTGCCGCGATCGGGATGGCGGCGACGTTGTAGGCGAAGGCCCAGAACAGGTTGGTCTTGATGGTGCCGAGCGTCTTGCGGGACAACCGGATGGCGTCGACGGCGCCGCGGAGGTCGCCGCGGACCAGGGTGAGGTCCGAGGCCTCGATCGCGACGTCGGTTCCTGTGCCCATGGCCAGGCCGAGGTCGGCCTGCGCCAGCGCGGGGGCGTCGTTGACGCCGTCGCCGACCATCGCGACGATCCGCCCCTCCTTCTGGAGGCGGGCGACGACGTCGACCTTGTCCTTGGGCAGCACCTCGGCGATCACCTGGTCGATGCCGACCTCGGCGGCGATCTGCCTCGCGACGGCCTCGTTGTCCCCGGTCAGGAGCACGGGCGTGAGGCCGATCTCCTTGAGCTCGGCGACGGCCTGCGCGCTAGTGGGCTTGACGGTGTCGGCGACGACGAGGAGGCCCCGCGCGCGCCCCTCCCAGCCGACGGCGACGACGGTCTTGCCCTCGCGTTCCGCGTCCGCCTTGGCGGCGGCCAGGCCGGGCGAGAGGGGGAGTGACTCGTCGGCCAGCAGCGACTCGCGCCCGACGACGACGGTCCGGCCGTCGACCATGCCGCGCACGCCCTTGCCCTCGACGTTGGCGAAGTGTTCCGGCGTGGGCAGTCGGCCGATCTCCTGGGTGGCCCCCTTGGCGATCGCCTGCGCGATGGGATGCTCGGAGGCGTCCTCCAGCGCGCCGGCGAGGCGCAGCAGTTCGGCGCGATCGACGCCGGGATCGGTGATCGCGTCGACCAGCGTCATCTTGCCGGTGGTGACGGTGCCGGTCTTGTCGAGGACGATCGTGTCGACCTTGCGGGTGGACTCCAAGACCTCGGGTCCCTTGATCAGGATGCCCATCTGGGCGCCGCGGCCGGTGCCGACGAGCAGTGCTGTCGGCGTGGCCAGGCCCAGCGCGCAGGGGCACGCGATGACGAGGACCGCGACCGCGGCGGTGAAGGCGGCGGTGGCAGGGAATCCGGCGCCCAGCCAGGCGCCGAGCGTGGCGACCGCGATGACGATGACGATGGGGACGAAGATGCCGGAGATCCTGTCGGCCAGGCGCTGCACCTCTGCCTTGCCGGTCTGCGCGTCCTCGACCAGCTTCGCCATCTGCGCGAGCTGGGTGTCGGAGCCGACGCGGGTGGCGCGCACGAGGAGCCGCCCGCCGGCGTTGACGGTGGCGCCGGTGACGGGGTCCCCGGCGCCGACCTCGACGGGGACCGACTCGCCGGTCAGCATCGAGGCGTCGACGGCGGAGGTGCCGGTGACGATCACGCCGTCGGTGGCGATCTTCTCGCCTGGGCGGACGATGAACTCGTCGCCGACAGCCAAGTCCTCGACGGCGATCTTGACCTCGGCGCCGTTCCTGAGCACCGAGACCTCCTTCGCGCCCAGTTCGAGCAGTGCGCGGAGAGCGGCGCCGGCCTGCCGCTTGGAGCGCTTCTCGAAGTAGCGTCCGGCGAGGATGAACATGGTCACGCCGGCGCCGACCTCGAGGTAGATGTTCGCCGCGCCGTCGGACGGGGCGATCGTGAGCTCGAAGGGGTGTGTCATGCCGGGGACGCCGGCGGTGCCGAGGAACAGCGCGTACAACGACCACAGGAATGCGGCGGAGGTGCCCATCGAGATGAGCGTGTCCATGGTCGCCGCACCGTGCTTCAGGTTCGTCCATGCGGCCTTGTGAAACGGCCACGCGGCCCAGACGATCACCGGCGCGGCCAGTGCGAGCGAGGCCCATTGCCAGTAGGTGAACTGCAGCGCGGGGATCATCGCCATCGCGATCACCGGGACGGTGAGCACGATCGCCCCGATCAACCGGTGCCGCAGGGTCGTCAGCTCCGAATCCTCGTCGGTGGCCTCGCCGGTGTCGGCCGCGGCCACCTTCGCGGCCTTCGGCTTGGGGAGCGCCGCCGTGTACCCGGTCTTCTCGACCTCGGCGATCAGCAGCGCGGGGTCGTATCCGTCGGGAACGGTGACCTTGGCCTTCTCCGTCGCGTAGTTCACGGTCGCGGAGACGCCGTCGAGCTTGTTCAGCTTCTTCTCGATCCGGTTCGCGCAGGAGGCGCAGGTCATGCCGCCGATCTCCAGCTCGAAGGTGGGGATGCCTCCCGGAATCGGGTGCGTGCTCATCGCTGCTCCTCGGGTTCGCCGTGGTTGGAGTCGTGGTCGGAGCCCGGGCCGGGCGCGTCATGCCCCTCGGCCTGGTTCATCCATGAGGTCACGACGCTCTCCGGCACGACGACGCTGGCCAGCCCGTAGGCCGCGCCGAACGCTGCCAGCAAGCCGGCCCCGTAGATCGCGAGCTTTGTGCCTGCCTTCATGGTTCTCCTCGTGCGTGTCGCGGTACCCCCATAGGGTATCTCTCTCCGAGAACCGTATACCCTATGGGGGTATTCCGCAAGATGGGGGAGCTAGTCCCGCCAGCCCCGTTTTCTGCCGGCTGACGGCGTCGCGCGGCGTCAGCCTGCTGTCGGCTCCCGGAGGATGGAGGCCATCTTCTTGCCGCGGGCCAGTTCGTCGACCAGTTTGTCCATGTACCGGATCTTCTGCATCAGCGGGTCTTCGATGTCCTCGACCCGATAGCCGCAGATGATGCCGGTGATCAGTGATGCGTTCGGGTTGATCTCCGGAGCCTCGGCGAAGAAGGCCTCGAGCGTCACCTCGCCGTCGATCGCCTTCTGCAGGCCTGGCTTGTCGTAGCCCGTCAACCAGGTGAGGACCTGGTCGAGTTCGTCCTCGGTGTGCCCTTTACGCTCCACCTTCTCGATGTAGAGCGGATAGATGCTCGCGAACGGCATCTTGAAGACTCGCTGGAGATTGTGCGCCATGCCCGCAGTCTCTCACGTGGACGCGGGGATTGCCCTCGACCGCTAATCCTACTTGGAGTAGGATTAGCGCATGACGAGGCCAGCCCTTGAGAAGCACTCCGTGACCATGCCCCAGGCCACCTCAGAGGGCGTGCGGGCCCGCGTCGGAACCCGCGGGTTCTCGTCGTACGTCTCGGCAGCCGTTGGTCGGCAACTGGAACGCGACGCGCTGGATGACGTCCTCGCTCGCATGGAAGAGGTCAACGGGCCGGTCGATGAGGATGCGGTGGCGGCGATTCTGGACCGACTCACCGCATGATCGTCCGTCCACAGGCGATCCTGCTCGACGCACAGGCCCTCTCCGCACTTGCGGAGGGCGAGCGCCGCATGCAGGCGTGGGCAACGGTTGCGCGACGGACTGACTCGTCGCTTTACGCCTCCACTTTGACCCTGGCCGAGGTCGCCGACGGCTCCAGTCGCGACGCTAACGTTCGGCGAGCGGTGAAGGCAGTTCGCCTCCTGCCTGTCACGGACGAGATCGGCTACCGGGCCGGTGAGTTGCGGACCGCGGCGGCTGCGACGCGACGCAAACTGCGCGCCCTCACCGTCGATGCGGTGGTCGCTGCAACGGCCGAGACGCTACGCGGTCCAGTCGTTGTGCTCACCTCGGATCCACGTGACCTGAGCCGACTCCTTGCCGGAAGCGCCGTACGAGTGGAGGGCATCGGCTAACACGGCCGCGAATCAGGCGCCCTGCCCGGCGTCGGGCATCGGTGAGGCGCCAGCCCTTGACGCCGACGATCACACCGCAGACGAGGCCGACCGCGTTGGCCATCTACTCACGTCTATAAGTACAAACAGTTGTTTGTGCTATGGTCTTCCTGACGTAAGGAGAGAGTGATGGGTGCTGAAGCGGTCGCCGATCTCGACCTGGCGCTGCGCGCGCTCGCGGACGGGAACCGGCGTGCGATCCTGCGGGTGATCCGCGCGGCTCCGCAGCCGGTCGGGTCGATCGCCGAGGAGGTCGGACTGTCCCAGCAGACCACCTCCCACCATCTCGGGGTGCTCCGCAAGGCAGGGCTCGCCGTCGGAACCCGCGACGGCACTCGCCACCTGTTCGCGGTGAACACCGACGGTCTCGCGGCGGTGCGCTCCTACCTCGACGACTTCTGGCCGGGCAAGCTGGCGGCTCTCAAGTCCGTCATCGAGGCGCGAGAGGCCGACGACCGTGGCTGAGTTCCGCGACTCCATCACCATCGCCGCCTCGCCAGAGACGGTGTTCGGCTACCTCACCACCAACGAGGGCATGACGGCGTGGATGGGGCAATACGCCGATCTCGACCCGACGCCGGGCGGCCGGTTCGCCGTCGACATCGCCGGATATCCGGTGCGGGGTGAGTACCTGCGGGTCGAGCCGCCCCGGCGCGTGGTGGTGTCCTGGGGATTCGTGGGGAGCGACGACCTGCCCGCCGGAGCCTCGACGGTGGAGTTCCGGCTGACCCGTGTCGAGGCGGGCACGAGGGTCGACCTCTGCCACTCCGATCTGCCCGACGCCGAAGTGCGCGGTCATGCCGACGGATGGGCGCACTTCCTGCACCGCCTCACGGTCGCGGGTGCCGGCGGTGACGCCGGACCGGACGACTGGCGGCCGCTGCCGGACTGAACGACAACGTGGGTCGCAATGACCGACAACCAACCGAAGGAGAATCCCATGGCACACGACACCGCGTACGAGACCGTGTTGCAGTACCACCGCGCCTGGACGAGCGGCGACGTCGACGGCGCGATGACCTATGTCGCTGACGACATCGCCTGCCGCGCGCCGGGCGTCGATCTCGACGGCAAGGACGCCTACCGGGCCTTCATCGCGGGCTTCGCGCCCATGCTCACCGGCATCGGCGACATCGCGGAGTTCACCGACGGCGATCGCGTCGCCCTGTTCTACTATCCGCAGACGGCCGCGACGTCCACCGCGCCGGCCGCCGAGTTCTTCACGGTCAGGGAGGGGAGGATCGCCCAGAGCGTGCTGATCTTCGACCGGCTCTCGTACGGCCCGCCCGACCAGGACGGACGACGGTGACTCCTGCCCAGACCGCCCTCGTCGATCGCCTCCGTGCCCTGCTCGTCGACGAACCCGTGCAACGGGTGGTGTCGATGTTCGGCGGCAGGTCGTTCATGGTCAACGACAAGATGATCGTCAGCGCGCTGAAGGGCGGCGGCCTGCTGGTGCGCGTCGCCGCCGACCGGCACGAGGAACTCCTGGGCAGACCGGGCGCGGAGCAGGCGGAGATGGGCCCCGGCCGCGACATGGGCCCCGGCTGGATCGAGGTCGAAGCTGACGCGCTCGCCGCCGACGATGCGCTGGCTTCCTGGGTGGACGTTGCGCTGGAGCACAACACGGCCCTCACCGTCGGCTACCCGTGAGCGCCTTCAGTGGCTGCCGACACCGTCGGCAAGCAGATCCCACTCGCTGGCTAGCACCGCGTAGACGTAGGTGTCCTGCCACACCGGATGCCCGTCGTCGTCTCGGCGGAAGTAGACGTCCTCGACCAGGCGCCCTTCCCTGCGGAAGCCGAGCCGTTCTAGCAGCCGCCAGGAGGGCTGGTTGAGCGGGTTGCACTTGGCCACGATTCGGTGCGTTCCCTGCGCGAAAGTCCATTCGATCAGGGCCTGGCAGGCCTCCGCAGCGAATCCGTTGCCCCAGTATCGGGCGTTGAAAACATAGCCCAGCTCATGGGTGTCCTGGCCGCCCTCGCCGAGCCAGACGTTGCCGACCACCTTGGCCTCGCTGCGCACTTCGATTGCCCAGAATGCCGGATCTGCGGCCCGGCCGACGCTCTCCTCCCTCGCCTGGTCTTCTGAGTAGACGTCGTAAGGCTCGTACTCCACCACCTCGGGCTGGGACAGATAGTCGTGCAGGTCTCGCCAGTCGTCCGCCTTAAAACGACGGATCGTCAACCGGTCGGTGGTGAGTCTCATGCGCTGCCTTTCCGGGCTCTCGCCAGCCGCGATGCGAGGGCCGCGGTGCGTTCTGAGGCTAGCAGCGGGTGAGTCTGGGTTGTTGTGGCCGCGACCGCAGGGATCTGCCTACGACCGAGCGAGATCCGCCAGGTCGTGGAACCGCTCGGGTTGGCTAGCCAGCGACCAAGATGGCGACCTCGGTCAGCCAGGTCGTCGGATCCGGGTCTTCGTCAGGCCCGGTCAGGAAGAACTCGACGCGGCTCGCGAACGCGTCGCCGTCGTCGGTGACCTCGACGTCCCAGCCGATCCCCGCGTCGTCGGCCCAAGCTATCAGCGCGCCGTTGCCCGCGATGCCCTCGCTGGGGTCGCGGTAGGTGGCGGAGCCGTAGGTTCCCGCGGGGAGGACGTCGACGACGAACGGTGCCGGCGCGTCGACGGGGGAGTCGACGGACCAGCCGATCTCCACCTGCAGCACGCCGGCCATGTCGATCACCCGGTAGCGGATGAGCGCGAGGCCGGAGAGCTCGATGCCGTGCGCGGTGAGCCACGCGGCCACCTGGTCGACGGATGCGGGGATGGCGGCGTCCAGTTGGTCCATCGTGACCCGGCGCGGCACGGCCACGTAGGGCGTCGCCTCACGCTCCACCAGTGCGGGCGGGATGGTGATCATGGCGTCTCCTCTTCTGGGCGTGCCTCAGCCTAACCGCGAAGCGGGGAGCGGGGGAGCGCGATCACGACGATGGCGAGCGCGACGGCCGTGAGCGCGGCGCAGGCGGCGAAGACGCCGGGGTAGCCGACGGCGTCGAACGCCGCGAGCGCGATGATCGGGCCGGAGATGATCGCGCCGATCCTGCGCGAGTTCATGTTCATCCCGGTGGCGAGGCCGGCGCGGGGGATCAGGTCCTGGAAGACGGTCAGGCCGGTGCCCGCGACGATGGCGAAGAACCAGGCGTTCGGTATCTGCAACGCCAGCAGCGCGACCGGGCCGCGGGCGAAGACCAGCCCGAGGTAGAAGGCGATCCCAGCGAGGCAGCCGCTCAGCAACAACGCGCGCGACGAGAAGCGCAGGCTGAGCCGCCCGAGCACCCAGAAGGCCGGGACCTCGAGGAGCGCGGCCAAGCCGAGCGTGAACCCGCCCCAGGCCAGGGCGAGGCCCAGGTCGTCGGTGACATATAGCGTCATGATCGACATCACGGTGGCGTTGGTGGCCTGGAGGAGTGTGAACGCGGCGACGACCGCGACGATCGTCGCCTTGCCTGCCAGCGGCCCGTCCGGCTCGGGAGCGGTCTTCGGGGCGGCCTCGACGGGGCCGCGGCGGCGCGCCCGTGTCATGGCGACGGTGCCGATCACGTTCAGGACGCCGAGCCCGGCGAGGACGGGCAGGATCGACCGGTTGCCCAGCGTCCCCATGATGAGCGTCGCGACCGGCGGCCCCGCGACCCAGGCGACCGACACGATCGCCCGCGTCTGCATCAATGCCGCCACGCCCGCCCCCGAGTGCCGCAGTTCCGCGAACAGCAGCGTGGTCCCGACGCTGGCGGGCGCGCCGATCGCGACGAGGGCGACGACGGCGAGGGGCAGCGACGTCGCCAGCGCGAGCATTCCCGCGAGCGCGACGGTGAGCGCCGCGCAGACCAGCAGCGGCCGCAGATAGTCCTGGGTGCGGTCGGCCCAGGCGGGGATGAGGATCGTGGCGACGAACCCGCCCGCGTTGTACAGGGCGAGCACCCAGCCGACGTCCGCCGGCGTCGCGCCGTACAGCGTCACCAGCAGAAGCGCGAGGACGGGGCTCAGGAAGGCGAACTGGAACCCCCACAACAACGCGGATGCGGAGACGAGGAAGCGCGGCATGTTCGCCAACCCTAGAGGGACGATCGCGAGCGAGCGAGGGACTGCCAGTACACCCCTGGACCGTGGCGCGACGGCGCTATCGGCGCGTCGGGTTATTGACGTAGTGGCGTTTCCCCTACCACGATGGGCGGAGCCCCCAGCAACGGAGGAAGTACTCCATGGCAACGAAGCCCAACCTCAAGGCGATCATCGGAGTGGTCGTCGTGGCCGTCCTGGCCGGATTCGCCGTCGCCGACGCGCGCGACACCGACACCAGCGGCCGGTCCCGCGCGGCGCTCACGGTGATGGCGCCGGCCGCCGCCGGCGGCGGATGGGACCTCGTCGCTCGCGAGACCCAGGCCGCTCTGCGGAAGAACCGCATCGTCAGCACCGTCCAGGTCTCGAACGTTCCGGGTGCCGCCGGCACCATCGGGCTGAGCCAGCTCGCCCGGATGAAGGGCAAGCCGGACGTCATCATGGTCACCGGCACGGTCATGCTGGGCGGCATCGCCCGTGGCTCCGACTTCACCCTCGGGGACACGACGCCGATCGCGCGGCTCGCCGAGGACTTCCAGGTGATCGCCGTGCCGAGCAACTCTCCGTTCCAGACGCTCGACGACCTCCTCGAGGCGTGGAAGGCCGAACCCGACTCGATCCCCATCGGCGGAGGCTCCGCGGGCGGCGTCGATCACCTCGTCGCCGGGCAGCTGGCCCGAGCCATCGGGCTCGACCCGTCGGAGCTGAAGTACACGCCCCACGCCGGCGGCGGCGAGTTGACGATCTCGCTGCTCTCGGGTGCCGCGGGCACCGTCAACGTCGGCATCAGCGGCTTCAACGACTTCCGCGACATGATCGAGGCCGGACGCATCCGCGGCCTCGCCGTCGTGGCGCCCGAGCCGCTCGCCGGCGTCGACATCCCGACGATGATCGAGCTGGGCTACCCCGAGGTCGACCTGACCAACTGGCGCGGCTTCGTGGCTGCCCCGGGCATCACCGACGCCGACCGCACGGAACTGATCGCCATCGTCACCGAGATGGTGGCGACCCCCGAGTGGCAGGCGGCGGTCGAACGCAACCGGTGGAAGGAGAACTTCCTCACCGGCGACGACTTCACGGCATTCATCGACGAGGAGCAGGAGTCGATCTCGACGCTGCTGAAGGAGCTGGGACTGACATGAGCGCATCTGAGAACAAGCCACGTCCTCTGGACGCGGCGGGCGAGACCTCGACGTCGGGCAGCGGCGTCCCCACGCGGCCGGCCCCGGTGCGCGGCGTCCTGGTGATCGCCGCGGTGCTCGTCGTGATCGCCGGCCTGCTGATCTACGGCAACCTGACGATGAAGGTGGCGAACCCGGGGCCCTTCGGTCCCCAGGCGTTCCCGTGGATCGTCGCCGTCATCTGCCTCGTCGCCGCGGCCCTCATCGTCGTCGAGCAGATCCGGCATCCCCGGACGATCGCCGATGGTTTCAACCCGGATCCCTTCTCCGGCGTCGGCGTGGTGCACGACCCCTTCGACGAGAGCGTCGCGCCGCAGCTCAAGGCCGAGGCTGCCGAGGACGCGCCGCCGGAGGGGGTCAACTGGGTCAAGCTCGGCTCGGCGCTCGCCTCGATGATCGTGTTCACGCTCATCCTCGAGCCCGTCGGCTGGCTGATCAGCGCGACGCTGCTGTTCGCCGTCATGTCGCTGTCGCTCGGTGGCAAGAAGGTGGTGGCCTCGCTCGTCATCGGGCTGGGACTGGCGTCGGTCATCCAGATCGTGTTCAGCGGCATGCTCGGCATGACGCTGCCCGCCGGCATCCTGCTTCTGGGGGCGTGAGTCATGGACCAGCTAGCCAACCTGATCGACGGCTTCGGCCAGATCCTCACCCTGCAGAACCTGTTGTGGGTGACCATCGGGGCCTTCCTCGGCACCGCCATCGGCGTCCTTCCCGGCCTCGGCTCGGCCATGGCCGTCGGCCTGCTGCTGCCGCTCACGTTCACGCTCGAGCCGCTGTCGGCGCTGACGATGTTCGCGGGCATCTACTTCGGCGGGCTCTTCGGCGACTCCATCGCGGGGATCCTGATGAACACCCCGGGCAACAGCACCGCGATCGCGAGCGCGTTCGAGGGCCACATGATGGCCAAGAAGGGCAGGGCGGCCCAGGCGCTCGCCACCGCCGCCATCGGCGCGTTCATCGGCGGCATCATCGCCACCACGCTGGTGGTGTTCTTCGCGCCGTCGATGGCCTCGCTGGCCGAGCAGTTCGGGCCCGCCGAGTACTTCGCGCTCGCGCTGTTCGCGTTCGTCGCCATCTCGACGGTGGTGGCGGACTCCGTGGTCCGCGGCCTCGCCGCGCTGAGCATCGGCCTAGCGCTGGCCATGGTCGGCATCGACCAGTCGACCGGCACGGCGCGGTTCACGTTCGGGATTCCCGCCCTGTTCGACGGGATCTCCGTCGTGGTCATCACGGTCGCCCTGCTGGCGATCGGCGAGGTGCTGCACGTCGCGTCCAAGGTCGGGCGCCCCGACGACAAGACCCTCATCAAGACGGAGGGGCGGCCGTGGCTCAGCAAGGCCGAGTTCCGGGCCGCCCTGCCTGCCTGGCTCCGCGGCACCGCCTTCGGCGTCCCGTTCGGCATCATCCCGGCTGGCGGCGCGGAGGTGCCGACGTTCCTCGCGTACGGCACGGAGCGCAAGCTGGACGCCCGCCGCAAGGTCCCGATGTTCGGCAAGGGCTCCATCCAGGGCGTCGCCGGCCCGGAGGCGGCGGGCAACGCGACCGCGGGCTCGGCGATGGGCGCGCTGCTGGCGCTCGGCCTGCCGACGTCGGCCACCGCGGCCCTGCTGCTTGTCGCCTTCCGTCAGTACGGCATGCAGCCCGGGCCGCTGCTGTTCGAGCGCAGCGCCGACATCGTCTGGGCGCTGCTGGCGGCGCTGTTCATCGCCATGGTGATCCTGCTGATCCTCAACCTGCCGTTCGCGCCGATGTGGGCCATGCTGCTGCGGGTCCCGAAGGAGTACCTGTACGCCGGCATCACCGTCTTCGCCGCGTTCGGCGTGTACGCCGCGGGCGCGTCGACGATCGACCTGGCGGTCATGATCGCCATCGGCCTGCTGGGCTACGTGATGCGCCAGTACGACGTCCCGCTCGCGCCCGTCCTGATCGCGCTGATCCTCGGCCCGCTCGCCGAGTACTCGCTGCGCGACGCGATGGCGAACTCGGGGAACAACCCCGCGGTCCTCGTCAGCTCGCCGATCACCGTTGGGCTGTACGCGGTGCTGATCGGCGGCGTCATCTGGAACGGCTACCGCCGCGTCCAGGAGAAGAAGCTGGCGGCCGAGCTGATGGCCGTGTCCGAGGCCGACGAGGAGACGGCGACCCGGTAGCGGTCGCCCTGGGGACGGCGGCATCCGCGCTGGCCCCGACCGCCTTCCTGGGCGGTCAGCCGATGCCGACGTGCCGGGTGAGGTCGTCGCTGGGGAGCTCGTCGACGACGGCGGTGACCTCCTGCGCGGTCACGTGTGCCCGGCCGTGGTGGATCGAGAGGAAGGCGATGTCGGCGGCGTCCGCGCCGGTGGCAATCCTGACGAAGGACTCCCGCGGGCCGAGGGCGGTTGCGTCCACCACGTGCCAGCCGTCGTCGACATAGGCCTCAGCCACCGCGTGGAAGTCCATCGGCTTGACTCCCGGCGCGTACACCCCGACCACGCGGGCGGGGACGTCGAGCGCCCGGAGGAAGGCGACTACGAGATGGGCGTAGTCGCGGCACACTCCTCGGCGTGAGAGCAGGGTGGCCCGTGCGCCGTCGGTGGGGAGAGAGGAGCCGGACACATAGGACAGTCGGGTGCCTACCCACGAGCTGACCGCCGTCAGCAGTTGCTCATGCGGCACCTCGGAGAACTCCGCCAGCGCGGTCGGGGCGAGGGCGTCCGACTCGCAGTATCGCGAGGGGCGCAGGTACCGCAGCAGGTCCCAGTGCGCGGCCGGCGCGGGGGCGATGCGGCCGTCGATCGTGGCGGAGTAATCGATCGACAGCGAACCGGCCGGCGCCTCCAGCACGTGCACCCTCGTGCCATGCGGGGTGACCAACTCCGTGGGAGCAAGGGGGCCGTCCTCGCCAGCGAAGACGAGGCTCTCGGACGCTACGCCGGCGTCGAGATAGGCCTGGGCGACGGCGATCTCCAGCACGAGGGTGGCGGGCTCGGTCACGTCGAGGGCGAGGTGAGTGAGGACGGAGCGCTGCATGCGGCAGAGTCTGGCAGGCTCACGTTTCAGCCGGGCAACGGGCCGGCGACCGAGCAGACGCAGGAGCGGTTGCCGTCGGCGTCTTCGATGACCCGAACGACGGCGCCATCGCGTCGCTGACGAGTGTTCCGCCTGCGGCCAGGACGGCCTGGACGCGGGCCTCGGCCTCGTCGATCGGGACCCAGACGTCGAGATGCCAGCGCTGCGGCGGGGACGCCGGCGGCAACGAGGGCGTGTCTTCGCTCGGTTCCTGGAACCACATCGACGGCGCCTGCGACGGTGCCAGGTCGTCTCCTCCGTGGCTCTCGGCGTCGAGGAGGGCCGCGTAGAAGCCGACGATCGTCGCGTGGTCGTCGGTGTCGAGGGCCAGTTCGACATCGGTGATCGACGTGTCGCGGGCGATGCCCATGTCGGCCGCGATGGCCGAGATCTCCCGCGCGAGGTCGATATCGCGGTCGGTGATCCCGCCGACGTCGTGGCTGGTGAGCGACACCTTGACCTCCGGATAGGTGAGGGTGACGTCGGGGTGGTGGTTGCGGCGCTCGGCGGCATCGCCGATGCGGTTGGCGAACTCGAGGCCGCGGGCGAAGCTGCCGGTCTGGAACCGGGCTCGCAAGGTGTTTCGGATCTGGCGCCAGTCGTCGAGGCTTGCTTCGGTCACCTGGGCGGGGGAGAGGTGTTTCTGCTGATCGTTCATCTCCCCACCCTGCCACGGTGCCGACGACGCCGCGAGGGTCAATGCGGCTGTTTCCGTCGGGTCTTGGGTCCGATCCCGGTTACCGCGGCTGCGTACGTCCCCATGCGGACGTACGCAGCCGCGTTGTGGCGAAATCCGCTGCGAGGTGGATACGAATGCGGGACCATGAGGGCGGCGGATACGGAAGGAGAGAAACATGACCGACAGCACCGAGCGCGAACGGATGGTTGCGGGCCGCACCTACCGCTCGACGGACCCCGAACTCACCGCGATGCACGCCGCGACCAAGCGCGTGCTCCACGAGTACAACAGCACCCACCCCGACGACGAGGCGCGCCGCATGGAGCTGTTGCGGGGCCTCCTCGGCACGGTCGGTCAGGCGTGGATCGAGCCGCCCTTTCGTTGTGACTACGGCGCTCAGATCTCGATGGGTGAGTTCGTCTTCGCGAACTACGACCTGACGATCCTCGACTGCGCCCCGGTGACTATCGGCGACATGGTGCTCTTCGGCCCCCGCGTGACTCTCGCGACCGCGAGCCACCCCGTCGACTTCAGGCAGCGCACCGTCGACATGTTCGAGTACGCGGAGCCGATCACCATCGAGGAGGGGGCCTGGCTGGGCGCGCACGTCGTCGTCGGGCCTGGCGTCACCATCGGTGCGCGTTCGGTGATCGGTGCGGGCAGCATCGTCACGCGCGACATCCCGCCGGACGTCGTCGCCGTGGGCAATCCGTGCCGGGTGGTGCGTGAGATCACGGAGCAGGATCGCGCCGACTACCTCGCGGCCTACGGCGCGGCGCGTTCCTGATCCGGATGCGGATCTGGTCATAGTGGTCCTGAAGTCGGTAACCGTCAGCAGGAGTCTGAGGAGGAAGCGTGAAGTTGTTGCTCACGTCAGGCGGCGTCACGAATCCGAGCATCCGCGCAGCACTCGTGCAGCTCCTCGGTAAGCCGATCGCGGAGTCTCGTGCACTCGTCGTGCCGACGGCCCAGTGGGGTCATCCGATGTGCGGGCCGGCATCGGTGCATGGTCTCGTGGCTGCGGAATCTGCGTGGCGGCACTTCACGGGCTTGGGGTGGAGGTCGCTCGGTGTCCTTGAGCTCACCGCTCTGCCCACGATCCCCGAAGAGCGATGGCTGGCCTGGATCCACGGGGCCGATGCGCTCCTGGTCGACGGCGGGGATGCGACCTACTTGAGCCACTGGATGCGAGAGTCCGGGCTTGCCGACCTGGTTCCGGCGTTGCCCGACAAGGTCTGGGTCGGGGTGAGCGCGGGAAGCATGGTGATGACGCCCAGGATCGGCGAGTATTTCGTCGCGTGGCCGTCGGCGCCCGACGATCGTGCCCTGGGGATCGTCGACTTCTCCATCTTCCCCCACCTGAACCTCTTCCCGACGAACACGCCGGCCGATGCGGAGCGCTGGGCCGTCGACATCGGCGGCCCCGCCTACGCCATCGATGAGCAGACGGCCATCAAGGTCGCCGACGGTTCCGTCGAGGTCGTCTCCGAAGGGGAATGGACGAGGTTCGGGTGACAGCAAGCTCCTGTCACTCGTCGAATGCGGCGGAGGTGAGAAGGTCCCACAGCTCGCCCATGCCGTCGACGTCGTCCCAACCCACGTTGGCGAGGAGCACCGCGGTCGTGTCGATGGCCGGCACGTAGCGGCACACCGTGGCGACACCCGGGTCGCCGCCGTCTTTGCCGAACGCCCCGTCGGCGCGGAGGTTCACCCCGTAGCCCACGAACCAGCCGTCCTCGCCCGCCACATGCGGGTGGAGCATGACCGACGGCGTGACGCCGGTCCAGACGCCGCCGCGGGAGACCGCGCGCAGGAAGCGCTCGATGTCCGCGGCGGTGACCACCGCGCCGCCGTCCCCGCCGCCGACGGGGTGGACCGAGTAGATGTTGGTCCGCCACGGAGCGCCCGGCGTCGCGGGCGCGAGATAGCCGGTGGCGATGTCTGGGTAGACCTCGTCGAGCGCGGGATAGCCGCTGGCCGTCATTCCGGCCGGCGCGAAGACTCGCGTGGCCATCGCCTCGGCGAACGGCATGCCGGAAACCTCCGCGAGGATCAGGCCGAGGAGCACGAACCCGGCGTTGCTGTAGTGGTATTCGCCCGGCGGGAAGTTCGGCGGCCGGTCGCGGAAGAACGGCAGCAGCGCGGAGTAGTCCCTGACCGTGTAGTTGGGGATCGCGGCCCAGATCTTCTCCATCCCCTCCTCGTCGTAGTCGGGCAGGTCCTCGTCCTCCTCGAAGTAGTCGGCGATACCGGAGCTGTGCGAGAGCAGATGATGGACGAGGACGTCGTCGCGCAGTGTCGAGGGCCGCAGGTGCGGAGGCAGGACGTCGATCACGCGATCCTGCACGCTCACCTCGCCGCGCCCGGCCGCGTCGAGGACGCCGACGGCGGTGAACATCTTGCTCAGCGACGCGACCGCGAATCGGGTGTCGGAGTGGATCGGTATGCGATCGGCCCGGTTCGCATACCCGTGGCAGGACTCGTGGATCACCTCATTCCCACGCGTCGCGCGGAGGATCCCGGAGAATCCATCCTTCTCGAGCGCGGCCGCGGCCGCGCGGAGTGGGGCGAAGGCGTCGGTGCTCATGACGCGATTCTCCTCGTCGCCCACGTCCCGCGCCACCCATTCTTCCGGTCAAGGGGATTCGCCGCCCTCTCCCAGATATCTGGGATGGTTATCCGGCCGTGAGAGGCGGAGACTGAGGCCACAGGGTGCACCCGTGTGGCGTGCACCGCCACTCACAATCAGAAGGATGGTGTCGATGATGAAATTCCGCTGGAAGGCGCTCGGGGCACTGGTTCTCAGCGGGGCGCTGGCGCTCGCCGCGAGTCCCGCGTCCGCCGCGCCGATGCACGGCCACGGGCGCGGTCCCAAAGCTTATGTCTGCGCGGGCGGCGAGATCCCGTCGGGCACGTACTCCCGCATCACGGTGAAGGGCGCCTGCGCGGTGGCTCCCGGTGCCACCGTCACGGTAAAGGGGGACATCGAGGTCAGGGCCGGCGCGATCCTCGACGCGCAGAGCGCGCCCTCGACGATCACGGTGGGCGGGAGCATCACCAGTGCCAAGGGCGCGATCGTGGGGCTCGGCTGCCAGGGCCCGCAGCACACGGGCAACTCGGGCCATCCGTGCGCCTCCGATCCCGACGGCCAGTCCCACATCACGGTCAAGGGCAACGTCACCCTGATCAAGCCGTCGGCAGCCCTGATCAACGGCGTCACGCTGCGCAATCTCACCGTGCTCGGCGGCGGGTCCTACGAGATCCCGTGGTCGATCAAGAACAACACCGTCCGCGGCAGCGTCGTGGTGGCGGGCCAGGACACGTGGTGGATAGGCATTCTGTTCAACAAGATCGGCGGCGATCTGTTGGTTGCCGATGTCGCTCTCGACGACCCGACCTCGGAGGGCGGTGAGAACGAGGACAAGGTGTACATCGTTCGCAACGAGATCGGCCGCAACGTGGTGTGCACGCACGTCACCAACGGCATCACCGGCTACGGCAACACGATCGGCAGGCGGGCGCTCGGACAGTGCTCGGTGCTGGCGGCCTGACGCCAAGCAAGCCGGCCCCAGCATGATCATGCTGGGGCCGGTTCGCGGTTCCTGGATGGCGCGTTCGGGACCTCAGCCCCTGCTCATGCCGCACCCAGATATGTGGGAGGGATGGCGACGACGACCTTGCCTCGTGCGTGGTGAGTAGCCACGAGCGCGAGCGCCTCCGGTGCCTGATCCAGGTCGTACACCGTGTCGATGAGAGGCCGGATGCGTTCCGTGGCGAGCAGATGCCCCAACTCCGTGAGACGCTCGGTGGTGACGGTTCCGGAGAAGACCCGCACGCGCTGCGGCGCGACGAGCCCATGCCACTGCGCCTTGACGACGCGCATGAGGGCGCCGCCGTCGGGCCCTCTCACACCGCTGTTGGGCAGGATGGCGCCACCGCGCACCACTACCCGGCGCCAGTCCCGGATGCGTACGCCGCCCGCGTTGTCGATGACGGCGTCGTAGGGAACGGTGGTGTCCACGGGATCCTGGGATTCGTAGTCGAGGACGTTCGCGATTCCGAGCGCCCGCACGCGCTCCACGTTGCGGCCGGAGCACACGCCGATGACCTCGGCGCCGCGCAGCGCCGCCAGCTGTGCCGCGAACTGGCCCACACCGCCCGCGACGCCGGTGACAACCACTCGCTGCCCCGGCATCACGTTCGCCACCTCGACGGCGCGCATGGCGCTGGTTCCGGCGACGGGAAGGGTGGCGGCGTGCACGGGGTCGACGCCCTGAGGTACCGCCGCGACGCGGTGCTGCTCGGCGAGGGCGAACGCGGCGAACGTGGCGATGCCCTGTCCGAACACCGCGTCGCCCACCTGCCAGCGGGTCACTCCGGGGCCGACGTCCGTGACGACGCCGGCGAAGTCCATGCCGAGCCTGCGCCGCGCCGGGCGCCACAGCCCGTTCCCGGGTCGCACCATGCGGGGTACCCCGCGCATGACGAACACGTCGGCCGCATTGACCGACGCTGCGGAGACCCGGACGAGTATCTGGCCCCTTCCGGGGGCGGGGATGGGCGCGTCGCCCACCGTGAGAGTGTCCGCCTCGCCGTAGGCGGGCTGAAGAAGTGCACGCATGAAAGCTCCAAAAGGGTGTGAGGATCTGAGGTCCGGTGCCGTGGGCGCGGGCCTGGGGGTGGTGGGTGTAGAGGTGCGGAGTCGTACGGTGCTAGGGCGACGTGGTGTCAGTTCGCATGGTCCCCGTTGTAGGAGAAGACCTCATCGAGCGGAGCGCCGAGCGCCAGTGCGATCTGGAAAGCCATCTCGAGCGACGGCGAGTAGCGGCCCTGCTCGATGGCGATGACGGTCTGGCGGGTGACGCCGAGGGTTGCCGCAAGCTCCGCTTGGGTGAGTTCGCGCTCGGTGCGCAGCTTGCGGATGCGGTTGGAGACGCGAGTGGGCTTGGGTCCGCCCATCACAGCCCCCTGCGGTAGGCGACGAGGGTGACGCCGATGCTCGCCAGCGAGCCCAGGAACGAACCCACGAAGAGCGCCGTCGCCGTCCAGAACGCGGGAGCGTCGAGCGCCAGCAGGACGAGCGTCGCCAGCCCGGCAAGCCCGGTGATCCCACCACCTGTGGTTGCGGCATAGCGCTCGATCTCGTGGTCTCGCGCGTCGGTGTGCGCCTCGCCGCGAACACGCAGCCACAGCGCCAGCATCACCACCGCATACAGGCCGCCGCCGAGGAGGAGGGACCACAGCATCGGGCCTTGCCAGTCGACCTCGACGAGCGGTCGCCCGTCGGTGACGGCGCGCACGATCACGACTGTCCAGTACGCGGCGAACGTCACGATGCTGATGGCGAGGCCCGCCCAGGTGTACCTCTCAGTGAACGTCATGTCGTCTCCCGATGTAAAAAATTCTTAACACGATCAAGGTAATGCAGCCCTGGGAGGCCTGTCAAGAATTATTTACATCAAGAAGCCAGGGCAACGCGAGGGCAGCGTTGCCACAATCAGGTACGAGCGCGTCCCAGCCGAACCTGTGCCGCAATGCCGAGATCGGCACCGCTCCCGCCTCTTGGTGGCGTTCGGCGTCTGCCTCCGTGTGACCGCGCGTCTCAACTCTCTGTTCCGTGAAGTGGCACGAGACCTCGGTTCCGGCGGATGTCCCGGTAGTTCCACTGGATATCCCGCGCCTCCGAGAGCCATCGCATCACCATGACGACGTCGACCTGTTCGGGAGCCGTGTACCGCGCCTCGGCGGCTTTGAAGCTGCCCTCGGGAGTCAGTCCGGGCTCGTGGAACGACTGCCCGCTCCAGAACAGCAGGCGGACGGAGGCCTTCAGGCGGTCGTATCCCACCACGGGATTGCCGTCGAAGAACCAGACCGGATGAGCGTGCCACACCTTTCGTTCGGCATCCGGGAGTCCGTGTTCGATCGTCGCGAGGAGGAGATCGCAGATAGGGCGCGATTCGGCGTCTAACCGTTCCTGAAACTCACGGATGTCGTCGGGAACCGCTCTCATTCTCAGGACCTCCCAGCCGCCTCGGGGCACTCACCCGTCTATCGCCTCTGACGATCCAGTATCCGCCGACGGCAGATGTCCCGCCACTCGACGTCAGTCAGTACGATCGGCGGATGAAGATCAAGTGGCAAGTGGTCGTGTTCGATGCCGCTGAACTAGGGAGCGAGAGCGCGTTCTGGGCCGGTGTGCTCGACGGTGTCGTCGATGTCGATGATGACTGGCACATGGTCATGGTTGACGGCGAACCGAAGATCGGAGTGCAGCTTGCGCCCGACCACGTACCGCCAGAATGGCCCAACGGCGTGCCAGAGCAGCAGATTCACCTGGACCTCTGGGTGGATGACTTCGCTGCCGCACACGAACGAGTCATAGAACTCGGTGCCGTTGTCCTGAAGCCCGCCAGCCAGGATCCCGGACCCGACAACTTCCAGGTCTACGCCGATCCGGCCGGGCACCCCTTCTGCCTCTGCTGGCTCACAACGCCTCCGCTGTAGGGCCGTTCGCGTAAGAGGCGGCCGCAACCGCGATGAGTGGCGTGTGACGCGGCCCGGTGTCACACGTCGATCTCGGGTGCGTCGAGCAACCGGTGCAGGATGCTGCGTCGCTCGGCGTCGAGCAGATGCCACCCTGCGACCAGATCAAGTGCAGGATCGGCAGGCCCGTATCCACCGGTGTCGATGACGCCGACGAGGGACCCGTCGCGTACGAGTACGTTGCCGGGGATGAGGTCCTT
>CAKUBE010000007.1 GCA_934636715.1 uncultured Arachnia sp.
TGCAAGAATCAGAACAACCTCGACGCCACCGGCGCCGACCAGCCCCACACAGGGCCGTCATGAAATATCGAGGCTAGACTCGGCCCATGGCTTCCGAATCGACCCGACTTGAGGCGCTTCGCTGCGCAGACCACGACCGCGAACTCGTCGCCCAGGTGCTGAACAACGCCTACGCGGAGGGTCGGATCACCTTCGAGGAGCACGCCGACCGCATCGCCAAGGCCTACGACGCCCGCACCTTCGGCGACCTGAACGTCCTCACCACGGACCTGGTTCCCCGCACCCGCCCCGCAGCGCCGGGCCCCGCGCCCGTCACCGCTCCCGCCGTGGTCAGGGCCCCCGGATATCTCCCAGCCGCCTCGGACTTCACCGGCGGCAACGCGTTCATGTCGAGCTTCAAGCCCGGCGCGGTCGGCGTCGTCGCGCCAGAGGTCACACTCAACGCGTGGCTGGGCGACGTGAAGATCGATCTCGTCGGCGCCACGTTCGCGTCCCGCGTGACCACCGTCAACATCGGCGGGCTGATGTGCGACCTCCGCATCCGCGTTCCCGAGGGCGTCGACGTGAACCTGTCCGGCGTCAACGCCATCATGAGCGACGCGAAAGTCGACGGCCTGCGGCCGCGGTCCGACGGCATGGTGCTCAATCTGCAGGGCACCGTCGTGATGGGCGACGTCAAGGTGCTCGGCCCCGGTGTCGCGAACCAGCGAAAGTATGAGAAGTTTGTGAGGTGACCGACACCGCCGACCCCGCCTCCTTCGACGACCTCTTCGCCCCGCCCGGGGTGGAATGGCGGCGTCTGCACCCCAACTACCTGCGGATGAAGCTCTGGCTCATCCCCATCACCTGGCTCATCCTGTTCGGCATCGGCGTCGCCGCCCTCTTCCTCTTCGGCCCCTCCTGGTCGCCCTGGGCACTGGCCGCCGTCGCCGTCCCGTGGATCGCGTGGCGCATGATCCGCGCGCCGCGAGTGTTCCGACGGTGGGGATACGCCGAGCGCGACGAGGACGTCTACCTCACCAGCGGCCTGTGGCGGCGCCAGCTGCAGTGCGTCCCCTACGGCCGGATGCAGCTGGTCGAGGTGCACTCGGGGCCTATCGATCGCCGATTCGGACTGGCCTCGGTGGAGATGGTGACCTCGTCGACCAGCGGCACCATCACGATCCCGGGTCTCTCCGCCGACGACGCCGCCGCGCTCCGCGACCGCCTGATCAGCCGCGGCGAGCAGCAGCAGGCCGGGATCTGATGGCCGACGACAGCCACCTCCCGCCGGCGGCTGCGGACACGGCGAAGGTCGTCGAGCGGCCCAGCCCGTTGACGGGCCTCGCGCGCGCCGCGATCTCGCTCGGCGCCGGCGCCTTCCTCGTCATCCGCGAGATCACAGAGAACGGCGGATTCGGCGAGTTCACCGGGTTCAGCGGCAGCACGCTGTGGATCGGGCTCGGCCTCCTCGCCGTCGCGGTGATCGCCGGAATCAGCGGCCTGTTGACCTGGCGCACCACCAGCTTCATCGCCGACGACGACGAGTTCCGCATCGAGCGGCGACTCATCTCCCAGACGTCGACGAGGATCGACTACACGAAGGTGCAGTCCGTCGACCTCACTCAGCCGCTCGCCGCGCGCGTCCTCGGCCTGGCGAAGGTGCACATCGACGTCGGCGGCGCGGGCGGCCAGGACCTCGTCTACCTCTCCCTCGCCAGGGCCGAGGCCCTCCGCGCGCACCTGATCGCGAAGGCCCGCAGCCAGCGGGCGTCGGCAGCACCGCCGGTCCCCGCGAGCGAGGAGCTCCCGGAGGCCGAGATCCCGGCCGACGGCGACGCGCCCACCCGGCCGGACCTCCCCGTGGGCCTCGACGGAGGTGCGGTCTCGGAGGCACCGGAGGAGCTCGTCGTCGCGATTCCGCCGCGCAACCTCCTCCTCGGCACCTTCTTCTCCACGTCGACCCTGTGGGCGCTGCTCGGCGCCGGCGTCGTCCTGGTCATCTCCTTCCTCACCCACACCACCTTCACGAAATGGGCGGCGATCATCGGCATCGTCGGCTGGGCCTGGCGGCAGACCGGCGGCAACTGGGGCTTCCGCATGACGCGCCAGGACGGCGCGCTCCGGGTGCGGCGCGGGGCGCTCAGCACCAAGTCGCAGAGCCTGCGCCCCGGGCGGATCCAGGCCGTCGAGATCCGGCAGGACATCCTGCACCGCCTCACCGGCCTCTACCAGATGAGCGTCACCGTGCTCGGCTACGGCAACCCCCTGGAGGACGAGGACCACGCCACCAACGCCGTCCTCCTCCCCTACGGCACCTGGGACGACGTGCTGCGCGTCCTGGACGCGGTCTGGCCGGAGGTCGACCTTTCGCAGATCACACCGCACCCGCAACCCGAGCGCGCCCGCTGGCTGACCCCCCTCACGTTCGACACGCACACATGGGGCATCGGCGAGCACGTCATCGTCGCGCAGCACGGGCTTTTCACTCAGACGCGTTCGATCGTCCCGCACCGCCGGATGCAGTCCGCGAGCATCAGCCAGGGCCCGCTGCAGCGTCGACTGGGCCTGGCCACCATCGAGATCCACACCACCACCGGCCCGGTCACCATGCAGCTCTATCACCTGGACGCGGCGATCGCCCGGCAGGTGCTCGAGGACCAGGTCGCGCTCGCCCGGGCCGCGCGCGCCGTCTAGTCCGCGGGCACGGAGTTTCGACGCACAACCGCCCCGTTCGCGACCGATCGTGCACGACACACCCTGTTATGCGCGAAAACTCCGGGGCCTGCGGATACACCTTTTTGAGGGGGACGACTGTGGTCGCGGCCTCGGACGCTACGCTCTCCTGTCATGAGCATTCTTCTCGGCATCGACGTTGGTGGCTCGGGCGTCAAGGGCGCGCCTGTTGACCTGGAGGCGGGCGAGTTCGCCAAGCCGCGCCTCCGTATCCCGACGCCCGCGGAGTCGACGCCGCGCAACGTGGCAGCGGTCATCGCGGAGATCATCGCGGAGTTCGCCGAGGACATCGGCGACACCCCCGTCGGCCTGACCATTCCCGCCCCCGTCGTGCACGGCCGGGTGCCGTTCATCGCAAACCTGCACCAAGACTGGGCCGGCCTGCAGGCCGACGAGTTCTTCTCGGATCGCCTGGGCCGCCAGATCACGCTGGTCAACGACGCCGACGCCGCGGGCCTGGCCGAGGTCCACTTCGGCGCGGCGCAGGGCCACCCCGGCCTCGTGGTCCTCACCACGCTCGGCACGGGCATCGGCTCCGCGATCATCTACCGCGGCGTCCTGCTACCCAACTCTGAACTGGGTCACCTGGAGATCGACGGCTACGACGCCGAGAAGCGCGCGGCGTCGTCGGCGAAGGACAGGGAGGCCCTGAGCTACGAGAAGTGGGCGACCAAGCGGCTGCAGCGCTACTACAGCCACGTCGAGATGCTGCTCTCCCCCGACCTCTTCGTCGTCGGCGGCGGCGTGTCGAAGGACTGGGACAAGTTCGGCCCGCTGCTTACGCTGAACACGAAGATCATCCCGGCGAAGCTCCGCAACAAGGCGGGCATCATCGGCGCCGCGCTCGCGGCGGCAGACGCCGCGGAACACCCCGACCCGCTCCACAAATAGCCACCGCTGGTTGAGCCGGCATCACCGCTGGCTCAACCAGCGGGGGCGGTTCACATGCGGTCGGGGGCGTCGATCCCGAGCAGGTCGAGGCCCTTCGCCAGCACGCGCTTCGTCGCCGCGCAGAGCGCGAGGCGCGACGCGCGCACGTCGCCCTCGGACTTCAGCACCGGGCAGGCCTCGTAGAACGACGCGAGCGTGCCCGCCAGCTCGTACAGGTACCCGCACAGCTTGTGCGGCGTGAGCTGCACCGCGACCTCGTCGACCACGTCGCCGAAGCCGCTCAACTGCAGCGCGAGCTGCTGCTCGACGGGCTCCTCCAGCACGGTGACCGCGCCGTAGCCGAGGCCGGCCTCCTCCGCGTTGCGCAGGATCCGCGACGCGCGGGCGTGCGCATACTGCAGGTAAGGACCAGTGTCGCCGGTGGTCTTGACCATGCGCTCGGCGTTGAAGACGTAGTCCTTCTGCAGGCCGCTGCTGAGGTCCGAGTACTTGATGGCCGCGAGCGCGATGTTCGGCGCGGCCTCCTCCTCCGCCGCGTCGAGCAGCGACTCCAGCGTGGCCGCCGAGCCGTCGCGCGTCTTGAACGGCTTGCCGTCGCTGCCGAGCACCATGCCGTAGCCGACGTGCTGCGCGACGACGTCCTCCGGGAGGAAGCCCGCCTTGCGGGCCGCGGCGAAGACCTCCGCGAAGTGGCCCGCTTGGCGGGCGTCGGTGACATAGATGATGCGGTCCGCGTGGAGCACGTTCACGCGACGGCGGATCGCGGCCAGGTCGGTCGTCGCGTAGCCGTAGCCGCCGTCGGACTTCCGCACAATCAGCGGCGCGTCGAAACCGTCGACGAACACGCACAGCGCGCCCTGATCCAGCGTCGCCACCCCGGAGTCCTCGAGCTCGCGCACCAGCACGGGCAGGTCGTCGTTGTAGGTCGACTCGCCGGCCAGGTCGTCGTCGGTCAGCAGCACGCCGAGCCGGCGGTAGGCCTCGTTGAACGCGGGCTTGGAGATGTCGACGAGCTGGTGCCAGATGGCCAGCGACTGCTCGTCGCCGCCCTGGAACACCGCGACCCGCGCGCGGGCGCGCGTGGCGAACTCCTCGTCCTCGCGGAACCGGGCGGACGCGCGCTTGTACAGCGCGTCGGCCTCCGCCAGCGTCAGCGCGCCGGCGTCGATGCCCTCGTCGAGCACCTCCTCGATCAGCATGCCGAACTGCGTTCCCCAGTCGCCGATGTGGTTCTGCGGGATGACCGTGTGGCCGATGGCGGTGAGCACGCGGTTGAAGCAGTCGCCGATGATCGTGGTGCGCAGGTGCCCGACGTGCATCTGCTTCGCCACGTTCGGAGCCGAGTAGTCGATGACGACGCGCTGCGGGAACGCGACGGGGTTGATGCCGCCGTGGGGGTCCTCCAGCAGCGCGGTGGCCGCCGCCGCGAGCACGTCGGTGCGCATCCGGAAGTTGATGAAGCCCGGCCCGGCGATCTCCAGCGGCTCGCACAGGTCGTCGATGTCCAGCCGCGCGACGATGTCCGCCGCCACCTCGCGCGGGGGGCGTCCCTGCTGCTTCGCCAGGCGCAGCGCGACGTTCGACTGGAAGTGTCCGAACTGCGGCTTGGTCGCCGGACGCATCTCCGGGTCGACGCCGACGACGGCGCGCAACCGGGCGTCGAGAAGGGCGGGAAGAGACTGCATGCGCGCCATTGTTCCACCCCGCCCCTCCTCCAGTCACACCAGCTAGGCCTGACTACCACTGGTGGTCCCCCACCGCTCAACCGGCGGTAACGGCCTCCACTGCGGCGCGCTCGATGGCCAACCCCGCGCGGTAGCGGGACATGAAGGCGTCGAAGCCGTCGACATCCGCCGGCGCGGGGGCGACCGTCACGACGTCGGCGCCGGCGAAGACCTCGGCGGCGAGCCACTCGGCGAGGGAGCCCTCGCCGACGCGCAGGTACTGCGCGAGGAGCGCCATGCCCCAGGCGCCGCCCTCGCCGGCGAGGTCGCCGACGGAGACGGGGGTGTCCATCGAGGCGGCGAGGAAGCCCTGCGCGACGCCCTTCGTCTTGAACAGGCCGCCGTGGGCGAACATCGAGTCGAGCTGCACGCCCTCGTCCTTCAGCAGGACGTCCATGCCGACGCGCAGCGCGCCCAACGACGCGAACAGGTGGGTGCGCATGAAGTTGGCCAGCGTGAACCGGCTCTCCGGCGTGCGCACGAACAGCGGGCGCCCGGCCTCCATGCCGACGACGTGCTCGCCCGCCAGGTAGTTGTAGGCGAGCATCCCGCCGCCGTCGGCATCGCCGTCGAGGGCCGCCCGGTAGAGGGTCTCGAACAAGGTGTTGGTGTCGACGACCGCGCCGAGCGCCGCGGCGACCTCGCCGAAGAGCGACACCCACGCGCTGAGGTCGACGGTGCCGTTGTTGCAGTGCGCCATGGCCACGAGGTCGCCCGCGGGCGTGGTGACCAGGTCGATCTCCTCGTGGAGCCTGCGCAACGGGCCCTCGAGGACCACCATCGCGAAGATCGACGTGCCCGCGGACACGTTGGCGGTGCGGCGCGCGACCGAGTTGGTCGCCACCATGCCGGTCCCGGCGTCGCCCTCGGGGGGCGCCATGGGGATGCCCGCCTGGAGCCGCCCCGTCGGGTCGAGCAGCAGCGCACCGTCCGACGTCAGGGCGCCCGCCTGCCGACCCGCGGGCAGGACGCCGGGCAGCAGCGCGCCGAGGCGCCACGGGTAGCCGCGTTCGGCGACCAGGTCGTCGAACTGCGCGAGCATGCGCTCGTCGAAACCGCCGGCCGCGACGTCGATCGGGAACATGCCGCTGGCGTCGCCGACGCCGAGCACCCGCTCACCGGACAGGCGCCAGTGGACGTAGCCGGACAGCGTGGTGAGGAAGTCGATGTCGGCGACGTGCGGCTCGTCGGCGAGCACGGCCTGATAGAGGTGCGCGACGCTCCAGCGCTGCGGGATGTTGTGCTGGAAGAGCGGCGTGAGGACGGCCGACGCCTCGGCCGTGAGGGTGTTCTGCCAGGTGCGGAACGGCACGAGGAGGGCGCCGTCGGCGCCGAAAGCGAGATAGCCGTGCATCATCGCGGAGAACCCCAGCGCGCCGACGCGTTCCAGGACGACCCCCGTCGCCGACTCCACGTTCGCGGCCAGTTCCGCGTACGCCGCCCGCAACCCGGTCCAGACCGCGTCGAGATCGTAGGTCCAGACGCCGCCCTCCAGCTTCGACTTCCAGTCGTAGCCGCCGGTCGCGATGGGCTGCTGATCGGGCCCGATCAGCACCGCCTTGATGCGGGTCGAGCCGAACTCGATGCCCAACGACGTGTTCGCGTTCTGAACCGCCTCGCGCGCTGCCTGATCCACGATGACCTCCACAGTCCGACCGCGCCCTATCGCACGGTGATCTCGGAGAGCAGCCTACCGGAATGAGACCGGTCACATGTGTTGCGGCGCAAACCCCCGGCTACTCAAGAGCGAGCACAAATCTCTGTACGCGCGAGGGTAGGTCCATATACGCCGCACCCTCACCCATACAGAGATTTGTGCTCACCGTGGGTAGGGGCAGCGGTGGTGGTTTCGTCTAGCGGGATCCGGTCAGGGCCCGATGCACCGGGACGACGGCGGCGGCGGCCCAGCCCTGCGGCCGGCACGACGACGGGTAGCTGACCGGGCGGTTGCCCTCCTCCGCACCGAACCCGCCGAACAGCTCAGGTGCCCGCGACTCGAACGCGTCCGCGGCCCGCACCAGCTGGCGCGCCAGCTCCCGCGCGTGCGCGGCGAGTCCCGCGCGGGACATGCCCTCGATGGCGACGGCCGTGTCGTGCACCCACACGCTGCCGCAGTGGTAGGACAGCGGCCAGTACGCCGCCTCGTCGGCCGCCATGGTGCGCAGCCCGAAGCCGGACGCGAAGCGCGGCTCCAGCAGCAGGTCCGCGAGCGCGACCTCCTCCTCCGCGCTCAACAGCGTCGTGCCGATGAGCTGGCCGATATTGGAGGTCTTCGAGTCGACGGGGACGCCCGCGCCGTCGAGCGCGATAGCGGGGAACCGGTCGCCGCCGCGCTCCACCCAGAACGCCGCGCGGAAGCGGACCCGCATGGCCTCCGCCCACTCGCGCCAGGGCGCGCCGTCGCCGCCGAACGCGTCGAGCAGGGCCGCGGCGGACTCCGCGGCGAGGCAGGCCTGCGCCTGGACCTCCGCCAACGCGATGGGCCCGGTGGCGATCGCGCCGTCGCGGAAACGGATGGAGTCGCCCGAGTCCTTCCACCCCTGGTTCGCGAGCCCGTGCCCGGTGGTGTCGAGGTACTTGAGGAAGCCCGAGTCGTCGGGACAGCTGTCGTCGCGCAGCCAGCCGAGCGCCGCGTGCAGCGCCGGAAGCAGCGCGCGGACCTCGTCGTCGGGAAGCCCGGCGCGCCAGGCGTCGTGCAGCAGGATGATCCACAGCCCCGTGGCGTCGATGGTGCCGTAGTACACCGGCGGCAGCGAGAGCCCCTCCCCCGGCAGCGTGAAGGCGCCGGCACGCACCTCGTGCAGGATCTTGCCGGGCTGCTCCGCGGTGGCCTCGTCGGTCCTCGTGCCCTGGCGTGCGGCAAGCGTGCGCAGCGTGGCGGCGGCGAGGCCGGTCGAGACGGGGAGCAGGAAGCGCGCGGCGATCAGCGAGTCCCGCCCGAAGAGGGTCAGGAACCACGGCGCGCCCGCCGCGACGAACGGGCCTTGGCCGGCGTCGAGGAGGAGGGCGCGGCAGTCGGCGAGGGCCTGGGCGGCCCACCGGTCGAGCGCGGCGTCGCCGCTGGGCCCGAGGGCGGCCAGTTCCGCCCGGCCGGGGCCGACGACGGCGTCGGCATCGCCGACCTCGATGGACACCTCGACCTCCGCCGTCCCCCGCGCGGGAAGTTCGATGACCGCCGAAACAGTGGCGAGCTGGCCCGTGAGCGAGAGCTCCGCCCCGCGTGCCCGCAGCCGCACCTCGCGGGCGCCGTCAGTGGCGCGCACCTCGCCGTCGGCCAGGGTCACGTCGACGGCGACCGGCCGGCGCCGGCCCTCCTTGATGGCCTGCATCTCGGAGAACTCGATCCCGAACGCGAGCTCCAGCGGCACCCGCACGGCCTCGTTCAGCCCGTTGACCACGCGCAGCCGCTCCTCGACGAGGCCCGGCGCGACCGTGCGGCGCCACTCGACGAGCACGCGCGGGTCCGCGGTGTGATCGTCGACGGTGCGGGCGAGGCCGCGCACCACGAGCCGACCCGGCTCGGTCGCGACCCCCGCCACCTCGATCGGCAAGCCGTCGACGCGCAGCTCGGCGGAACGGATGAGGCGCCAGTCGGCGTGGTAGAGCCCGTGGATGGGGCGCGACCAGTAGTCGCCGCTCCGCCCCGACCAGACTTGCGTGGGGGCGACGACGACGACGGTCTCGTCATTGAGGAAGGGCTGCAGGCCTACACCGGTAACGCTCATGCCACCTCAGTTTCGGATCAGGGGTTCACATCGGGTTGGCTTTACGCTAGCGTGTTTCTTAGATCGATCCAAGAGTCCATGGAGGTCGAATTTGGATCGATCTAGACCAACACTGAAGAGATCCGTCGATGGCGGGCCCTGAGAGACCAAAGGAGGTTCGATGGCCGTAACCCTCGCCCATGTCGCCGCGCTCGCGGGCGTGTCACCCCAGACGGTGAGCAACGCCATCAGCAACCCGGACATCGTCAGGGACTCCACCCTCACCCGGGTCCGGGCGGCCATCGACGAGCTGGGCTACACCCCCAACCTCCGGGCCCGGATGCTGCGCCAGCAGCGCACCGGCAACATCGGGCTCCGGATGCGGCCCACGAGCGACAACGTCGCGGGCGTCCTCATCGACCGCCTGCTGCACGAGCTCAGCGCCCAGGCCGCGGCCTACGACAAGCACGTGCTGCTCATCCCCGCCGAGACCGACGGCGAGGAGGTCCGCACCATCGAGCGCCTCACCGCGCAGAGCCTCGTCGACGAGTTCGTGCTCACCGACACGCACCAGCACGACGACCGCATCGAGGCCCTCTCCTCCCAGGGCCTCCGCTTCGTCGCCTTCGGACGTCCCTGGGGCAGCGAGGAGTCGGCCCCGCACTCGTGGGTGGACGTCGACGGCCGCAGCGGCACCGCCGAGGCGACCCTCGCGCTGATCGAACTCGGCTTCCGGCGGATCGGGTTCTTCGGCTGGCCCGCGGGCTCGGCCACCGGCGACGACCGCCGCGGCGGCTGGGCCGACGTCGTCCGCACGGAGCTCGGCTACACCGACGACGACATCGCCGCCCTCAACGCGGACTCCGAGGACCACATCTCGTTGGCCATCGACACCGCCCCCGCGCTGCTCGCGGCAGGAGCCGACGCCGTGGTCTGCACCTCCGACTCCCTCGCCGTCGGCATGGTGGCCGCGGTCCGCACCAGCGGGCTGAGCGTCCCCATCGTCGGCTTCGACAACACCCCCCTCGCCGCGAGCTTCGGCTTCAGCAGCGTCGACCAGGACCTCGCGCGCGTCGCACAGCGGATCCTGGCCGCGCTCGACAACCCGGGTGAGACCCGCAGGGGCCTCATCCCACCCCGCCTGATCGTCAGGCACGACCCGCGCTGGGGCTTCCCCACCGCACGCACAAGGGCATAGCCCGCAACCGAAAGGACGCTCCCATGAAATCCACGAAGAAGCTTGCCGCGGCTGCCCTGGCCGGCGCCGTCGCGCTCGGCCTCGCCGCCTGCGGTGGCGGCAACACGCCCGCCAACACTACGAGCCCCGGGACCTCGGGTCCGGCCGCGCCGCCGGCCGAGTCCCTCACCGTCCTGATCGGGTCCTCGGGCGACGCCGAGACCAACGCCGTCCAGGCCGCCGCCGACGCCTGGGGCAAGACGGAGAACGTCACCGTGAAGGTGATCGCGGCCTCCGACCTGAACCAGGAGCTGGCGCAGGGCTTCGCGGGCGACGCCGCCCCCGACCTCTTCTACATGAGCTGGGACCAGTTCCAGACCTACGCGAGCGACGGCTACCTCGAGAGCTACGCGAAGGACCTCCCCAACGCCGGCGACTTCCTCGCCTCGCTGAAGGACACCTTCACCTACGACGGCGACTTCATCTGCGCCCCCAAGGACTTCTCGACGCTGGGCCTCGTCATCAACACGGACCTGTGGGAGAAGGCCGGCCTGACCGATGCCGACGTTCCGCAGACCTGGGACGACCTGCACACCGTGGCGACCAAGCTCAGCGCCGACGGCGTGACCGGGCTCTCGATGGGCGCGGAGTACGCGCGCGTCGGCGTCTTCATGGCGCAGGCGGGCGGCGGCCTGATGAAGGACGGCGCCGTCAGCGCGACGGCCGCGGAGAACGTCGAGGCGCTCACGTTCGTGCAGTCGATGCTGAAGGACGGCTCGCTCAAGTGGCCGGGCGACATCGGCGCCGGTTGGGCGGGCGAGGCCTTCGGCAACGCGAAGGCCGCCATGGTCGTCGAGGGGCCGTGGCTCGTCGGCGCGCTGAAGAAAGACTTCCCGGACGTGAAGTACAAGGCGGTCGAGCTGCCCGCGGGTCCCGCGAGCAAGGGCACCTTCACCTTCTCGAACTGCTGGGGCATCCCGGAGGGCCAGGCGACGGCGGACACCGCCAAGAAGCTGGTGGAGTTCCTGACCTCGGACGAGCAGCAGCTGGCGTTCGCCGACGCGTTCGCGGTCATCCCCTCCACGCAGAGCGCCTCGGCCACCTACGCCGAGAAGTTCCCGGAGAACCAGGCCTTCGTCGCCGGCGTCGAGTACGCCACCACCCCCGTGGCGTTCAAGGGCGCCTCCGACGTGGTCGGCGAGTTCAACAACGCCATCACCACCCTGGGCACGGGCGATCCGACGGCGATCCTCGCCAAGGTGCAGACCCAGCTCGAGGCCGCGTTCAAGTCCGCCCAGGGCTGATGTCCGCAACTTCGACGGCTCCCGCGGCAGGCCGCCGCCGCGGGAGCCTCACCCGGAGAGAGGGCGCGGCCGGATGGGCGTTCGTCGCGCCCGCCATCGTGATCATCGGCGTGTTCCTGATCGCCCCGATCCTGCTGGCGCTCTGGGTGTCCTTCACCAACTGGAACGGCCGCTTCTCCCCCATCAACAATCCACGGGTGGACTTCGTCGGGCTCGAGAACTACGCGAAGATCCTCACCGACGACGGGCTGACCCGGGAGCTGTTCGGCCGCTCCATCCGCAACAACGTCTACTACGTGGTGTTCGTCGTCCCGCTGCAGACGGCGTTGGCGCTGTTCCTCGCGGTGCAGGTCAACCGGCGGCTGCTGCGGGCGAAGGGCTTCTTCCGCACGGCGTTCTACTTCCCCTCCGTGACGTCGTCGATCGCGATCACGGGCGTGTTCCTCTTCCTCTTCCAGGCGAGCGGCGCGGTCAACGCGGTCCTCGGCTGGTTCTCGATCAACGGCCCGAACTGGTTCGCCGATCCCAGCGGGGTGCTGCACAAGTTCTGGGGCCTCCTCGGCGTGACGGCCGCGCCGTCGGGCTGGGATCAGCCGGGCTTCCTGGGCGTCACGCCGTGGGACTGGGTGGGCGGCCCGTCCGTCGCGCAGACCGTGCTGATCCTGATGGCCGTGTTCACGACGTCCGGCACGTTCATGCTGCTGTTCCTCGCGGGCCTGCAGAACATCGGCGGCGAGGTCGGCGAGGCCGCCGTCATGGACGGCGCCACGCCCGCGCAGACGTTCTGGCACGTCACGCTGCCGATGCTGCGGCCCACGCTGTTCACCGTCCTGACGCTCGGGCTGATCGGCACCTGGCAGGTCTTCGACCAGGTGTACCTGACGCGCGGCACGCCCGCGGCGCCGACGCTGACCAGCCCGGCGTTCCTGGCCTACGACCAGGCGTTCAGCAGCAACCGGCCCGGGGTCGCCGCGGCCATCGCGTTCGTGCTGTTCCTGATCATCATCGTCATGACCCTGATCCAGCGGTTCGCGCTCGCGGACCGCGACCCGTCGGGATTCGGACGCTCCCAGCGGAAGGCGGCCCAGCGATGAGACAACGGGTCACCGCCGGACTGATCGCCGGCTACGCGGTGCTGATCGCGCTCGCGGCCATGTACCTCTACCCCTTCCTGATCGCCGTGGTGGGGTCCTTCAAGACGGATGCGGAGGCGACGAACAACCCGCTCGCGCTCATCCCTTCGCCGTTCACGGTGGCCGCGTACGAGCGGTTGTTCTTCGGCACCGACCTTCCCCGCTGGGCGATGAACTCCGTGCTGATCGCGGTCATCGTCACGGTGTCGCGGGTGTTCTTCAACTCGCTCGCCGGGTATGCGCTGTCGCGCCTGCCGTTCCGCGGCAGGTCGATCGTGTTCAGCGTCTTCATCGCGGTGCTCGCCGTGCCGTCGGTGGTGCTCATGGTGCCGCGCTTCCTTGTCATCAAGGAGCTGGGCATGTTCGACACCTACTTCGGCATGATCCTGCCGCTGCTCGTCGACGCGGCGGGCATCTTCATCATGAAGCAGTTCTTCGACTCGATCCCCGCCTCCATCGAGGAGGCGGCGAGGATCGACGGCGCGGGCGTGTTCCGGCGGTTCTGGTCCGTGACGCTGCCGATGGCCACGCCCGCGCTGATCACCCTGACGATCCTGTCCTTCCAGGGTTCGTGGAACGAGTTCGCGCACTTCATCATCTCGCGTCAGAGCCCGGAGCTGCACACGCTCACCACGGGCGTCGGCGCGCTAGTCTCCGGCCAGCTCGGCTCGGGCAATCAATTCCCGCTGAAGCTCGCCGCCGCCGTGCTGATGACCATCCCCGTCGCGATCTTGTTCTTCGTCTTCCAGCGCAGGATCATGTCGACGACCGAAGGGGCAGAGAAGGGATAGGACGAGCTCCGCTGTTGCGCACCTGGGGGGGTAAGCGCGCGGGAGCCCGGGAAAGCCGGGAGCTCCGCAAGGGGTTCCCGGCCTTTCCGCGTGTCCGCATCCCGGCCCGAATGGATGTGTGCATTGCACTCGTTGCCGCATCCCCGACCTCTCCCCGTGAAGACATTCGCTAGCTCTCTTGTGCATCGCACCAGCTGGGCCTCACGTCGCGTTCTCTCGGCGCCGTCGCGGCCTACGGTCATCGCACCGCGTGACGTAGGCGTCGCGCGGCGGCACACCCAGGAGGGACAGAATGAGGAAAATCGCCCTGATCGCGGCGTCGATCGCGCTGGCCGCGACCGCGGCCTGCACACCCCCGCAGGCGAGCAACCCGGTCAACACCGCGGACGAGGAGACCGGCACGCTCCGCGTGTGGCTCTTCTCCGAGGTCAACCAGGCACCCAAGGAGAAGGTCGTCGGCGAGGCGGTCAGCCAGTTCGAGGCGGCCCATAGCGGCGTCGAGGTCGACGTGCAGTACATCCCGGTCGACACGCGGTCCGAGCGATTCCGCGCGGCGTTCAACGACCCCTCGTCCGCACCCGACGTCGCCGAGTTCGGCAACACCGACCTCGCGGGATACGTCGACGCCGGCGGCCTCGCCGACCTGACGTCGCTCATCTCCGGCTGGGACGAGGGCAAGGACCTGGATCCGGCGGCGCTCGAGACCACCAGGATCGACGGCGTCAGCTACGCCGTGCCGTGGTACGTCGGCGTCCGCGCGCTGTTCTACCGCACCGACGTCTTCGCGGACCTCGGGCTGAAGGCTCCCGCCACGCTCGCCGAGGTCGAGCAGGCCGCCCTCGCCGTCCGCGCGGCGGACAAGGAGATGGTCGGCATCGCCACCGGCGGCGCCGCCCAGTTCGCCTACATGCCCTACCTGTGGGCCCACGGCGGCGAGCTCGCCGTCGAGGACGGCGGGACGTGGACCTCCGGGCTCGACTCGGCCGAGTCCCAGGCCGGCCTCGCCGCCTACACGCGGCTGATCTCCGACGACATCTGCCCGCCCGCGACCTGTGCCGAGTGGGGCGGCAACACCTCCGTCGCCCAGTTCGTGGCCGGCGGCGCCGGCATGACGATCGGCGGCAACTTCAACGTGGCCGCGGTCGACGAGTCCGAGATCGGCGACTCCTACGCGATCGTCCCCCTGCCCGGCGTCACGGCCGGCACCATCGCCCCCGCCTTCGCCGGCGGCAACCACCTCGGCGTCTTCACGTCCAGCCAGCGCGCGACGCTCGCCGCCGACTTCGTGAAGCTGCTCGCGGGCAAGGAGTACCAGGCGAAGATGTTCGACGCCATGGGCAACCTGCCCACCTTCGTCGACGTGCAGGCCACCGTCGCCGCATCCAACCCGGAGATGGCCCCGTTCATCGAGACGATCGCGGCCGGCACCAAGTTCGTGCCGGTCACCGCCGCCTGGAACACCATCGACGCGCAGGGCGTGATCCCCGGCCTCATCCAGAGCGTCGTCACCGGCGCGTCCGACGTCGAGGCCGCCTCCACGCAGGCGGCGGCCACCATGAACGACGTGTTCGCGGGTCAGTGACGTGACCACCCATTCGGCACAGGGGGTGGGCGAGGTCCTCTCGCCCGCTCCCCGGGCGCGGCGTCCACGGCGTCGTCGCACCGGATCCCCGCTGGAGCCCTGGCTCTACCTGGTTCCCGCCATCGCGGTGCTCGGCGCGCTGCTCGTCTACCCGCTGTACCAGCTCGTCGTCATCTCGCTGTACGACTACCGGCAGGCGCAGGTCTCGGGCAACGCGCCCCTGAACTTCATCGGCCTCGGCAACTACGCGAAGCTGCTCGGCGATCCGAAGTTCTGGCAGGTGCTGCAGAACACCGTCGGCTTCGCGGCGGTCCTCGTCGTCGTCACCATCCTGGTGGGCGGCGGCCTGGCCGTGCTCGCCACCCGGTTGAGGCCGTGGGTGCGCAACGTGCTCTTCTTCGCCTCGCTGGGCGCCTGGGCGACGCCGGCGATGACCGGCTCCGCGGTGTGGATGTTCCTCTTCGACCCCACGCTCGGCCTCGTCAACAAGCTGCTCGTCGGGCTCGGGTTCGAGCAGTTCTTCGGCCACTCCTGGACCTACGACAAGTTCTCGGCCTTCGCGCTCGTCGGCGCCGAGGTCGTCTGGTGCTCGTTCCCGTTCGTCATGGTGACCCTGTACGCGGGCATCATCGGCGTGCCGACGGAAGTGATCGAGGCCGCCCGCCTCGACGGCGCCAGCACCTGGCAGCTCGTGTGGCAGGTCATCGTCCCCCTGCTCCGGCCGATGATCATCGTCGTCACCATCCAGTCGATCATCTGGGACTTCAAGCTCTTCACCCAGATCTACGTGATGACCAACGGGGGCGGCATCAACGGCCAGAACCTCGTGCTGAACGTGTACTCCTACCAGCAGGCGTTCGCGTCGTCGCTGTACGGGCAAGGCGCGGCGATCGGCGTCGTGATGACCCTGCTCCTCCTACTGATCACCATGGTCTACCTCCGGGTGCAACGACGGTCTGGAGACTTCATATGAGCACCGCCACCTCCTCGCGCCGACGGCTCCGCCCCGGCTCCCTGCTGACCAACGGGATCGGCCTCGCCGCCGCCCTCGCCGTCGCCTTCCCCCTCTACTGGATGGTGCTGTCCGCGCTGCGGCCCACCGTCGAGCTCAACGCGGGCGACGCGACGCCGTGGACGGCGCGGCCCTCGTTCGACTCCTTCGTCCGCGTGCTGTCGGTCAACAACTTCTGGCAGTACTTCATGAACTCGGTCATCGTCGCGGTGGTCTCGGTGTTCGGCGCGATCCTCCTGGCCTTCTTCGCCTCCGTCGCCCTCACCCGGTTCCAGTTCGCGTGGCGGACGAAGCTGCTGATCATGCTGCTCGTGGCGCAGATGGTGCCGATCGAGGCCCTCACCATCCCGATGTTCTTCATGTTCCGCGGCTTCGGCGAGGTGATCCCGGCCATCGGGCTGAACCATCTGGGCTCGTTGATGGTGGTCCACATCGGCTTCTCCATCCCCTTCGCGGTCTGGATGCTGCGGGGCTTCGTCGCCGCGGTCCCGGTCGAGCTGGAGGAGGCGGCGAAGCTCGACGGTGCCAGCGGCTTCCGCTTCACCTGGTCGATCCTCTTCCCCCTGGTGGCCCCGGGCCTCGTGGCGGTGAGCGTGTTCTCGTTCATCTCGACCTGGAACGACTTCCTGTTCGCCAAGACGTTCATCATCTCCGCGCAGGAGAACCAGACCCTCCCCCTGGCGATCCTCAACTTCTTCAAGCCCGATCAGAACGACTGGGGCGCCATCATGGCCGGATCTGTCATCATGACCATCCCGGTGCTGGTGTTCTTCGTCGCCGTCCAGCGGCACCTGGTTTCCGGTTTGGCGGGTGCGGTGAAGGGTTAGCCATGACCACGGGAGGAATCGCCGTCGGCGAGGGGCGCAACAGCTCCGCGACGCTCAGGAGGGGCGTCCGGCTGCTGGAGGCGGTGGCAGCCTCGGCCGCCCCGGGCCGCGGAGCGACGGCCACGGAGCTGTCGAAGCGCCTCTCCGTCCACGTGTCGACGGTGCTGCGCCTCGCCGCGCCGCTGATCGAGGCCGAGCTGCTGCGCCGCGACGAGCACGGCGGCTTCCACCTGGGCAAGGCGACGCTGCGGCTGGCCAACTCCTACCTGGCCGACATCGACCTGCGCGGCATCGCCGCGGGCGTGCTGGCCGGTTGGAGTTGGCCCGTCCGCGGCGCCACCGCCTCGATCGGCCTGCGGGACGGCACGAACCTCAAGATGCTGATCCTCGTCCGCGAGCCGGGCAAGGCCAGCGTCGAGGTGACCGCCTCGGACGAGAGCCGCCCGCTCTACTGCACGGCCGCGGGCAAGGCGATCCTCTCGGCCGGCGACCCCTCCTGGATCGACCACGTGATCAAGACCGGCCTCGCCCCCGTCACGTCGCGCACCATCACCGACCCCACCGAGCTGCGCAGCGAGCTGACGAGGAGCCGCGTGCGGGGCTATGCCATCGAGGACCGCGAGTTCGACCCCGCGCTCCGGGCGGTCGGCGCGCCCGTGTTCGGCGCCTCGGGCCGCGTGCTCGGCGCGATCCAGGTCGCGACGCGCGCCGAGACCCTCACCTCTCATCTCCTTCGACCCACCGCGCAGGCCGCCATCGACGCGGCCCGCGAAATCTCCGCGGCGATGGGCGATCTCGCGCCCCACCGCCCCCACAGAAAGGCCTGATCCTTGCCTCCCCTCACGTCCTTCGACCTGGTCCCCGCGCCGACAACGGTGCAACCGGGCGAGCGGTCCTTCATCCTTTCCGGCCCCATCGCCGTCGAGATCGACGGGGAGTTGGCCGGGGCGTGGCCGCTGGCCGTCGACGTGCTGTCGACCCGCCTCGGGCTGGTCCCCGGCGCGCCCGCCGACGGCGCCGACCTCGGCATCCGCCTCGACCCGGAGCTCCCGGCCGACGCCTACCGCCTCCGGGTCTCGCCCTCCGCCTGGCGGTTGCCCGCCGAGGAGGCCGCCCAGGTGGACATCTGGGCGTCGAGCCTGGCGGGCGCGGTGAACGCGCTGCGCACCCTGCAGCAGCTGATCGGCGCGGAGGCCTTCCGGCGCGCGCCGCTCGGCGCTCCGGTGACGGTTCCCGAGGTGGTCATCGAGGATTCCCCGCGGTTCGGGCACCGGGGCGTGCTGCTCGACGTCGCCCGCAACTTCCTGCCGAAGGACCAGGTGATGCGGTTCATCGACGTCGCCTCGATGCACAAGCTCAACATCCTGCAGCTGCACCTGACCGACGACCAGGGGTGGAGGATGGAGGTCCGCGCCTACCCGCTCCTGACCGAGGTCGGGTCGTGGCGCACGGAGTCCCAGGTGGGCTCGTCGCGGTCCACCCTGTACGACGGGCAGCCGCACGGTGGGTACTACACGCAGGACGACCTTCGCGAGATCGTCGCGTTCGCGCGCACCAGGGGCGTGACGATCGTGCCGGAGATCGACGTTCCCGGACACTCTCAGGCGGCGATGGCCGCGTACCGGGAGCTGTCCGCCGCCAACCTCGACCTCCCGGTCTGGACCAGGTGGGGCCTGAACCGGAACGCGCTGGACACCTCCGAGTTCGTGCTGGACTTCTACCGGACGGTCCTCGACGAGCTGATGGAGATCTTCGACTCCCCGATCATCTGCATCGGCGGTGACGAGGTGGACACCGAGCAGTGGGCCAACAGCGACAAGATCGTGCGCCAGGCGGAGGAGCTGGGGCTCGACGGCGTCGACGAGCTGCTTCCCTGGTTCTCCGCGCAGCTGGCCGACCATCTGCGCTCGCGCGGGCGCCGCGCGAGCGTCTGGGACGAGGTCGGCGGCGCGCGCGTGCCCCGCGACATCATCGTCAACTCCTGGCGCGGCTACCGCGGCGGACTCGACGCCCTGCACGACGGCCACGACATCGTCGTGTGCCCCGAGCACCAGGTGTTCCTCGACCACCGCGCCGCGCCGGGGCTCGACGAGCCCACCCCCGTCGGGACGGTGCACACGGTCGAGGACGTCTACCGGTTCGAGCCCGTCACCGATGAGATCGCCGAGGCGGCGACGGAGCCGGGCGCGGGCATGGTGCTCGGCGCGCAGGCCCAGGTGTGGCGCGAACAGCTCGCCGATCCCCGGCACACCGACTACGCGACGTACCCCCGGCTCTGCGCCTTCGCCGAGGTCGTGTGGACGGCGAGGGAGGACCGCGACTGGGGCGACTTCCGCTCCCGGCTCGACACGCACCTCTCCCGGTTGGACGCCGCCGGGGTCGAGTACCGCCCCATGGACGGCCCCAAGCCCTGGCACCGGCGCCCCCGCGTTCCGGGCTATCCGCAGCGGTTCGACGAGCTCGGCAACCTGGTTCCCGCGCCCGGGGGGGAGCGCTAGGGCGTGTCTCCCAATCCCTCGTGGGAAGCCCGGGCGTCATCCGCGCCCGAGTGGGAAGGCCGACGAGTGAGGCATACCGGTGCCGTCTGTCGATCGAGGAGAACGAACCCAGTCGGGATGCGGGGGCGTCCGGGCGTCGCGAGGGATTGGGAGACACGTCCTAGGCCTCGACGGCCGCGAGGAGGGCGGGGTCGAACGGGTCCGCCTGGGGCTGCCGGGAGGTGGCGACGTCCCATTCCATCTTGAGGTTCGCCGCCCACTCGCGGCCCTTGCCCTTCGCCCAGACGGCGGGGTAGCGGGTCCGCATCGACTCGTCGGGGACCCCTACGGCGTCGACGCCGACCTGGCGGCAGATCGCGATGGCCCGGTCGAGGTGGTAGTCCTGCGTGACGATCGTCAGTTCCTCGACGCCGAACACGTCGCGGGCGCGGACGCACGAGTCGTAGGTGTCGAACCCCGCCTCGTCCTCGAAGATCCGCTCCGGCGGGACGCCGCGTTCCTCCAGGTAGCGGCGCATCATCGTCGTCTCGTGATTGGACCTCGCCAGGTTGTCGCCGCTGACCAGCAGCACGCGCACCTTGCCCGCCTCGAACAGCGACAGGGCGACGTCCAGCCGCGCGGCGAGGAACGCCGACGGCCGGTCCGCGTGCGAGCGCGCCCCCAGCACGAGGCCCACGCCCCGCTCGGGCACGTCGTCGGGCGGGTACGCCCGTCCGGCGGCCAGGGACGCCACGCGCACCGTCGACACGGCCACCGCGATCACCCCGACGACCACGACCGCGCCCGCGGCGATGAGAACGGTCCTCCAGGGTCTCCGCATAGGGCTGAGTCAGTCGCGGTGGGCCAGGTACCAGCTCACCAGCGACTTGGTCGACCCGTCCTGGCGGTCGAGGGCCTCGGCATCGCCGAAGACCGCGGGCGCGATCTCCATCGCGAGCTTCTTGCCCAGCTCGACGCCCCACTGGTCGAACGAGTCGATGCCCCAGACGATGCCCTGGACGAACGTGATGTGCTCGTACAGCGCGATCAACTGGCCGACCACCGACGGCGTCAGCGCGGGCGCCATGATCGACGTCGTCGGCTTGTTGCCCGCGAACACGCGAGCCGGGACGATGGCCTCAGGGGTGCCCTCGGCGCGCACCTCGTCGGCCGTCTTGCCGAACGCGAGCGCGGCGGTCTGCGCGAAGAAGTTCGCGAGGAACAGGCCGTGGACGTCCGCGTCGCCGTCCTGCGTCGGGTGCGCGGGGTTGGCGACGGCGATGAAGTCCGCCGGGATGAGCCGCGTGCCCTGGTGGATCAGCTGGTAGAACGCGTGCTGGCCGTTGGTGCCGGGCTCGCCCCAGAAGATCTCGCCGGTGTCGCTGGTGACCGGCGTGCCGTCCCAGCGCACGGACTTGCCGTTGGACTCCATGGTCAGTTGCTGCAGGTACGCGGCGAAGCGGTGCAGGTACTGCGCGTAGGGCAGGACGGCGTGGCTGTGTGCGTCGAAGAAGTTGACGTACCAGACGTTGAGCAGGCCCATCAGCAGCGGGACGTTGCGCTCCGGCGCCTCGTTCAGGAAGTGCTGGTCGACGGCGTGGAAGCCGGCGAGGAAGTCGCGGAAGCCGTCGGGTCCGATGGCGATGGCGACGGGGAGGCCGACGGCGGAGTCGACGGAGTAGCGGCCGCCGACCCAATTCCAGAAGCCGAACGCGTTGACCGGGTCGATGCCGAACTCCGCGACCTTGTCCAGCGCCGTCGACACCGCGACGAAGTGCTTGGCGATCGCGCCGCGGCGGGCGTCGTCGGTGTCCTCGATGACGCCGCCGTCGACCAGCGCGCCCAGGAACCAGTCGCGCGCCATGCGGGCGTTGGTCAGGGTCTCGAGCGTGGTGAAGGTCTTGGAGGCGACGATGAACAGCGTCGTCTCCGGGTCGAGGTCAGCGACCTTCTCCGCGCAGTCGGCGGGGTCGATGTTGGAGACGAAGCGGCAGGTCAGCCCGTTCTGGACGTAGGGGATGAGCGCCTCGTAGACCATGACCGGCCCGAGGTCGGAGCCGCCGATGCCGATGTTGACGACGGTCTCGATCCGCTTGCCGGTGACGCCGACCCACTCGCCGGAGCGGACCTTGTCCGCGAACGCGTACATCTTGTCGAGCACCTCGTGCACGTCGGCGACGACGTCCTGGCCGTCGACGACGAGCTCGGCGTCGCGCGGGAGCCGCAGCGCGGTGTGCAGCACGGCGCGGTCCTCGGTGACGTTGATGTGCGCGCCGCCGAACATCGCCGCGCGGCGGCCGGGCAGGTCGACCTGGTCGGCGAGGCGCAGCAGCGCGGCGACGACGTCCTCGTTGATGAGGTTCTTGGAGAGGTCGACGTGGAGGTCCGCGAGGTCGAAGGTGAACTCCTCCGCGCGGCGCGGGTCCGCCGCGAACCACGCGCGGAGGTCGGGGACGAGGGCGTCCTTGAGCGTCTGCAGGTCGGCCCAGGCGGCGGTGGTGGTGGCATCAACCGGTGAAGTCATGCCCCTAGCCTAACGACTCACCGCTCCTTGAGCCGCGCCTAGGAGCGAAGCGACGCAGCGCGTGTCGAAAGGTCTGGCGCCCGGTTCACCGAATGCTCAGGTGCACGTGATCGTAGTGATTGGCCGTCGCGCCGCCGCGGTCGGACATCGAGCGCCAGCCGTCGCCGCTGCGCTGGGTGGTCCAGATCTTCTGCTCGTAGATGACCTCGACGACGCCGAGCGAGCCGGCGTTGGCGCGCGCCCACCGGGCGATCTCCCAGCCGGCCTCGCCCGAGATCATGATGTCGAGCGCGCGGCCGGAGCCGTGGTACCCGGAGTCGCCGGGGCGGTAGCCGCCGTAGCTCTTCACGGCGGGGAACTTCGCGCAGACCGCGCGCAGCACCGCCGTCGCGCGGGACGTCAGGTTCTTCTCCAGCCCCCGCGCCTTGGGGCAGGCGGCCGACGAGAAGTCCGAGTCCTTCGAGCTCGAGTCCTTCGACGCCGAGCCCTTGCGGGACGGACGCTCGCGCCGCTCGGGCTTCGGCTTGGTGTCGGTCAGGTAGCTCGCCTTGACCCAGCCCGCCCGGTTCTTCCAGACGACCTGGCGCCAGCCGTCGACGACGCGCTCCGTGACGACGAGGGAATCACCTCGGTCGACCGTGGTGCGGACGTCGTGCTGCGCCCCGGGGCCGCGGCGCACGTTGACGGCGCTCCTGGCGTACCGCTTTCCGTCCGTGTCGCCCAGTTCGGCGTAGTCCGCGGCCTGCGCGGCCTTCTTCTGGGCTGCCTTCTCCTTCGCGGCGCGGTCCTCCTTCTTCGAGGAGGGAGCCTTCGAGGTCTTGGCGGGCTTCGGCTCGGCGGACTCCTTCTTCTTCGACGGCGTGGTCGACGGCTTCCTTCCGGCCGACGTCGTGGGCTCGGCCGACGACGCGGGCGGCGCGGACGGGAGGGACGCCGTCGACGGCTTCGGCTCGGCGGCCGTGGGGCTGACCAGCGGGGCCTGCGTCTGCGACCGGGATGTCCCGAGCACCCGCTCGGGGGTGAACGTGGTGGCGGGGATGACGGCGACGTCCGGATCCGCCCGCTCGACGCTGCCCTTGCCCAAGGGGAGCAGGGCTCCGCCGACGACGAGCCCGACGACGGCCAGCGCGGCCACCGGTGCCAGGACGAGGCGGATGGCGCGGGGACGGGACTCCCCGGTGCCCCTGCGGGGACTCGCGGGCGTGGGCAGCTCGACGACGGCGTCCTCGTCCGCCTGGGCTGCGCGTCGTGCTGAGACCACCACGACCCCTTTCCTGAGAAATTCTTATCTCAGCTTAAGCCTTCAGTCCGGCGTTCTCAACCCCCGGGGAGGAACCGATCCATTACTGTCGCCTGGGAAGGACCGGTGGTTCCCGGGGTAGCGAGGATCGGGAGACCTCATGAACACACGAGCAGTTCGCGCCGCGGTCGCGGGCGTCGTCGTCGCGCTCCTGACCCTCGTCGCCCCTCTTGCCGCCCGCGCGGCCGGGTCGGATCTCGGCGCGAGCTTCTCGCGCGACGACGGGGCGGTCACCGCGCGCGGCCAGCTGACCAGCGACGGCGCTCCCCTCCCCGACGAACCCTTGTTCCTGTTCCTCGACGGCGACGAGGTCGCCAGCGGCAAGACCGGGGGCGACGGGACGTACACGCTCAGTCTCAGCATCCCCGGACAGCTCGACACGGGCGCTCACCGCGTCGAACTGCACTTCTCCGGCAACGGCGAGGCGGAGCCCACGAGCGCCGAGTACCGGTTCGAGATCGAGCGGCAGCCACGGGTGCTGCGGCTCCGGGCCGAGGCGCCCGAGACGGCGACCAACGGCGAGGTGATCACCGTGTCGGGGACGCTGCGCACCGAGGACGGCAAGGGCGTCGCGCGTGCCGGGATCGCCCTCTACGACGGCGGCGGCGAGGCCGAGGAGTCCTACACGCTCACCACCAGCAACGGCGGCTTCGAGACGTTCTACACGATCCCCGAGGCGCAGCCCGACGGCGAACTGACGCTCAGGGTGGCCTTCGCCGGCGCCGACGGGCTCGCCGCCGCCTCCACGAACCTGCGGATCGAGGTCGAGTTCACCGACATCGCGCCGGAGCCGGAGGAGCCCTCCGAGGAGGCCTCGCCGTCTCCGAGTCCTGAGCCCGCGGAGGCCTCGCCGTCGGCGACGAGCGTCCCCTCGCCGTCGGCCGCTCCGACGGCGGCCCCGCGAGCGGGCGGGGGCTCGCTGGGCTGGTACCTGGTGGGCTTGGCCGCCGTGGGCACCGTGATCGTCGGCGCGGCGGCCGCGTTCATCATCCGCGCGAGGGCCCACGACCGGGCGGTCGTCGATGACGAAGACTCGGATGGGCTCGGGGTGTTCGACGACGAGCCGGAGATTCAGATCGGGCGCCGCGGCCTCCCGCCGGAGTAGGTCAGTCCCCGCGCTTGTTGACCGCGACGAAGGAGGCGCAGCGGTCGCGCAGCTGGCCGAGCGACCCGCCCGAGTACGCGTCACCGAGCAGCGTCGACTCGACGCCCACCGCCTGCGCGCCGGCCTTCAACCACTCCCCCGCGGCGTACGCCCCGATGCCGCCGAGCGCGACGACCCGGTCGATCAGGCCCAGCTCGGCCAGGCGCGAGGCCATGGAATGACCCGTCACGTCCGCGGGATAGAGCAGCGCCCTGCCATCCGGCAGAGCGAGCGCGGCGCGAACCTCCGTCGGCGTCATGGCCGAGCCGTGGCACGGCAGCCCCTCCTCCTGCGCGGCGAACGCGACCTCCTCGGACGCGACGTCGGCGAGCACGAACCGGGCACCCCGCTCCGCCGCGAGCCGCACGCCGTCGGCGTCGACGACCCGCGTGGCGCCGAAGACGGCCCGCGCGCCGAAGATGGCGACGACGTCGGCGAACGCCTCGCAGGAGGCCGGCAGCACGAAGCCGGTCAAGCCCTGCTGGATCAGCACCTCGACGACGCCGACGTGATCATCGAGCGGGGCGTCGGGAAGGCTCGCAATGACGCCGGTAGGGCACAACTGATCGGACACGCTTGGCATGATACCGATCCCCGGCACCGGTCCGAGCACACCGCCGGCGCTCACTGGGCGGAGCCGTCCTCCCACTGCCAGCGCGCGTCGCGGGTATCCACCGTCGCCCCGGTCGCGGCCGCCTCCTCGATGGCGAGCCCGAGCACGGCGTCGTGGATGGCCTCCCGCAGCGGATAGGGGGCAGGCGCCCGGCCGGCCGCCCACTCGCCGGTGGCGGCCATGAGCGCCGCCATCGCGATCTCCTCGTCCATCAGCCGATGCCCGAGGAACGGGTTCTCGAACAGGAACTCGCCGTCCAGGTGGATGCCCTCCGTGTCGAAGCCGTCGAGGTTGAGATCGTGGCCCAGGTGCGAGCGCACCAGCGGCGACGTGACGATCCTCCGCGGTCCCATCATGCGGAGAACGGAGTCGTTCTCGATCTCGCCGCGCGTGCCGCGAATGAGGATGCGCCGGTGCCGGAGGCGGTTGTGCCACTGGTTGTCGGTGAAGTCGTAGAGGCCGAGCCTATCCCCGAAGTCCAGGGTGGCGATCGTGGTGGCGACCGCGTGCGGCTGCGGGTCGTCGGTCCATCCCGCCCGGCTGAGGGGGTCGACGAGCGGCGCCTCGTGACGCGTGGCACGCACCACGGCCGGCTCCTCGCCGAGACCGAGCAGGCCTCTGATGAGCGAGACCGCGTGGTAGCCGTGCGTGGAGGAGACGTGCACGGAGGTCGGCTCGCCGATCACCCCGCGGCGCACCGCCGCGAGCCGCGCCGCGTGCCCGGGCATGAGCAGGTACTGCTCGGCGACCTGCACCCGCTCCGGGGCGTCGAGGCCGGCCCACATCCGCCGGAGTCCGTCCATCGTCGGCGCCGGGGGCGTCTCGGCGAGCACCCTCGCGCCGGCGGCCACGGTCTCCGCGGTCACGGCCGCGTTGCTCTCTGCCGAGACCGACACGACGACGAGGTCGGGCGCCGCGCCACGCACCAACTCCGCGGGCGTCGCATAGCCGCGCGTGCCGTACGCGTCGGCGAGCTGCGCGCACACCTCAGGACGGCGCGCGCTCACCCCGACGAGCTCGAAGCTCTCGGTGAGCGTGGAGGCCAGCCGCAGGAAGAACTGCGCCCGCCATCCCCCGCCGACGACACCTACGCGGTACGGAGTGCTCATCGTGCTTCCTTCCGGCCGGAGACCCACGATTGTGTCACCCGCGCATCCAGACCGTGGTGTCGGGCGGGATCGCTCCCCCGTCGAGCGGGCCGCTCGCCAGGAGCACCGCGCCGTCGGGCAGGGGGTGCGGCCGGTCGCCCAGGTTGCCGACGACGAGGACGTCGCCCCTGCGGAACGCGACGAGGTCCTCGCCGAGGTCCCGCTGCACGAGGGGCACGCCGGGCGCGAACAGCTCGCGTCGGAGGCGCAGGGCCGCGCGGTAGAACTGGAGGCTCGACGCAGGGTCGTCGGCCTGCGCCTCGACGGAGAGCGCGCCGAACCCGGCCGGCTGCGGGAGGCGGGGCGCCGCGGAACCGAATCCGAACGAGAGGCCCTCCTGCGCCCACGGCAGCGGCACGCGACAGCCGTCGCGGCCCTTGCGGGCATGCCCGCTGCGCTCCCAGATGGGGTCCTCCAGCCGCTCGCGCGGGATGCCGGCCACCTCGCTCAGCCCGAGCTCCTCGCCCTGGTAGAGGTACGTGCTGCCGGGGAGGGCGAGGATGAGCAGCGTTCCCGCCCGTGCCCGCCGCCCGCCGACGACGGGATCCTCGAGCGGCTCGGCGCCGTCGTTCATGAGCCAGGCGTCGAGGTCGACGCCGTCGGGAAGCCCGTACCGCGTGCGGTGGCGGACCACGTCGTGGTTGCTCAGGACCCACGTGCTGGACGACCCCGACTCCCCGGCGAGGGCGAGGTTGAGCTCGATGATCGACCGGAAGCTCGCGGCGTCCCACGGCGAGCGCAGCAGGTCGAAGTTGAACGCCTGACCCAGGCCGTCGGGGAGCGCGTAGCGCGGCCGGCGCGACGTCGGCACCCACGCCTCCGCGACGGCCGTGCGCGGCGGGTCGTACTCGTCGAACAGCCGACGCCACGCCCGGTAGATCTCGTGCACGTCGTCCCGGTCGAAGAGCGGATCGGAGCCGTCCTCGGGCGTCTCCTCGTCGGCGACCGACGGCTTGCTGCGCAGCGGGTGGCTCAGGTCCTTCTTGAGGGTGTGCGCCACGTCGATGCGGAACCCGTCGACGCCGCGGTCGGCCCAGAAGCGGAGTGTGGCGAGGAACTCGTCGTGCACCTCCGGGTTGTCCCAGTTGAAGTCGGGCTGCTCCGGGGCGAAGAGGTGCAGATACCACTGCCCGTCCGGCACCCGGGTCCAGGCGCTTCCCCCGAAATGGGACACCCAGTCCGACGGCGGCAGCGCCCCATCCGGCCCCGCCCCGTCGCGGAAGACGTACCGGTCCCGCGCGGGCGACCCGGGCGTCGCCGCCAGCGCCTCCCGGAACCACCGGTGCCGGTTCGAGGAGTGGTTGGGGACGATGTCGATGACGATCCGGATGCCCGCGCCGTGCAGCGCCGCGATGAGATCGTCGACGTCCGCGAGCGTGCCCAGCCGCGGATCGACGTCGCGGTAGTCGTCGACGTCGTATCCCCCGTCCGCGAGCGCCGACGGGTAGAACGGCGAGAGCCACACCGCGTCGACGCCCAGGCCGGACAGATACGGGACCCGGGAGGTGACGCCAGGGATGTCGCCCAGCCCGTCGCCGTCGGCGTCCGCGAAGCTGCGGGGATAGATCTGGTAGACGACGGCGTCGTCGGCCCAGGAGGGAAGCGAAGGTCGCAGGATGCTCACTTGACCGATCCGATGTTGACGCCCTGCATGAGCGTGCGCTGGAAGATGAGGAAGAAGACGACCGTCGGCAGGATGCCGAGCGTTGCCGCGGCCGCGGTGGTGACCGGGTTGCTCGTGTACTGACCGAAGAGGCCGCCGAGCGCGACGGACACCGTCTGCTGAGCCCCGCCGGGCAGCAGCACGAGCGGGATGAAGAACTCGTTCCAGGTCCAGATGAAGAAGAAGGTCGCGAGCACCATGATCGTGGGGCGCATGAGCGGCACGACGATCGACACGAGGATGCGGAAGCGGCCCGCGCCGTCGATCTTCGCGGCCTCCAACGTCTCGGCGGGGATCGTCGCCATCACGGAGGACAGCAGGTAGATCCCGAACGCGCTCTGGAGGACGCCGACGACGATGACGACCGATATCTGCGTGTTGTAGAGGCCGACGGCCTTCGCCATGAAGTAGATCGGGTAGATGAGCGCTTCCTGCGGCAGCGTGAAGGCGATCATGAAGAGGGCGAGGATCCAGAACCGCCCGCGCATCTTCCCGAGGCCGATCGCGTACGACGTGAGCACGGAGAGCAGGACGCCGAGCACCATCGCGCCGAGCGAGATGAGCAGGCTGTTGACCAGCTTCCCCGTGAAGTCGATCTGCAGCCAGAACTCCGTGATGTTGGAGACGTCGATGCCCTGGGGCAGGGCGAGCGGCCCGTTCTGGGCGTACTCGGCCGAGGTCTTGACCGAGTTCATCGCCGCGATCAGCACCGGGAGGATCATCGCGAGCGAGAACAGGCCGATGGCGAGGAACACGATCCAGGCGCCCGGCGTGCGCTGGTTCAGCGCGGACCGACCGCTGCTGCGCGAGGCCTTGACGGGGGCGGTGGAGGGAGAGGCGGTCATGCGTCGGCGCTCCGATTCTGATAGCTGAGGATGGCGAGCGCGATGACGGTGATCACGACGGCGAGCACCGTGGAGATCGCCGCGCCGTAGCCGACCTTCATGGTGGTGAAGAACTGGTAGTAGGCGAAGTAGCTCGGCACCGTCGTCGCGTTGCCCGGACCGCCGCTGGTCAGCACGTAGATGGGCGCGAACACCTTGAGCGCGGACACCGTCGTCGTGAGGAGCACGACGGCGATCTCCGGCTTGAGCGTGACGACGGTCACCTCGCGGAAGCGGCGCATCCAGCCCGCGCCGTCGAGGCTGGCCGCCTCGTGCAGCGACGGGTCGACGCGGGACATGCCCGCCATGAACACGACCACCGTGTAGCCGAGCTGCAGCCAGACCAGCACCACCATCAGCGTCGACAGCGCCAGCTTGGGATCGCCCAGCCAGTTCTGGGCGAGGCCGTCCAGCCCGAAGGTGCGCAGCACCGTGTTCAGCAGGCCGGTCTGCGGCTGCAGGATGAAGCCCCAGAGCACGCCGGCCACGGCGATCGGGATGATCTGCGGCAGGTAGATCATGGCCCGGGAGGCGCTGGACGACCCGCTGCCGAACCGCGGCGCGATGTAGTCGAAGAGGACCGCCGACAGGAACAGGCCGAGGAAGGTCGGAATGATCGCCATCGCGATGATGATCGCGATGCTGTTGCCGAACGACTGCCAGAAGATCTTGTCCTGAAGCAGGGTCGAGTAGTTGGTCAGGCCGACGAAGGTCGGCTGGCCGACCCCGTTCCACGAGGTCAGGCTGAGGCCAAGGTTGGCGATGGCCGGGATGATGACGATGAGCATCAGCCCGAGGATGCCGGGGATGAGGTACGGGATGAATCTCCGCGACTCCATCCGTTCGGTCTTGCTTATCTTTGTCGACGCCACGATGTCTGCTTTCTCGGGAGTCGGGGGGGTGCCGCGAGCGCGGCACCCCCCGAACAGGTCATCCGCGGCCGAGCTCGGCTCGTCCGGCGTGGTAGAAGTCGCCGAGCGTCGTCAGGAACTGCTCGGGCGTGACGCCGCCGGTGATCAGCGACTGCGACTGCGACAGCCAGAGGTCGTAGTAGCCGGCGACGGGCCAGTCGGCGTTGTAGCCGAGGAGGTCCTCGTCGATGAGCCGCTGCATGTCGCTGTTGGCCAGCTGGCCGATCGGGTCGGTCACCTTCGCCATGTCAGCCGCGACGGCGACGCCGCCCGCGTTGGCCAGATCGGTCTGGGCCTCGGTGGAGAGCAGGAGGTCGATGAACTCGTAGGCCAGGTCCTTGTGCTTCGAGTTCGCGGGGACGACCCAGACGTTGCCGCCCGAGCCCGGCGTGTAGCCGTTGCCGGGGTTCGGGAACGTGGTCCACTCGAAGTCGGAGATGTTCTTGGCGAAGTCGCCGAGCCACCAGCTGCCGGAGAGGAAGTACGGCGACGTGCCCGCCTTGAACGCGGCGCCCGCGCCCTCGGCGTCGATGCCGGTCGCATCGGATCCGATGTAGCCCTTCTCGGCCCACTCGGCGGCCTTCTCGGCGCCGAAGGTCCAGGCCTCGTCGTGGAAGTCGACGTCGCCGCGCAGGAAGGTGAAGTTGTCGATCCACTCGCGGGAGCCCTTGCTCAGGGCGAGGGCGTGGATGAGGTGGACGATGGGGTAGCCCGCGCCGCCCAGCGCGAGCGGGGTCACGCCGTCTGCCTGGAAGGCGGCCATCTGCTCTTCCCACTCCTCGACCGTCTTCGGCGGCTCGAAGCCCTTCGCCTTGAGCATGTCGATGTTGTAGAAGACCGACGCGTACTCGGCGTAGGTGGGCACGCCGTACAGGCCGCCCGAGCCCATGATGCCGTTCTCGTACTCGCCGACGGCCAGCACGCCCGGGGCCACGGTGTCGCGCCATCCGCGTTCCTTGGCCGCGTCCGACATGTCCGTCAGGAGGCCCGCGGCGGCGACGGCACCGGTGGTGGCGTTGCCCTTCGGGTACTCGAGGATGTCCGGCGCCTCGGCGGAGTTCAGGACCATCTGACCCGCCTTCTGCAGCTGCTCCCACGACTTGCTCTCGAACTCGACCGTGACCTCGGGGTGGTCCTTCTTGAACTGCTCGAGGGACCGGGTCCAGGACGCGTGCTGCGCGGAGTCCGCCGGCTCGTACCACCAGATGCGCATGGTGTCCGCGGACCCGCCGCCGGTGTTCCCGTCGCCGCTCGGCGAGCAGGCGGTCAGGCTCGCGGCCAGGCCCAGTGCCAGGGCCGAGAGGACGGCGGCTGCCCGACGTCGTGCTGTTTTTCTCATGTGAATGCCTTCCGACAACGTTGACGGTGGCGCGGGCTCGCGCCCTCGCCAGGAGTATCGACGCGCATAGTCGACGCGCGTCGACACAGACTATTACAGGGAAATCCTGAGTTAGCAACTCCCCTTTTGACACTCTCCGCGACGAAGTTTCACCGCCGCCGAAGCACCGCCTGGCGTGCGGTCGGACCTACGGCGGCGGGTCTACGACGGCGGGCCTACGCTTGACCGCTCATGGAGCTCGGCCCGGAGCAGGATCTGGTTCTGCAGCGGCTCGTGCCCCTCGATCCGGTCGACGAGAAGGCCGACGGCGATGCGGGCCAGCGCCCTGACCGGCGGCGTCAGCGTGGTCATGCCGGGGACGAGGTCCGCCGCGTCGTCCCCCATGCCGATCGCGAGCACGGAGAGGTCCTCCGGCACGCGCTGCCCGTCGAGCTGGGCCGCGTGGAGGAAACCGATGGAGGCCTGGTCGTTGAAGACGATCGCCGCGGTCGGACGCAGTTCCCTGCGCGCGGCGGAGGCATACGCGTCCCGGCCGCCGCGGTAGGAATGCGCCGCGGCGTACATGCCGAGCTCGATGCCCCAACTCTCGGCGAACCGGATCAGCGCCTCGCGGGTGCGCACGGTCGGCCCGTGCCCGCGGGCGATCATCTCCTCGGTGTCGCTGACGTGGAGGATCCGGCGGTGGCCCTGCGTCACGAGATGGTGGAGGGCGTCGCGGGCCGCGAGCTCGAAGTCGGTGTCGACGTAGTCCTCCTGGCCGGCGTCGTCGCTGCGGCCGAGCAGCACGAATCGGGCGCCGCGCTCCCGCAGCAGGGGCAGGCGCGGGTCGCCGCGCTGCACCTCGTGGAGGACCACGCCGTCGACGATCTGCTCCCCGATCAGGGCGCGCAGACCGTCCGTGTTCTCCGGGGAGTCGGCCCACCACAGCACGTGGAAGCCGCGCTCGCGCGCCGCCATCTGGACCTCGTTCGCATACCGCACCTCGGTGGGCGCGAGGCCGCCCTGACGTACGGGGTAGTTCAGGGCGATGATGCCCTTCTGCGCGCCGGCCAGGCCCTTGGCGAACGCGCTGGGAGTGTAGTCCAGGTCCCGCATGGCAGCGAGGATGCGCACCCGCGTCTCCTCGGACACCTTCCGGCGGCCGCTGAGGGCATAGGAGACCGTGCTCGGCGACACGCCGGCCACGCGCGCGACGTCGTCTCGTGTCACCATCCGCTGCCTCCGTCTGTCGCGTTCGGGTGTGCCTACACAACGGCGAAACCCCAGCTGAGCGGTGTCTCGCCGTGTCAGCTGGGGTTCCAGATGTGCGCGCGAGAGGAGTTGAACCTCCACGCCCTTGCGGGCACTGGCACCTGAAGCCAGCGCGTCTGCCATTCCGCCACGCGCGCAGTGGGCCTCGCGGCCCGAGTAGGAACACTAGCACCGAGTTCAGCGGTGAGCCAAAAGCCGTCAGGGGTGCGGATGATCGGGAGTAGCGTCGTGCCATGCGCGTCGCCTTCATCTGTCTCCACACCTCTCCCGCCGAGCGGGCCGGCACCGCCGACGCCGGCGGAATGAACGTCCTCATCCGGGCGCTCGGGCGGGCGCTGCGCGCCAAGGGGATCGACGTCGAGTTCTTCACGAGACGCTCCTCCCCCTCCCTCCCCGACACCGAGGTCCTCGACGACGGCACGCTCATCCACTACCTGTCGGCGGGGCCTGCGACGCCGCTGCCGAAGGGCGAGATCGACCAGTACATCGACGAGTTCCGCGCCAGCCTCGGCTCACTGGACGGGTTCGACGTCGTGCACTCGCACCACTGGATGTCCGGGGTCGCGGCGCTCCCGCTCGCCCGGGCCGCGGGCATCCCGCACCTCATGACCTTCCACTCCGTCGCCGCGCACCCGAACTCCTCGCTGCGCGACGGCGAGCCGCCGGAGTCGCCGGCGCGGCTGGCGGGAGAGGTCACCTGCGCGACCGAGTCCGACCTCGTCATCACCGTCTCGCGGTGCGAGGCCGCCGTGGTGATCGGCCGGTGCCAGGCCGATCCCGAGCGCGTCGTCGTCGTGCGGCCGGGGGTCGACGTCGAGCTGTTCCACCCCGCCGACCCGGGCGAGGGCTGGGCGCCCGACGGCGTCCGGCCCGGCTACGTCCTCTTCGCGGCCCGCCTCCAGCCGCTGAAGGCGCCGGACCTGGCGATCGCCGCCGTGGCCGGGCTGCCGGAGGACGAGCGGCCGGATCTCGTGCTGGTGGGCCAGGCGCCCGCCGATCTCGCCGACTACGAGGCGGAGCTCCGCCGCCTCGCGGAGTCGACGGGGACTCGGGTGGCGTTCCTGCCGGGCCAGGACCGCGAGGGCCTCGCGCAGCTCCTGCGGCACGCGAGTGTCGTGCTGGTGCCGTCGTATTCCGAGACGTTCGGGCTCATCGCCTTGGAGGCCTCCGCCTCGGGCGCTCCGGTGCTGGCCGCCGCCGCGGGCGGCCTGACGGAGGCCATCTGCAACACGCACACCGGCCTGCTCGTCCCCACGCACGACCCGGCGGACTGGTCCGAGGCCCTCCTCTCCCTCCTCCGCGATCCGGAGCGCCGCGCGGAGATGGGCCGCACCGGTCGACGTCGCGCCGAGGAGATGACCTGGGCGCGGGCCGCGGACCAGACCCTCGCCGCGTACCGGAGGGCGGTGGCCGCGGGCAAGGTCATCGCCGTCCTGCACGCGCACCCGGACGACGAGACGCTGGCCTCCGGCGCGCTGATCGCGCACCTGACCGACGAGGGGTTCGAGGTGGCGGTGCTGACGGCCACGCGCGGCGAGATGGGCGGCGTCGTCCCCGGGCCGCTCTCCGCGCTGGAGGGCACGCCGGAGCTGGAGATCCGCCGCGAGGCGGAGTTGGCGGGTGCGCTGGCGGAGCTCGGCGTCCGCCGTCACGCCTACCTGGGCGCCGCGCCCGCCCGCGCCGGCGGCGATCCGCGCCGCTACCGCGACTCCGGGATGAGCTGGGTGACGCCGACCGTTGCCGGTCCCGCCGAGGATTCCGCGCCGGACGCCTTCTGCAAGGCCGACCCCGCGGAGGCCGTCGCGGACACCGTCGCCTTCCTCCGCGCCACCGGCGCCTCGCTCGTCGTGAGCTATGACGCCGACGGCGGGTACGGACATCCGGACCACGTGCGGATGCACGAGGTCGCGGCGGCGGCCGCGGCGGAGCTGGGGCTCCCGTTCCAGGCGCTCACCGCCCACCGGGAGCTGGCCACCCGCTGGTACGACCTGGAGGGCTACCTGCCGCGGGTCGCCGCCGCGCTGCGCCACCACCGCACGCAGCTCACGGTCCACGACGACGGCGCGACAATCACCCACAGCGGCGGCCAGACCGAGCCGATCCTCACCTCCACCGGGCTGATCTCCGCTCCCTGAGCCCAGATCGCCGTAGCTCGCGAACATTGACCTGCGTGGGTTGCTTTGGCTGTGCATATGCGCAGCCAAGCGAGCCTACGCAGGTGTATGCACACCATCGGGCAGGGCTAGGCTGTCGTTCATGCGTCTCCTCCTCATTCGGCACGGCCAAACCCAGTCCAATGTCAATCAGGAGCTGGACACCGCGTTTCCGGGCGCGCCGCTCAACGAGACGGGGTTGGCGCAGGCGGAGGCGCTCGTCGACGCCCTCGTGGACGAGCGGATCGACGCGCTGTACTGCTCGACGCTGACCCGCGCGCAGCAGACCGCGGCACCGCTGGCTGCGGCCCGCGATCTGGAGGCGGTGATCGTCGACGGCATCCAGGAGATCGCCGCCGGGGTCGAGGAGATGAGCACCAATTGGCGGCCGTATGTCGAGATGCTGCACTCGTGGTCGCCGACGAACCTCGACGTCGGCCTCGAGGGCGGAGAGACCGCGCGTCAGTTCGTCTCGCGGTTCACCAACGCCGTCGCGGCCATCGAGCAGGCGGGCGACGAGCACGTGGCCCTGGTCAGCCACGGCGCTGCGCTGCGCGTGTGGGCGCTGACGCAGGACCCGTCGATCGGCTTCGACTTCGCGCCGCATTTGGACAACACCCAGTGGATCGTGCTGAACGGCTCGATGTCGTCGGGGTGGAAGATCGAGCGCTGGGGAGACGCCTTCCCGCGGCGGCAGCAATGACTCCGGGATAGTGCTCAACTCGGCAACCGGCCAGGCGGGTGACCGACGGAGCGGCGCGGCCCGGGCGTTGGCGGCACCCATAGACTGGGACGCATGGGCAAGGTTGGCGTATTCATCAAGACGGCGAGCGGGATCCTCGCGACGTCGCTGGCGCTGCTGACAGCGATGCGCGAGAATCCACAGATCGCCGAAGGCATCGATTCGGCCATCGACAAGCTCAAGAAGGCCACCAACTCGCAGAACCCGAAGCTGCGGTTCGACGCGAAGCTCGCGGCCATCGACGCCGCGGCGGACGCCGTCGAGCAGTCGTTCCCGGGCGCGGCCGAGCCCGCGGGCTGGCGGCGGCAGGCCCAGGCGCTTCGCGTCCGCGGCGAACTGGCCTGGCACTCCAACACCGGCGGGCACCGGCGCAAGGCGATGAAGGCCCTGAACGCGGAGACCGCGGAGGTGCTGGCCGACGTCAACGCCCGCCTGATCGACCTCCAAGGCGTCGGCTCCCCCGAGCTAGATGCCTAGCCGCGAGAACCGATGTGGCCACGACCGCTGGTTGAGCCGGGCCGCGACGAAGGAGCGCCCGTGTCGAAACCAATAAGCCCGACCCCATTGATCCTGCGGGGGCAGCGGTTCGACGCCGCCCGCCCTGCCGTGATGGGCATCGTCAACCGCACCCCTGACTCCTTCTACGCGCCCGCCCGTCATGCCGACAACGAGGCCGCCGTCGCCCGCGCCGTGCAGATGGTGACTGAGGGCGTCGGCATCGTCGACGTCGGCGGCGTGCGCGCCGGTCAGGAGGGAGACTGGGTCGAGGCCGCGGAGGAGATCGACCGGGTCCGCCCCGTGCTCGCCGCGCTGCGCGATCGCGTCCCGCACCTGATCCTCTCCCTCGACACGTGGCGGGCCGAGGTGGCCGACGCGTGCGCGGGCCTCGTGGACCTCGTCAACGACACCTGGCAGGGGGCCGATCCCGAGCTCGTCGGCGTCGCCGCGGCGACCGGCGCCGGGTACGTCGTCTCGCACACCGGCGGGCTGCCGCCGCGCACCGACCCCGTCGACATCGACTACGGACCCGACGACGCCGTGGTCGAGGACGTGCTCCGGGTCCTCCGCGACGGCGCCGCACGCGCCCGGGCCGCAGGCCTGCCCCGCGAGCGGATCCTGGTGGATCCCACGCTGGACTTCGGCAAGACGACCCTCGACTCGCTCGCGCTCGTGGCGCACACGGCCAGGATCGTCGAGCTGGGTTACCCGGTGCTGCAGGCGATCAGCCGGAAGGACTTCGTCGGCGAGACGCTCGACCTCCCCATCGACGAGCGACTGGAGGGAACGCTCGCGGCCACGGCGATCGCGGCCTGGCAGGGGGCGACGGTGTTCCGCGCGCACGACGTCCGGGCCACGCGCCGCGTCCTCGACATGGTGGCCAGCATCCGCGGCGACCGCCCGCCGTCGCTGTCGGTCCGGGGCCGACCCACCACCGATGCTTCCGGTTCCGGCAAGGATACGGCAGGGGATTTCGCCGGCTAATCCGCCCCCCAGGTCCGCGGCGAAGGGCGCTCGACTACTGTTTGTCGCAGGGTCGAAAGCCCGAAGAAAGACGGAGACCGATGAGCGATCAAGCTACGAGTGCGGCCGACATCAGCCTGGCCGCGGACTTCGAGACTCCCTCCCAGGCGGACTGGGAGAGGGAGGTCCTGAAGGTCCTCAACCGCAGGCGCCCCGAAGGCAAGGAACTGGGCATCGAGCAGGCGTACAAGCGCCTGACGAGCACCACTGTCGACGGGCTGAGCATCAAGCCGCTGTACACCCGAGAGGACGGCCCCGAGGAGCTCGGCTACCCCGGCGTCGCCCCGTTCACCCGCGGCACCACGCTGCGCGACGGCGAGATGGACGCTTGGCATGTTGCCCAGCTGCACGAGACCCCCGACGCGGCGGAGACGACGCGCAACATCCTGAACGACCTGGAGCGGGGCTGCACCGCGGTCTACCTGCGGGTCGACCCGGACGCGGTCGCCGTCGACGACGTGGCCACGGTGCTCCGTGACGTGATGCTCGACCTCGCGCCGGTGTACCTGACGAGCCGCACGCAGCAGCTCGAGGCCGCCCACGCGCTGGCCGCGGTGTTCGCCGCCAGCCACCACACGCAGGCCGTCGAGGGCAACCTCGGCGTCGACCCGATCGGCGCGGCCGCGCTCGCCGGCACCGAGGCCGACCTCTCGGTCCTCGCCGAGGCCGTGGAGATCGCGAAGCCCTACCCGAAGGTCACCCCGATCGTCGTCGACGCGACGGTGTACAACAACGCCGGCGCGGGCGACGTCCACGAGCTGGCCTACGCCATTGCCGTCGGCGTCGAGTACGTGCGGGCCCTGATCGACGCCGGCCTCAGCGCCGACGACGCGTTCGGCCAGATCCTGTTCCGCGTCAGCGCGGGCACCGACCAGTTCCTCACCATCTCCCGGCTGCGCGCGCTGCGCGAGCTGTGGTCCCGCGTGGGCGAGGTTCTCGGCGTCGCCCCGGAGAAGCGCGGCGCGGTCCAGCACGCGGTCACCTCGGAGCGCCAGCTCTCCCGCGACGACACCTACGTCAACGTGCTGCGCGGCACCATCTCCTGCTTCGCGGCCGCGGTCGGCGGCGCGGAGATCCAGACGGTGCTGCCGTTCGACACCGTGATCGGCCTGCCCGACGAGCTCGCCCGCCGCATCGCGCGCAACACGCAGATCGCGCTGGCCGAGGAGTCCAACATCGGCCGCGTCAACGATCCCGCGGGCGGCGCCTGGTTCGTCGAGTCGATGACCCAGCAGCTGGGCGCGAAGGCGTGGGAGGTCTTCCAGGGCCTCGACGCCGAGGGCTTCGCCGCGGCGCTGGCCGACGGCACCGTCGCGGCCCAGCTCGCCGACGTGAAGGCCGCGCGCGCAAAGGGCCTCTCGACCCGCAGGATCCCGCTGACCGGCGTGTCGATGTTCCCGAACTACACCGAGTCGCTGCCCGCGCGGCAGGCCCGCCCCGAGGCCCCGGCCTCCGGCGGCCTCGCGCTCACGCGCGACTCGCAGGTCTTCGAGGACCTCCGCGACCGTTCCGACGCCGCGCGCGCCGCGGGCAACGGCCCGAAGGTGCTGCTGGCCTGCCTGGGCGCCCGCCGCGACTTCGGCGGACGCGAGGGCTTCACCTCGAACCTGTACCACGTGGGAGGGATCGAGACCGTGCTCGCCGAGGGCTCCACGCCCGAGGACTTCGCGCGCCAGCTCATCGAGGCGGGCGCGAAGGTCGCCGTGCTGTGCTCGAGCGCGAAGGTGTACGCCGCGCAGGGCATCGCCGTCGCCGAGGCGCTGCGCGCCGCCGGGGCCGAGCAGGTGCTCGTCGCCGGCCAGATCGCGGAGCTGGGCGAGGGCGGCGAGGCCGCCGTCGACGGCAACGTGTTCGACGGAATGAACGTGGTCGATCTCCTGACCACCACGCTGGAGAAGTTGGGAGCCTGACACCATGACCATCCCCCGTTTCACCGACGTGCCGCTGAGCGCGAGCATCCCGGCCGACGCCGCTGAGCAGTTCGATCTGCTGAACGCCGCCGTCGGGCACTCCGCCGGGTGGCAGACACCGGAGCACATCCTGGTGCCCACGCTGTTCACGGAGAAGGACCTCGCCGGTCTCGACTTCCTGGACACCCGCCCGGGCATCCCGCCGTTCCTACGCGGCCCCTACTCGACGATGTACGTCAACCAGCCGTGGACCGTCCGCCAGTACGCGGGCTTCTCCACCGCCGAGGAGTCCAACGCGTTCTACCGCCGCAACCTGGCCGCCGGCCAGAAGGGCCTGTCGATCGCGTTCGACCTCGCGACCCACCGCGGCTACGACTCTGACCACCCGCGCGTGACCGGCGACGTCGGCATGGCGGGCGTCGCCGTCGACTCGATCCTCGACATGCGCCAGCTGTTCGACGGCATCCCGCTCGACCAGATGTCGGTATCGATGACCATGAACGGCGCGGTGCTCCCGGTGCTCGCGCTCTACGTCGTCGCCGCGGAGGAGCAGGGCGTCAAGCCCGAGCAGCTCGCCGGAACCATTCAGAACGACATTCTGAAGGAGTTCATGGTCCGCAACACCTACATCTACCCGCCGCAGCCCTCGATGAAGATCATCGCCGACATCTTCGCCTTCACCTCGGCGAACATGCCCCGGTTCAACTCGATCTCCATCTCCGGCTACCACATGCAGGAGGCGGGTGCGACGGCCGACATCGAGATGGCCTACACCCTGGCCGACGGCGTGGAGTACATCCGCGCGGGCGAGTCGGTGGGCCTGAACGTCGACCAGTTCGCCCCTCGCCTGTCGTTCTTCTGGGCGATCGGCATGAACTTCTACATGGAGGTCGCGAAGATGCGGGCCGCGCGCCTGCTGTGGGCGCGCCTCGTGCGGGAGTTCGGGCCGAAGAACCCGAAGTCGATGAGCCTGCGCACGCACTCGCAGACCTCCGGCTGGTCGCTGACCGCGCAGGACGTCTACAACAACGTGGTGCGCACGTGCATCGAGGCCATGGGAGCGACGCAGGGGCACACCCAGTCGCTGCACACCAACGCGCTCGACGAGGCCATCGCGCTGCCGACGGACTTCTCGGCCCGCATCGCCCGCAACACCCAGCTGTTCCTGCAGCAGGAGTCGGGCACGACCCGCACCGTCGACCCCTGGGCCGGCTCCGCGTACGTCGAGTCGCTGACGAAGAAGCTCGCCGACAAGGCCTGGAGCCTGATCCAGGAGGTCGAGCAGGCCGGCGGCATGGCGAAGGCCATCGAGGCGGGCATCCCGAAGATGCGCATCGAGGAGGCCTCCGCCCGCACGCAGGCCCGCATCGACTCCGGCCGTCAGCCGGTGCTCGGCGTCAACAAGTACCAGCTGGACAACGAGGACGCCCTCGAGGTGCTGAAGGTCGACAACAAGGCGGTGCGCGAGGCGCAGATCGCGAAGCTCGAGCGCCTGCGCGCCGAGCGCGACGAGGCCGACACCCAGGAGAAGCTGGAGCGCCTCACCTGGGCCGCGGCGAATCCGGACGCGACCGATCCGGACCGCAACCTGCTGAAGCTGGCCATCGACGCGGCGCGCGCCAAGGCGTCGGGCGGAGAGATCTCCGACGCGCTGGAGAAGGTCTACGGGCGCTACACCGCGCAGATCCGTACCATCTCCGGTGTGTACAACCAGGAGGCCGGCTCGAACGAGTCGATCAAGACCGCCCGCCAGCTGGTGGAGGAGTTCGAGGCGAAGGAGGGGCGTCGTCCCCGCATCCTGATCGCCAAGATGGGCCAGGATGGCCACGACCGCGGCCAGAAGGTCATCGCGACGGCGTTCGCCGACCTCGGCATGGACGTCGACGTAGGCCCCCTGTTCCAGACCCCCGAGGAGGCCGCGCGCCAGGCCGTCGAGTCCGACGTGCACGTCGTGGGCGCCTCCTCCCTCGCGGCCGGCCACCTCACCCTGGTGCCCGAGCTGCGCAAGGAGCTGGACAAGCTGGGTCGCCAGGACATGATGATCGTCGTCGGCGGCGTCATCCCCGCGCAGGACTTCGACGAGCTCCGTGCCAACGGGGCCGACGCGATCTACCCGCCCGGCACGATCATCCCGGAGTCCGCCGTCGACCTGCTGGAGAAGCTGCTCGCCCAGCTCGACGACTGACCGCCACCCGATCGCTAAGAGGGAGGGTTGGTACCAAGCTTGGTACCAACCCTCCCTCTTAAGCGTCAGGCCCGGTTCGGGATCAGCACTTCACCTTCGACGGCTTCGCCTTCACCGCACCGGTGTTCTTGCACAGCTTGACGCCCTTCTTGCTCAAGCCGCTCTTGATCTTCTTCACCGTCGACGCGTTGAAGCCGTTCCACTGCATGTGCATCAGGACCGTGTCGCCCTTGCGGGCGTTGTTCACGACGTAGCTGACCAGCTGCGAGCTGCTCTTGCCGCGCCAGTCGTTGGTGTCGACCGTCCAGGTCCAGATCTTCATCCCGACGGCCGCGTAGGCCTTCTTCACCGTCGCGTTGTAGGCGCCGTACGGCGGGCGGCCGTAGGTGGTGACGACGCCGGGCTTGCCGAGCTCCTTCTTCATGCCGGCGTAGCTGAGCGTCCGCAGGTCCGGGTGGGTGATCGAATGGTTGAACACGTAGTGGCCCATCTTGCGGGCGTACTTCGCGTCGAACTTCCCGGCCTTGATGCAGGTGCCCGTCGGGAACAGCGCGACCCGGACGCCCATGTCGCTGAACGCCTTGACGGTCTTCTTGAACGACGACAGCGACTTCGGGCAGTCGTCGAACGTCAGGATCACCTTGTTCGACGTGTTCGGCCCGCGGCTGATCGAGTAGCCCGCGGCCTGGGCGGGCGACGTCGCCACCCCCGAGGCGACGACGAGACTCAGGGCGAAGAGAACGGCGGCGATGAGACGTGGCACGCGCATGGTGACCTCCCGGCTAGAACCCCAGCCTACGCCCGATCGCGCCGGGCGATAGGGTGAGGCGCATGCGTAGGTTGAGCGTGCCGGAGCTGGTCGACGGGATCGAGGCGGGCAACCGCGGGTACATCGCGCGGGCCATCACGTTGGTCGAGTCGACGAAGCCCGCCCATCGCGAGCAGGCGCACGAACTCCTTCAACTCCTCGCGCCGCGGACGGGCAACGCGTTCCGCGTCGGCATCTCCGGCGTCCCCGGGGCGGGCAAGTCGACGTTCATCAACGCCATGGGGCAGAAGCTGATCACCGAGCGCGGGCATCAGGTGGCCGTGCTCGCCGTCGACCCCAGCTCGTCGCGCACGGGCGGCTCCATTCTGGGCGACCGCACGCGCATGGGCGAGCTCGCCATGAGCGACCAGGCGTTCATCCGGCCCTCCCCCTCCGCGGGGCACCTCGGCGGGGTCGCGCGCGCCACGCGCGAGTCGATGCTGGTGCTCGAGGCGGCCGGATTCGACGTCGTGCTGGTCGAGACCGTCGGCGTCGGGCAGTCCGAGGTCGCCGTCCACGGCATGACGGACACGTTCCTCATGCTGCAGGTCGCCCGCACCGGCGACCAGCTGCAGGGCATCAAGCGCGGCATCCTCGAGCTGGCAGACGTCATCGGCATCACGAAGGCCGACGGCGACAACCTCCAGGCCGCGCGGGTCGCGGCCCGCGAGCTCACCATCGCCATGAAGCTGATCACCTCGGACACCAGCAAGCGCCGCGCCCCCGTCCTCACCTGCTCCAGCTACACCGGCGAGGGGCTCGACGAGCTCTGGGACGCCGTCACGAAGCACCGCGCGGAGCTGGAGGCGGCCGGCACGCTGTCCGAACGGCGCCGCACCCAGCAGCGCGACTGGCTCTGGAACCTCGTCCGGGACGAGTTGATGGAGACCCTGCGCACCGCTCCGACGGTGCGGGCCGCGGCTGAACGCGTCGAGGCGGCCATAGACCAGGAGGCCCTCAGCGCCCTCGAAGGCGCCGAGCAGCTGCTGCGCGCCTTCGCCGAGGCCGTACCCACACTCCCCTGGGGACAACCCCGTTCATAAGAGAACGCTCAGGTCAACCGGGTAGAGTGACCTTTCGCCCGACTTCCCCCCGAGCCGAGAGGAGGCGTATGGGAGTCTTCAACAAGGCGGAGAAGCGCATCGAATCCGCCGTCGAGAAGGTCTTCGCGCGCGCGTTCAAGGGCTATGTGCATCCGGTCGAGATCGTCGCCGGCATTCAGCGCGAGCTCGACGCTGAGGCCAAGCTGCTCAGCCGCGAGAAGCGCCTCGTGCCCAACGTCTTCACCATCGGCCTCGCCCAGCTCGACTACGACCGGCTCGCGCCCTACTCCAAGACGCTGAACTCCGAGATCCTGCCCAGCATCCGCGACCACGCCGCGGACCGGTCCTACGTCTTCAACGGGCCCATCTCGATCGACTACGTGCTCGACGCCGCGCTGCCCACCGGGCAGTTCACCGTCGCCAGCCAGGCCGTCGCGGCCGACGCCACGGGCGTCGCCCAGCAGCAGGCGCGGCCCGGGCGCATGGTGCTCGAGGTGAACGGCACGCGGCACCCGCTGGTGGCGCCCGGCCTGCTGATCGGCCGGGGCTCGGAGGCGGACCTCCGGCTCAGCGACCCGGGCGTCTCCCGCAAGCACGCCATGATCACCGTCTCCGGCGACCCGGACCACCCCGTCATCAGCATCGAGGACCTCGGCTCCACCAATGGCATCACGGTCAACGGGCAGCGCGTGGGGAAGTCGCGCATCGGCGAGGGGACGCGCATCGAGATCGGCCACACCAGGATGCTGGTGCACACCCCGTCGGAGTCGTAACCCGTGTCGGACCTGATCGTCGCCGCGATCAAGATCGTCTTCCTGATCCTGCTCTGGCTCTTCATCCTCTTCGTGGCGAACGTCGTGCGCACCGATCTGTTCGGCCGCCGCGTGCCCACGTCGTCGCTGACCGCCATCCCGGCGGATCGGGGGCGCAAGCGCGGCAGGAAGCAGGCGAACCTGCCCACGCGGTTCGCCATCACGGCCGGCCCGCAGCAGGGTGCCTCCGTGCCCGTCGAGCCGACGATCAACCTGGGCCGCGCCGCCGACTCCACGCTCCTCCTCGACGACGACTACGCCTCCGCCCGGCACGCGCAGCTGGTGCAGGTCGACCCGTCGACCTGGATGCTCAGCGACCTGCAGTCGACCAACGGCACCTACGTCAACGGCAAACAGGTGGTCGAGCCCACGAAGGTCACCGTCGGCGACGTCGTCCGGATCGGCAAGACGCTGATGCGGCTGGAGATCTAGCCGATGCTCAGCCTGCGCGTCCACGCGCACTCCGAGGTGGGACGGGTCCGGAAGAACAACCAGGACGCGGGCTATGCCTCGCCCACACTGCTGCTCGTCGCCGACGGCATGGGCGGCGCCGCCGCCGGCGACCTCGCGTCCGCCGTCGCCGCCACCGAGGCGGCCAAGGCCGACGCCCGGGCCGTCGACGGCGAGGAGATGCTGAGCCGCGCGGCCGGCATCCTGGCGCGCACCAACTCCCGCCTCTCGGACCTCATCGACGACGACCCCGAGCTCGACGGCATGGGCACCACCTTCTGCGGCGCCTTCTTCGACGGCGAGCAGTTCGGCCTCTGCCACATCGGCGACTCGCGCGGCTATCGTCTCCGCGACGGCCACCTCACCCAGCTGACGCACGACCACTCCTGGGTCCAGTCCCTCATCGACGAGGGTAAGCTCACCCCGCAGCAGGCCGCCGTGCACCCCCATCGCTCCCTTATCCTCAAGGTGCTGAACGGCAGGATGGAGTTCGAGCCGGACCTCGAACTCCTCGACGCCCGCATCGGCGACCGCATCATGTTCTGCTCCGACGGCCTGAGCGGCATGATCGACGACGTCGCCATCCGCGTGCTGCTGGGCCACGACGACCTCGCCACCGGCGTGGAGGCCCTCGCCCAGGCGGCCAACGCCGCGGGCGGGCACGACAACATCACGATCGTGGCGGCCGAGGTGGTCGCGCAGGACGACGAGCTGGACGCCCGCGCCCCGCTGCTGGTGGGTTCGGTCACCGAGGTGACCGTTCCCCACGTCGCCGGCCTCGGCGGCCCTCTCCCCCAGGCCGCCTATCCGACGTCCGTGCAGGATGCCGGGCACGACGCCGACGAGGTCGCCCGCTACGCGCCGCACGAGCCGCACCGGCGTTGGCCGGGGGCCCTCGTGATCCTGCTCGCCATCGCCCTGACGCTCGGCCTCGGCACGTGGGGGCTCGTCACGTACGCGCGCAACAGCTACTTCGTCGCCTCCGCCGACGGCTACGTGGCCGTCTACAACGGCCTGCCCGGCTCTGTGCTGGGCTTCACGCTGAGTTCGTTGATCGAGCGCACCGACATCCCCGTCTCCGACCTGCCGCGGTTCTACCAGCGCGGCGTCGAGGGCGCCATCAGCGTCTCCGGGAGGGACGCGGCCGCGGTCACGACCGGCGAGCTGCGGGCCATGGCCGAGCGCTGCGTGCAGGTGCGCAAGGACAGGCAGGACGCCGCCGAGAACCCGCGGCCCGAGACCACCTTCACCGGTCCGGGGCTGCCGATCGCGCCGGGCGCGACGCTGTCGACGTCCGCGTTCCCGACGATGACCCGCACGCCGATCCCGCTCGTCACCTCCGCCCCGCGCACGACGGCGCCGTCGGCCCCCGAAGACGATCTGGAGGCCTGCTGATGTCGGAGCGGGTGCAGCCGGCGGTCTCCGACGAGGTGATCGTCTACCGGAAGCGGCGGAACGTGGAGCTCGCGCTGCTGCTCATGGCGCAGACGTTCGGGTTCGCGGGCTGGGTGATCACGGAGCTCAACCTGTACGGCGAGCTGCCGTCGGCGATCCTGCCCGTCGCGGCCGTCTGGTACGGCATGGGGCTCGCGGCCCACGCCGTCGTGCGGTGGCGCATCCCGTACGCCGACCCCATCATCCTCCCGACGGTGTTCCTCCTGAACGGCCTGGGGCTGGCCATGATCTACCGGATCGACCAGATCCCGGAGCCGCCGCGGACGGACTCGGCGACGCAGCTGCTGTGGACGGCGCTGGGCCTCGTGCTGTTCGCCGGCGTCGTCATCGCGCTGCGCGACCACCGCCGGCTCCAGCGCTACCCCTATCTCCTGTTCATCTCCGGCCTCGTGCTGCTCCTGCTGCCGCTGATGCCGGGCATCGGGCACCGGTCGGGCGGCGCGCAGATCTGGATCCGTGTCGCCGGGTTCTCCTTCCAGCCGGCCGAGGTGGCGAAGATCATCCTCGCCATCGCGTTCGCCGCGTACTTCTACGAGAAGCGCGAGGTGCTGGCGCTCGCCGGGCGCTCGTTCCTGGGGCTCCAGCTCCCCCGTCCGCGCGACCTGGGCCCCATCCTCGTGATGTGGCTCGCCAGCCTGGGCGTGATGGTGTTCCAGAACGACTTGGGCACCTCGCTGCTGTTCTTCGGGCTCTTCACCGTGATGATCTACGTCGCGACGGAGCGCCCCGCCTGGCCGATCCTGGCCGGCATCCTCTTCATCGGCGCCGGCCTCGCCGCCTACGAGTTCACCAACCACGTGCCGCGGCGCGTCAACGCCTGGCTCGACCCGTTCAGCAACTACGACGCCAACCTCCAGATCATCTCCGCGCAGTTCGGTTTCGCCTGGGGCGGGCTGTTCGGGCGCGGCTGGGGGCTCGGCCGGCCGGGCCTGACGCCGCTGGCGAAGAGCGACATGATCGCCGCCGCGCTGGGCGAGGAGATCGGCATCCTCGGCCTGATGGCGATCATCATGCTGTACGCGCTGCTCGTGGCACGCGGGTGCAAGGCGGCCCTGACGTCGCCAGACGGCTTCGGCAAGCTCCTCGCCGTGGGCTTGAGCTTCGTGTTCGCGCTGCAGGTGTTCGCCATCATCGGCGGCGTCACCCGGCTGCTCCCGCTGACCGGCCTCACCACCCCGTTCATGAGCCAGGGCGGCTCCAGCCTGATCGCGAACTGGATCATCGTCGGCATCCTGATGGTGATCTCGCACCGGGCGCGGATCCCGCAGGCGGCGACGGCGACCCCGCGCGAGGCGCTCGACGAGACGACGGTGATCTCGCGATGAACGGCCCCATCCGCAAGGTCTCCGTCTTCATCGCCATCCTCATGGCGGCGCTGCTGGCCAACATGACCGTGATCTCCGTGGTGCGCTCCGACTCGCTGAACGCCGACGGCCGCAACCGTCGCGTCCGGGACGCGGAGTTCTCGCAGAACCGCGGCGCCATCCTGGTGGGCACCGAGCCGATCGCCGAGTCCGAGCCCCGCTCCGGCCGGTTCCCGTACGTGCGCACGTACCCGGAGGGTGAGACCTGGAGCTCGGTGACGGGCTGGTTCTCCTACGACTACGCGCGGTCCGGGCTGGAGCAGAGCTTCAACGCGGAGCTGTCCGGGGCGTCGACCGAGCAGTCGTTCGAGCGCATCCTCGACCTGCTCGCCGGCCGCCGCTCGCAGGGCGCCAACATCTCGACGACGCTGAACCCGGCCGCGCAGCGGGCGGCGGTCCGGGCGCTGGGCGACAAGCGCGGCGCGGCGATCGCGATGGACTACTCCACCGGCGCCATCCTCGCGCTGGTATCGACGCCCACCTACGACCCGAACCGGCTGTCGACGGTGGACCTCGCCGCGCAGCGCGACGCCTGGGACGAGCTGCTGAACGCCAAGGACGAGCCGCTGAAGAACCGCGGCACGCGCGAGGTGTACCCGCCGGGGTCGACGTTCAAGCTGATCACCGCGGCGGCGGCGCTCGAGGACGGCATGGTGCCCGACACGCTCGTCGACTCCCCCAACTCGCTGCAGCTGCCGAACTCCAGCCACTCCATGGGCAACTCGACCAACTGCGGGGGCACGCAGGTGACGCTGCAGCAGGCGCTCATGACGTCGTGCAACACGGCCTTCGGCAACCTGGGGCTCGACCTCGGCGCCGACAAGCTCCGCGCGATGGCCGAGGCGTTCGGGTTCAACCAGGACCAGACCATCGACATCGCGGCCGCCACCTCGCGCTTCCCAGAGGAACTGGACGAGTCCCAGGCCGCGCTCAGCGCCATCGGCCAGTTCGACGTCGCCGCGTCCCCGCTGCAGATGCTGCAGGTGGCCGCGGCCATCGCCAACGACGGCGCGATGATGCGCCCCTACCTCGTGAGCGCGGTCACCAACCGCGACCTCACCGTCCTCAGCTCCACCGCCCCGCAGAAGCTGGGGCAGCCCATCTCTCGGTCGACGGCGGAGTTGCTGCAGCAGATGATGGTCGCCGTCGTCGAGGGCGGCACCGGGAGCCCCGCGCAGACCTCCGGCGTCGTCGTCGGCGGCAAGACGGGCACGGCGCAGACCGCGCCGGACCGCCCGCCGTACGCGTGGTTCGTCGGGTACGCGGAGGACCCGAAGGTGGCGATCGTCGCGTTCGTGGAGGACGCCGACGTCGCCCGCGACGACATCTCCGGCGGCAGGCTCGCCGCACCTATCTTCAAGGCCGTCTTGGAGGCCTTGCGATGACGTTCTCAGAATTCACTCATGATCATGGGTCAAAATGGTGCCCGTACGATCGAAAGGAAGCGCCATGACGGAGCGAGGAGCCCTGCTCGGCGGCCGCTATCAGCTGGACCAGGTCATCGGCCGGGGCGGCATGGCCGAGGTCTGGCGTGCGCGCGACCTGAGGTTGGAGCGCGACGTCGCCGTCAAGCGGCTGCGCATCGACCTGGCCAGCGACCCGACGTTCCAGGCGCGATTCCGGCGTGAAGCCCAGTCGGCGGCGGGCCTGAACCACCCGAACATCGTCGCCGTCTATGACACGGGCGAGGAGAGGGACGGAGCGTCCGACGTCTCGGTGCCCTACATCGTGATGGAGCTCGTCGAGGGCGTGACCCTGCGCGAGGTGCTGCGCGACGGCCGCAAGATCGTCCCCGAGCGCGCCTTGGAGTTCACCGCCGGCGTCCTCGACGCGCTCGCCTACGCGCATCGCGCCGGCATCGTCCACCGCGACATCAAGCCGGCCAACGTGATGCTCACCCCGGGCGGCACCGTCAAGGTGATGGACTTCGGCATCGCCCGCGCCGTCGCCGACACGTCCGCGACGATGACGCAGACCGCCGCCGTGATCGGTACCGCGCAGTACCTGTCGCCGGAGCAGGCCCGCGGCGAGAAGGTCGACAACCGCTCCGACATCTACTCCGTCGGCTGCCTGCTCTACGAGCTGCTGACGTCCCAGCCGCTGTTCAAGGGCGACTCGCCCGTCTCCGTCGCCTACCAACACGTGCGCGAGGCGCCCGTTCCTCCGTCGCAGATCGACGACGAGGTCACCCCGGCGATGGACGCGATCGTGCTGAAGTCGCTGGCGAAGGACCCGCGCGACCGCTACCAGGACGCCAGCGAGTTCCGCGACGACATCTTCCGCGCGCTCAACCACCAACCGGTGATGGCCGCGATGCCGGTGGAGGCGCCCACGCAGGTGATCGCCAACGATCCGATGACCACCACCGCGCGGCGCGGCGTCATCCCGGCTGCCGCGCCGACGTCGGCCCCCTCGCCCGTCGCGGTCACGGAGGTCGGCTCCGAGCTGGCCGAGGAGGACAAGAAGAGCAGGAAGGGCATCATCGCGCTGTCGATCGCCGCCGTCCTGGTCCTCGCCGTGATGATCTTCGGGATCTACACGATCATGAACCCCCAGACGCCGGCGCCCACGGAGACGGGGTCCCAGACGCCGACGGTGAAGATGGTGCAGGTGCCGTCCCTGACCGGCGACAACCTCAACCAGGCGACGAACAAGCTGACCGCCCTCGACTTCGTTCCCGACCCGCAGGAGAAGGTCGGTCCGGCCGACACGAAGGGCCAGGTTATCGACCAGGATCCCAAACCCGGGCTGCAGCCTGAGGGCACGAAGGTCACGTTCTGGATCAACACCGGCCCTGAGGAGGAGACGATTCCCCAGGGCATCCTCGGCGTGTCGTTCGAGGACGCGAAGGCGATCCTGAACGGCGCGGGCTTCGACAACGTCAAGGAAGCCGACGCTCGACCCCATGTGCCCAGCGACGCGACAACCGAGCCCAACGACGCCGTCGCCGGCACGGTGCTGAGCTCCAACCACCAGTCGGGCGAGTCGGTATCCCCCGACACGGAGATCGTGCTGACGGTGGCGACCGGGGAGTCCGTGGTGCCGCGGTTCACCGGCCTCACCGAATCCGAGGCGGTGGCGGAGGCCATCCGAGCCGGCTTCGGCATGCCCATCTTCGAGCCGGAGGAGAGCGACGCGCAGGCCCCTGGACTCGTCTTCAGCCAGAAGCCGACCATAAACGAGGTTGCGAGCCGCTCGACCAAGATCACCCTCAAGGTCGCGAAGGCGGTGACCCCGACGGACCCGCCGGAGAACAACGGCGGTGACGGTGGCGACGGGAACAACGGCGACGGAGACAACGGCGGCGACCAGGGCGACGGCGGCGACCAAGGCGGCGGGTAAACCTGGGCGAGCCCGACCGACCCCGACCGCTGGTTGAGACCAACCGGCCCCGACCGCGGTGAGACCGACCGACCCTGACCGCTGGTGAAACCGACCGACCCTGACCGCGGGTGTGACCGACCGACCCTGACCGCTGGTTGAGCCGAGGCGCGTCGACGAAGTCGACCGCGACTCGTGTCGAAACCAATGGACCCGACCACAGACCACCCGCCGACCCACCGCTGGTTGAGCCGGACCGCGACGAAGGAGCGTCCGTGTCGAAACCAATAGACCCGACCACCCAGACCCGACCACACCGAAAGGACGAACCGTGACCCGCATCCTGGTGATCGACAACTACGACTCGTTCGTCTACAACATCGTCTCGTACCTCGCGCAGATCGGCGCCGAGGTCGAGGTGTGGCGCAACGACGATTCCCGGTTCGCCGACCCGGGCTGGCACGAGCCGTTCGACGGCGTGCTGCTGTCGCCCGGGCCGGGCACGCCCGAGGAGGCGGGCGTGTGCGTCGACGTCGTGCGCTCCCTCGGCGGGGTGAAGCCGCTGTTCGGCGTGTGCCTCGGCCTGCAGGCGATGGCGGTGGCGTACGGCGGCGTCGTCGATCGCGCGCCGGAGCTGCTGCATGGCAAGACGTCGCCGGTCTTCCACGAGGGAGCCGGGGTCTTCGCGGGGCTGCCGTCGCCGGTGACGACGACGCGGTACCACTCGCTGGCGATCGTCGAGGACACGGTTCCCGAGGTCCTCGAGGTGACGGCCCGCACGGACACGGGCGTGATCATGGCGGTGCGGCACCGCGAGTTCGCCGTCGAGGCGGTGCAGTTCCACCCCGAGTCGGTCCTCACCGAGGGCGGCTACCAGATGCTCGCGAACTGGCTCGCGGTCTGCGGCGACGCCGACGCCCCCGCCCGCGCCGCCGGCCTCTCCCCGCTCACCTCCGCCGACCTGACCTACTGACCCTGGACCGGGGTGGCGAAGCGCAGGCCGACCGAACCGCTGAAGGCCGGGGCTTCGATGCTGTCGACCCGGTCGACGGCGTAGCCCAGGCCGTAGACGTCGACGTACTGCTTGTAGATCTGGACCGACGGCGAGTCGTTCAGGCCGGCGAGGAGCGCGTCCGCGTCGCCGATGGCCTCGATGACGTATGGCGGCGCGTACGGCACGCCGTGGAGGACGACGGTGTTGCCGACACACTTGATCCCCGTCGTCGAGATCACGCGCTGGCCCTGGATGGTCATGGCCTCGGCGCCGCCGGCCCATAGGGCGTTGACCACCGACTGGATGTCCTGCTGGTGGACGACCAACGCGTCGTCAGAGACGCCCGCGGGCTTCACGTCGGCGGGGGCGTCGGCGAGCGTGACGCGCAGGCCGGGGCCGACGACGTCGGTCAGGCCCGCCGCCTCCTCCACGACGGCGAGGCGCTCGGACAGCTGCCCGCCGCCTGGCTGCCGCGCGGCGAGGGCACCCACCTCGTCGGTGAGGGCGGCGACGTCGCGGCGCAGATCCTCGTTGCGCGAGGCCTGGGTGGCGACGAGGTCGCGCATGTCGGCGGTGCGGTCGCTGCGGAGGTCCGTCCCGCGCGCGGCGATCGACGCAGCCGTCATCATCAAGCCGGCGAGCACGCACACCAGCACGGTGGCCGCGCGGCCCCGGAGCGTCCGCGGCCGCGCCTGATTGTGGCCGACCCGCTCACGGACGCGCGCCGCCCGCAGCCGGACCCAGTCGCGCACACTCATGCCTTCAGACTATGCGCACACGCGCGAGCGGAGTGGGCAAACCTTCGACGCTCAACTACGCTGACGGGGAAGCAATCGTTCGAGGAGGACGCACGTGCCCGAGTCCAAGCTCCGCAAGCAGGCGGCGGACAAGAAGAAGGCCAAGGACAAGGCCGAGCTGGCGGACAGCCGCGAGAAGACCGCACGCCTTGCTCCCGGAACCCGCAACTGGGTGCCCGCCGTGTTCATCCCCGTCGGCCTGCTCGGCGTGTTGTGGATGGTGGTCTGGCAGCTGGCCGGCCAGCAGATCGGCTTCATGCGCGCCATGGGCGACTGGAACGTCGTCATCGGGCTGGTGCTCATCGTCGCCAGCTTCTCGCTGATGACCCTGTGGAAGTGACCGCCGCGGGGCTGCTGGGGACATTCGACGCCATCCTCTTCGACTTCGACGGCACGCTCGGCGAGTCGAACGAGGCCGTGTTCCGCGCCTACGCGCGCTGGGCCGACGAGTACGGCGTCGAGGTGGGCTATGCGCGGGAGTACATCGGCCGCCCGTCGGCCACCGCGGCGCACGCGCTGCTCTCACCGGACATCGCCGTCGAGGCCGGGCTGCGTCTCGACGAACTCGAGTCGTCGGACACCGACGGCGTCGTGGCCCTCCCCGGGGCCGCCGAGGCGCTGGTCGCGATCGACGACGCCCGCCGCGCCATCGTCACCAGCTGCACCACGCGCCTGCTGACCGCGCGCCTGACCGCCACCGGACTGCCGTTCCCGCGGGTCATCGTCACCTGCGACGACGTGCGAGACGGCAAGCCGGCGCCCGACTCCTATCTGCTCGCCGCGGAGCGCCTCGGCGTCGACCCCGCGCGCTGCCTGGTCGTCGAGGACGCGCCCGCGGGGATCGCCGCCGGCCGGGCCGCCGGCTGCGCGGTCCTCGGGATCCTGACCCAGCTCCCGGCGGACATCCTCGGCGCCGACTGGCACGTCGAGACACTCGCCGACATCTCCTTCACCCAGACGCCCGACGGCGTGGTTGTCACCCTCCGCTGACCTTCCACCCGACAACTCCGCCAGCCTAAACAGGTCCGTGCCGGACATACACCTGCACAGGTTCGCTTGGCTGTGCATATGCACGGCCAACGAAACCTGTGCAGGTGTATGTCCGGCACGGACGGAGAAGCAGCGGTCAGTCGGCGCGAACCCTCTCTTTGAACGGGCCGAAGGCGCGGAAGCCGGGGACCCGGAGCTCCGGGATCTGGAACGCCTCGCCGGTGCGCGGATTGCGGCCCGCGCGCGGGGCGCGGGTGCGCGGCTCGAACGCGCCGAACCCCTGCAGCGACACGGTCTCGCCGGCCACGACTTGTCCGACGACCTCGTCGAGCGCGACGCTCAGGACGACGCGCACGTCGGCGGCGCTCAGATCGGTGCGGTCCGCGACCGCCTTGCTCAGCTCTGCGATGTTCATATTCCTTTGTTTCCTTTCGATGGGGATTCCTTTCGACGCGGGCACGGCGCTTCGCGCGTGCGCCCGGCTCAAGGAGCGTGGGGTGGCTGGATGAGGCCGCGTTGGTAGGCGCGGACGAGACGACGGGGGACGCGGTACTCCACGCCCTGGATGCGGATCGGCACCAGGTCGACCGGCTGGGCCTTCCACTGGGCGCGGCGGCTGCGGGTGTTGCTGCGCGACATCTTGCGCTTGGGAACGGCCACGTCACGCCACCTCGGACACGCCGTCGACCGGGCCTAGCCAGGGCTCGAGGCCGTCGCCGGACACGTGCCAGCGCAGGCCGTGCTTCTCGATCTCGTCGTCGGTGAGGAGGCAGGAGCGCAACGCGGCCTCCAGGGTGTCGCGACCCTCGTCGGTGCCGACGACCACGATCCGCGTGTGCGGCCGCATGTCGTACCAGTCGTCGAAGGTGCCGATGCTCAGCATGCCGCCGGCGCCCTCCCACTGACACACCTGCGTGGGCCGAGTCGGGAGCCAGAAGCAACCGCGGGTCCGACGGTGTCCGCCGCCGAACACCTCGACCCGCTCCCGCAGCCGCCCGGGATGGAAGGGGCGATCGGAGCGGAAGTCGAGGGTCCAGACGTCCGACGCCCCCGGCTCCGCCACCGGCGTGAGGCACACCGGGGAGACCCAGTCCTCTGCCTCCGGGTGGTTGTGGATGCCGCGGGCCAGCGCCGTCGGGTCGATCCCGGTGGTCCCCTCGGAGACGAGGGAGCCGGGCCTGGCCAGGGCCCGCACGAGGGAGAGGCCTCGCTCGTCCGCGTCGCCGAACAGCGCGACGACGTCCGCGTACTCCACGAAGGACGCCGTCGTCTCCGCGACCCCGCGCGGGTCGTCCTCGCGCACGGGCAGGTCGCGCTCGGCGACGAGGTCGTCGCCCACGAGGTCGTCGACGAGTGTGGCCGCGTCCAGCGCGACGACGACGCCCGCGATCCTCACGTGCGGCGCGACCCCGGGCATCCCCTCGACGACCCGGCACACTTGCATCGGCTCGGCCGTCACCGGCAGCTGCGCGACGATGGTCTCCCACGTGCCGCTGGCCGCCAGTCGCTCGAGCGTCGGCACGATGTCCTCGCGGATCGCGCAGCTGGTGCATGCGTGCTCGACGTCGATCTCCACCCGTTCGATCAGGCCCGTGATGTCGGAGACGGTCCGCACGAGCACCTCGCGGGCGGGGTCGATCGCGTGCTGGACCGCCACCACGGACGGAAGGTCCCACTGCAGCGCGATCGCCGCCGAGACCATCGGCGTCGCGGAGACGCCCGCGACGAGCACGACGGGCGCGCCGTCCCTGGGCGCGCGGATCCGCCTCATCCCTGCCTCGCCTTCATCCGCGGGTTCTTCTTGTTGATCACGAAGACGCGGCCGCGGCGTCGCACGATCTGCGCGCCGGGGATCTTCTTCAGCGCCCGCAACGAGTTGCGCACCTTCATGAGGCGGTCCCTTCCTTTCGGTATCTCCTGTTGAACCGCTCGACGCGGCCCTCGGTGTCGATCACGCGCGACGTCCCGCTCCAGAACGGATGGCTCGCGCTGGAGATCTGCACGTCGACGACCGGGTAGGTCTGGCCCTCGAACTCGACGGTCTCCGACGACGTCAGCGTGGACCCGGTCCTGAACACCAGCCCCGCCGAGCGGTCGCGGAAGACCATCTGTTGGTACGGGGGATGAATGTTGTCTTGCATGCGCACCTGCTACTATTTGATGATAACGGTTCTCATTATAAACATAGGAGGGCATGTGTCACGCACCTGCCAAGTCACCGGGGCCCAGCCGGGCTTCGGGAACAACGTGTCCCACTCGCACCGCAGGACGCGGCGGCGGTGGAACGTCAACGTCCAGCGCAAGCACTACTGGGTGCCGTCGCTCGGCCGCCGCGTCACGCTCACGGTCAGCCCGAAGGGCATCCGCACCATCGACCGACGCGGCATCGACGCGGTGGTCAGGGAGCTCCTCGCGAAGGGGGTCGCGCTCTGATGGCGGGCAAGAAGAGCAAGGAGCTGCGGCCGTTGATCAAGCTGCGGTCGACGGCGGGGACGGGCTACACCTACGTGACCCGGAAGAGTCGTCGCAACACCCCGGACAGGCTGAGCCTGCGCAAGTACGACCCCATGATCCGCCAGCACGTCGAGTTCAAGGAGGCCCGCTGATGGCGAGCACGGCCAAGGTCGCGGCCAACAGGCGCCGTGAGCGCACCGTCGCCCGGTACGCGGCCAAGCGCGCGGGGCTGAAGGAACTCGCGCGGACTGCGGCCACCCTCGAGGAGCGGATGGACGCCCTGAAGCAGTTGCAGAAGCTTCCCCGCGACGCGAGCCCCGTCCGGCTGCGCAACCGCGATTCGGTCGACGGCCGTCCCCGCGGCTACCTGCGCAAGGCGGGCGTATCGCGCGTCCGGTTCCGCGGCCTCGCCCACGACGGCTACCTCCCGGGGATCACCAAGTCGTCCTGGTAGCCCCCCCCCGAACCAACTGCGTGCACAGACCTGCACGGGTTGCGTTGGCTGTGCATATGCACGGCCAAGCGAACCCACGCAGACGAAGGCTGAGAGCAATCGAGCTTGCTCGATTGCCGAGGCCAAGGAATGCGTTGCAGCACGGAGTGCGATCACGCAGGTCTATGTACGTTCCGATCCGGGAGGGCAGCGGGAGGGAGGATGGAACGGGCACCCGGTAGGATGCGGCGGGTGACCGACGCCTCGCCCCTCCTGCCCAGCGACTCCGAACAGACCGCCGTCCGCAAGGAGAAGCGCGCGCGCCTGCTCGACTCCGGAACCGAGGCGTACCCGGCGGATCTCGTCCGCACCCACACGCTCGCCGATGTCCGCGCCAACGAGGCGTGGGCGACGATGGAGGCCGGCCAGGAGACCGACGACATCGTCTCCGTCGGCGGGCGCGTCGTGTTCATCCGCAACACGGGCAAGCTCGCGTTCGCGACGCTGCAGGACGGCTTCACGCCCGAGGTCAACGGCGAGCGCCTGCAGGTGATGCTGTCGCTGGCCGAGGTGGGCGAGGACGCGCTCGCGGCGTGGAAGGCCGACGTCGACCTCGGCGACTTCGTCTGGGTCACGGGCCGGGTCATCGTGTCGAAGCGCGGGGAGCTGTCCATCATGGCCTCCGAGTGGCGCATGGCCGCGAAGGCGCTGCGCCCGCTGCCGGTACTGCACAAGGACCTGTCCGAGGAGGCGCGCGTGCGCCGTCGCTACGTGGACCTGATCGTCCGCGACGAGGCCCGCGACATGGTCCGCAAGCGCTCCGCCATCACCCGCGCCGTCCGCGAGACGCTGTACGGGCAGGGCTACCTGGAGGTCGAGACGCCGATCCTGCAGCTGGTCCACGGCGGCGCCGCTGCGCGCCCGTTCCGCACGCACATCAACGCGTTCGACATCGACATGACGCTGCGCATCGCGTTGGAGCTGCACCTCAAGCGCACGATGGTCGGCGGCGCCGACCGCGTGTTCGAGATGGGCCGCGTGTTCCGCAACGAGGGCATCGACTCGACGCACTCCGCGGAGTTCACCATGCTCGAGGCCTACCAGTCGTGGGGCGACCAGGCGACCATCGCGCGGCTGATCCAGGACATCGTCGTGGCCGCCGCCGACGCCGTCGGCTCCCGCACCGTCGAGACCCCCAAGGGCACCATCGAGCTCGACGGCGAGTGGGCCTGGCTCCCGGTGTTCCCGGCGCTCTCGGAGAAGGTTGGCGAGACGATCACCGTCGGCACCCCGGTCGAGGAGCTGCGGCGGATCGCCGACGCGCACGAGGTCGAGTTCGACCCGAAGTGGGACGCGGGCAAGCTGGTCATGGAGCTGTTCGGCGACCTGGTCGAGCCCGGCCTGGTCCAGCCCACCTTCGTCTACGACTACCCGTCGATCGCGCAGCCGCTGGCCCGCCCCCACCGCACGGACGTGGGCAAGGTCGAGGCGTGGGACCTGATCATCGGCGGCATGGAGCGCGGCACCGGCTTCACCGAGCTCGTCGACCCGGTCGTCCAGCGCGACGTCCTTGTCGCGCAGTCGCTGAAGGCCGCCGCCGGTGACGCGGAGGCCATGCAGTTCGACGCGGACTTCATCGAGGCCCTCGAGTACGGCGTCCCTCCGATGGGCGGCCTCGGCCTCGGCATCGACCGCCTGATCATGCTGCTGACCGGCGTCGGCATCCGCGAGACCATCCTCTACCCGCTGCTGCGCCCCTCGTCCTGACCCGCGCGGACGCCGAGCAGGGTCGCGCCGAGGATCATCGCGCCGCCGACGAGGAGGCGCCACGTCAGCGACTCGCCGCCGAACGCGATGGCGAATGCCGACGCGAACACGGGCTCGAACGTCATCAGCAGCACGATCCTGGTCGGGTCGAGATGCCGTTGCGCCCAGGTCTGGAGCGCCATCGTGACGATGCCCGCGACGATCGCCGTGTACAGCACCGCGCCCCAGACCCCACCGTCTGAGGGCAGCTCGACGCCGTCGGGGACGCCGAACGCGGCGCACGTCACCGCGACGCCGATCAACTGCACGGTCGCCAACGCCGCCGCGTCCATCGTCTGCGCGTGCCGGTCCAGGACGACGACGTGGACGGCGTACAGTGCCGCGCCGAGCAGCGTCAGCGACTCGCCCACCCCCAGGAGGGGCACCCCGGCGCCGAACCCCGCGAGGCTCAGCACGCCGAGGCCGACGGTGGCCAGCGCGATCGCCGCCCACGTCCCCGCCGTCACGCGCGCCCGGAACGCGACCCACATCACGATCGGGGTGAGCACCACGTAGGTGCCGGTGATGAACCCCGACACCGACGCCGCCGTCGTCTGCAGCCCCACCGTCTGCGCGATCTGCGCGAGCCCGTAGACCACCCCGATCCCCAACCCGACGGCCCACTGCCGCCCCGTCAGCCGGCGCAGCCGCCCGAGGAAGAGCAGCGAGGGGATCGCCGCGCCGATCGCGAACCGGACCACCAGGAAGTCGACCGGGTCCACCTTCCCCACCGCGTCCTTGATCACGAAGAACGTCGAACCCCAGATCGCCGTCACGGCGAGAACAGCCGCGGTTGCCAGGGAGGAGGGTCGCACGCCGTCACCCTACTGAACTGGCGGCGGGTCCCAACGCTGCCGCCGACCACCGTGCACAAATCTCTGTATGCGTCGATGTGCGCGTATATAGCCGTTCATCCACGTATACAGAGATTTGCGCACGCCATGAACCTCGACGATCGACGCTGGTGACGCGGGGAGGACTCTCCCGAGCGACTACCCTGGCCGGGTGGCGATCCTGATCGACGAGCCCCGGTGGCCCGCGCACGGCACGGTCTTCGGGCACCTCGTCTCCGACTCCTCTCTCGACGAGCTGCACGACTTCGCGGCCCGCGCCGGGCTACCCTCGCGCGCGTTCGACCACGACCACTACGACATCCCGATCTCCCGCTACGACGATCTCGTCGCCGCTGGGGCGCTCGCCGTCGGGGAGCGCGAGCTGGTCCGACGTCTGGCGGCCTCGGGGCTGCGCGTGCGCCGTCGGGACAAGTCCCCGACCCGCGCGGAGGCGCGCCCCGCGGCGCTCGCCGACTGGGACCGCTACGGCCTGCCCACGGAGATCCGCGACGACCTCCTCGCGCGCTGGGCCGAGCCGCATCGGCACTACCACGACGTCCGCCACCTCGTCGCGTGCCTGTCGGCACTCGACGCCCTGGGCTCAGGAGGATTGACCGTCCGGCTCGCGGCGTGGTTTCACGACGCGGTGTACGACGGCGTCCCTGGCCAAGACGAGGAGGCGTCAGCGCGGCTGGCGGAGGACGCGCTGTACGGGCTGATTCCCGACCGCGAGGCCGCCCAGGTCGCCCGGCTCGTCCGGATGACCGCCGACCACCGCCCCGCCGACGACACCTCCGCGCTGCTCTCCGACGCCGACCTCTCCGTGCTGGGCCAGATCCCCGGCCGCTACCACGTCTACGCCCGCGACGTCCGCCTCGACTACGCGCACCTCGACGACGACACCTGGCGCCGGGGTCGCCTCGCCGTCGTCGAGTCGCTGCTGTCCGCGGACCCGCTCTTCCACACCGCGACGGGCCGCCGCCTCTGGGCCGCAACCGCCCGCGCGAACCTCGCCGGGGAGAGGAAGCGCCTGACAACCGCTGATTGAGCCAGGTCCCCGCGCGAAGCGCCGGACCCGCGTCGAAATCAATGAGCGTGAGACGAAGAGCACTTGATGAGTGAGTATTCACTCACTAGACTCCTCGGAGTGACACGAGCAGCACCCATGGCCCGCGAGGATCGCCGGGCCGCCATCATCGAGGCGACGCTCCCCCTCATCCACGAGGTGGGGACCAGCGTCACGACGCGACAGGTCGCGGAGGCCGCCGGCGTCGCGGAGGGCACCATCTTCCGCGTCTTCGACAGCCTCCAGGAACTGATCGACGCCACCATCCTCGAGGCGTTCTCCGAGCGACGACTGCGCGATACCCTCGACCACACCGACCTCGGCGACACGCTCGACTCCAAGACCGCTGCGGCGATCGACCTGATCGTCCACCGCATCACGACGACCCGCTCGCTACTCATGGCGGCGCACGGTGCGCCCCCGGGACCTCACAAGCCCAGCTCCTGCCTGCGCGACGAGCTGCAGGCCCGCCGTCATGAGATGGACGCCTGGGTCGCCGAGGTGTTCGCCCCCCACGCCGACGACCTGGCCATCCCCGTCGCCGACTTCGTCACCTACATCGGCATCCTCGCCGCCGGCAACGCGCTCCGCTTCGGCGCGCCCCGGGCCGAGGCCTCCGACCTCGCCTCCTTCGCCCTCAACGGGGCGCTTCGAAAGGACCTGCCTTGATAACCCGCTTGGCGCGGCTCATCAACCGCTATATCCGCCACTACTGGGGGCTGCTCGCCATCGTCGTGGTGCTCCAGACGATCGCGACCATCATGTCGCTGTACCTGCCGACGCTGAACGCCCGCATCATCGACGAGGGCGTCGTCACCGGCGACGTCGACTTCATCTGGGGCACCGGTGGCGTGATGCTGCTGCTGTCGCTCGTCCAGGGCGCCGCGCAGATCGGCGCGGTCTGGGCCGGCGCGAACGTCGCGATGCAGTTCGGCCGTGACATCCGCGGCGCGATCTTCGAGCGCACGCTCAGCTTCTCCACGCGCGAGATGAACCGCTTCGGCGCCCCCAGCCTCATCACCCGCTCCACGAACGACGTGCAGCAGGTCCAGATGCTGGTGCTGATGACCTGCGTGATGCTGGTTGGCGCGCCCATCACCATGGTGGGCGGCGTCGTCATGGCGCTGCGCGAGGACGCCGGGCTGTCCTGGATCATCCTCGTCGCCGTCTTGCTGCTCGGCGCGGGCATCGTCGTGCTCATCACGAAGATGGGGCCGCTGTTCGAGGTCATGCAGAAGCGCATCGACACCCTGAACCGGGTGCTGCGCGAGCAGATCACCGGCATCCGCGTGGTCCGCGCGTTCGTCCGCGAGCCCCACGAGGCCGCGCGCTTCGAGCACGCCAACGCCGAGCTCGTCGACACCACGACGACGGTGGGGCGCCTGATGGCCTTCCTCTTCCCGTTCGTCGGGTTCGTGATGAACATCTCGACGGTGGGCGTCATGTGGTTCGGCGCGCAGCGGATCGACTCGGGCGACATCCAGATCGGCCAGCTGACCGCGTTCATCTCCTACCTCATGCAGATCCTCATCTCCGTGATGATGACGACGATGCTGCTGGTGATGGCGCCCCGCGCGGCCGTCTGCGCCGACCGCATCATGGAGGTCCTCGACACCGAGTCCAGCGTCGCTCCCCCGAAGTCCCCGACGCCGGCCCCGGCCGCCGCGGGCGACGTCCTGTTCGACCACGTGACCTTCGAATACCCCGGCGCGGAGTCGCCGGTCCTGAAGGACGTCACGTTCGAGCTGCGACCGGGCACGACGACGGCGATCATCGGCTCGACGGGCTCCGGCAAGTCGACCCTGATCAACCTCATCCCCCGCCTCTTCGACGCCACCGCCGGCGCCGTGCGCGTCGACGGCGTGGACGTGCGCGAGATGGACCCCGACACGCTGTGGGCGCGGATCGGCCTCGTGCCGCAGAAGCCCTACCTGTTCACCGGCACCGTCGCGTCGAACCTGCGCTACGGCAAGCCCGACGCCACCGACGAGGAGCTCTGGCACGCGCTCGAGGTCGCGCAGGCCGCCGGCTTCGTCCGCGAGCTCGACGACCAGCTCGACGCGCACATCGCCCAGGGCGGCACCAACGTGTCCGGCGGGCAGCGACAGCGTCTCGCCATCGCACGGGCGCTCGTGAAACGGCCGAGCGTCTACGTGTTCGACGACTCGTTCTCGGCCCTCGACGTCGCCACCGACGCGCGACTGCGCGCCGCACTGGCCCCCGAGACGGAGCAGGCGGCCGTGCTGGTCGTCGCGCAGCGCGTCTCCACCATCACCGGAGCCGACGAGATCCTCGTCCTCGAGGACGGCGAGATCGTCGGGCGCGGCACGCACGACGAGCTGCTGATCTCCAGCGAGACGTACCAGGAGATCGTCGAATCCCAGCTGAGCGTCGAGGAGGCGGCAGCATGAGCGAGGACACGGAAGTGACGGAGAAGAAGGCCAACGAACGGCCGCAGTTCGGGCCCGGCGCACGGCGCGGCCCCGGAGGCGGCGGCCCTGGCGGACCCGGCGGGCACGTGGGTTCCGGCGAGAAGGCCGTGAACTTCCTGCCGTCGGTCAAGCGGCTGATGGGCAACCTGCGCCCGGTGCGGGCGCTGGTGATCCTGGCGGTCGCCATCGGCACGCTGTCGGTGGCGCTCGGCGTCGTCGGCCCGAAGGTGCTCGGCAGGGCGACCGACATGATGCTGGCCGGCATCATCGGCGGCCACGACTGGCCCGCGGGCGCGACCAAGCAGTCGATCATCGACTCGCTCGTCGCCGAGGGCAACACCCAGATGGCCGACATGCTCCGCAACCTGGACTTCACGCCGGGCCAGGGCATCGATTTCGGCGGCATCGGCACGGTGCTGCTGATCGTGCTCGGGCTGTACGTGGTGTCGTTCGTGTTCGCGTACGCGCAGGGCTGGATCCTGAACGACGCCGTGCAGCGCACCATCTTCACGATGCGCCAGGAGGTGTCGGCGAAGCTCGACCGGCTGCCGCTGTCCTACTTCGACAAGCAGGCCCGCGGCGAGGTGCTGAGCCGCGTCACCAACGACATCGACAACGTGTCGCAGACGCTGCAGCAGACGCTTTCCCAGCTGCTGAACTCGCTGCTGATGGTGGTGGGCGTGCTGGCCATGATGTTCTGGATCTCGCCGACGCTGGCGCTCGTCGCGCTGCTCTCGGTGCCCATCGCGGGCGTGGTGACCACCGTGATCGGCAAGCGCTCGCAGAAGCTGTTCGCGCAGAACTGGAAGTCGACGGGCGAGCTGAACGCGCACATCGAGGAGGCCTTCACGGGCCACTCGCTGGTGAAGGTGTTCGGCCGTCAGCGCGAGGTGGAGGCCGTGTTCCGCGCGCGGAACCAGGAGCTGTACAAGGCGGGCTTCGGCGCGCAGTTCATCTCCGGCATCATCATGCCGGTGATGTTCCTGGTCGGGAACCTGAACTACGTCGTCATCGCCGTGATCGGCGGCCTGCGCGTGGCGTCGGGCACCATGAACATCGGCGACGTGCAGGCGTTCATCCAGTACTCGCGCCAGTTCACGCAGCCGCTGACACAGGTGGCGTCGATGGCCAACCTGCTGCAGTCCGGCGTCGCCTCCGCGGAGCGCGTCTTCGAGCTGCTGGACGCCGACGAGATGACCCCCGAGCCGTCGGGCCACCTGCCCGCCGAGCTGGCGGGACGCGTCGAGTTCCACGACGTCGAGTTCTCCTACTCGCCGGACAAGCCGCTGATCGACGACCTGAGCCTCGTCGCCGAGCCGGGCCAGACCGTCGCGATCGTCGGCCCGACGGGCGCGGGCAAGACCACGCTGGTCAACCTGATCATGCGGTTCTACGACCTGAACGGCGGCAGGATCACCATCGACGGCGTGGACATCGCGTCGGCGCCGCGGAGCGCGGTGCGATCCGAGATCGGCATGGTGCTGCAGGACACGTGGCTGTTCGGCGGCACGATCCGCGACAACATCGCCTACGGCCGCCCGGGCGCGACCGAGGAGGAGATCGTCGAGGCCGCCCGAGCGACCTTCGTCGACCGGTTCGTGCACTCGCTGCCGGATGGCTACGACACGGTGATCGACGAGGAGGGCTCGAACGTCTCGGCGGGCGAGAAGCAGCTGATCACGATCGCGCGCGCGTTCCTCGCCGACCCGAGCCTGCTGATCCTCGATGAGGCCACCAGCTCCGTCGACACCCGCACCGAGCTGCTGGTCCAGCACGCGATGTCGGCGCTGCGCAGCGGGAGGACGTCGTTCGTGATCGCCCACCGCCTGTCGACCATCCGCGATGCGGACCTGATCCTCGTCATGGAGGACGGCGCCATCGTCGAGCAGGGCACGCACGCCGAGCTCCTCGAGGCGAAGGGCGCGTACTACCGGCTGTATCGGTCGCAGTTCGCGGGCGCGATCGAGGACTGACACACCTGGGTTGAGCCACCGCCTGATTGGTGGCTCAACCCACCTAGGTAGTCCTGTACTTCGTCAGCAGGTCCGCGGGGATGTGGCAGTAGTCGTCCGGGCACTTCTCCAGTCGATCCTGGTGCTCGTCCGCGCTCCGCACGTAGTTCACAAGGGGTAACACCTCGACGGCGACGCGGTCGGCGTCGCCCCTCGCGGCGATGAAGGCCCTCGCCTGTTCGAGGTGGGCGGGGTCCTCGGAGTACACGCCCGTGCGGTACCTCTCGCCGACGTCGTCGCCCTGCCTGTTCACGCTGTACGGGTCGATGATCTCGAAGAGGTACGCCGTCAGCTCGCCGACGGTCACGGCGTCGGGGTCGAACTCGGTCCGCACGCATTCCGCATAGCCGTCGTACTCCCCGTCGAGGGCGCTGCCCGTCCCGTTGGCCCGCCCCGCCTCGGTCGCGGTCACCCCCGGCAGCGTCCTGAGATAAGCCTGCACGCCCCACAGGCACCCGCCCGCGAGGTAGATCTCAGAGAAAGACATCGGGGAAGAGGGCTTCGTCGGGGGTGCCGGGGACGGCGGCGTAGCGGGACAGGTCCGTGACGCCGGCCTCGGCGAGGACGTCCTCGACCAGCAGCGACCGGCCCGTGAGTTCCCGCGACGGCGCGGCCAGCACCAGGTACGCCGCGTCGGCGTAGATCTCCGGGGTGCGGCTGGCAGCCATCAGGCGGTCGCCGCCCAGGAGGTTCTGCACCGCGGCGGTGGCGATCGTCGTGCGCGGCCACAGCGTGTTCGCGGCGACGCCGTCGGCGCGGAACTCCTCGGCAAACCCCAGTGTGGCAAGGGTCATCGCGTACTTCGCGAGCATGTACCCGACGTGCGCGCCCAGCCAGCGCGGCTCGAGGTTCAGCGGAGGCGACAGCGTCAGCACGTGCGGATTCGGGCTCTTCAACAGGTGCGGGAGCGCGGCGCGCGTCAGCATGAACGTGCCGCGCGCGTTCACGTCGGCCATGAGGTCGTAGCGCTGGGGCGCGAGGTCGAGCGTGCGGGACAGGTCGATCGCGCTGGCATTGTTGACCACGACGTCGATGCCCCCGAACGCGTCGACGGCGGCGGTGACGGCGCGCTCGATGTCGGCGTCGTCGCGCACGTCCCCGACGACGGCGACCGCCTGCCCGCCGGCCGCACGGATCTCGTCGGCCGCGGTGTGGATTGTGCCGGGCAGCCGCGGATGCGGTTGGTCCGTCTTGGCGAGCAGGACGACGTTCGCGCCGTCGGCCGCGGCGCGCAGCGCAATCGCCAAGCCGATCCCGCGGCTACCTCCGGAGATCAAGACCGTTCGGTGCTCGAGGTTCAGAGGGTGGCTCGGGTCTATTGGTTTCGACACGGGCGCTCGTTCCTCGCGGCCCGGCTCAACCAGCGGAATCCCACCGCCCGGCTCAACCAGCGGAATCCCACCCCCCGGCTCAACCAGCGGAATCCCACCGCCCGGGTCGACCGGCGGAATCCCACCGCCCGGCTCAATCAGCGGAATCCCACCGTCCGGGTCGACCAGCGGTGTGCCGCTCACGACTTCGCTCCCGACGAGCGGGCGGCGAACGCCTGGATGCGAGCGCGGGCCTCGGGCGTGTCGACGGCGGCGCCGATGGTGCGCGCCTCCTCGTCGAGCTGCTGCGCCAAGGTGCGCGCGGGGCGGGACCGGACGAGGCGCTTCGCCTCGCCGAACGCGTGGCTGGCGCCGTCGGCCCAACTCCTCGCCACCTCCTCGGCCCGGCGGACGACGCCCTCCCGGCCGCCCTCGACGACCTCGGCGACGAGTCCCCACTCGAGAGCCTGGCGGGCGGCGAGCATGGTGTCGGTGAGCAGCAGCTGCAGCGCGCGGCGCTCTCCGACGGCGCGGCCCAGCAGCGCGGTCACGGCCAGATCCGGCGTGAGGCCGACATTGGCGTACCGGCTCCCCAGGCGCGAGTCGGAGCCGACGACGGCGTAGTCGGAGGCCAGCAGCAAGCCGAGGCCGCCGCCCGCGGTGGTGCCGTGCGCGGCCGCCACGACGGGCACGTGCGACTCGATCAGCGCGAGCAGCCCCCGGTTGATGGTGCGCGCCAGGCGTTCGACCTCCGACCCCGACCGCACGGAGGTCGCCATCGCGACGACGTCCCCGCCCGCGCAGAAGGCCGCGCCCGCGGCGTCGATGAGGATGGCCTTGACGCCCTCGCGCCCGGTCGCGCTCCGGGCGGCGTCGGCGAACGCGTCGGCCATGGTCGCGTCGAACGCGTTCAGCCGATGCGGCCGGTTCAGCGTGAGGCGCGCCACGCCGTCGTGGAAGGAGATCAGGATGGGCTCGGTCACGGCGCCTCCTCGCTCGTCGTTCACCCCACCCTATTGCCTTCCGCTGGCGTAGGCTTCCGGCAACCGACCCGAGAGGACCGACGATGGCCAAGCTGTGGGCAACCGATCCGCGCGACGCGCTGCGCGTCACCCCCGACTTCGATCTCGCCTCCTTCGACCGCGCCGGCACCCCCGGATTCGACGGCGACCGGGTCGCAGCCGACAAGCTCATGGCCGCGCGCGGCCAGCTGATGGCCGAGCTGCAGGAGCGGCTGTACGCCAACGGGCGCTCCGGCGGGACCGAGCGCGTCCTCGTCGTCGTACAAGGCCTCGACACGGCGGGCAAGGGCGGGATCGCGCGGCACGTGATGGGCATGGTCGACCCGCAGGGCGTCGCGCTGCGCAGCTTCGGCGTCCCCACCGAGGAGGAGCGCGCGCACCACTACCTGTGGCGCATCGAGCGGGCGCTGCCCACGCCCGGCAAGATCGGGCTGTTCGACCGCTCGCACTACGAGGACGTGCTCGTGGTGCGCGTGGACAACCTCGTCGACGCGAACGTCTGGGGCGCGCGCTACGAGGAGATCAACGCGTGGGAGAAGGCGCTCGTCGACGACGGCGTGCGCATCCTGAAGTTCGCGATGATGGTCTCGCACGAGGAGCAGGGGATGCGCCTGATGGAGCGCCTCGACCGCCCCGACAAGCGGTGGAAGTACTCCCCCGGCGACCTGAAGACGCGGGCCAAGTGGGACGCCTATCAGGAGGCCTACGCCGACGTCTTCCGCCTCACCTCGACGGAGCACGCGCCCTGGTACGTGCTGCCCGCGGATCGCAAGTGGTACCCGCGCCTCGCGGTGACCGAGATCCTGACCCGCACGCTGGTCGACATGGACCTGCGCTGGCCGCTGCCCGACTTCGACCCCGCCGAGCAGCGCGCCGCGCTGGCCGCGACGATGTCGCGCGCGGCGCTCGAGGCGTCGCTCGCCGAGACCAAGGACGCCGTCGCCTCGGCCTTGGCGGAGAACGTCGAGGTCAAGGAGGAGGTCGCCGCGCTGCTGACCTCGCACGCGGACGCCGACGGGAAGTCACGGGCGAAGGCGGAGGCGAAGCAGCGCAAGGCCGAGTGGGAGAAGGACCTCGCCGCGACCCTCGCCCAGAAACGCGAACTGTTGGCTCAGACGGATTGATGTGAGACGACGGCGCGCTCGTGCGGGGCGAGCGCTGCCGCGAGGCGGACGAGCGCGTCGAGGCGGACGCCGTCGGGAACGCGGGAGAGCAGATCGACGAGTTCCGCCGCCAGCACCTCCGCCTGCGTGTTGTGCGCGCGGTACTGCCACGCGCGGTTGACCAGTTCGCGGTCGACCAAGCCCTTCTTCGCCAGCCGATCCAGCACCGTCATCACGGTGGTGTAGGCCAGTTCGCGCTCGGCGGAGAGGGCGGCATGGACGTCGGCTACGCTGCGGGGCTCGTCTAAAACCCACAGCAGCTCCATAACGCGCTGCTCAAGCTCTCCCCGGGACGGCATGGCCCCAAGCATAGGGGGATTTCGGACCCACTTCGCGACAGGTTGTCGTTTTACGACGCGGAGTAGTACGTTCAGGCGCATGGACCCTGTACTCCTGGCACGGTGGCAGTTCGGGATTACCACCGTCTACCACTACCTGTTTGTGCCCATCACCATCGGCATGTCGATGCTGGTGGCCATCCTCCAGACCTTCTGGGTGCGGACCGGCAAAGAGGCCTACCTGCGCCTGACCAAGTTCTTCGGCAAGCTCTTCCTGATCAACTTCGCGCTCGGCGTCGTCACCGGCATCGTGCAGGAGTTCCAGTTCGGCATGAACTGGTCCGAGTACTCCCGCTTCGTCGGCGACGTCTTCGGTGCCCCGCTCGCGCTCGAGGCGCTCCTGGCGTTCTTCCTCGAGTCCACCTTCATCGGCCTCTGGATCTTCGGCTGGGACAAGCTGCCCAAGAGGCTCCACCTGATGACCATCTACCTGGCCGCGATCGGCACCATGCTGTCGGCGGTCTTCATCCTCGCCGCGAACTCGTGGATGCAGAACCCGGTGGGCACCGTCGTCAACAACGGCCGCGCGGAGCTCGACGGCGTCGGCGGCTTCCTCGAGGTGCTCACCAACCCGATCTTCCTCGTCACCTTCCCGCACGTGATGTCCGCGGCCTACATGGTCGCCGGCGGCCTGATGGCAGGCATCGCGGGCTGGCACCTCGCGAAGGTCGGCCGCGACGGCGAGGCCAAGCCCGGCGACGCCGCCGCCTACCGCTTCGCCGCACGCTTCGGCGCGTGGGTGCTGCTGGGCGCGTCGGTGGTCGCCTTCATCAGCGGCGACCTCCAGTCCAAGGCCATGACGCAGGTGCAGCCCATGAAGATGGCCGCCGCGGAGGCCCTCTTCCACACCACCAAGAACGCGTCGTTCTCCCTCGTCACCATCGGCAGCCTCGACGGCACGCAGGCCCTGTGGGAGATCCGCATCCCCGGCCTGCTCTCCCTGCTGTCCGGCGAGGAGGAGGTGCAGGGCATCAACGACCTGCGCGCGCAGTTCAAGGAGGAGGGCTTCCGGCAGAACGACGGCGGGCAGCAGACGCTCCAGGAGCAGCGCGCGGCGCACATCCTCGAGGCCTACCCGGACCTGGACCCGATGCCGAACATCCCCGTTTCGTACTGGTCGTTCCGGCTCATGATCGGGCTGGGCATGCTGGGCGCGGGGATCGGGGTGCTCACGCTGTGGCTGCTGCGCAAGGACCGTCTCCCGAAGGCCGGCCTGGTCTGGACGGCCATGATGTGGGCGATGCCGCTCGGCCCGCTGTTCGCCAACTCGTTCGGCTGGATCTTCACCGAGATGGGCCGCCAGCCCTGGCTGGTCGCGGGCGTGATGCCGACGGCGTCGGGCGTCTCGACGAGCGTGCCCGCGTCGTCGGTGCTGATCTCGATGATCACCTACACGCTGATCTACGGCGGTCTCGCGGTGATCGAGGTGTGGCTGTTCCTGAAGTACGCGAAGAAGGGCCTGCCCGACGTCGCGCCGCCCGAGGTGCAGACCGATCCCGACGCTCCTATGACCTTCGCCTACTGAGGATCATCGACCATGCTTCATCTTCTTGAGACCACGGCGTCGGTCCCGACGCTGGCCACCATCTGGTTCCTGCTCGCCACCGTGCTGTGGCTGGGCTACTTCTTCCTCGAGGGCTTCGACTACGGCGTCGCCATGCTCATTCCGGTCCTCGGCAAGAACGAGAAGGACAAGCGCGTCATCGTCAACACCATCGGCCCCGTCTGGGACGGCAACGAGGTGTGGCTGCTGACCGCGGGCGGCGCGATGTTCGCGGCGTTCCCCGGCTGGTACGCGTCGCTGTTCTCCGGCCTCTACCTTCCGCTGCTGCTGGTGCTCGTCGGCCTGATCCTGCGCGGTGTCGCGTTCGAGTACCGCTCGAAGCATCCCGACACGCGCTACCGCAACATGCTCGACTGGTTCGCCACCGTCGGCTCGTTCATCCCCTCGCTGGTGTTCGGCGTCGGCTTCGCGAACTTCGTCATCGGCCTCGCCAACGACGGCCTGCACTTCACCGGCTCGTTCTGGAGCCTCTTCGGCCCGTTCGCGCTGCTCGGCGGCGTGATGCTCGTCGTGCTGTTCCTGGTGCATGGTTCGGCGTTCATCGCGCTGAAGACCAAGGGCGACATCCACGACCGCGCGGAGGCGTTCGGCGCGAAGTTCGGCTGGGCGGCGACGGCGCTCGTGGCGCTGTTCGTGATCTGCCAGAACATCCTCTGGCCGGCGAACTCCGAGTTCGGCGACTTCACGGTGTTCGCGTGGGTCTCCGGCATCGTCTCGATCGCGGCGATCGGGGGCGCGACGGTGATGATCGGCAAGGGCCGCGACGGCTGGGGCTTCGTCCTCACCGGGCTCTCGGTCGTGACGCTGTTCGTCGGCATCTTCCTGAGGATGTACGGCAACCTCGGCTTCGCGCAGGACACCTCGGTGCCCGTCACCGAGCGGCTGAACATCGTCACCGCAGCGTCGTCGCCGACGACCCTGACCATCATGACCTGGGCCGCGGTGATCTTCGTCCCGATCGTCCTCGCCTACCAGGCCTGGTCCTACTGGGTGTTCCACAAGCGCATCTCGACGGGTAACATCCCCGACGACATCGAGGCCGTCGCCTGACGGCCCTTGAGCCGTGCCGCAAGCGCCGTCGGGAGCGCATGAAAGACTGACGCAATGGCCGGACCGATTCACCCGCGACTGCTGCGGCGGGCGCGCGCGACGCGCGTGTTCGTCGTCGCCAGTGTCGCCGTCGGGCTGTTGACGGCGGGGCTGCTGATCGCGCAGGCGCACCTGCTGGCCGACTGGATCACGCGCGCGTTCGCCGAGCGCGCGCTCCCGCCGGGCTGGGGGTCCGGCCTTGCGTCGCTCCTCGCCGTCTTCGCCGGGCGAGGGGTGCTCGCCTGGGCGAGTTCGGTGCTCGCCCACCGCAGCGCCGCCGCCGTGAAGTCGGAACTGCGCCGCGACGTCCTCCGCGCCCGGCTGGCCACTCCTGTCGGGGGCGCGTCGTCGGCGACGCTGGTGCGCGTCGTCACGCAGGGCCTCGACGCCCTCGACGGGTACTTCTCGAAGTACCTGCCCCAGCTCGGGCTCGCGATGACCGTGCCGTTCCTCGTCGGGGGCGCGATCCTGCTCGCCGACTGGCAGTCGGCCCTGATCATCGCGTTCACGCTCCCGCTGATCCCGGTGTTCATGGCACTGATCGGGTGGACCACGAAGACCGCGACAGCGCACAGCTTCGCCGTCGCGGACCGGCTGGCGAACCACTTCGCGGACCTCATCGCCGGCCTGCCGACGCTCCAGGCGTTCGCGCGGGCGCGGGCGCAGCGGAAGGGGGTCGAGGTCGGCGAGGAGCAGTACCGCGAGGCGACGATGCGCACGCTGTGGGTGAGCTTCCTTTCGTCGTTCGCGCTGGAACTGCTGGCGACGCTGTCCGTCGCCGTCGTGGCGGTCACCGTCGGCTTCCGGCTGGTCTACGGGCATGTCGACTTCTCCACCGCCCTCTTCGTCCTGATCCTCGCTCCCGAGGCGTTCCTGCCCGTCCGCCAGGTGGGCGTGCACTTCCACGACTCAGCCGACGGCATCGCCGCCGCCGACGCGGCCTTCGAGATCATCGACGCCGCCCCGCCCCCTGCCCTCCCCCACCGACCGGCGCCAGCAATGTTCCCTGGGGAGACGATCTTGCGCCTGGACGACGTGGCCTACACCTATCCGGGAGCTGAGTCCGCCGCCGTCGAGGGGCTGAGCCTGACGATCGCCCTCGGGGAGGTCGTCGCGCTGAGCGGCGCCTCCGGCGGCGGGAAGTCGACGGCGCTGGCGCTCGCGATGGGCTTCCTCTCCCCCTCCGCGGGGCGTGTGATCGTCGACGGCGCCGATCTCGCCGAGCTGGACCCCGCAGGCTGGCGAGCCCGCGTCGCCTGGGTCGCGCAGGAGCCCGGGCTGATCAACGGCACCGTCGGCGACAACGTCGCACTGGGTGGGGCGAGCGGGATCGCAGAGGCGCTCCGCGACGCGGGCGCCGATTTCGGGCCTGACAAGCCCGTGGGCGACGACGGCGAGGGGCTGTCCACGGGCGAGCGGCGGCGGGTCGCGCTCGCCCGCGCGCTGGTGCGCATCCGGGTCGGCGGCGCGAGGCTGCTGATCCTCGACGAGCCCACGGCCGGGCTGGACGCCGCGACGGAGGCCCGCGTCGTCGACGCCGTGCGCGCCACGGGCGCCGGCGCGCTGATCGTCTCGCACCGCCCCGCGGTGCTCGCCGCCGCCGACCGGGTCGTCACCGTCGAGTCGAGGGAGGCCGTCCGATGAAGCGGCTGCTGCGCGACCTCCTGCGCGAGGTCCCTAAGGGGCGCAAGCTGCTCGTCCTCAGCGTGCTGCTCGCCGCGCTCGCGTCGGCGTCGTCGGTAGCGCTCATGGGCGTCTCCGCGTGGCTGATCTCGTTCGCGGCGCTCGCGCCGCCGGTGCTGTACCTCCAACCCGCGGCGGTCGGGGTGCGCGCGTTCGGCATCTCCCGCGGTGTGTTCCGCTACCTGGAGCGCATCGTCGGCCACGACCTCGCGCTGCGCATGCAGGCGGCGCTCCGCGTGCGCGTCTACGACAAGCTCGCGGCGACCACGCTCATCGGGCGCCGCCGCGGCGACCTGCTGACCCGCGTCGTCGCCGACGTCACCGCCATCCAGGACCTGGTCGTGCGCGTCGTCGTCCCGCTGGCGTCCGCGGCGGTCGTTGTGGTGGCGACGACGATCGCGCTGGCCTTCCTCGACGTCGCCAGCGCGCTGGTGCTGCTGGCCACCGCGCTGCTGGCCGGCGTCGCGCTGCCGTGGTGGACGCAGCGCCTCAGCCTCGCCGCCGACAAGGCCTCCGTACCCACCCGCGGCCGCCTCGCCGACGGCGTGCGCGAGCTGGCCCGCACCGGCACCGACCTCGTCGCCTACGGTGCGGAGGACGCCGTCCTCGCCCGGCTGCTCGCCGTGGACGAGGAGCTTCGCGCGCAGGAGTCCCGCGCCGCGTGGCTGCGCGGGGTCGCGACGGCGGGCCAGGTCCTCGCCGCCGGGATCGCCGTCGCCGCCGCCCTGTGGTTCGGCACCACCGCCGTCGCGGCAGGCACGCTCGACCCGCGCTTCCTGGCCGTCCTCGCCCTCACGCCGCTGGCGATGCACGAGGTGCTCGCCACGTTCACCCAGGCCGCGCAGACGCTCACGCGGGCCCGCACCGCGCTCGGCCGGATCACCGAGATCCTCGACGCCGAGCCCGTCGGCACCGGCGACGTCACCGTCGGCGAGGGGAAGCCGGGGTTGGAACTGCTCGACGTGTCAGCGGGTTGGCCCATCCCGTCGGGTCCATTCCTTTCGACACGGGCTGCGGCTCCTTCGTCGCCGGTGCCCGGCTCAAGGAGCGTTCAGTCCTCCGTGACGCTCGCCGTCGCGCCGGGCGAGCGGGTCGCGCTCGTCGGGCCGTCGGGAGTCGGGAAGACGACGGTGGCGGCGACGGCGATGGGCCTCATCCCGCCGCTGTCGGGAACGGTGCGGCGCGGCGGTCGTGTCGGGTACCTCGCCCAGGACGCGCACATCTTCGCGACGACGGTGGCGGAGAACGTGCGCATCGGCAACCGCGACGCGACCGCCGAGGACATCGCGGATGCCCTCGCCCGCGCCGGGCTGCCGATCGACCCCGAGCGCCGCATCGGCGAGGCGGGTTCGACGCTGTCCGGCGGCGAGCGCCGACGGCTGGCCCTCGCCCGGCTGCTGGTCGGCCGGCGCGACCTGATCATCCTCGACGAGCCCACCGAGCACCTCGACCGCGAGACCGCGGACGCGCTCATGGCCGACGTCTGGCGCGCGTTCGCCGACGCCCCGGTGCTGGTGATCACGCACGACGCCGACGTCATCGCTGCCTGCGACCGCGTCCACGAACTGGCCTGACCGGCTGGCCGCAAGGAATCAACAGGATCGGGCCCCAACTGGCACGCGAATGCCAGTTGGGGCCCGATGTTGGCAAATCCTTGCAGTCGGCGCTAGCGTCGCTAGACCCAGATGCGGTCGAAGACCTCGTCGACGAGCTCGTCGAACAGGCCGAGCTCCCAGGCGACGTCGAGCGCCGTGTACCGCGAGCGGTAGTACATCGCGCGGGGGAAGGTGGCGCGGACGTCGTCGAACGACAGGCTGATGTCCTCCGGCAGCGACGGTGCGCCGGCGCGGCGGAGCATGTCCGACAGTTCGGCGGTGGTGGTGAGCTGATCCCGCAGACGGACGGTGACGTCGGCCCAGTTGTCGATGAGCGGCCGGAGCCGTGCCACCAACTCGTCGCCGGACAGGTACTTCGCCTGGGTCTCGCGCACCGCATGGTCGGCGAGGGCGCCGTCGAACTTGCCCCTGATGTCGGCCTCGATCTCGTCCCACGGCTGCCTCGCGGCGGCGACGGCGGCGAGGTCGACCTGGCTCAGGTCGCGCTCCAACAGGGCCTCGTAGAACGCGCACATCGCGAGCGAGCCCATGGCCACCTTGAACCCGTGCGAGAGCGGCGGGTCCCAGTCGGCGCCGAGGTGGGCCAGCTCCCAGAGGTGGCTGAAGTAGTGCTCGGCGCCCGAGGCGGGGCGCGTGCCGCCGAAGGCCTGCATCGCGAGGCCCGAGAGGCACAGGCCCTCGACCAGCCCGTCGAACGCGTCGGGGTTGCCCGCGGCGAGCTCGTCCGGGCGCGACAGCGCGGAGCTGACGCCGGACTGGACCATGTCCCACACGGCCCCGTCGATGGGCTCGACGCCGGTGACGTCGGCCAGGATCCAGTCGGCACCGCCGGGGATCTTGGCCGCGAGGTCGCCGTAGCCGGACGCGGTCATCCACGACGGCGCGGCCGCCACGATGTCCAGGTCCATGATGACGACGGCGGGCGCCTTGCAGTTCTTCGTGACCTTGACGCCGTCGGCGCTCATCGGCGCGCCGGCGCCGGTGTAGCCGTCCATGGACGCGGCGGTCCCGACGGCGACATAGTCGCGGCCGAGCTCGAACGCGGCGAGCTTGACCAGGTCGTTGAGGGTGCCGGAGCCCAGCGCGATCGGCAGGGCGTCGCCCATCGCCTCCTTGATGGTGACGCAGTTGTCGTACGAGGCGTAGAGCACGGGGCGGCCGGGGAAGATCAGCGGATCGGCGACGGCGGCGCCGGCCTCGACGAGGACCTCCGTCAGCCGCTCCCCTCCGAGCGCCCACGTGTTCTCGTCGGCGACCACGAGGTAGGGCCCGTCGCCGAGTTGGGCGACGATGCGCCGCCCGGCCTCGGCGAGCACCCCGCGCCCCACGGCCGCGTCGACCGTGTCGGTGGCGCGGGACAGTGCCTCGCGCAGAGTGGCACTAGTCACCGAACACCACCGTCGCCCCGGCCGCGAGGGCCGGCGTCGCGTCGACGCCTCCGATGTGGACGGCCCCCGGCATCCGCGGCTCCGCCGCCCCGTCGAAGACGAGCGTCACGTGACCGAGGTTGGCGAGGTTGGTCTGGGCGACGGCGCCGAGCGCGGTGATCGTCCACTGCTGATCACCGATGCGCAGGCCCTGGCCGACGGCGAGGTCGCCGACGAGGTCGGCCTTCTCGATGATGAAGCAATACGGCCGAAGCGCCTCGGGGGCGTCGCCGGCGAACGTGATCGCGGTCTGCTCGGCGAGGAAGGCCTCAGCGTCCGAACCGACCTCAACGACCTTGGTGGTGTAACCCATGGTGGCTCCTAAATCTTAGTGTTTCCTAGCGGGAACGGGTGCGCCGCAGCCGGTGCCCGATTGATCAGTGCTTCCTTAGGGGTAGGCGCCGGCACGACACCGGCGCCTACCCCGTGAGCGACTTACGCGCCCGAGTACAGGCCGATGCTCGCGAGCCACGCGATGGCCACGCGGGGCACACCGTTGAGGAAGCGCGAGTAGAGGACGGCGGGGACGCCGACCTCGACGGTCTCCGGCAGCGCCTCGCCGAGGCCCATGCCGACCGGGATGAAGTCACACGCGTTCTGCGTGTTGATGGCGAACAGCGCGGGCAACGACAGCTGCGGCGGGATGTTGCCCTTGCCGATCTCCACACCGATCAGGGTACCGATGAGCTGGCCGATGACGGCGCCCGGGCCGAGCAGCGGCGACAGGAACGGCAGCGAGCAGATGAAGCCGAGGAGCAGCAGGCCCCAGCCGTTGCCGGCGAGCGGGGTCAGGCCCTCGGAGATCAGCTTGCCGAGCCCGGACGCCTGGATGACGCCGATCAGCATGGACACGAAGGCCATGAACGGGATGATCGTGGTGATCATCATCTGCACCGCGTTGCGTCCGGCCTGGAAGAACGTCGAGACCACCTTGCCGGCGCCGAGGCCGATCTTCTCCAGGATGCTCTTGTTCTTCTTCTGCGCCATCTGCTCGGTGAGCTTCATCGGGCGCCCGTCCTCGCGACGGGGAACGTCCTTCACCGGGGCGCCAGCGGCGGCGGCACCAGCGGTGGCGGCGGCACCGACGAGGGCGTCGGCGTCGGCCGGGGAGACCTGGGCCGGGCCGACGGCGGACACGTAGATGCCCTCGTGGATGAACTCCGCGAGCGGGCCGGTCTTGCCGGTCGAGATCACGTTGATCGTCGGGATGTTCTTCTTCGGGTACAGGCCGCAGCGCAGCGACCCGCCACAATCGATGACGGCGACGAAGTGCTCGTCATCCGGCACCGACGTGTTGAACCCGTTGACCGGGATGGCGCCGGTGAGCTCGGCGATCTTGTCGACGACGTCGGGCTTCTGCCCGCCGCCGACGATGTAGACGATCTTGTTGCGCTTCTCGTCGGGGGTGACGGTCAGCGGGCCGCCGTAGCCGCCCGGGCCCTTCACGACGGTGATGCCACGGTACTCAGACATTGGCGTGCACCTCCTTCGCCAGGGTGATGCCCTGCTGCTTCGACACGTACGCCGTGGTGAAGTCCGTCACCCAGCCGCCGAGGAAGTTGAGGACCGCGCCGACGAGCAGGTAGCGGACCGCGAGCTCGCCCTCGTTCAGGCCGAGCGCCATGATGCCCGACGCGATGCCCATCCAGGTGAACAACTCCCCCGGGTTGATGTGCGGGAAGATGCCCAGGCTTGTGTGGCAGAACTGCGCCGTGCTCGCGTAGTAGCCCGGCTTGTAGCGCTCGGGCAGGAACCGGCCCATGGTGAAGCACATCGGGTTGGTCAGGAAGAACGTGCTGAGGAACGGCAGCAGCAGGTAGCGGCTGACGACGTTCTTGCCCGCGCCCTGCGCGAACTTGTTGATCTTGTCCTCACCGATCAGCGCGATCAGCGAATTCATCGCGACGAGCAGCACGAGGACGAGCGGAACGATGCCGGTCATCCACGAGATGAACACCTCGCCGCCGGTCTTGAACAGCCCGACGAACCAGTTGGCGGCTTCGACAATCCAGTCCATTTCCACTCCTTTCTAGTGTGTTGGGGGTGCGGCGCTATGCCGACCCATCCGTCCGCGGGCCCTCCTTGGGGCCGCGGTCATCCCCCGGACCGCGTGGTCCGGGAAACCTTGATGCGCGCCTTCTCCGGCGCCATGGGGATGACGGCGGCGGCCGGGGCCGGCTTCGCCTTCTTCCTCTCCTGCAGGAACCTGGGCGTCGGCAGCCGCCGGATCAGGCGGGTGAGGGCCGACGGCGGCTCGGGCGGCTGGCCGCCCGCGGTGACGATGCGGAGATTCTCCCGCGCGTTCTCGATCGCCTTGAGGGCGGGCCCGCCGTGGCGCTTGGCCAGGTGGGGATCGATCTCGTGCAGGTCCTGCCCGTCGTACAGGTCGAACCGCTTGAACCGGGCCCCGACGGTGACGCCCTGCAGCTTGTGGCCCTCGAGGATGATGCCGTCGTCGTCGATGGCGAAGAGGACGATGACGCCCTGCACGAGGCCGCCCTTGAACCGCCCCATGGCGACGCGGCCCTTGCGGCGCAGCTCGACGAAGAGCTTGCCGAAGGCCTGCGACTGCTTGAACGAGAAGAAGGACTGCAGCAGCCAGGCGACGCCCAGCGAGATGATCACGATCCAGAACATTCAGCGTTCCCTCTCCGTCAGGGGGTTTCGTTCGAGGAAGTAGTAGAACTGCTCGTAGCTGGTGAGCCGGCAGATCGGGTCGAGGAGGTCGCGGCGGGCGCCGAGGCGCAGCACCTCGTCGTAGACCTGGACGAGGATCTCCTCGCTGCGGTCCGCGGCGGCGGGGACGCCGAGCAGCACGATGAGCCGCACGCCGTCGTCGGTGGCGCCGCGCGGGACCACGCCGACGGCGAGCATCACGGACGTCTGGGTGCGCAGCGGCGCGTGCGGGAAGGCGACCCACGGGTCCAGACGCATCTCCGCGGTGGCCTCGCGCTCGCGGATGCGGGCGCCGAACCCGGCCTCGACGTGCCCGCGGGCCTCGAGGTGGCCGGTCATGAAGTCGAGCGCCTCGTGGTAGTCGGTGTCCGGCGGTAGCGCGAAGAAGTGCGCCTCGTCGAGTGCGCCGGCGAGCACCGACGCACCGCGGCCGAGCGCGCCGCGGAGCGGGATCTGCAACTGCATCCGCTCCAGTTGGCGCTCCATGGCGCGGCGGTCGAGGACGCGGGTCACGTGCAGGACCGGCACGTCGGACTCGACGTGGTCGTCGCCCGTGACGACGACGAGGTCCGTCTCGGCGAGGCCCTCCCTCGTGGCCTCGGCGGCGGAGATCATGCGGAACTCGGTCGACGACGGCAGCAGCTTCGCGAGCTGCAGCCGCACCAGCTCCGCACGCACGGCGCCCGCGCCGGAGACGACGGCAACCCGCGGCGGCCGCACCCCGCGCCGCTCCCCGGCCTCGAGGAAGACCTGGAAGTAGGCGGCGAGGAAGCCGAGTTCCGCCTTGTCGACCGGCAGGCCGATCCGCTCCTCGAGGACCCCCCTCGCCACCGTCGCCATCTGATACGCGACGGGGTACTCCTCGCGGATGTCGGCGACGCCCGAGTCGTCGACCCAGATCCGGTAGCGCATGCGGTTGATCAGGTAGGCGAGGTGGCGGGCGAACTCGCTCAGGAGATCGCTGCCGCCGAGGTCGATGGCCATCTCGGTGCGCACCGCCGAGAGCATGCCCTCGACGAGCTCCTCGACGTCGTCGGCCTCCGCGTGCCCGCCCTGGTCTCCGCTCGCGCGCGTCCCCAGCCCGGCCACCGGCAGGGTCAGGAAGACGCGCTCGTCCTCCCGCAGCTCGACGCCGAATTCGTCGGTCAGCCGGTCCGCCAGGCGCGAGGCCCGGGCGTAGGCCGGAGTGGCGGCGAGGCCGAGGTACTTCTCGGGCAGGAACGTCGCCGGGTACCCGGCGCCCGCGCGGTCGACGGCGACCGTCGCCCACCGCGCCCACTCGCGCACCCGGTCGCGGACGAGCCCCTCGCCGAACTCGCTGGCCAGCGCCGTGATCCTCGCGAGCCGCTCGTCCTGAGGGTAGGCGGAGGCGAAGTGGCGGCGCAGCACGTGCAGCCGCTGTTGGAGCTCCGGGCCGCGCAGCACGAGCCCGACGTTGGGCCGCCCCTCGATGGTCAGCTCGGCCTCGGCCACGAGGGCCCGCGCGCGCTCGAGGTCGGCGACGACGGTGGTGCGGCTGACCGACATGGCCGCGCCCAGTTCCTCGATCCGCACCGGCGCCAGCGCCCGGAACAGCCTGGCGACGATGTAGGAGGCGCGGGTGGCGGGATCGTTGAAGCTCTCGCCCTCGACGGCGGCGCGGGCCTCGCGGTAGCGGACCGGGTCGGCGATCAGCAGGCGGTACCGGCCGTCGTCGAGCCCGATGGACGCGGACGCGCCGACGAGCTCCTGCAGCGCGTTGACCTCCGCGGCCACCGTGCGGCGCGACACCCCGAGGACCTCGGCCAGCTCGTCGACGGGGACGTAGCGCGCGTCCTCCAGCATGGCGAGGATGCGAGCGGCTCTGCTCACGGGGGTGTCACCTCCTTGAGATGCGACGGGTGGGCGGGGGTCTATCGGCCGGAGCCGTTGGCGCCGAAGAACGTCGTCCAGGGGACGTTCACCGGCTGGTCGAGGCCGACGACCTCGTACAGGTGGCGCAGCAGCGGGAACTTCGAGGGTTCGACGACGCCGCGTTCGGTGAGCCGCACGATCGCCTTGCCGATCACTCCGATCGCGGCGGCGCCCTCGAGCGTGACCCCCGGCATCCGGGAGCGCGCCTCGCTGAAGGTCAGGCCGGCGCCGACGAGGCGTCCGCACTTGACGTTGCGGCCGCCCATCGACGTGACGAAGCAGTCGCCGATGCCGGGGAGGCCGAGCGGCGTCGTCGGATCGCCCCCGAGCAGCCCCATGAACTCGACCATCTCGATCGACGCCTGGCCGAACACGGCCGCGCCGTAGTTGAAGTTGACGTAGCGGTCTCCGGCCGCGTCGCCCATGGCGTCGAGCACGCCGGACATGAAGCCCGCGCCGAACGCGTAGCAGTTCTTCGTGGCCGCGCAGACCTCGACGCCGACGAGGTCCGTGTTGGTCCACACGTGGTAGAAGTCGGTGGCGAACAGGCCCCGCCACAGATCGAGCACCTCCTGGTTCTCGCCGGTGAATACCACCGAGGTGTGGCGGCGCACGGCCACCTCGCCCGCGATGGAGGGCCCGGCGATCGCGGAGAACGTCAGCTGGTCGCGCAGGTCCTGCGGGATCTCGCCGGCGAGCACCCGCGGCAGGATGGTGAGGTTGCCCTCGTCGTCGGCCTCCATGCCCTTGGCGAGCGCGATGACGTGCATGCCGGGGCGCAGCAACCCGGCGAGCTGCGCGCCCGCCCAGCGCACGCCGAACGAGTTCACGCCGCTCATCACGAGGTCGACGCCGTCGAACGCCGCCGCGGCGTCCTCCAGCTGGTAGGCGGTGGTGCCCTCCGGCAGCGCCAGCCCGAGGTTGGGGTGCACGCCGGTCTCTTGGATGGAGGCGATGATGTCACGGTCGAGGTGGGTGCCGACCAGCCTCATCTGATGCCCGTTGTCGGCGAGCGGTGTGGCGAGCGAGCTGGCCATGATGCCTGCCCCGAGAACTGCGATGACTGCCACGTGCCTGCCTTCCTTGATGCGCGACGGGTGACGAGGGACCGGCACCGCCAACTGTGCGCGAGTCGCGTAACCCCGACGTTATCGATTCGACACGCGGGATGCGGGACAAATTGAGCCGGGGTTCTGCACGCGCCGGTGTCTCATCCGACCTAATCAGCCCGCGAGTGCGGCGTCAGGGTGGAAGGCTAGACCCATGCTGAAAGCCCCCACCCACTGGTACGACGCGTACATCTTCGATCTCGACGGCACCATCTACCTGGGCGAGGAGCTGCTCCCCGGCGCGAAGCGGCTGATCGAGGGCCTCCGCGAGGCCGGCAAGGTGGTGAAGTTCCTCTCGAACAACCCCACGAAGGACCCCCACATGTACCAGGAGAAGCTGGAACGCCTGGGGCTGCCGACGTCGCTCGACGACATCGCGAACACCGTCGTCACGACGACGCGCTGGCTGACGGACCACCACCCCGGCGCGAACCTGTTCGTGATCGGCGAGGAGCCGCTGCAGCGCGCGCTCCGCGACGCGGGCTTCACCCTGACCGACGACCCGGAGCAGATCGACATCGTGATCTCCTCCTACGACCGCGGGTTCGACTACCGCAAGCTGCAGATCGCGTTCGACGCCATCTGGTTCCACCAGCGCGCGTTCCTGATCGAGACCAACCCGGACCGGTTCTGCCCGTTCCCCGGCGGCCGCGGCGAGCCCGACTGCGCGGCCATCACGGCGGCGATCGAGGCGTGCACGAACACGAAGTGCCGGGTCAGCCTGGGCAAGCCGTCGCCGGTGATGGTCGAGGCCGCGCTGGGCGGCACCGGGATCGAGCTGTCACGCTGCGTGATGGTCGGCGACCGCCTGATGACCGACATCAAGATGGCCGTAGACGCCGGCATGTCGTCCGCGCTGGTGCTGACCGGCGAATCGACGGTCGCCGACGTCGAGGCCCAGCCCGAGTCCGAGCGCCCGACCTACATCATCGACCGCATCGACCAGCTGTTGCCCACCGCTGGCTGATCTCCCCGCAGGCGCAGCGGTACTGGCGCAATCAGGCGGAGCCAAGTACCGCTGGTTGAGCCGGAACAGCGCTGGTTGAGGGGCGCTTCACAGGTAGATGTTTGTTGGTAGACCAACAAAGATCCACCTCTTAACCTCGTGCTTTCATGACGGTGGGTGGACTGTAGTGGCCTGGGATGGCGAAAGTGCCCCTGACTTGGGATGAT
>CAKUBE010000008.1 GCA_934636715.1 uncultured Arachnia sp.
TCAACTACGTCGCCAGATGCCTACTCGACGCTGGCGGGTTCAGACCCCTGATCCACTCACTTCTGTGAAGAGCCGGTAATCGTGGAACCGACAACCTTTGACTATCGGAGGGCACGTATGTACCCTCTCCTTAGTTCGTTAGTTAGTTGGCGCAGAGCTTATGCCGACGGAGCCGTGGATTGATCGAGTCAAGACGTCACCCGCCACCTCCCGACGGTGACTTCTCACCGCGCAGACGCGTCCAGGACGGCGCTGCATGGCGACAGCGCCTTCACAGGTTGCTGTTCACGCAGGCGTTCCCGACGCGCTTTCATGATCGAGTCGATCGGCGCCACCGGCCCAGGCGGAAGACCCTTGGTCGGTTTAGCGGTGACTTCCGCTGAGGGTTTCCCGAGGGCGTCGAGTAGCGGGGTGTCCAGTGTAGCTTCGTGGGTTTGGCGGCGAACCTTCTCGATCTCGGCGGCGACGTCGTCGAGCCGGTGTCGGGCCACGAGCTGCTCGGCCTTCGGGATGGCTGTCCCAGTCGTGGGAGGATCTCTGCGACGGTGGTTTCGAGGTTGTTGATCTCTCGCCGCGGGTTCGTTCGAAGTTGCGTGGGATCGTCAGGGCCTTGTTCTCGAGCGCGCGGACATCACCGAGCCCGATCTCGTACGGGTTCGGGGTGGAGCCAGACAGCGGCACACCATCCAGGGCGGTGAAGCCCTGAGTTGGCCGAGGTCCCGTTGTCCGCGCAGGGTGTTGTCGTGGCCGGCAATCGTGCCGACTTTGGTCTCGACACGCATCCATTCCCATGTGCTCAGCCCGACCCATTTGGCCAGCGCGGCCGCAGCCTCGACCCGGTGGGTGTCCAAATGATGCGAGGAGGCTCCTTGACCGACTCACGCGAGACGCACTGTGCCGACAAATCACAAGTCCGTCGGCGCGCCACGCATACTAGGCCACATTTCAGCAAATCTGGAGAACGGCTCTCTGGGCCCTCTGTCACCTATCGGAGGAAAGGGCAATTGCTCGCCCCTTGCTGTCTCTAGGAATACTCTGCGCTGACTCAAATACCCCGTAAATGAACAGGAGCGTTCCTACCGCGGCAAGTGTTGCCAGCACATACGCCCACCACACCGCATGGCCGACGAGCCAGATGGTGAGGTATCCCAGGAGGACCGCAACGATTAAGGACAGCACGAGCATCGGAAGGTCCCGGCGCCGTTCGTCCGAACGAAGCTGTTCCGCTTGATGCTGGACGAGCGCGAGGACCGCTTCGCGAGCAGGCCCCTCAGGGAGCTTGGATGCAGCTTCGGCATCGTGGGCGAGGCTTCGTCGTTGCTTGTCAGCACCTTGTGAGGTGGCCAAGAGCAGGGATGCGACTGGGGCCAAGATGGGCAGTGCCTTCAGGGCATACTCAAGCCAGTTGTTCACGGCACAGTTTCTAGCAGACCGAGACGTACGTGTCATACGGCCGGACAACTTCAGTTCAACCTGTCAGACTCCCGGTCCTGGGCTAAGTTGTAGGTCGTGAACGCTTCGCTACTCGCTCTCACAAGCCCCGTACAGGTGGCCATTGGCCCCCATCGCCGTGTCCGGGGTGTTCAGGCAATCTCGCACTAGGGCCCATCCACCAGCACGAAGGAAAGGAATCCGGGGAGTCGAAAAACCCACGATGCTTGGGAACCAGATTCAAAGAACTGCTCCGTTATGTAGAGGCAAATCCCGGGGTTGGCTACGTCGTCATCTATATGCGCTCTCGGGCTTTCCGCAACTACACGGACGCCGCGATTGCCAAGCGCATCCTTGCCATCATGGGCATCAAGCTCGTCTCCGCAAAGGAAGAGTTCGGCGATGGCTACATGGCCGACGCCATGGAGGCCATCACGGACATCATGAACGAGGTGCAAATCCGCCAGAACGGCGAGGACATCAGCAACAAGATGCTTCACAAGGCCAAGAACAGCGGGACTACAGGCCGAGCCAAGCTCGGCTATCTCAACGTCCGTAAGGACTTCAATGGGTGCCTGGTCAACACCATCGACATAGACCCGGCTCGCGCGCCGCTCATCCGATGGGCGTTCGAGCAGTACGCCACCGGTGAGTACAGTCTCACACGACTCCAGCAGGAGTTGGCCGAGCAGGGCCTCACGACGCGCAGGACTGCTAAGTGGTCGGAGAAGCCGGTATCTCGCACCCAGCTCGGAGCCATCCTCCGAGACCCCTACTACCTCGGGATGGTCACCTTCAAGGGCCAGGTCTATCCGGGAGGGCGACATGAAGCATTGGTCTCAGCCGAACTCTACGAACGCGTCCAGCGCGTGCTGGATGAGCGTATGCGACGAGGCCAGCGTGACATCGTGCACAACCACTTCCTCCGTGGCCTGATGCACTGCGAGCGCTGCCATGCAACCGGACGCCGAAGCCAGTTGGTCTACTCACAGCCCGTCAACCACGCTGGTCAGGCCTACGAGTACTACTTCTGCGCGGCTCGCCAGCAGCCGGACTGCGGGCTTCCACACCTGCGCGTCGCAGACGTCGAGGATGCCCTCCTGCGCCACATCGCGGCGCTTCGGCTCACTGCCGACGAGGCGAGTGCCATGCGTGAGCAAATCACTGGGCATCTTGAGCGCCGGCTGGAACTCGAACGCGAGACGCACGCTCGCCTCCAGAACGAACTGGCCAAGCTCGACGTCCAGGAGGAGCGTCTGCTCGACCTCGCCGCCGACGCGTCCTTGACGACGAGCAAACTCCGCGTGCGACTGAACAAGCTGCAAGTCAAGCGGACGACCATCCAGCAGCAGTTTGAACGCACCGACGACCATGTCCGGCGCGAAACCGAGGCCATGCTGGCCTACGTCGAGCTGCTTGAACATCCGGGCCAGTTCTACGCATCCGCCACGAACGAGGTGAAACGCAAGCTCCTCGCCGCGTTCTACTCGCGTGTCTGGCTCGATGATGATGGCACCACCACACTGCCAATGCCCGAAGAGCGGGAAGTGGTGGCCTACATCCGAGACTCGGCCCGAGAGGCTGTCGGCGATGCCAGGGGCAACGAAAAAGGCGCTGGGACTAGTCCCAGCGCCTCTGACGCTACCCTCGGGCAAATCCCTCAGGTCGTTTGTTCGAACGAGTCGAACGTGGTAGCGGGAACAGGATTTGAACCTGTGACCTCTGGGTTATGAGCCCAGCGAGCTACCGAGCTGCTCCATCCCGCGTCGGCCTGACTAACAATACCGGAGGCCGCGGGAATGCCCAAATCAGCTGGGGTGCCGCGTCAGGGACGCGTGGCCGGCGGCTGGGTCTTCGCGGGGTCGCGCTCGACGATGCCGCCGAGGGCCTCGTCGATCCGGGCCATCAGCTCGGCGGGGATCTCCACGCCGCTCGCCTTGACGTTCTCCGCGATCTGCTCGGGGCGCGAGGCGCCGATGATCGCCGCGGCCACGTTGTCGTTCTGCAGCACCCAGGCCACGGCCAGCTGCGCCATGGTGAGGCCCAGCTCGTCGGCGATCGGCCGGAGGTTCTGGACCCGGCCGAGGACGTCGTCGTTCATGAAACGGCTGATCATGTTCTGGCCGCCCTTGGTATCGGTCGCGCGCGACCCCTCAGGCAGGGGCTGCCCCGGCAGGTACTTGCCCGTAAGCACGCCCTGCGCCACCGGAGACCAGACGATCTGGGAGACGCCGACCTCCTCGGACGCCGGGACCACCTGGTCCTCGATCACGCGCCACAGCATCGAGTACTGGGGCTGGTTGGACACGAACGGGATGCGCAGTTCCTTGGCGAGCGCCGCCGCCCCGCGGATCTGGTCCGCCGTCCACTCCGAGACGCCGATGTAGAGAGCCTTGCCCTGGTGCACGATGTCGGCAAACGCGGACATCGTCTCCTCGAGCGGCGTCTCGACGTCGTAGCGGTGCGCCTGATAGAGGTCGACGTAGTCGGTGCCCAGGCGCCGCAGCGAGCCGTTGATGCCCTCCATGATGTGCTTGCGGGAGAGACCGGCGTCGTTGGCGCCGCGGGGTCCGACCGGCCAGTAGACCTTCGTGAAGATCTCCAGCGACTCGCGGCGCTCGCCCTTCAGCGCGTCGCCCAACACCTCCTCGGCGACGGTGTTGGCGTAGACGTCAGCGGTGTCGAACGAGGTGATGCCGGCGTCGAGCGCGGCGCGCACGCAGGCCTTCGCGGCGTCGTTCTCGACCTGCGACCCATGGGTCAGCCAGTTGCCGTAGGTGATTTCGGTGATCTTCAGTCCGGAGTTGCCGAGATAGCGATACTTCATGGCCCCGAGGCTACTCCGAACGCCCCGAGGGATGCGGAGGCATGTCCTAGGGTGGCTGGCATGGAGAGCACGCTTCTGCCCTGGTCCGCCGGCGTCTGGACCAATCCACCCGTCGCGGCGACCGAGCGCGACGGCGACCTGCTCGTCACCTGCTTGGAGGGGTCCGACGCGTGGCGGGTGACCAGCTACGGCTTCGTCCACGACACCGAACACGCGCTGGTGGCGCCGTTGGCGCAGGGCTCCGCGATGGAGGTCGTGTTCACCGCCGACTACGACCGGCAGTTCGACCAGGCCGGCGTGTACGTCGTAGCCGCGCCCGATCGCTGGATGAAGGCCGGCGTCGAGTTCGCCGACGGCCACCCGCAGCTGGGCGCCGTCGTGACGGGGCCGCACTCGGACTGGTCCGTCGCGCCCGTCGACGCGTGGCGCGGCAGGAGGGTGCGGGTGCGGGTCTCCCGCTCCGGCGACGCCCTCACCGTCAGGGCGGGCCTCGACGGCGAACCGCTCGCGCTCGTGAGGGTCGCCCCCTTCCCCGAGGAGGCGGAGGCGCTCGCGGGACCGCTCGCCTGCGCCCCGACGCGCGCGGGGCTGACGGTAACCTTCCACGAATGGTCGATGGCGCCGGCGGACGCGTCCCTCCACTGAGCCTCCGCGTTGGGGAGAACCCAGTAGGGTCACTACCCATGACGTCGGACCACCTGCGCTACGAGCTGGCCTCAGCCACCCTTGACAACGGACTGAGCGTCGTCGTCTCCCCCGATCCCGGCGCGCCCGGCGTCGCCGTGAACCTTTGGGTCGAGGTCGGCTCGGCCGACGAACCCGTGGGCAGGACCGGGTTCGCGCACCTCTTCGAGCACCTGATGTTCCAGGGCTCGGCGCGCGTGGCCTCGGGCGAGCACATGGCCACCATCGAGTCGGTCGGCGGCTCGGTCAACGCCACCACCTCCAACGACCGCACCAACTACTTCGAGACGGTGCCCCGCGGCGCCCTCGACCTCGCGCTCTGGCTCGAGGCCGACCGGTTCGCCAGCCTCGCCATCACGCCCGAGAACTTCGAGGCCCAGCGCCAGGTGGTCAAGGAGGAGAAGCGCCAGCGCTACGACAACCAGCCCTACGGCGACCTCCTCCAGCTCCTGACCGCCCAGCACTTCGCCCCCGAACATCCGTACGGCCACCTGACGATCGGCTCCATGGCCGACCTCGACGACGCCTCGCTGGGCGACGTCGCCGGCTTCTTCGCCGCCTGGTACCGCGCGAGCAATGTGCGGCTGGTGCTCTGCGGGCCCGTCACGGCGGACGAGGGCTTCGCGCTCGCGGAGAAGCACTTCGGCGCGCTGCCCCTGTCGGAGAAGCCCCACCGCGCGGCCATGCCCGACGGCGGCCTCCTGGCGCCGCAGACCACCGTCGTCAGCCGCGACGTGCCGCACAGCCTCGCCTACCTCTCGTGGGCGCTCCCACCCGCCGCGCATCCCGACCACCCCGCGCTGTCGCTCGCGCTCGCGGTGCTCGCCGACGGCAGCTCCTCGCGCCTCCATCGGGCCCTCGTCCGCCGCGGCGACCTCGCGCACGAGGTGCACGGCGCCGCGCTCACCAACCGCTCCTCGTCCTCCCTCGCGACGATCCTCGGCCGCCCCGCGGAAACGGCCGGCGTCGACCGCCTCACCGAGGCGATCCTCGCCGAACTCGACGGCTTCCTCGCCGACGGTCCCTCCGACGACGAGCTGTCCCGCGCCGCCGCGCAGTACGAGCGCGACTGGCTGTGGGAGCTCGCGACGACCAGCGGCCGCGCCGACGCCGTCAACGAGTCCTGGCTCACGTTCGGCTCCGCCGACCACGTGAACACCCACCTCACCGAGGTCCTGGCCCTCACGCCCGACGACGTCCGCGCCGCCGCCGCGCGCTGGCTGACCCCCGACGCCGCCCATCAGCTCCACTACCTCGCCGAGGACGCCCGATGATCCGCCCAGCCGTGACCGCTGCCTCGCCCTGGACCTTCCCGACCCCCGAGATCCGCGCCCTGGACACCGGCGCCACCGCGTGGCTGTTCCGCCTGCCGGGGCAGCACATCGCGACCTTCGAGGTGCTGCTCCCGACCGCGCTCGCCACCGAGCCCCGCGAACTGGAGGGCGTCGCCACCGTCGCGCTGCACGCCGTCGACGAGGGGACGCATTCCCACCCCGACGGCGCCATCGGCGAGTTGCTGGAGGCGCAGGGCGCCACCCTCCACGGCTCCGCCCGGTACCCGTACACGACGTTCGGCGGCCAGGCCCCCGTCGGCAGGCTGGGCAGTGCGCTGCCGCTGTTCATCGAGGCCCTCAGCGAACCCGCGTACGCGGCGCGCGACGTCGCGCACCACGTCGAGGCGCAGCTCGCCGGCTACGCCTCCCAGCTCGCCTCCCCCGGCGCGGCGAACAAGCTGGCGTTCCGTCAGGCGCTCTACGGCGCGGATCATCGCGACGGCAGGCCGGGGGCGGGCACCCCGGGGACGCTGAACGCAATCACCCCGGACGACGCCCGCGCCTGGCACGCCACCACCTGGCTGCCCGACGGCGCCACCGTCATCCTCGCCGGGGACCTACCCGCAGGACTCGACCTCGACGCGCTCCTGGCCTGGACCGGTGCGCCGAGGACGCCCGCGCCGTCGGCCGCCCCCGCGCCGCAGCCGCCGCGCGTCGTCGTGGTCGACCATCCGGCGGCCGTGCAGGCCACGGTGACGATCGGGACGCGCGCGCCCAGCCGCCGTCACGCCGACTGGCCGGCCCTGCGCGTCGCGGGTCACGCCATGGTCGGCGCCTTCGCCAGCCGGCTGAACCTCGAGCTGCGCGAGCGGCTCGGCTACACCTACGGCATCGCCGGCGGCTTCGCGCCCGGCATCGAGGAGGGGCTGTTCAGCGTCAGCGGCAGCGTCCGCACGGAGGTGGCGGGCGACGCCGTCGCCCGCCTGATCGACGGGCTCTCGCTCGCCGAGGCCTTCACCGACGAGGAGGCCGACGACGCGCGCCGCTACCTCGTCTCGGTGGCGCCGCTCGCGAACGAGACCTCCGCCGACATCGTCGGGCAGGCGACGGCGCTGGCCGCCGCAGGTCTCGACCCGTCGTACCTCGGGCACCACTTCGCGCAACTGGCGGCGACGACGCCCGCGGAGGCGACCGCCGCCTTCCGTCGGCACGTCACGACGGATGCGCTGACGATCGCCGTCACCGGGCGCGCCGACGACCTCGTCCCCGCGCTGACCTCCATCGGGATGGTCCCCGAGGTCGTGGATCTCGGGGACTGAGCCTCAGCCCTCCTCGTCGAGCACCTTCGCGGCCTCGAGGACCTTCTGCTCGGCGGCCTTCATCTTGGCCTGGTAGGCGCCGAGGTCGCCCGCCTTCAGCGCCTCGTCGGCCTCGGTGAACAGCGTCTCCATCTCGGCGATCAGGCCGCTGACCTTCTCCTTCGCGTCGACCGGGGTCTCGGGTTCGCCGGGGTCGACCGGGGTGGGCTCGACGCCCTCCGGGATCGCCCCCTCACCGGTTTCCGCACCCGCGTTGCCCTGGAACACCTTGTCCAGCGCCTCCTGGAGCGTCTCCCCGATGCCGAGGTGCTCGCCGAACCGCACCACGACGAACCGGAGCGCCGGGTACGAGCCCGTCGTCGCCGTCGTCTGCGTGTAGATGGGCTGCACGTACATGAGGCCGCCGCCGAGCGGAAGGGTCAGCAGGTTGCCGTAGATCGCGGACGCGCTCGCGCCCTGGCGGTTGAACGGCAGCAGCTTCTCCGCGACGACCGGGTTCGTCGAGATGAAGTTGAACGTCTGACCCGGGCCCTCGATCTGCTCGCTGTCGGACAGCTTCAACACCCGCATCCGCCCGTAGTTCTCGCCGGCCGCGTCCGAGTTCACCGCCATGTAGACGCTGAGGTTCTCGCGCCCCTTCGGCACGAACACCGTCGTGTTGGCGAAGCTCGGCGACTCGTCGCCGGGCCAGCGGATCGTCAGGAAGTACGGGGGCTCCTTGAGCTTCTCCTGCGTGTCGGTACGGGGCACCGGATCGTTGGGGACCTCCCAGATGTCGCTCTGCGAGTACCAGGTGCGCGCGTTGGTGGTGTGGTAGCGGCCGAGCACCACGCGCTGCGCCTTGAACAGGTCCTGCGGGTAGCGCAGGTGATCGAGCAGCGCCTTGGGGATCTGCGACTTGGGCGTGACCACGCCGGGGTAGGTCTTCTCCCAGGTCTTCAAGATGGGATCGGTCTCATCCCATTCGTACAGCGCCACGCTGCCGTCGTAGGCGTCGACGACGGCCTTCACCGAGTTGCGCACGTAGTTGACGCGCTGGCCGACGAGCAGCTGATCCGTCGACGTGCGGGAGTCCGAGATGGCCTGCGTCCAGTCGAGCCGGTTGGAGTTCGGGTAGTCGGCGCTCGTGGTGAACGCGTCGATGATCCAGACGATCCGGCCGTCGACCACACTCGGGTAGGGGTCGGAGTCGATCGTCAACCACGGCGCGGACTGGCGCACGCGCTCCACGGGAACGCGGTCGTGCAGCAGCCGCGACTCCGCGTTCACCCGGTCCGAGAGCATCAGGTTGATGTCGCCGAAGCGGATGGCGAACGCCGCCCTCGTCAGCAGGTTGCCGACGGGGACGCCGCCCTTGCCTTCGTAGGTGTACAGCGACTCGGTGCGGCCCTCGCCGCCCGACGGCGTGTCCAGCTCGACCGGCGCGCCGTCCTCCGGCCCGCCGACGACGACGTAGTAGTCGGTGCGCTCGCCGAAGTAGATCCGCGGCTGGTGCTCGGGCAGCTGGCCGACGGTGGGGATGCCGCCGGAGAAGAACACGGGCTCGCCGTTGGCCTGGCGCTGGTTGCCGAACGCGGCGACCATGCCGTAGCCGTGCGTGTAGACCGTGCGCCGGTTGTTCCAGGTGTCGCCGGACTCGACCGAGTTGAGGTCGAGCTCGCGGACGGCAACCACGGAGTCGGTGGACCGCCCGTCGATGACGTAGCGGTCGACGTCGAGCGTCTTGGGGAAGGTGTAGTAGCCGCGCACCTGCTGCAGCTGCTCGAACGTCCGCGGCACGATGGCCGGGTCGATCAGACGGATGGCAGGCAGCGCCTCGGCGTCGGCGCGCAGCTGGCCCGAGCTCGCCGTCGTCGTGACCTCGTAGTCCTCGATCTCGACCTTGTCGATGCCGAAGGCGAACCTGGTCGCGGCGATGTTGTTCGCGATGAACGGGTTCTCCTTGTCCGACTCGTTGGGGTCGACGACGAGGTTCTGGATCGCCCACGGGTAGACCATCGTGAGCAGCAGCCCGGAGACGACCACGAGCGCGATCGCGGCGCCGGGAACGCTCCAGCGGAGCTTCCAGGCGTTGGCGAAGCAGGCGATGGCGGCGATGACGCAGATGGAGGCGACGATCAGCGCGACGGGCATGCGCGACTCGAAGTCCGTCGCGCCGATGCCGGTGAAGAGCTTGTTGTCGGTGACGGCGAGCGCGAGCCGGTTCAGGACCGCGCTGGCGGCGAAGAGCAGCATGACGACGCCGAGCATGATCGAGAGGTGGCGCTGCGCACCCACTCCCGCGGGCGCGTTCCCGACGCCCCGCAGCGCGGCCGCGTTGAGCGCGCCGGTCATGAAGTGCACGGCGAGCGCCGCGATCGTCGCCGCGATGATGGCGAACATCACGAACCCGAGCACGAACTGCGCCCACGGCAGCGTGAACACGTAGAAGCTGGCGTCGAGGCCGAAGTAGGGATCGGTCTTCCCGAACGGCGTCCGGTGCCACCAGGCGAGGAACATGTCCGCCTGGCTGAGTGCCGACAGGCCGCCGAGCAGGCCGAGCAGGCCGGCGGGCAGGGCCATCAACAGGCGGGAGCGGTCGTCGAGCACGTCGCGGAGCTGCACGAGGAACTCCGAGTCGAGGTTGGCCCGGCGCACCGGTGGGCGCAGCCGGTAAGCCAGCACCATGCTGAAGAACATGACGGCGAACATGAAGGCGCCGAAGACGAGCAGCAGCCCGATCTGAGCGGCCAGCCTCGTCGTGAACACCGTCTGGAAGTCGATGCTGCGGAACCACAGGTAGTCGGTGGCGACCCGCGAGCCGACCACCGCGATGAGCGCCAGCACGCCCAGGACGAGTACGGTCCACAGCAGGGCCCCCCTGCGGGGCTCTACCTCTTGCTGGGTCATGATTCCTCCTCGCGGAACGTGGCTAGCAGCGCGTCGGCAAGACCGGGGACGAGGTCCTCGGCGCCGAGCAGATCGTCGGGTGCGGTGACGACGCGGGCGAGGCCGTGCCGGGCGCCGTCGCGGAGCACGCCGACGACGACGCGCACGTCGCTGCGCTCCGGGTGCTTCGCGACGAACTCCGCCGCGTCGTCGGGATCGGCGGGCAGGTCTGCCTCGTGCGCCGTCGGCAGGAACGCGCGCTCCAGCGCGATCGCGCAGCCGTCGACGGTATCGGGCCAGAAGATGCCGGCCAATCGCTCGAAGAGGTCTCCGGTGGCATGGAACTCGTCCTGCTCGATCGCGGTCAGCGCGTCGACCGCGGTCTCGGGGACGCGGCCGCGCAGCTGCGGCTCGACCTCGAGCAGCGTGCCGGTGGTCACGAGCGCGAACAGCCGCGCCGGCTGGTCCCAGCCCGCCGACGAGACGTGCCGCTCGATGTCCATCAGGCAGGCGATGAGGGGGGTCGGGTCAGCCACAGGTGGGCACCTCCGCGGAGTTTCCTTCGTTGATGAGCTGGAGCGCCGAGATGGCGTCCTTGAGCGTGGGAACCTTCACGAGGGTGATGTCCGCGTCGATCTCGCCGATGTCGGCGCAGTTCTCCTCCGGCACGAGGAACACGTCGGCCCCGTCGCGCTCCGCGCCGCGGATCTTCTCCCTGATGGCGCCGATCCTGCCCACCTCGCCGGACGGCTGGATCGTCCCCGTGCCCGCGACGGTGCGGTCCTCGATGAGCGAGCCGTCGGTGATCCGGTCGTAGAGGCCCAGCGCGAAGACCAGGCCGGCGCTGGGCCCGGTCACGCCGGCGTCGATGTTGAAGGCCACGATGGGATCGAAGCGGAAGCCGATCTCGACGTTGATCCCGACGACCGGCTGGCGCGAGTCGGTGTTGCTCGCGCCGGTGATGACGCTGACCCGCAACTGCTTCCCGTCGCGCAGCACGCTGAACACGACGGGATCACCGACGGCGTGGGTGGAGATCTGGGCGCCGACATCGGCGACCTTGGTGACCGGTTCGCCGTCGACGGCCGTGATCAGGTCTCCCGGCTGCAGCTTCCCGGCGCTGGGGCCCGACAGCACGACCGACAGCACCTGGGGCAGCTCGGTCACCTTCACACCACCGGCGCGCAGCGCGGCGACCGTCGCGTTGTTGCGGGAGGAGTCCATCATCGCGACGGCCTCGCTCTCGACCTGATCGGACGACTTGCCCGGCGGGTAGATGACCTCGCGCGGCATCGCGTCGGAGGCGGGGTCGAGGTAGACGAAGATGGCCTCGGGCAGGCTCAGCGCCGCGTCGACGCTCGTGGTGGAGACCGTCGTCATCAGCAGGCGCCCGGTGGTCTCGTAGGTCGGCAGCCCGGTCACGTCGATGACAGGCCCCTTGTCCGTCGTGCCGAGGACGTCGATCGTCTGGCCCGGTCGCCACGCGACGTACGGAACGGGCAAGAGGACCAGCAGCGCGGCCAACGCCGCGAAGAGCAGCGACGACACGATGGCCAGCGCGTTGCGTGACACCGTCCCTCCCTTCCTGCGGCGATGTGGAAGAAACCCTAGCAAGCGCGCCAAGGTCCGGGCCTGCCCGGGCTCGCCCCGGCTTTGCCCGGTAGGCAAGAATGGGACCCGAAGGAGGGACCGATGTCCAGCAACAACCCCTTCGGGGGCTTCGACTTCGAACAGCTGCGGAAGATGCTCGAGCAGTTCGGGTTCGGCGACGCCGAGAACCTGAACCTCGAGGATCTGGTGGCGCAGGTCAGCAAGATGCAGGGCGGCGCGATGTTCGGCATGACGAATGCCGACCGCGACCCCGACGCCGCATGGCGCACCACGCTGACGGCGGCCAAGCAGCTCGCCGCGGAGTCGGGAGCCGACCCCGCGCTCACGCCCGAGGAGCGCACCGCGGTCATCGACGCGGAGCGGCTCGCGCAGTCCTGGCTCAGCGCCGCGACGGGCTTCCCCGAGTCGGGTCGCCCCGCGCGCGCCGTCACCCGCGGCGCCTGGCTCGACGAGACCGGCGACGGGTGGCGTCGCACCATCGAGCCCATCATCGAGGGCCTCGCCGACGCGCTCGAGCGCGGCACGGCCGCCGAGCAGGGAGACCTTCCCGAGCTGCAGGGCATGACCGAGATGTTCGCGCCCATGCTGCGGCAGTCGGCGTCGATGATCTACCGCGACCGCCTGAAGCGCGAGCTGGCGCAGGTGGCCGGCGACATCCTCACCGGCACGGAGCTCGGCATCAACCTGCTGAGCTCGTCCGACGTCCTCCTGCTTCCCGCGAACGTGGCCCAGTTCACCCGCGACCTCGATGCCAACGACGCCGACGTCGTGCTCTTCCTCCTGCTCAGGGAGGCGGCGCGGCAGCGGCTGTTCCACTCCGTCGGCTGGCTGTCGCCGCAGCTGGGCGCGATGCTGGCGCACTTCGCCCGCGAGATCACCATCGACTTCGACGCCATCGCCGAGCAGTTCAGCCCCGAGTCGCTCAGCGGGCTGTCGATCGAGGACGTCGTCGCCGTCGGCGAGTCGGTGCGCGGCTCGTTCTTCCGGCCGACCCGGACGCCCACGCAGGTGGAGATCCTGGAGCGGCTTCAGGTCCTGCTCGCGCTCGTCGAGGGCTGGGTGGACCACGTGGTGACCCAGGCCACCGCGCAGTGGATGCCCAATGCCTCGCAGTTGGAGGAGATCGTGCATCGTCGTCGCGCCTCGGGCACGGCGGTCACCAGCGTGTTCACCGAGCTCCTCGGGCTCGATCTGCATCCCCGGCTGGTCAGGGACGCGAAGAACCTATGGGCCGCGCTGCTGCATCACCGCGGCGCGGAAGGCCGTGACGCCCTGTGGGGGCATCCGGACATGCTGCCGACGGCGGCCCAGCTGGCGGATCCCCTGCCGTTCGCGGCGGGCCAGCCCGGCGAGGCCGACGCCCCAGAGGACGACCTCGACGCAGAGCTGCGCAAGCTCCTGGGCGGATAGCGTCCTCGTCCTGTCCCTTGACGCGCCGCCCGCCGGGCGGCAAGACTGTGTGCGAGAGTCCCGGTCGGGTCGGTTCGCAGGGGAAGGCGGACCGAAACGCCCGGGACTCCGCCGTGTAGACGGTGTGTCGGCGCGTGCGCACGCGGTCGGCCACTACAGTGAACTGGTCGCCTGAGCGTACTCAGACAACCCGAACAAGGAGGAAATATGGCTGAAGAGACCTTCGAGGGCTCGTTCTACTGCGTGAAGTGCAAGGAGAAGCGCGACGCCAAGGGCGACGTGGTCGTCAACGCCAAGGGCACCAAGATGGCCAAGGGCAAGTGCCCCGTGTGCGGCACCAACCTCAACCGCATCCTCGGCAAGGCCTGATCGACAGATCCCTGAAGGTTCCGCGGAACCTCCGAGACGGGGCGGCGAGCTGACTCGCCGCCCCGTTTTCGCGTCCTCGCTTCCCTCGCTCCTTGAGCCGGCGCACAAGGGTGCCGCGACCCGCTTCCGCCCCTTGAGCCGTGCGCGCACGGAGTGCCGCGACCGCGCCGAAGGGTGTTGTCCGAACCCGCGCAGGTGTTGTCCGACGACGCGTAGGAGTCGCGCCACGGGCCTGGCCTCAGCAAGGCTCGCACCATGGCATCCATCGTCGTTCTCGGCTCGGAACTCCGCGCAGGCCTCATCGAGGCTGCGCTCGGGCGCGCCCGTCACCCCGCCCGCTGTCTCTCACCGGATCTCGCGCACCGCTCCCCCGGGCAGACGGCCGACGCGCTGGCCATCATGCTCTGGCCGCCCGGCCTCCACCCCGCCGTCGAGGCCGAGCATCACGCCGCCGGCGCGGGCGCGCTGCACGCGTGGTGGGACGGCTCGTACGCGGAGGTCGGTCCGTTCGTCGCGCCGGGGGCGGGGCCGTGCCCCTCATGTCTGGGGGCGCGCGGCCCCCTCCCGCAACCCGGCCACGACGCCGCCCTCGCCGCCTGGGTAGCGGCGACGGTGACCCTCACCGTCCGCGGTCTCCTCGCCCTCGGCGGCACCACACTGGCCGGCACGAGTCTCACCTGGGACACGGCACGTCCGGGTATCGGAACCCAGCTCTGGCGGCGCCGCGAGGAGTGCCCCGTCACCGGATGCCGGTGATTCAGCGGTTGGCGACCAGGACGGACTGGATCTCGCCCACCCGCATCGGCGCCTGCCTGGTGAGCTCCAGGGGAATCGTCCCCGACTCCCCCGCCCCCGACCACTCCACGCGCCACTGAGCGGTCGTCGTCACCGTGTAGCGGCCCATCGCCTCATACATGTACCCGCAGTCGGGAGACGCGATATTGCGGCCACCGTCGGTGAGGGTCGACGACCACGGCCTCCCCTTCCCGCAGGTCACCGAGCCGCCGTCGCCCATGTCCCAGACCACCTTGTCGACCTCCGCAGTCAGGGTGACGGTGATCCCGCCCTCACTGGTGGACGCGGACACAGGCCCCCACTGGTTGTCGTTCGGGGCTTCGGACCACAGCCACATGTTCCAGCCCACGAAGCTCATGTGCTGTTCCGAGTCACCCTTCGGGAACATCCCCATCTTCGGCGCATCCAACTGCAAAGAAGCGAGAATCCGCCTGGCGAGTTCCTCCGGATCGGGAGGCGTTCCATCAGTACCCGGACGCCAGAGGTAATAGGTCATACCCGGGTCTGGCACCAAGTCGCCGGTCGGCCGGCGGCACTCGGCGATGTAGCCATCGGTATGGCCTGACCACGCCCAATGATCTTTCGGCGGCTGCGGCTTCAGCGGCGTGCACCATGTGGACTCGCCGTCGACCCAGATCAGGTCTCCGTACCGGCAGTTGATGATCTGCCCATTGAACCGGCACACCCGCGGCCCGGACTTCCCGGGACTACCCTCTGAGCCCTCCGACCCATCGGAGCCCCCATCGGGACAAATGACCTCGCATTTCTTCGTGGCTTCATCGCATGCGTCCACGCAGGCAGCCCAGCTCTGAACGTCGCTCAGGCTCAGCAAGAAGCCCACAAGGAGAATGAGAAGGATGCGCCTCAACACGGCGTGAACTCGCTGGTGTAGAGCGCCGCGCGCCACGAGCCATCAGGCTGCAATTGCATCGTCACCTCCGCGGCAAGCGTCTCCGACCGAGGTACCGACTCACCAGTCTTGGTGTCAACCATGTCTAGCTGGGAGGGATCTGAGCAGTAGCTCACCACAACGGATCGCACGCCGTCCGCAGAAGTCTTTGCCTTGCGAATCTCAACATCACGGAAAATCCGCTGACCCCGTTGCTTGAGGTTCATCTCTCTTGCGGTCGCGATCGCGCCCATCGCGCGGGAGATCTCGCTGCCGACAGTTACCTTGTTCAGCGCGGTCCAGTCCGTGAGGTCTGGGTCCCGGTAGTACAGGTCCCTCGCGGACTCGTATGCCTCCCAGCCCGCGCGGATGTCGGCCTTCTCACCCTTCTCAGACGGAGGGGCGGGTGGGAACGACTCCACCGGCGTCGGTGAGGGTGACGGCGAGGGGCTCGGCGACGGCGTGGGTGTCGGCGTCGGGCTGGAGGTTGAGGGAGGCGGCGTCGACGGCGGCGCCGCGGGCGTGCAGCCGGCCAACAGGACGAGACACGCGAGCCCGGTCACGATGCGCATGGATGCCTCCCAACTCCAGCAGCGAGTGTCGCTATTCAACCAAACCCCGCCGGCGAAAGCGACACGATCCCGCGAACCTGTGGACAAGTATCCGTTTTTGGCTCAATGGCTTCGACGCGGACCCGGCGCTCCGCGCAGGGGTCCGGCTCAACCAGCAGTGAGGTCAACCAGCGGCGTCCTCGACGACGGCGAGCACGGCGGCGCCGTACTTCGACACCTTCGCCTGGCCGATCCCCGGCAGGCGCAGCAGCGCCGCCTCGTCGCTCGGGGCGGACTCGGCGATGGCCTGCAGGGTTGCGTCCGTGAAGACGACGAAGGCGGGGACCTTCGCCTCGTCCGCCGTCGCCTTCCGCCACGCGCGCAGCCGATCGAAGAGGGCCTCGTCGTAGTCGACCTCGCAGTCGAGATGGCGGCTCAGCTTCCGCTCGGCCGCCGACTCCAACCGGTTCCCGCACACCCGGCAGGCCCGCGACCGCGACGACGTGCGAGGCGACGGCGGCTTCCCGACGGTGGCCGGGCCGGTGACCTGGTCCGCGATGAAGCGCGAGCGCGTCGCGGAGCCCCTCGACGCCGACCAGCTGACCCGCAACGCCCGCTTGGCGCGGGTGAAGCCGACGTAGAGCAGACGCCTCTCCTCGGAAAGCGCCGGCTCCTCCTGGCTCAGCACGAACGGGATCATCCCCTCTCGGACGCCGACGATCGCGACGCCGTCCCATTCGAGGCCCTTCGCCGCGTGGAGCGTGGCGAGCGTCACCGCGGAGGCGACGGGGCTGGCCTGCCAGGAGGCGCGCTCCTGCAGCCACACCGATGCCTCCGGGGCCGACCAGTCCTCGTGACGTTCGTCCTCATCCCGCACCATGGTGCGCAGCGCGGTCAGCGACTCCCAGCGCTCCCGCTGCCTGCCCTGACCCGACGGAGCCTCCGGCCGCCAGCCGAGCCCGTTCAGCACACCGTCGAGTAGCTCGTCAGCAGGCGCGTCCGGGGAACGCTCCGCCAACCGGCCCATCTCGAGGATGGCCTGTCGCACCTCAGCCCGGTCGTAGAACCGCTCCGTTCCGCGCACCGTGTAGGGAACGCCCGCCTCGGTCAGCGCTGCCTCGAGCGCCGGCGACTGCGCGTTGATCCGGTACAGCACCGCCAACTCCTTCCACGGGGTCCCGGCGGCGTGCTGGGCGCGCAGCCAGGCTGCCACGTCCGCGGCCTCCGTCGCCTCGTCGGGGGCGCCGTGGAAGGTCGGCGCGGGACCGGACGACCTGGTCGGCCGGAGCGCGCCGAGCGAGCCGGGGCGTACCCGGAGCACCTTGTTCGCCGACGACAGCACCTCCGGGGAGGACCTGTAGTTGCGCACCAGGCGCACCGTGCGGGCGCCCCGGTACTCGCCCGCGAAGCCGCGCAGGTACGCGGCATCCGCACCAGCAAACGAGTGGATGGCCTGGTTCGGGTCGCCCACGACGCACACGTCGTCGCGTCCGTCGACCCAGAGCGAGATGAGCTTGTGCTGCAGCGCGGAGACGTCCTGGTATTCGTCGACGACGAAGTGACGATAGGTGCCGCGGATGGTGGCCGCGATCTCGGGGTGCTCGGCCAGCAGCACGGCGTTGCACATGAGGATGTCGGTGAAGTCGACGCTGCCCTCGGTCAGCTTCAGCTTCTCGTACTGCGCCATCACGGCCGCCACCTGCGAAGGGGTGGCCCCGGCGACGGCACGAGCCCCCGCGACCTCCGGGTAGCGGGCCGCCGACACGTTGCTGGTCTTCGCCCACGAGATCTCGGAGCCGAGGTCTCGGATGAGGGCCTGGTCTGAGCTGGCCAGGACCTGATGCGTGGCGCGGGCGACGAGCCCGAACGTGTTCTCCGCAACCCTCGGGAACTCGACGCCGTAGGCCTGGGGCCAGAAGAACTGGCACTGCCGCAGCGCAGCTGAGTGGATGGTGCGCGCCTGCGCCGACCGGACGCCGAGCCCCGCGAGCCGGCTGCGCATTTCTCCCGCCGCGCGCGTGGTGAACGTGACAGCGAGCGTTGCCGGCGCCTGGTATCGCCCCGTCGCCACCGCGTAGGCGACGCGGTGCGTGATGGCGCGCGTCTTCCCGGTGCCCGCGCCGGCGAGCACGACGACGGGGGCGTCGAGCAGCGTCGCCACCTCTCGCTGCTCAGGGTCCAGCGCGTCAAGGATCTGCTCACTCACGCCCGCCATTGTTGCGGGCCCCACCGACAAACCGAACCGCCGCCCGCAGAAAATTGTCGGAACCGGCCGATAGGGTGACCCGGACACGGGAAGGAGGTGATCGCTGATGGCTCTCGAGGTGGTGCTCGCCCACCGCTGGCCCGCGCTGCTCGACGAGCTGGCTGGACGTCTGCGGTCACTCCACACGGACCCGTTCGCCCGCGGGCGGGTGCTCGTGTCGTCGCGGGCGACCGGCCGCATCGTGAGCCAGGAGGTCGCCCGGCGGCTGGGCATCTCGGCGGGCATCTCCTATCTCACGCTGCGCGATCTCGCCACGGAACTGGCCGACGGCGCGGGGGTCGCGCGCGACCTCTCCCGCTGGCGCGGCTCACCGCTGGACCTCGCCACCTGGGAGGCCGTCGGGGCGCTGGCCGACGAGTTCCCGGCGCTCGCCCATGCGGCGAACCCAGGGCGTCCGGGTGGGCGCCGTGCCGTCGCCACCCGGCTGGCACGCCTCCAGCGCTGGTACCTCGACCACGCACCGGACCTCCTCCGCGCCTGGCTCGACGGCGTGGATGAGGGTCCCGACGGCGAGGAACTCCCCGAGCGCCTCGCCTGGCAGCCCGAGCTGGTCCGGGCCGCATCGCTCTCCCTCGAGGTGGATCCCACGGAGACCCTCGCCGCCCTCGCCCACGCGGCCCGGCGGGACACCACGCCCACCGTCGTCTTCGCGCTCGACGAGGTCACCGCGGCGGACAGGGTGCTGCTGCAGGCCCTGGCGGACGGCGTCGGCCTCCTGGCGCTGCAGCCGGTCGACGCCAGACACAGCACCTGGGTCGAGGAACTGGGCGGCACGGTGTCCGACGCGCTCGACACCCCCGCACCCTCGCCGTCTATCGCCATCCACGACTCGCACGGCCCGGCCCGCCAGGTCGAGGTTCTCCGCGACGAACTGACCCGGGCCTTCGCCGCCGACCAGTCCCTCGAGCCGCGCGACGTCCTCATCGTCTGCCCGCGGCCCGAGCGCTACGCGCATCTCCTGGACGCCGCGTTCGCGCCGGGCGGCGCGCACCCCGGCCGGACCCTTCGCGTCCAGCCGGTGGGAGGCCAGGACGCCAACGATGTGCTCGACGCGACTGTCGCCCTGCTGCGGCTCGGCGATGGGCGGGCCACCTCCAGCGGGCTGCTCGACCTCCTGCTCAGTCCGCCGCTCGCACATCGCTGGGGCCTCACCGACCGCGAGGCGGTGACCGAGCTCGTCGCCGCGGCCGGCATCCGGTGGGGGCTCGACACACAGCACCGGGCCTCCTTCGACCTGGGCGACATCGCGCAGAACACCTGGATGCGCGGGCTCGACCGGCTCCTCGTCGGCCTCGCGGTCTCTCCTGCGACCGACTCGGGGCTCGGCCTGACGGGAACCGACGCCGTCGGCTCGTCGGACCTGTCGACGGTGGGCGCCCTCAGCGAGATGCTGAGCCGCATCCGACGGCTCGTCGCGACGACGACGGCCCCCGCGACCGTGCCGCAGTGGGCCGCGCGCACCCGCGGGCTGCTGACGGATCTCATCGGGGTGGGCTGGGACGACCAGTGGCAGCTGCTGCGCGTCACCGCGCTGCTCGCCCGGCTGGAGCGCGACCACCTGGGCGGCGAGACGACGCTGACGCGGCACGAGTTCGCGCACCTCCTCGCCGACGCGGGGGGCGGCTTCGGCGCGCGCGTGGCCGCGGGGAACGGGTCGCTGATGGTGGCTCGGCTCGGCGAGTTGTCGCACGTCGGGTTCCGCCTCGTCGCGTTCCTGGGCGTCACCGACGACGCGGTCCCGGGCCGTGGCGGGTCCGTCGCCGACGCCGTCGACCTGGGTCCGGCCGCGCCGGACGAACGGGCGCTGCGACAGGCCCAGCTATTGGCACATGCCTCTGCCGCGGAGAGCCTGCTCGTGGTGCGACAGCGGTTCAGCTCGCACACCAACGACGAGGTCGCGCCGCCCGCGGCGATCGACTGGCTGGTCGAGCGCCTGGGCGTCGAACCCGAGAGGAGAACCCATCCCTCGACGGCGACGGCGGAGGCCAACTTCGCCCAGCCCGCGAGCTTCGACGCCCCGGCACTCCGCGGGGCGCGCGCCCGGCGAACCGCGGGCACCGCGGTCGGCAGGATCGCGCGGCGCCGTGACCAGGCCCGGCGCCGCGCGATAGGCGCGATCCCTGCCCAGGTGACGCTGACGCAACTCGAACGCTTCCTCGCCGACCCGGCGAAGGCCTTCCTTCGCTCGGTGGCGGGCATCCCGCTCTACCAGTCCGCCGCCGTGCAGGACGAGCTCCCGCTCGACCTCGTCGGCCTGGAGAAGTGGAAGGTGGTCACCGCGCTCGTGGGCTCGCTGCAGTCGGGCGCGACGCTGCAGTCGGTGATCGACCGCTTCCAGGGCCGCGAGGAGCTGCCTCCGGGGCTGCTCGGCAAGGTGGCGTTCGACGAGGCGAAGGCCGATGCGGTCCGGCTCTGGAACGAGGCGGGGCCGCGTTGGCGGAGGCCGATCACGGACCATGCCGTCGACCTGGTTCTCGAGATCCCGCCGCTCGGCCGGGTGCGCCTCGTCGACTCGGTGCGCTGTCGCGGCGGCGAAGCCCTGACCGTGACCGCGAGCAAGGGAGCGAGCAGGCTGGTACGGCCCTGGTTGGAGGCGCTGGCCCTGACCGCTTCGGGCCTTCCCACCACCGGCCGCGCGGTCCGCTTCGGCCGGCTCCCGAACACCTACGACGACCAGGTGCTGGCCACCGGCGTCGGCGAGCCCGACCGCGAGGCGGCGCGGACGCGGTTGTCGGCCGTCGCGCGCGCCTACGCGCTCGGCCAGCACCGCCTCGTACCCGTGCCCGTCACACCCGCCATCGCGTATGCAGACGCCATGGCCTCCGGCACATTCCGGCAGGAGGACTGGACCGGCCCCACCGACTGGACGACGAGGATGTGGCCAGGCATGGAGGACTCGTGGCGCCTGTTCTTCGACGACGATCTGAGCGAGCTGTTCGTCGACGCGCCGCTCGCCGAGGACCCGGCGGGGACGTCGGCCTTCGCCGCGTGGGCGCTCGCGCTGTACGGCAACATGCAGGGGGTGGCCGATGAGTGAGTTCGACCTCGCCGGCCCGCTGCCGACGGAGACGACGCTGCTGGAGGCCAGCGCAGGAACCGGCAAGACCTACGCGATCGCCGCGCTGACCGCGCGTTACCTCGCCGAGGCGGAGTTCGACGTCTCCGACCTGCTGCTGATCACGTTCGGCAACCACGCGGCGGGCGAGCTGCGCAGCCGCGTGTTCCGCCGCCTCCGCGAGACGGTGCGCGGCCTGGACCTCGTCGCCGCGGGCGGGTCGCTTCCCGAACCGGACCCCGTCGTCGACCTGTTGTCGGGCGTCGACGGCGCCCGCACCCGCCTGGCCGCCGCCATCGCCCGCTTCACGGAGGCCACGATCGACACCACGCACGGCTTCTGCCAGACGATGCTGCGAGAACTCGGTGTCCTCGGCGACTGGGATCCCACGGAGGCGATCGGACCGGACTCGGAGGCTCTCGCGCGCGAGTGCGCGGCCGACACCTACCTCCGCCTCTTCCGCACCCAGGCCGAACCGCCGCTCTCCCCCCGCCAAGGCCTTCACATCGGCGTCGCCGCGGCCACCACCACGCTGCCGCTGCTGCCGCACGAGGGCCCCCATCAGGAGTTCGGCGCCTCCGTCCGCGACCTGTACGCGCGCAGGAAGCTCGCCGAAGGGCTCTGCACGTTCGACGACATCACCACCCGGCTGCGCCGCGCGCTGGCGGACGGATCAGTCCGCGATCTGGTCCGCGCCCGCCTGCGGGAGCGCTTCCCCGTCGTCCTCGTCGACGAGTTCCAGGACACCGACCCCGACCAATGGGAGATCATCGAGCGCGCGTTCGTCGCGCCGGGCCGTCCCACCGTCCTGATCGGCGATCCCAAGCAGTCCATCTACGGCTTCCGGGGCGCGGACCTGAACAGCTACCTGGCCGCGCGCCGCACCGCGAGGGTCTCGACGCTCGGCACCAACCACCGCTCGGACGGCCCGCTGGTCCGCGGCGTCGTCGAGCTGTTCTCCGGCGTGACCATGGGCGCGGACGAGGTGGTCGTGACCCCCGCGGGTGCGCGACACGAGGCCGCGCGCCTGGAGGTCCCCGGAGCAGCGCGCGTCTGGCTGCGGCGCGCCAGCGGTCTCGGCGGCGGGGCCGACGACGCGATCGCGAACGACGTCATCCGGCAGGTGCGGCAACTCCTGGAGCACGCGCGGTTCCACGACGGCACATCTGTCGCGCTCAGCGACATCGCGGTGCTGGTGCGCACCGGACGACGGGCCCAGCAACTGCGCGCGGCGCTCACCGAGGCAGGGCTCCCGGCGGTGCTCACCGGCAGCCAGGCGGTGTGGCGGCAGCCCGCCGCCGGGCACTGGCGGACCGTGCTGACCGCGCTGGCGGATCCCAGCCAGGCGAACATCCGGTTGGCCTCGCTCACGCCGCTGATCGGGTCGGAGCTGGCCGCCCTCCTGCGCGACGGCGGCCCCGAACCGGCTCGCGTCAGCACCCTGCTGCGGGCGCTGGCCGTCGCGTTCGACAAGGGCGGTGCCGGCGCGGTGCTGACTCACCTCCGCGCCGACGAACACCTCGAGGAGCGGCTGCTCGCCGAGCCCGACGGCGACCGCCTCCTGGCCGACACCGCCCACCTGGCCGAGCTCCTCGACGCCCGCGGCGGATCGCTCAGCGCGCTGACCTCGCTGCTCGCCGAGCGGGCATCAGGCTCGGACGACGACGATGCCATCCGCGTGGCGACGGACGCGCCGTCGATCCGGGTGATGACCATGCACGCCGCGAAGGGCCTCGAGTTCCCCATCGTGCTGCTGCCCGAGACCGACGGCACGGCACCGCGCCGGTCGCGGCCCTTCACCTTGATCGAGGAGGACCGCCGCCACCTGTACGTCGGTCCCCCGCCGGACTGGCGCGACGATGTGACGAAGGACCTGAATCAGCAGTCGCTCGCCGAGGAACTGCGGCTGCTCTACGTGGGCTTCACGCGGGCGAAGCACCTGGCCGTCGCCTGGCACGTCGACCGCGCGAACAGCACGACCACCCGCAGCCCGCTCACCCACCTGCTCTCCCGTCGCGGCTGGAAGCCCAAGCAGCCGCTCTCGACGCTCGTCTGGCCCTCCGGCCTGGTATGGGACTCCCACCTCACCGACACGAGCGCCCCGGCCGCTCGCCCGCCCGCTGGCGACGAAACACGCCACGCGTCGGGAACTCAAAGAACCCCGGACCTGGTGGTGTCGAGGTTCGACCGCGTGGTCGACCAGACCTGGCGGCGCACGTCGTACTCGGGCCTGACCGCGGGCCTCCACGAGTCCCCTCACGGCACGGTCGTCGATGAACCAGACGCCCTCCCGCCGCTGGTTGAGCCGGACCCCCGCGCGGAGCGCCGGGTCCGTGTCGAAACCAATGAGCCCGCACCCGACCCGCGACTGAACCACAGCTCCCCCATGGCCGACCTCCCCGCGGGCGCGGGCTTCGGCACGCTGGTTCACGCGGCGCTCGAACGCCTCGACTGGGGGCCGGCGACGCTCGACGCGCACGCCCCGGCTGTGGTTGCGGAGCTCGCCCCCGACCTCGGCCTGACGAGGGCCGATGCCGCGCAGCTCGCCGCCGCGCTCATCGATGTCTGCCGCACGCCGCTGTTGCCGGTCTCCGGCCTGGCGCTCACCGACCTTCCCGTTACCGACCGGCTTCCGGAACTCGACTTCGATCTGCCCCTCGCCGACGCGGGCACGCCCGCGACGCTCACCGATCTCGCGGACCTGATGGCCGCCTGGCTTCCCGCCGAAGACCCGCTCGTCGCCTACCCCGCGCGGCTGCGCGCCTCGGAAGCCGCCGACGCCGTGCTGAACGGCTTCCTCACCGGATCGATCGACGCGGTCCTCCGCCTGCCGGACGAGCGCTACGTCGTCGTCGACTACAAGACCAACCGCCTGGCCCCGACCGCCTCCGACGACCTGACGCTGGCCCACTACGCGCCCGGGCCGATGGCCGAGGCGATGATGGCCGCCCACTACCCGCTGCAGGCGATGCTGTACTGCGTGGCGCTGCATCGCTTCCTGGGCAGCCGACTTCCGGGATACGATCCCGCCCGGCACCTCGGGGGCATGGGATACCTCTTCGTCCGGGGCATGGCCGGACCGTCCACCCCGATCGTCGACGGCGCCAGCTGCGGCGTGTTCGGCTGGTTCCCTCCGGCCGGGCTCACGGTCGCCGCGTCCGAGCTCCTGGGAGGCCGCCGTGCGTGAGCGCCCCATCGCCGCCACCGGCGTCCTCGCCGCGTTCTGCGACGCCGGCATGCTGAGCCTCGTCGACTTCCACCTCGCGCGGCGCGTCGGCGACCTCGCGGGCGAGGCGAACCCCACCGTCCAGCTGGCGTTCGCGTTGGCGGTGCGCGAGTTGCGCCTGGGCTCGGTCTGCCTCGACCTCGCGACGGCCGCCGTCGAACTCCTCCCGGAGGTCGACGGCGAGGGCGAGGTGGACGTCGCCGCGCTCCCCTGGCCGGAGCCGACGGCGTGGCTCGCGGCGGTGGCCGCGTCGACGGCGGTCGCGGGGCCCGACGGCGAGGGGCGCGCGTTCCGACTGGACGGCTCCCTGCTGTACCTCGACCGGTACTGGCGGCAGGAGCGTCGGCTTGCCGGCCTGCTCCGCTCCCGTAGCGACGCCGCGCCCGGCGAGCCGCTGCCGGTCCCCGCGCTTCCCTCGCGGTTCGACGACCACCAGCGCGCCGCCGTCGCGGCGGCCCTCGCACACACCACGACGGTCATCACCGGCGGCCCCGGCACGGGAAAGACAACGATCGTGACGGAGTTGCTCGCAGCTCTCGCCCCGTCGTCGCCGCGCGTGGCGCTGTGCGCGCCGACGGGCAAGGCCGCGGCCCGGCTGCTCACCACCGTCGGCGGCGCGGGCGGGGCCACCTGGGGCGGCACGCTGCACAAGCTGCTGGGGCTGCGCCCGCGCTCCGCGGAGACGGAGTTCGGGCCGGACAATCCGCTGCCGTTCGACGTCGTGGTGGTCGACGAGACGTCCATGGTCTCGCTGGAGCTCATGGCGCTGCTGCTCGGCGCGCTGGCCCCGACGACGCGCCTGGTCCTGCTGGGCGATCCGCACCAGCTCCGCTCGGTCGAGGCCGGCGCGGTGCTTGCCGACATCGAGTCGGCCGAGGACCTCGTCCGCGCGCCCGGAGGGGCCATCGCCCGGCTGGTGCGCAACTACCGCTCGAACCCGCAGATCAACGCCTTCGCCGCCGCCATCCTCGCCGGCGACGAGGCAGCGGCGCGCACGGCCGTCGACGACGGTCCAGCCATCGAGTTGATCGGTTTCGACGGCGCGGCCGACCCCGCGCACCTGGCGACGGTTCAGGCGGACGCGCTCGACATCGCCGAGGGGGTCCGCGCCCGCGCGCTCGCCGGCGACGGCGCGGGCGCCAACGCGTGGCTCGGCAGGCACCGCATCCTGTGCGGCCACCGGGAGGGGCCGTTCGGCGTCGCGCACTGGGCACGCTCGGTGCGCTCCTGGCTGGCGGGGCGGGTGCCTGGCTACGGGTTCGAGGGCCGCGCCTACGTCGGACAGCCGCTGCTCATCCAGCACAACAGCGACCTGTTCAGCAACGGCGACACCGCCGTCGTCATCGCGGGGCCGGACGACGCCCTGCTCGCCGCGGTCGACCGCCCCGAGGGCCTTCTCACCGTCTCCCCCGCGCTCCTCGACGACGCCGCGGACCTGCACGCGATGACGATCCACAAGTCGCAGGGCAGCCAATTCGACCGCGTGTCCGTGGTCCTGCCGCCGCCCGGTTCGCCGCTGCTGACCCGCGAGCTGCTGTACACCGCGGTGACGCGCGCCCACGAGGGGGTGCGCCTCTACGGCTCTTGGGAGGCGCTGGCGGCGGCGATCCGTACTCCGGCTCGCCGCGCCAGCGGCCTGGGACTGGGCTCCCGGTAGGCTGTCCGACATGAGTTCCCGCGGTCCGTACGCCAAAGGCGAGGCGAAGCGTAAGGAGATCCTTCGCGTCGCACTCGAGGTCGTGGCGGAGATGGGGTGCCGCGGCGCCTCGAACCGGGAGATCGCCCGCCGTGTGGGGCTGAGTCAGGCCGGACTCGCGCACTATTTCAGCTCCCGCGAGGAGTTGTACGTGGCCATCCTTCGCGCCCGTGACGAGCGCGACACCGCCGAGTTCTGGGACCCGCGTCCCAACATCGACGGCATCCTCGCGATCATCGAACACAACACCCACGTGCCGGGTCTCGTCCAGCTCTACATCGAGTTCTCCGCCGAGGCCAGCATCGGGTTGCATCCGGCGCACGAGTTCTTCAGCGAACGCTACATCTGGGCGCGCGGCCAGGCCGTGCAGGCCGTGCGCGATGCCCAGGCGAGCGGCGAGATGGGACCGGGGGCAGACCCCGAAGAGGTCGCCGTGCTTCTGGTCGCAGCCGCCGACGGCCTTCAGCAGCAGTGGCTCCTCGATCGCTCGATCGACATGGTGGCCCGGTTGCGCCGCCTCTGGGACGGCATCGCGGCGCACTCGCACCGGGTCGTCGTTCGGGTGGATCAGGCGCGGACCGCGGCGATGGCGTCGACGACGTAGTCCAGGTTGCCGGAGTTCAGCGCCGCGACGCACATGCGGCCGGAGTCCAGGCCGTAGACGCCGTGGTCGGAACGCAGCGCGACCATCTGGGCCTTCGTCAGGCCCGAGTAGCTGAACATGCCGAGCTGGTCGGCGATGAAGCCCATGTCGTCGATGCCGCGCGCGATCAGGCCGCCGACGAGGCCGTGCCGCATCCGCTTGATCCGCTCGCGCATCTCACCCAGCTCCGCCGCCCACGAGGCGCGCAGCTCGTCGTCGGCGAGCACCGTCGCCACGAGCGCCGCCCCGGTGGTGGGCGGGTTCGAGTAGTTGGTGCGGATCACGATCTTGAGCTGGCTGAGCACGCGCTTCGCCACCTCGGCGTCCTCCGCGATGACCGACAGCGAGCCGACGCGCTCGCCGTAGAGGCTGAACGACTTCGAGTACGAGGTCGCGAGCAGGAAGAACAGCCCCGCCTCGACGAACGCGGCGACGACGCGGCCGTCCTCCTCGATGCCGAAGCCGAAGCCCTGGTACGCCATGTCGAGGAACGGCACCAGTTGGCGACGCTGCAGGACCGCGATCACGCGGTCCCACTGCTCGGTCGTCAGGTCGTAGCCGGTGGGGTTGTGGCAGCAGGCGTGCAGCACGACGATCGTGCCGGCGGCCGCCTGGTCGAGGTCGGCGAGCATGCCCTCGAAGTCGATGCCCTTCAGGCCCGCGTCGTAGTAGCGGTAGGTCTCGACGCGGAATCCGGCGCGCATGAACAGCGCGCGGTGGTTCTCCCAGCTCGGGTTCGACACGAGCACGGTCGGACCGGCGGAGAGCTCGGCGAGCAGGTCGGCGCCGACCTTGAGGGCTCCCGTGCCACCGAGGGTCTGCACGGTGGCGACCCGGCCCGAGGCCGTCGCCTCGCAGTCCGCACCGAAGATGAGCGCGCGCGCGGCCTCCCGGTAGGCCGGCATGCCGTCGATGCCGAGGTAGCCGCGGGGCTTGTGCTCAGCGGTCAGGCGCTCCTGCGCCTCGCGCACCGACGCCATGAGGGGCAGCTTGCCGTCGTCGCCCAGGTAGACGCCTACGCCCAGGTTGACCTTCTCGGCGCGCTTGTCTGCGGTGAAGGCCTCGGTGAGGCCGAGGATCGGGTCTGCGGGTGCCAGGTGAGCGCGTGCGAACAGCGACATGGTGGTGGTTACCTCCTCTTTCCGCGGAAAGCCTAATGCAAAGCCTCCCGAACGCCCGTTCCCGTGCATTACTGTTCCCCCAACGCTGGGAGGAACGATGAAGATACCGTTCGGTCAATCGCGCCAGTCCACCATCGGCATCGAGTGGGAACTGGCGGTCGTCGACGCCACGACGCTGGAGCAGGTCCCCGAGGCCGAGGTCGTCCTCGGCCGGGTCGAGGACCCCGTCGACGGCCCCATCCGGCGCGAGTACCTGACGTCGATGATCGAGATCGTCTCCGGTGTGCACGACACCGCCGCGGAGGCAGCGGCCGACCTGCAGCACCATCTGGAATGGGCGCTCGACCTGCTGGAACCGGAGGGCCTCACCCTGCTCGGCGCCGGCGCCCACCCGTTCGGGAACCCCGCGGCGCAGAAGCCCGGCGACAAGCCGCAGTATCGCCGCGTCACGGAGCGCAACGGGTACTGGGGAACCCAGATGGCGATCAACGGGCTCCACATCCACACCGGCGTCGACGCCCGGGCGAAGGCGCTGCCGATCGTGTACGGACTCGCCCGGTTCGCGCCGTATTTCATCGCGCTGTCGGGTTCCTCGCCGTACTGGATGGGCGAGGACACTTCGTTCGCCTCGCAGCGCACCATGATCTTCCAACAGCTCCCCACCAATGGTCTCCCCTTCCACATGACCGACTGGGCGGAGCTCGAGTCGTTCGCGTCGCAGCTCGAGGGCGTCGGGATGATCCAGAATCCGTCCGAGATCCGCTGGGACGTCCGGCCGTCCAGCTGGGGGACGGTCGAGAACCGCACCATGGACTCGGTGCCAACGCTCCGTGAGGTCGGCGCCCTCGCCGCGCTGAGCCAGTGCCTCGTCGAGCGGATGTCGCGGGCGATCGAGGAGGGCGAGCCCATCGACCGGCTCCCCTACTGGTTCATGCGCGAGAACAAGTGGCGTGCCGCGCGCTACGGCCTCGCGGCAGACGTGATCACGCCCCGCAAGAACGAGTACCTGCTCCACATCTCCGACGGCATCCTCTCCTGGGTGGACCAGCTCCGGCCCATCGCGGAGCAGCTCGGCTGCGTGGAGGAACTCGGGCATGTCGCGGAACTCGTCCGGCACGGCCCCAGCTATCTTCGCCAGCGACGCATCGTCGCCGCCGGCGGAACCACCAAAGACGTCGCCCGATCGCTTGCCGACGAGCTGCGCGCGGGCGTCCCTTCCTACGAGGAGAACCCACTGTGACAAGGCCCTTTCTGCTGCTCAGCACCCGTCCCGAGGACGATGCGGTCGTCGGCGAGCGCGACGCCATCCTCGCGAAGGCAGGGCTGGAGGAGGAAGAGCTCGTGCAGCATCGCGTCGAGCGTTTCCCGCTGCCGGAGCTGAACCTCGACGACTACTCCGGCATCCTGCTGGGCGGCGGCCCGTTCAACGCCAGCGACGAGGACAAGTCGGAGCTGCAGCTGCGGGTGGAGGCGGACATCGCCCGCGTGGTCACCGCGGCCGTCGAGCGCGACGTCCCCCTCCTGGGGCTCTGCTACGGGATCGGCGCACTCACCTCGACGCTGGGCGGCGTCGTCGACCGCACCTACGGCGAGGCCGTGGGCGTCGTCGACGTGACGCTCACCGACGAGGGCCGAGAGGATCCGCTGTTCGACGGCATCCCGACTGTCATGCGCGCGTTCGTCGGGCACAAGGAGGCCTGCCGCGAGCTACCTCCCGGCGCCACTCTCCTCGCCACGGGCGAGGCCTGCCCGGTGCAGGCGTTCCGCGTGGGGCCACGGGCGTACGCGACCCAGTTCCATCCGGACCTCGACCCTCGCGGCATGGCGGAGCGGATCCTGATCTATCGCGAGGCCGGCTACTTCGCGCCGGACGAGACCGACGAACTCTCCGCCTTCGCCCTGGACGCCGACATCACCGACGAGGTGCACGCCGTCCTGTCGAACTTCGTGCGCCTGGCGCGTCAGTCGAGGTAATCCCTCAGCACCTGGGACCGCGACGGGTGGCGCAGCTTCGACATGGTCTTGGACTCGATCTGGCGGATCCGCTCGCGCGTCACGCCGTAGACCTTGCCGATCTCGTCGAGGGTCTTCGGCTGACCGTCGGTCAGGCCGAAGCGCATCGAGACGACGCCCGCCTCGCGCTCGCTCAGCGTGTCGAGCACGTCGTTCAGCTGCTCCTGGAGGAGCGTAAAGTTCACCGCGTCGGCCGGAACGACGGCCTCGGAGTCCTCGATCAGGTCGCCGAACTCGGAGTCGCCGTCCTCGCCCAGCGGCGTGTGCAGAGAGATGGGCTCGCGGCCGTACTTCTGGACCTCGACGACCTTCTCGGGCGTCATGTCCAGCTCGATCGCCAGCTCCTCCGGGGTGGGCTCGCGGCCCAGGTCCTGGAGCATCTGGCGCTGCACGCGCGCCAGCTTGTTGATGACCTCGACCATGTGGACGGGAATGCGGATGGTGCGCGCCTGGTCCGCCATGGCGCGCGTGATCGCCTGCTTGATCCACCACGTCGCGTACGTGGAGAACTTGTAGCCCTTGGTGTAGTCGAACTTCTCGACGGCGCGGATCAGGCCGAGGTTGCCCTCCTGGATCAGGTCGAGGAAGAGCATGCCGCGGCCGGTGTAGCGCTTGGCGAGCGAGACGACGAGGCGCAGGTTCGCCTCGAGCAGGTGGTTCTTCGCGCGACGGCCGTCCTCGGTGATCCACTCGAAGTCCTCGAGGTCCTCATCGCTGACGACGACCTCGGTGGACGTCAGCCGCTCCTCGGCGAACAGGCCCGCCTCGATGCGCTTGGCGAGTTCGACCTCCTGGACGGCGTTCAGCAGCGCGACCTTGCCGATCTGCTTCAGGTAGTCCTTGACCGGATCCGCGGTGGCACCCGCGGAGACGACCTGCTGCTCCGGCTCGTCCGCGTCGTCGGAGTCGGAGAGCGCGAACCCCTCCTCCTCGGAGACGAGTTCCTTCTCCAGCGGGGCCTCCTTGGCCTCGTTGAACTCGGAGTCGTCCACCTCGTCGAGCGACCGCTTCTTCTCGTCCATGGTGCGGTTCTTGCCGCCGACGGTCAGGACGACGTCGTCGCCGTCGAGCTTGACCTCGACGTCGAGCTCGACCTCTCCGCTCGCCACATCCTGGATGGTGGGCTCGGCCGCCGCCTTCGCGCGCGTCGTGCGAGCCGGGGCCTTGCGGGCGCGGCCGGCCGCGGGGGCGTTCGCCTCGTCAGGGGCCGGCTTGGCAGCCCGCGTCGTCGCACGCTTCTTGGGCGTGGCGTCGTTGGCGGGTGCGGTCGCGGTGGTCCGGCGAGCCCTCGGGGCCTTACCGGTCGCTTCGGCGTTCTGGGTCACAGGAATCCTCTCCAGACCTACTGGTTTTAGCGCGTGCGTCGCCCCGCCATAGTCAAGGGTGACGCGGCGTCCATTCTGGCACGCGATGACCCCCTTCTCAAACGCACGTGGCGGATCCGTGTCAGGGTCTCCCCCTACCTGGGTAGGGGGGAGGGTGAGAGGCACTCGTACTTTCGGATGATTTCGCCCCTGGCGAGTGCCTCCAGTGGAACCGGAGCGCCGGTCAATGCGTTGAACTAGGTGACGACTCTCGAAAGGTCTCGAACGATGAACACTACGGCACGTATGCGAAGCACCGAAGGTATCGACGGCAAGGACGCGGTGGGGCTCTACCTCGACGCCATCGCCAAGACGGCACTGCTGACCGCGCTCGAAGAGGTCGAACTGGCCCGCACCATCGAGGCCGGGCTCTTCGCGGAGCACGTGCTCGACGGACGCGAGTCCACCTCGCTCGCCGCCACGGACGACGAGTTGCGCGAGGTCGCCGCAGAGGGGCGCCGCGCGATGCAGCGCTTCGTTCAGGCGAACCTCCGCCTCGTCGTCTCGGTCGCGCGGAAGTACGGCCGGGCGCAGATGCCGCTGCTCGACCTCGTCCAGGAGGGCAACACCGGCCTCATCCGCGCCGTCGAGAAGTTCGACTACACGAAGGGCTTCAAGTTCTCCACCTACGCCACCTGGTGGGTGCGGCAGGCGATCTCCCGCGGCATCGCGCAGCAGGGCAGGATCGTCCGGCTCCCGGTGCATGTCGCCGAGCAGGTCAACCAGGTGTCGGCGGTGCGCCGCAACCTCGAGCGCCAGCTCGGCCGCGAGCCGGAACTGATCGAGATCGCAGAGGAGCTCGGGCTCGAGGAGGAGAAGGTCATCGACCTCCTCCGCTACGCCAGGGACCACGTCTCGCTCGACGCCCCCGTCGAGGCCGACGGCGACACCTCGCTCGGCGACCTGATCGCCCGCGAGACCGCGCCCGGCCCGGACGAGGTCGTGCTGGATGCCGAGGAGCGCGCCCGCCTCGAGGGGATGCTGTCGGAGCTCGACGAGCGCTCCCGCGACGTCGTCCGCCGTCGCTACGGCCTGCTCGACGGCCGCCAGGCCAAGCTGGCCGACATCGGCACCCACTGGGGCATCACGGCCGAGCGGGTCCGCCAGATCGAGCGCCAGGCGCTCGCCACCATGCGCGAGCGTCAGGGGGTCGCGGCGTAACTGCTGCGCAGAGGCATCTCGCGGTTCTCATCCGGGTGGTCAGCAGTCGCCGACCACCCGGATGAGTCCTTCCTGGGCACACGACGCCACGGCGGCGCCGTCCTGGAACAGGCGCCCCATGGCGAAGCCGCGCGCACTGGACGCCGACGGCGAGATCATGTCGTAGAGCAGCCACTCGTCGACGCGGACGGGACGGTGGAACCACATCGCGTGGTCGATGGAGGCCGCCTGCATCCGCGGCGAGAGGAACTCCACCTCGTGCGGGATGGCGGTGACGCTGAGCAGGGTGATGTCGCTCAGGTAGGCGAGCACCGCGGCGTGCAGGAGCGGGTCGTCGGGCATGGGCTGCTTGGTCCGCACCCACGCCCGCATGCTCCCGCCTTGCCGGTCCGCGTTCGGGATGGCGGCGAGCCGGACGTCGAGCGCATCCCATTCCGAGATCATGTGGATCTGCCTCCCGAACCGCCGCTCGAGCACCTCGGGCAGCGAAGGGCAGGCCTCCGGCACCGCGACGCCGGCCGGAGGCGCGGCCGAGTGCTCGAGACCGGGCTCGGGCTCCTGGAAGAAGACGGTCATCTCGAAGATCACGTTCTCGCCCTGCCGAGCCATCACGCGCCGGTTGCTGAACGTGTGCCCGTCGCGCATCACCTCGACGTCGAAGTCGAGCGGAAGGTCGATGGCGCCGGGGCGCAGGAAGTAGGCGTTCAGGGAGTGGACGAGGCGGTCGCGGGGAACGGTCTGCGCCGCCGCGACCAGCGTCTGGCCGAGGACCTGGCCGCCGAACAGGCGCTGCAACAGCGTCTGGGGCTGCGGCCCGCGGAACGTGAGCCGCCCGGTGGCGGTCAGATCGAACAGCGCGCAGAGTTCGGCAACATCCTTCGGCACATGCCTATGCTGCCACCTTCGCCGGACGTCGGGGGTCAGGACTCGTCGAGGGCCTTCGCGGTGTACTCGGGAAGGAACCAGCTCGCGGCCATCGCCATCGCGAACATCGCCCCGAACACCGTGAACAGCACGCCGAGGCCCGCGGCGCTGAGCACAGGGACCAGCAGCGGGGCCGCCATCGCCGCGATCCGGCCGAATGCCGTGGCCGCCCCCGCGCCGCCCGCGCGCATCGTCGTCGGGTACACCTCCGGCGTGATCGCGTACAGCGCACCCCAGGCGCCCAGGTTGAAGAACGAGAGCGTGCAGCCGGCGGCGAGGGTGACCGCGGTGGCGGCTGCGGCGTCGCCGGGCGCGACGGCCGAGGCGAGCTGCGGAGCGAAGCCGAACAGCAGGGCGCCGACGGCGGATCCGCCCAGGAAGGTGATCAGCGTCGGGCGCCTTCCCCAGGACTCGATCAGGAGGGCGGCAACCAGGTAGCCGGGCAGCTGGGCGAGCGTGATGTACAGCGTGAACTCGAACGACTTCACCAGCGTCATCCCCGTGTTGAACAACAGCGTGGGCAGCCAGATGAACGCGCCGTAGTAGGCGAAGTTGATGCCGAACCAGGTCAGCCACAGCGCGACGGTGCGGGTGCGGAAACGCGGGCCCCACAGCTCGCGCCGCGCGGCCTGGGGGTCGACGGCGACCGGCGCCGCGGCGTCGGCCTTCTCGTGGTCGGGCGTGATGACCCCCGCGCCGGCCTCGAGGTCAATGACGACTCGCTCGGCCTCGTCGTGCCGGCCCGCGCGTTCCAGGAAGCGCACCGACTCGGGCAGTCCGAACCGGACGATCAGCGAGTACGCGGCGGGCACCGCGCCGAGTGCGAGCGCCCAGCGCCACCCGTTGTCCGATGCCGGGACGAGGAAGTAGCCGATGCAGGCCGCGGCCAGCCAGCCGACGGCCCAGAAGGACTCGAGCGCCACGACGACGCGCCCGCGGATCCGCTGGGGCGCGAACTCGCTGACCAGCGTGGAGGCCACGGGCAGCTCCGCGCCCAGCCCCACGCCGACGATGAACCGCAGCACCAACAGCATCGCCAGGCCGGTGGACAGCGCCGACACCCCGGTGGCGATGCCGTAGACCAGCAGCGTGAGCGCGAACACCGAGCGCCGGCCGACGCGGTCCGCGAGCAGGCCGCCCAGCGACGCGCCGACGGCCATGCCGACGAACCCGATCGACCCGAGCAGCGACAGCTGCCCGGCGTTCAGCTGCCACTGCGCCGCGAGCGCGGCCATGATGAAGGAGATCAGCCCGATGTCCATGGCATCGAGCGCCCAGCCGATCCCGGAGCCGAACAGGAGCTTCCCGTGTTTCCGGGTGAAGGGCAGCCGGTCCAGCCGCTCCGTGCGGGTCACCGTCGTAGACATGGAGGGAACACTAGGGCATGTTCGCCCAATCCTCCGCGACGCCCGGACGGCCCGATATCATCCGTCAATGAGCAGCGCCGCATCCCCCGCCCGCCCGTGGTTCGACCCCTCGCTTCCCACCGAACAGCGGCTCGAGTCGCTGCTCGCGGAGATGACGCTCGCCGAGAAGGCGGGACTCTTCTTCCACACGATGATCGGCATGGGCGACCTCGCCGAGGCGAACCCCGTCTTCTCGGTGCCGTCGGCGGCGGACCTCGTGCAGGGCCGTCATCTGACGCACTTCAACCTGGTCGGCGGCGCATCGTCGGCGCGGGAGATCGCCGCCTGGCACAACGCCGTTCAGCGTCTCGCGCGGTCGACGCGCCTCGGCATTCCCGTGACGCTGTCGACGGACCCGCGCCATTCGTTCACCGACAATCCCGGCACCGGCATGCTCGCGGGGCCGTTCTCGCAATGGCCTGAGCCGCTCGGGCTCGCGGCGATCGGCGACGAGGCGACGGTCGAGAGCTTCGCGGACATCGCGCGCCAGGAGTACCTCGCGGTAGGGCTGCGCGTCGCCCTCCATCCCCAGGTCGACCTGGCGACCGAGCCGCGCTGGTCGCGGCAACTCGCCACCTTCGGCGAGGACGCGGAGCTCAGCGCCCGCCTCGGCGCCGCCTACGTGCGCGGCTTCCAGGGGACGGACTTCGGCCCCGCGTCGGTGTCGACGATGACCAAGCACTTCCCCGGCGGCGGCCCGCAGAAGGACGGCGAGGATCCGCACTTCGCGCATGGCCGGGAACAGGTCTACCCCGGTGGGCAGTTCGAGCTGCACATGAAGCCGTTCGCGGCGCTCATCGCGGCCGGAACGCGTCAGATGATGCCCTATTACGGGATGCCGATCGGCACCGAGCATCCGGAGGTCGCCTTCGGGTTCAACAAGTCGGTGATCACCGGGCTCCTCCGTGAACGCCTCGGCTTCGAGGGCATCGTCTGCACCGACTGGGGTCTCATCAACGACGCCGAGATCTTCGGCGAGCCGTTCCCGGCGCGGGCCTGGGGCGTCGAGCAGCTGAGCCCCTCGGAGCGGGTCGCGATGGCCGTCGACGCCGGCGCCGATCAGTTCGGCGGCGAGGCGTGCCCCGAACTGCTCATCGGCCTCGTCGCGTCCGGCCGGGTCTCCGAGGCGCGCCTCGACGTCTCGGCCCGGCGCTTGCTCCGCGAGAAGTTCGAGCTCGGCCTCTTCGACGACCCCTTCGTCGACGAGGACGCCGCCGATGCCATCGCGGGCCGGGCGGACTTCCGCGCGGCGGGCGACGCCGCCCAGCGCGCCTCGATCACGCTGCTCACGAACGACGCCGACGGCGCACCGGTGCTCCCGCTGAAACGCGGCCTGCGGCTCTACGTCGAGGGAGTCGCGGCGGAGGAGGCGGCCGCCTTCGGCACCGTGGTCGACCGCCCCGAGGACGCCGACGCGGCGGTCATCCGGCTGAAGGCCCCGTTCGAGCAGCGGCCGACCGTCTTCGAGAACTTCTTCCACTCCGGTTCGCTGGAGTTCCCGGCGGAGCTCCTGGAGCATGTGCGCGCCGTCGCCCAGACCGTGCCGACCGTCGTCGACGTGTTCGCGGACCGCCCCGCCATTCTGGAGCCGATCGTCGAGGTGGCGGCCGCTGTCACCCTCAACTGGGGCGCGAGCGCGTCGGCGCTGCTGGACGTGCTCACCGGTGCGGTCGCGTCCCACGGCCGTCTTCCGTTCGATCTCCCCCGCTCAATGCGGGCCGTCGAGGCCTCTCGCCCCGATGTGCCGTTCGACACCGCCGACCCTCTGTTCCGGTTCGGGCACGGATTGGTCGGCCCGGCCTGAACGCATCTTTGCGGGCCGGTGGGATGCTGTGCATATGAGCACGGTGCAGGGCCGGACCTGGCGCGACGGGGTGCAGGAGCGGGGCGACGTCCCCGTGTCCGAGCTGAGCGAGCTGCTGGCGGATCCGGGGCTCCTGGTGTGGCTCGACCTCGTCGATCCTGAGCCGGAGCTGCTGGCGAGCCTCGCGGAGGAACTCACCCTCGACCGCCACGCCGTCGAGGACGCCGCTGCGCCCTTCGAGCGCCCCAAGGCGACCCGTCACACCGGCCACGTGTTCCTCACCTGCTACGCGACGACGCTGACCGTCGACGCCGACGAGGGGCCGCGGCTCGTCACCCCTCGGATCTCGGCCTTCGTGCTCCCCAACGGCCTGATCACCGTGCGCTCGGGCGCGTTCGACTTCGGCGAGGTCCTGCAGCGCTGGGCCGATGAGGGGCAGCTCGATCAAGGGGTGGGCGCGCTGGTGCACGGCATGCTCGACACCGTCGTGGACGGCCACTTCGACGCGATCCAGGCCCTGGACGACGAGGTGGAGGAGCTGGAGGACATGCTCTTCGGCGACCGCGTCCGGCCGCGCGCCTTCCAGCAGCGGGTGTTCGGTGTCCGCAAGGTGCTGGCGCAACTGCGCCGCAAGGTGCTTCCCATGCGAGAGGTGGTGTCGGCCGTGATCCGGTTCCGGACCTCGGAGACGCTCCCGGTCTCCCGCGAGCTCGACGGCGACTTCGACGACCTCTACGACCACGTCATCCGGGCCGCCGACTGGAGCGAATCGCTCCGAGAGGTCGTCGGCAACGCCTTCGAGACCAGCCTCTCGCTGCAGGACGCCCGGCTGAACGACATCATGAAGAAGCTGGCGGCCTGGGCGGCCATCATCGCCGTCCCGACGGCGGTCACCGGCTGGTTCGGCCAGAACCTCCCTTACCCCGGCTACGCGAGCGGATCAGGGCTGGTGCTCAGCGTCGTCCTGATCGTGGCCGGCGTCGCCGGCCTCTACCTGCTGTTCCGCAAGGTCGATTGGCTCTAGGAGACTAGACCGGCTGCTCCCAGTGGATCACGCACCCGGCGGCGACCAAGGGCTGGAGCGCCGCCTTGTCCGCTGCGGGATCCACCAGCGGGTTGTCGTGTACCCACAACTCCTTCAAGCCAGTCCGGTTGGCCAGTCCGCCGACCGAGGTTAAGCCGCTGTGGTTCAGCCTGAGCCGACTGAGGGCTGGCAGAGCGGGCATCCCCTCCAGTGAGGTCAGCCGCTTGTTCACCTGAAGAAGGAGCGTCGAGAGCCTTGGCAGGTCAGGCATCCCCCGAAGATCGGACAGCTTGGAGAACACGACGCCGAACAGCTCAAGGTTCGGCAACGCCGGCATCCCCTCCAGGGTGTTGATCTCGCTGTGAGTGACTCCGAGCTGGGTGAGATGCGGCAAGTCTGCGAGCTCCGGGAATCGGGAAAGGTCGGTCACTTCCGGCGCAGGCTGGAAGACGAGATGGTCGAGCGCCGGCGTCTTCTCGACAAGCGCTGCGAGGCTGGATGCACTGCTCCTCCACGACACCAGACTCTTGAGGTTGGCGAGCTTGGGCAGTCCCTCGAATTCGACGATCGGGTTGTCGTAGACGACAAGCGTCTCTAGCCGTGGGAGAGACGGCAGGCCCCGGAACGAGGTCAGGCTCTCCCCCTCGATCACCAGCTTGGTGAGATTCGGGAGGTCAGGGAATCCCTCAAGTGTCTCTACGCGCTCCCACTTGCTACACGTCAACGACGTGATGCTCTCAGCCTGTGCCCGAGTAAAGAGGCCGTAGGAGCTGATCCCTACCGCGTGGGCAACACAGTTGCGCACGCCGTTCTGGGGGAGGGTGCCCAAGTCGAGATCGCCCGGCCCGGACACGTATCGCGACTCGGAGGTGAGGGTCAGCGACGGATACCCCGCTCGCGACCCCGTGACTCGCACCGAGATCTGCGTTCCGCCGTCAGCTTCGGTCAGCCTATAGGTCTCTGCCGTCGCCCCGCTGATCGCCTTGCTGTCTCGCAGCCATTGGTAGCTGAACGTCGGCGTCGGACTCCACTCCCCCGGCCTTGCCGTCACGGTGTCGCCGGCCTTGATCCACCCCGGGTCGCTGTCGACCCAGACCTGGATGCCCCACAGCTCTCCCGGGGCCACCTTCTTCGGCTTCGTCGTAACCGTGGACTTCTTGTAGCCCTTCCTCGTTCCTGTGACCGTAACGGAGAGCTTCCTTCCGACGTCCGCGGCGACAGGGGTGTAGGAACGTTTCGTGGCCCCCTTGATCTTCTTTCCGTCCCGCAGCCATTGATAGGTCTTCTTGGCATCCTGGGGACTGTGGAAGCCGGCCGTCACATCCACAGACCAGTCGATCCGAGGAGCACTGCCCAGGTTGGGAGTCCACGGCTTCATAGTTCCCAGGCCGACCTTCTTCGTCTTTTTCGACGTCTTCGTAACCGAGCGATAGCCGTAGCGGGACGCGGTGGCCCTCACCGAGATCTTCTTGCCGAAGTCCGCGGGAGTCAGCTTGTAGCTCTCGTGGGTTGCGTTCTTGATCTTCTTCCCGTCACGCAGCCATTGCACCGTGGTGTACCAGCGCGGAGTCCACTTGACCTTGGCTTTGAGCGTCAATCCCACGCGCGCGGTTCCAGAGATGGTCGGCGTCGCACTCAACGGCGCGGCCTCCGCCGACGACGGGGCGAGACCCACAAACGCCAACGCGATCAGCAATGCAGCCACGACGACGCGCCTCAGCGCGATCGATGGACGGCTATCAGACAAGCCTGACATCACGGCATTTCTCCCTGAAACGTTCGGCACATCGGCAGTCATTGCCGAGATCCTCGACAAAACGCTAACAGGGTGTGTACACGTTCCTCCGCGCAGCCGCCAAAGAGGGTACTCGGGTACCCGCTCTGGGGACTCCGCTACCCGGCGGCGCGGGTGCCTGCGGATGCGCCTTCGGCTCACCGCCGCCGCCATAGTCAGACCATCCGGAGTTTTGACTCACAACGGGGCCGATCCTGCCCAATTGGGCACAGTGGCCCGGGTTGCGCGCCGAAACTCCGGATGGCGCGACTGCCCTACGCGGGCGTCTCCCAGTGGATCACGCACCCGGCGGCGACCAAGGGCTGGAGCGCCGCCTTGTCCGCGGCCGGATCAGCCAACGGGTTGTCGTACACCCGTAGCTCCTCAAGCCCCGCTCGGTTGGCGAGGCCCCCGACCGAGGTCAGCTTGTTGCCATGGACGTATAGCGTGCGCAACGCAGGCAGTGCGGGAAGGCCATCCAACGACGTCACCTCGTTGTACACCACGGAGAGCAGTTGGAGGTTCGGCAGGTCGGGCAGCTCCTTGACGTCACGGAGCTTCGTCCGGCCGACGACAAACATCTCGAGCGACGGAATGGTCGGCATTCCGTGGAGTGTCTCCAGATTGCCCTTGATTATCCCGAGATAGGTGAGGTCCGACCACTCGGCAACGCCGCGAAACGCGGTGAAGTCGGTCACCTCGTCGGCAGTGCCGAAGCGGAGCCACTCGAGCCTCGGCGTCTTCGCCGGGAGTTCGGCGAGCCCCGGGACAAAGCTGTTTACCAGATCGAGCTTTGTCAGGTTCGGTAGAACCGGGAAGCCCTCAAGCGTGTCGATGCTCCCGTACGGGCACTCCAACGAGGTGATCTTCGTCGCGTCCGCCCATGTGAGCCAGCCTCGCATGCGGTAATCGTTCGCCGACTCGATGCAGGACCGAAGCCGTGAACTCTTGATCTTGTCGAGGTCGTAGTCGTTGGCTCCGAGGACGTACGCACGGTCGCTCACGAAGCTCCGGGACACGTATCCGGAGCGGCTGCCAGTGGTTCGCACCGAGACCTCCGTGCCACCATCGGCCGGCTGAAGCGTGTAGGTCTTGCCGGTTGCGCCCTTGATAGGGTCGCCATCACGCAGCCACTGGTACGTGAAGGTGGGCTCGGGATTCCAGTAGCCGGTCACGACCGACAATGTGCTTCCGGGGCGGGGCGGGTCTGGCGGTGGGACCTGCATACCACTCTCAGTGGCCCAGAAGGTGCCGGGCGCGACCGCGGCCGAGCGCTTCGAGGTGACCGAAACCGAGGTATAGCCCTTCGCCGTGCCGGTGACGGTGACGGAGAGCCTCTTGCCCGCATCCGCGCCTACCGGGTCGTAGGTCTGCTTCGTCGCTCCGGCGATCTTCTTGCCGTCGCGGAACCACTGGTAGCTCAGCTTGACGACCCCCCTCGGCTTCCAGGTGCTCGTTTCAGCCCCGATGCTCCCGTCGACCTGGGGATCATTGCTCAAGGTCACCTTCTTCGAGGTGATGACGCCGAGGGCCACCTTCTTGGTCTTCTTCGATGTTTTCGTGACCGGCCGTAGGCTCCAGTGGGCGCCCGTGACCTGGACCGAGATCCTCGCGCCCGCGTCGGCACCTGTGAGCGTGTACGAGAAGTGCTGCGCCCCCTTGATCTTCTTTCCGTTGCGCAGCCACTGCGGATGGGCCGAGACGCTCGGCCGCCACTTTCCCACCTTGACCGTAAGGGTCTTGCCGACCTGCGCCGTTCCGGAAATCGTCGGCGTGGGCGTGATCCTCGGCGCGGCCTCCGCCGGCGACGGGCCGAGGCCCAGGAACGCCAATGCGATCAACAATGCAGCCATGACGACGCGCCTCAGCGCGATCGATCGACGGCGGTCAGACAAGCCTGACATCACGGCATTTCCCCCTGAAACGTTCGGCACATCGGCAGTCATTGCCGAGATCCTCGACAAAACGCTAACAGGGTGTGTTCGCGTTCCTCCACGCAGCCGCCAAAGAGGGTACTCGGGTACCCGCTCGGGGAACTCGCCTAACCGGCGGCGCGGATGGCCTGGCGGATGCGCTTCGCCGAGACAGGAATGCTCGTGCGGAGCTGCTGCGCGAAAAGGCTCACGCGGAACTCCTCGATCAGGAACGCGATCTCCTCCACCTCGGGGCGCAGCGGCCCCGGGGGCTGGGCGTCCGTGAGGTCCGCGTACAGGTCCTCCATCTCGTCGACCTCGGCGTGGAGCTTCGCGTCCCGCGCGGGCTGCGGGGCCGCGGCCTCCAGGCGGACGACGGCCGCCGCGGCATAGCGGGGCAGATGGCCGAACCACGGCTCGGGGGTGGCCGAGATGAACCGGTTGAAGAAGAGGTTGTCCAACTGGGAGGCGACGTCGCGGCTCGCCGGTGCCGTCGGGTCCGACGAGATCAGCAGCCGCGCCCGGGTGACATTCGTCAGCGCCTGCGCGGCGGTGTTGACCACCTCCAACGTCCGGCCGGGGCACTCCTGGCGCACCGCGAGCGCGACCCGCTCATACGCAGCCTGCGAGCGCACATCCGACAACGGGCCGACGGCGGCCGCGAGCTGCTCGCCCGCCTTCAGCCACGCGTCGGCCAGGAGATCCGGCACCGTCGGATAGGCCGAGTCTGCGAGGGCCAGCTTCGCCTCGCGGCCGAGGTGCGAGACCACCCACCGCGTCGGCTCGGGGTTGGTGCAGGTCAGCAGCCGACGGATGCCCGCGGCGTGGGACCGGTCCGCCTTGGCGCGGGTATCGAGCACGATGAGGCCCACGGTCGTGCCCTCGTCGGCCAGCGCCGGATACCCGACAGCTCCCCTGCCGAGGCGCGTCTCGCGGGGGATGTCACCGAACGTCCAGGAGCGCTGACCGGTGGCCGCCCGGTCGCCCGCCGAGCGGGTGAGCTTCGCCGCCACTTTGGGCGCGAGCCGCTGCTGCAGCGCCGCCAGGTCGTCGCCGCGGCCCACCTCGCGGCCGGCGTCGACCACGACGAAGGTCGGGCGAAGGTGCGGGTCGAGCGTCTCCGGGTGCCAGTCCTCCGGGGATACCACCGTGCCGGTGAGCGCGGTGAGCGCGCGGCCGAGCGCCGCGGGGAAGGAGCCCTCGCCGTCGACCCCGCGCTCCTCGAGCCAGCGCAGCGCCTTCGCCGCGAAGTCAGGCGCGGGGACGAAGCTCGTTCGCACGGCCTTGGGCAGCGACCGGATCAGCTCGGTGGCCAGCTCGCGGCGCAGCCCGGGCACCTGCCAGGTGAACGGCGCGCCGTCGAGCTGGCTCAGCAGTTCCAAGCGGACCGTGACCGTGACGCCGTCGCTGCCCGCTCCGGGGTTGAACTCGTAGGCGATCGGCAGCTGATGCGGGCCGATCCGCCACGCGTCGGGGTAATCGGAGGCACGCAGCTGGGAGGGGTCGACGACGGCGTCGTCGGGCGTCAGCAGCGGCCACTGTTCGTGGGGCAGCCCGCGCAGCCACTTGTCGAACGTCGCGCCGGAGACGACCTCGGCGGGTACGCGCGCGTCGTACCAGGCGTAGAGCGCGTCGTCGGAGAGCAGCAGGTCCGGCCTGCGCATCCGGTCCGTGAGCTTCTCCGCCTCGCGCAGCACCGCGCGGTTTGCGGTGACGACCTTGTTCCTCGACTCCCACTCCCCCTCGACCAGCGCGGTCCGCAGGAAGATCTCGCGCGCCTCTATCGCGTGGTCGGCGGCGTAGTTGGTCCGCCGCGCCGCGACGATCGGCACACCGAACAGGCTGATCCGCTCGTTGGCGACGACGGTGGCCGAGCGGCTGGACCACGTCGGCTCGGAGACCGTGCGGGTCAACACGTGCCCGGCGACCTGCTCGACCCAGTCCTCGTGGACGGGCGCGACGGTGCGCGCCCACAGCCGCGAGGTCTCGACGAGCTCGAAGGCCATGACCAGCGGCGGCGTCGCCTTGGCCTGCGAGGATCCCGGCTGGATGGCGAAGCGCGCGCCGCGCGCGCCCTGGTACTCCGTCAGCGGCTTGCGGCGGGCCTGCGCCCCCTGCCCGGGGCGCTGGGTCGGCGGTTCGAGCGCCAAGCCGACGTTGGAGAGCAGGCCGCTGAGAATCGACGTGAGGACGTCGGGCATGGCCCCACGCCCGGACGTGTCGAGGTCGAGCTCCTTGCACGCCTCCCGCAGCTGCGAGACCAGGTCCTCCCACTCGCGGAAGCGCACGAAGTTGAGGTACTCCGCGCGGCACATGCGCCGAAAAGCGTTACCGCTCAGCTCGCGCCGCTTCGCGCGGAGGTACGTCCACAGGTTGAGGAGCACCTCGAAGTCGCCGCCCTCCAGCGACGGCTTGGCCTCTTGTTCCTTGCGAGTTCCCGTGTGAGCCGTGTGTCGCGCGGGTTGGGTCTGCTTTTCGGCTGCCAGACCCTTCGACACGGGCTGCGTCGCTTCGCTCCGTCGGCCCGGCTCCGCCGGATTGAGCCGGGTCGCCGCGCGAAGCGCCGCACCCGCGTCGAAATCAAGGAGCGTGATGCCCCAGAAGCGGCGGTGGAGCTGATCGGCCTGGGCCTGGAACTCGGCGGGGCGCTCGCGGATGTCGGGGACGGTCAGCCCGGCCACGAGCACCATGACGGTGGCGAGGCAGTTCCGTCGAGACCCCTCGATCAGCATTCTGCCGAGGCGCGGGTCGACGGGCATGCGCGCGAGCATCCGGCCGGTGCGGGTGAGCCGCAGCTGATCGTGGCGCTTCCGCGGGTGGATGGCGCCCAGCTCGCTCAGCACGCGCACGCCGTCGTTGATGTGCGAGACGTTGGGCGCCTCGACGAACGGGAACGACTCGACGTCGCCCAGCCCGGCTTGAGCCATCAGGAGGATGACGGTGGCGAGGTTGGTGCGCAGGATCTCGGGATCGGAGAACTCGGGACGGGCCGCGAAGCCCTCCTCGGAGTAGAGCCGGACGGCGATGCCCGGGCCGAGGCGGCCGCAGCGGCCCGCGCGCTGGTTGGCCGACGCCTGGGAGACCTCCTCGATGGGCAGCCGCTGCACCTTGGTGCGCGCCGAGTAGCGGGAGATGCGGGCGGTGCCCGTGTCGATCACGTACCGGATCCGCGGCACCGTGATGGACGTCTCCGCGACGTTGGTGGCCAGCACGATCCGCCGCCGCGGGCCGGGCGCGAACACGCGCTGCTGATCCGCCGACGACAGGCGCGCGAACAACGGCAGCACCTCGAGACCCGCACCCAGCGCCTCGACCGCCTCCGCGGCGTCGCGGATCTCGCGCTCCCCGCTCAGGAAGACGAGGATGTCACCTCCGCCGGGTTCCGTGACGATCTCCTCCACCGCGGCGGCGATGCCGTCGATCTCGTCCTGGCCGTCCTCCAACGGGCGGTACCTGGTCTCCACCGGGAAGGTGCGGCCGGACACCTCGACGACGGGTGCGCCGTCGAAGTGCTCCGAGAAACGGGCCGTGTCGATGGTCGCCGAGGTCACGATCACGCGCAGCTCGGGGCGCTGGGGAAGCAGCTGCTTGAGGTAGCCGAGCAGGAAGTCGATGTTGAGGCTGCGTTCGTGCGCCTCGTCGATGATGATCGTGTCGTACTTCGACAACATCCGGTCGTGGGTCAGCTCCGAGAGCAGGATGCCGTCGGTCATCACCTTGACCCGCGTGGCGGCGGTGACGCGCCGCGTGAACCGCACCTGATAGCCGACGAACTCCCCGAGCTCGACGCCGCACTCGACGGCGATCCGCTGCGCCACCGTGCGGGCGGCGATCCGGCGCGGCTGCGTGTGCGCGATCCGCTGCCGCCCCGCGAGCAGGCAGATCTTCGGCAGCTGCGTGGTCTTGCCGGATCCGGTCTCGCCCGCCACCACGACAACCTGGTTGTCGCGGATCAGCGCGGCGATGTGCTCGGCCTCCCCCGCGATGGGGAGGCCGGGCTCGACGACGACGGTGGGAGTTGGCCCCTCCCGGGTCATCCGCGCGTGATGTACAGCGGGCAGAGCGCGTGCGCCATGAGGCCGCGCATCAGACCGCCGAGGGCGAAGCCGGGGATCGACGACTCGCCCACGCCCAGCACCAGCAGGTCGTAGCCCGCGCTGCGGCTGACCAACTCGTTGATGGGGCTGCCGACGTTCACCTGCACCTCGTACTCGACATCCGGGTGGCGCGCCGCGACGGCGGCCGCGATCGCCTCGATCCCGCCCTGCGCGAAGCGCGCCTGCTCGTCCAGCTGCGCCGGCGTGAGCTTGCGGGCGAAGATCCCGACGGGCGGCTGGATGGCGTGGACCACCTCGAGCCGCGAGCCGAGCCGCTCGGCCTGCTGGAAGCCCGCCTCGAGTGTGCCCTCGGAGCCCGGGTCGGTCTGGAGGCCGACGCCGACGACGCCGCGCGAGCCGACCGGGTCCGGGTGCGCCGCGGCCGAGATGACCACGACGGGGCAGGACGCGTTGGCGACGACCGCGACCGACGTCGAGCCGACGAACATGCGCTCCAAGCCGGACGCGGCGCGGCGGCCGACGACCACCAGGTCGGCGACCTCGCTCAGCCGCGCCATGACGCCGCCGGGAGAACCCATGACCACCTCGGACTTGATCCGCTCCTCGGGGAGACCGAGCTCGACCGCGAGAGCCTTCGCCTGTTCGTTGGCGGTGACGCCGGCGGCCTGCAGCACCTCGGGGTCGTAGACGACGCCCCAGGCGCCGGCCATCAACGTGTCGTCGACGGCGTTGACGAGCATCAGCTCGCCTTCCACGGCCTTCGCGGCGTTGGCCCCGAAACGGACGGCGCGCAGGCCGTCGTCGCTTCCGTCAACGCCCACCACGATCAGGGGGACTCGGCGTTCAGTCATTGCGGGGCTCCTCACTCTTGGTTCCCGAAACTACCCGACCGGCAAGGGTCGAGACCTCGATCGCGACGCCGACCGTGCGGTCGCCGTCGACCCAGCTGATGCTCTTCACGGACGCATCGGCGGGCGTCGACGTGCCGCGGGCGAGGACCGTCCACCCGATCGCGGTCTCCTTGTCGATCTCGTCGACCTGGAAGGACACCTCGGTGGGCTCGGTCAGCGCCGAGAGCATGGTGCCCGGGGCGGTGTGAAAGACGATGACCCCGCCGCTGGTGCGGAAGTTCACCGGGACGATGCTGATGCCGTCGGGTCCCAGCCAGGCGATCCTGCCGACCTCCGCATCCGCGAGCAACGCCCAACACTCGTCGGCGTCCAATCGCGAGAAGTAGGTCACGGGTTCCCTTGTCATGGGCCAAGCCTAGTGGTGCGTCCCGGAAATGGTGCACCATTTCGCGACGTTGGATGCGGCGCCTCGCTTCGTTCTCCTCAGTCGCGGGACTGCCAGGTAGCGCTCCTTCGTCGGCCTTGCGATGCATCCACCCCACTCGCCGCCAAACAGCACCCCACTTCCGGGACACACCACTAGCGCGCGAAGGGTCCCCGGCGTCCGGATTCGGGCCGGGCGCGTTCCCGCCTTACGGAGTCGCGAAGGTGGTGCGTCCGCCGAGCTTCGTGGCCAGCTCCTCGTCGATGCCGTCGGCGATCTGGCTGAGCGCGCGCAGCGCCTGGCGGAGGTGCGCGGGCACGAAGGGCTTGGCGGGCACGGAGAGCTGCGCGAAGACGCGGTCGCGGTGCAGCGCGAACCGGCCGTAGCGCGACTCGACGTTGAGGTCGTTGAGCACCTCGCAGGCGCGCGAACGGTTGACCACGTCGTGCACCAGCGGGGAGAAGAGCACGAGTTCCCGGCAGTCCGGCGTGCTGCGCAGGAAGACGACGGCGGAGCCGACGCGGATCGCCACGTCGCCCTGCTCGTTGCGCAGCGGCGGGTGCCCGAACAGCCGGCGGAGTTCGGCGTCGACGAGCCCGTCGAGCTCGGCCTGGCCGCCTGCTTTGACGGCCTGCTCCTCGCGCTTCAGCTTGCGCGGCTCGAGCGGCGTCCACTCGGCCTGGCCCTGGAGGATCTCGGCCAGCTGGTCGGGCTCCAGGAAGATGGGGTGCGGCACGGAGAAGACGGCATCGAGGGTGTCGCTGGCGAGCGCGGCGAGGCGCGCGGAGTCGGCCTGGTCGGCCTCGGCATGGAACCCGGGCTCGCCGTCGGACGGCGGGAGCCAGCCCAGGCGCGTCAGCTCGACGGACTCGGTCGGCGTCGGCGCCCCCTTGTCGGACCCGCTGACGAGCGCGGTGACGACTCCGGGCTCCCGGACCGTGAACCGGATCCCGGGGCGGGGACCCGTGGAGACCGACGTCACCGAGATCGTGAGGTCCGCCGTCGAGTCCATCACCGAGAGCACCTCGTCCAGCCGGTCGGCGAACTCGCCCCATGCTGCGCGCTGTGTCTCGTCGAAGTCGAAGTCCGTGTAGTCGGCCATTGGCACCTCCGCGCCCCAACCTACACACTGTGATCGGCTGCCCGCGGGCGCCGCCAGTGGTTTGTCCCGGGAAACGCGCCACTAGACTTCGAGGCCCATCGCCACCCTTGGAGCTTCGTTGACCCCCTCGCTCGGACTTCCCCTCTGGGTCCTGTCGTTGTCCCTCATCACCGTGCTGGTCGTGTCCTTCGTGTTCGGCTGGATCGCGCGCCAGGTGCTGCGCGGCCGGGCCCAGCTGTCGACGACGGCGTCGGTGGTGATGTCGATCCTCGGCTCCGCCGTCGGGTTCGCGCTCGCGTGGCTCATCCAGCCGACCGTCGCGCCCACCAGCCCGCTCGCGATCACCCTCGCGCTGGGCGCGTCCATGCTCGCCGTGGCGGCATACGCGGGGATCGCCGCCCACTTCCAGCATCCGCAGCGGGCCACCACTGCGGAACTCGTCCGCGCCGGCGAGTCGGATCAGGTGGAGTTCAAGTCCACCGCGCGGGTGAACCTCCACACGGGCGCCAAGGACGACAAGATAGAGCAGGTGGTGGCCAAGACTCTGGCGGCCTTCCTGAACGCCGACGGCGGCACCCTCATCATCGGCGTCGACGACGCGGGCACGCCGCTGGGCCTCGACCGCGACCTCGCGACGATGAAGGCCCCGGACCACGACCGTTTCCAGCTGTGGCTCCGCGACCTGCTCACCACGACGCTCGGGCCCAACGGCGCCGCGCTGGTCACCGTCGAGTTCGAGAGGTTGCCCGACGGCGAAGGGGTCGCGCACGACGTCTGCCGCGTGACGGCAGCCGCCTCCCCACGACCGGTGTTCCTGCGCCCGAACAAGAACGCCGCACCCGAGCTGTGGGTGCGCACGGGGAACTCGTCGCGGCAGCTCGCCGTCGACGCCGCGAGCGAGTACGTGATGCACCGCTGGCCGCTGGGCATGGGCGCCGGGATCGCCGCGCAGTTCCGGGCCGCGATGCGGTTCTCACAGGGCCGCTGATCGCGACACCGCGTCGCCGGTGAGCTCTGGCTAGACTGGCCGTTCCCTGCCTGACGAGGAGCGCCGTGTTCAATCCGATGACCTGGGATGCCCCCTACCTCGTCGTCGTCGGCGCGCTCTTCGTCATCGTGATGCTGCGCGCCAACGGCACGTACTGGCTCGGCCGAGGGCTGGCGGCCGGCGCCCAGCGCACGCGGTTCGCGCGCATGCTGGAGTCCCGGCACTACGCGACCGCCACCAGGTGGCTCGGCCGGTGGGGCGCCCCGGCCGTCGCGGTGTCGTTCCTGACGATCGGCATCCAGACCATGGTCAACCTCGCCGCCGGCGTGGTCCGGATGCCGATGCGGCGCTACCTGCCGGCGGTCACCGTCGGCTGCATCATGTGGGCATTCATCTACGGCACGGTGGGCTTCATGGGATGGGTCGGCCTGCAGGAACTCTGGGCGCGCTCCCCCGTTGCCGTCGTCGCCATCTGCCTGCTCGCCGCCGGCACGATCACCTGGAGCGTGCTCGCCCGCGACAAGGCCGCGCCGGCAGCCTGACTCAGGGCAGCTTGCGCGCGGCGCCCTTGTCGGCGGACTGCGCCAGCATCCCGAAGATCTTCAGCGCCGTCGACACCTCGCGTTCGCGGTCCTTCGCGTGCCAGCCCTCGACATCGCGCAGCGCCCGGCGCGCGGCGAGGGTCTCGTCGTCGACGTCGAGGTGGATCTTCCGCTCGGGGATGGAGAGGACGATGCGGTCGCCGTCCTCGACGAGGCCGATGGTGCCGCCCGAGGCCGCCTCCGGCGACACGTGCCCGATGGAGAGCCCGGACGAGCCGCCGGAGAAGCGGCCGTCGGTGATCAGCGCGCACTTCGGGCCGAGGCCCAGGCCCTTCAGGTACGACGTCGGGTACAGCATCTCCTGCATGCCGGGGCCGCCCTTGGGGCCTTCGTAGCGGACGACGACGACGTCGCCGGGCTGGACGCGCTTGCCGAGGATGGCCTCGACGGCCTCCTCCTGCGACTCGGTGACCACCGCCGTGCCGGTGAAGACCCACTGCTCCTCCGGCACGCCCGCGGTCTTGACGATGGCGCCGTCGGGCGAGAGGTTGCCCTTCAGGACGGCGAGGCCGCCGTCGACGGTGTACGGATGGTCGGTGGAGCGGATGCAGCCGCCCTCGGAGTCCGTGTCGAGCGTCTCCCAGCGGTTGGTCGTCGAGAACGCCTCCGTGGTCCGCACGCCACCCGGCGCCGCGTGGAACAGCTCGACGGCCGCCGCGCTGGCCGAGCCGCCGCGGATGTCCCACTCGTCGAGCCAGGCCTGGAGACTCGGCGCGTGCACGGAGTGGACCGAATCGTCGAGCTTGCCGCCGCGATGCAGCTCGCCGAGGATCGCGGGGATGCCGCCGGCGCGGTGCACGTCCTCCATGTAGTAGTTCTTGGAGTTGGGCGCGACCTTCGCCAGGCACGGCGTGTGCCGCGAGATCTCGTCGATGTCGTCGAGGGTGAAGTCGACCTTCGCCTCCTGCGCGGCGGCCAGCAGGTGGAGCACCGTGTTGGTGGAGCCGCCCATGGCGACGTCGAGGCGCATGGCGTTCTCGAACGCCGACTTGGTGGCGATCGACAGCGGCAGGACCGAGTCGTCGTCCTCGTCGTACCAGCGCTTGCAGAGCTCGACGACGAGGCGGCCCGCCTCCTCGAAGAGGCCCTTGCGCGCGGCGGCGGTGGCGAGCGTCGACCCGTTGCCCGGGAGCGCGAGGCCGATGGCCTCGAGCAGGCAGTTCATCGAATTGGCCGTGAACATGCCGGAGCAGGAGCCGCAGGTGGGGCAGGCGCTCTCCTCGATGCGCTGCAGCTCGTCGTCGGAGACCGAGTCGTCGACGGCGGAGACCATGGCGTCGACCAGGTCGAGCGAGGTGACGGCCGTGCCGCCCTCCTTGATGATCGCCTTGCCCGCCTCCATCGGGCCACCGGAGACGAACACCGCGGGGATGTTCAGGCGCAGCGCGGCCAGGAACATGCCGGGGGTGATCTTGTCGCAGTTGGAGATGCACACCAGGGCGTCGGCGCAGTGCGCGTTGGCCATGTACTCGACCGAGTCGGCGATCAGCTCGCGGCTGGGCAGCGAGTAGAGCATGCCGCCGTGCCCCATGGCGATGCCGTCATCGACGGCGATGGTGTTGAACTCACGGCCGACCCCGCCGGCCTCGGCGATGGACTCGGAGACGAGCTTGCCCATGTCGCGCAGGTGCACGTGGCCGGGCACGAACTGGGTGAACGAGTTGGCGACGGCGACGATCGGCTTGCCCCAGTCGGAGTCTGTGATCCCCGTGGCGCGCCAGAGCGCGCGGGCGCCCGCCATGTTGCGGCCGTGGGTTGTGGTTCGGGACCTGAGCGCCGGCATCTGACTACCTCCGAGGACGTGACGTTTTCCAGCGTCAACACTACCCCCGCGCTGCCGCCGCGGCTGCCTGCGGAGGTGCCTCTGGACGGGAACGGCCTTCAGTCGACGTGGGCGGGGCCCGGGCTCAGCCAGTGGTCGCGCAGCAGGCGGATCTGTTCCGGGAGCACGCGACCTTCGGACAGTTCCGGGAGATCGTCGAGATCGAACCAGCCGACCTCGCTCGTCTCGGTGCTCGCGTAGCCCGGGTCGAGCGCTCCCGCCGACTCGCAGACGAAGAACAGCTTGTAGATGTGGAAGTCGTGGGGCGGGTGGTGCGCCCACTTGTCGCGGTCGATGACGGCGGCCAGATGCGTCGCCCGCACCGTGAGCCCGGCTTCCTCGCGCACCTCGCGCTCGATCGCCTCGCGGGGACTCTCCAGGACGTCGCACCAGCCACCAGGCAGCGTCCACCTCCCGCCGTCGGCGACCTCGCGGACGAGGAGCACCCGGCCGTCGGCATCGAAGACGCCGCCGCGCACGTCGAGCTTCGGGGTGGTGTAGCCCGCGACGGAGGCGACCTCGCGGTCGTAGGGCGGCAGGTCCGACGCCGCGACCTCGGTCATCAGCTCCCGGGCCAGCGCGCCGATCCTGTGGAACCGGTCGATGTCGAACGGGTCGCGGCAGTAGGCGAGGGCGGACTCAGAGATGGCGGTCAGCTCTCTCGCGACGCGCAGCAGCCGCTCGCTCGGCTCGTCCACCGACCTCACTCCTCGCCGATGGCCGCCGGGCGGTCGGTGTTGCTGTACTGCGACCAGGACCCGGAGTAGAGGCGTCCCCGCCCGAGGCCCGCGTACTCCAGCGCGATCAGGTTGTGGCACGCGGTGATCCCCGAGCCGCAGTAGGAGATGACGGCGGCCGCGTCGTCGATGCCCGCGAACCGCTCGCGGAGTCGGGCCGGCGCGAGGAAGCGGCCGTCAGGCGCGAGGTTTCCGCTGAGCGGGAGGCTCCGCGCGCCGGGGATGTGGCCGGCGCGCGGGTCGATGGGCTCGGTCTCGCCGCGGTAGCGCTCCCCCGCGCGGGCATCGATGACGAGCTCGCCCGTCGCCGCCTCGTCGATGGTGGCGAGGGCGTCGGCCGGCCAGGGCCGTGGGGTGAACGCCGCCGCGGCGGGCTCGGGAACCTCCATGGTGAGTTCCCCGTCCCATGCCCCGAGGCCACCGTCGAGCAGGGCCGCGTCCTCCCCGAGCATCCGCAGCAGCCAGACGAGCCTGCCCGCCATGGCGCCGCCCGCGTCGTCGTAGGCGACGACGACCGTCCCGTCGCCGATCCCGAGGGCGGACAGCCCCGCGGCGAGCCGCTCCGGTGCCGGCAGCGGGTGACGCCCGGCCTCCGGCGACGGCGGGCCCGCAAGGACGGCGTGCATGTCGACGCGCACCGCGCCGGGCAGGTGCCCCGCGGCGTAGGCATCGGCCGCCGAGCGACCGTCGAGGTAGTAGCGGGCGTCGGCGAGGACGGCTTCGGGGTGCCGCGCCAGCCAGGCGCGGTCGACGACGGGAGGAATCACGGCTCTACCCTAGTCCCGCGTGTCGGAAGTAGCTCGCGGCCTATACCCGCGGCATGGACTTACCCTCGTCAAGTCCAGACGGCTGCCCTGAACGGCTGCCTTCGTGCTGGGCGGAAGCGCTGTGGCGTGTCCCTTACCAAGCTCAGCAACGCGGAAGGCGACCCACCTGACCTATCTGGTCTGGCAGCCGCCTTCATCCCGAAGGTTACCACCTTCGAGCGATACGAACCAGAGTCCAGTCCTTCATTACGACGATCGCCTCACGCAGCACGGGGTGCGACTGGAGTCGTCGGTCGATCTCCTCGATCGACTCCAGCTCGTCCCGCGGCGATCGAGCCAGATCAATGATCACCCGGTCAGCCTGACGCTTCGCTCTGCGCATCTGGGCAGAGATGTTGTTCCTACCCGCGCCCCGCGGGCTCTTCAGTTCCCAGATCAGTCCCTCAATCAGTAAATCGGGGTTGGCTACGCCATCAGCCTCGACCCGCTCGCGGAAGAACACGTCAAAGCCAGCAGCGATTCGCTTCGCCGCCGCTAGCTCATGGTCCTGCGGGAGAGCTGTTGGATGGACCCCAACGACGCCGTAGCTCTTCGTGTCTGGTTGGGTGAGGTATCGCTTCCACCCCCGTTCGTCGTCGAGTGCGCTCACCTTGGGCTGTGGCGGGTTGCCCCAGCCCTCTCTGCGCCGCTGACCGGCATCCCGACCACTACGCTCTGCGCGAGTCACGGATCACAACGACGTTGCCGGCCAGGGCCGATCCAAGGCACCGTTCCCATACCCCTGTTATGTCGAAATCAGGCACAGGCGTTGCACCGACGCGCGGATCTGTGGACAACATCCGTATCCGCCGAGCATCTGTGGACAACCGGTGTGGTGTCAGGCTGAGGCAGGGCACGACCGCCCGAGCTGGCATGATCGGCACATGGCACGAACCTGGGTTGGGATCACAGTGGAGTTGCTTGGCGGGCGCGGGGAGGAGCTGTGGCCAATGCCCGGACGCGTGTTCGCCGTCGGACAGTCGCACACGTTCGACGACCTCGCCGACGCGATCAACGCGGCGTTCGCCCGATGGGACCGCGCCCATCTCTCGCTGTTCACGCTCTCCGACGGGCGTGTGATCACCGATCGGGACACCGGTGCGGCTCTCACGGCCTCTGCCGGAGGCCCGCTCATCGCCGCCCTCGACATCGCCTCCACCAAGGTGATGCGAACCGTGCGGCTGGGCGAGGAGTTCCAGTTCACCTTCGACCTCGGTGATTCCTGGACGCACCGCTGCATCGTCGAGGACGCCAAGATCGACGCCGTCGAGGAGCTGGGCATCCGCCCCGACAAGCCGCTTCCCTACTGGGGCTGGGGCCAGATCCCTGACCAGTACGGTCGGCGATGGGCCGATGACGACGGCTCTGGATCGACGCCCCCGGCCCCGTCGCGCCCTCATCCGATGATCACTGGCGAGTGGCCCGCGGAAGAGCAGATGCCGGTTCTCGACCCGACCGAGCTCCGCATCGCGGCTGCCACTGGTGACGTGCCCAGGTTCCTCGCCGCGATCTCCGGGCGAGACATCGACGAGGCACTCCAGCACATCGCGAGGGGCCTGCCCGGGGCTCTCGCTCAAGGTTCCGAAGGAATCGAAGAGATCACGCTTTCCGTCATCAACAGGCTCATCTGGCGATCGCTCCCGGGCGACCAAGTAGCCGCCGACGACCTACTCGCGCTGCTGCATAACGAACCCCTGCCCGGCCGCGCGGTGCCGGTGAGCCTCGACGACCTCCTCAGCGTTCTTTCAGGGTATGACGATTCGCGCGGCGGCTTTTTAGACCTCGAAACCGGAGAGTCGTACTTCGATTGGCAAACTGACTCCTACACAGTCGGCGAGGAGGTGGCCATCGACCCCGACAAGGACCCGGATCGATACCTCTGGCTACATCGCTTCGACTCCCGCGAGTCATGGCAGGACATGGCGTCCTTCACCGAACGCCAACGCGACTCGAGAAGACGGGAACAGCTCGAACTCGCTATCGAGGGCCGAGGCGCCTTCCGCAGGTTCCGCGACGTCATCTACCAGAACGGCCTTGGGGATGCTTGGCGCCTCTTCTCCGAAGACCGCCAGCTCGGGCGCGCCCGTGAACTGCTCGCCGAACACGGAGTCCGGCTCTCTTCCGTCAAGCAACGCTGACTGGCCGCGCTAGTGGTCGGTAGCGCGACCAGTACCCCGCCTCCAGTCTGGACTTGCCCTCGTCAACTCGGGGCGGCTATCCTGAACGGCTGCCTTCGTACTGGGCGGAAACGCTGTGGCGTGTCCCGTTCCCTCGTCGGCGGAGGTGGGCGTCCCTGCTATGGACAGGTATCTCACAGGTAAGGGCCTCGGCCCCGGGGTTCGACTCCCCTTTCCGGGCTCCGGCCCCGCAGACGCTGAAGCGGCCCTGCACCCATCCCTCGGGCATGGGTCCGCCGCCAAGCCGGCGGGGCCGGGGTTCGGGCACAACTGCAATGCCAAACTAACCCGTCAGGCATCCGCCTGGCCGTTTCCGAAGGAGAAGCGACATGCGACTCACCTGGGCCCACGTAGCGGTCGATCCGCACGAGGCCGTCGTCCGTTACCTCGGCGCCGACGCCGAGATCCTCACCACGGGGCGCCACCCGCGCCGCCGTTCCGCGATCTACCGCGCCGTCGACCTGCGCCGCCAGCTACTGCAGCTCGCCACGCAGGAAATCCCGACGGCAGACGGCGCGCTGGTGAAGGCGACTGCGGTGATCGAGCTTGCCGTCTCCGATCCGATCGCGACCCTTGCCGTCGCGAACCCGCAGGATGTCGTGTACCTGGCCGTCCAGATCGCACTGCGCGACGAGTTCGCCACGCTGTCTACCGAGGACGCGGCCAAGGCGCCGCGCCTCGACGCCGGCCTCACGGAGCGGCTTACCTCGCGGGCTATCGACGCCGGGGCGTCGGTCGGCGTGCGCGTGTTCGCCGTCGTACTGAAGGACGTCATCCTGCCGCCCGACCTGCGCACGGCCGCGCTGGAGCTCATCACGGCTCGCACGCGTGGGCTTGCGCAGCTCGAGGCTGCGCGCTCCGAGACGGCCGCGCTCCGCTCCCTGGCGAACGGCGCGAAGATCCTCGAGGATCACCCGGCGCTCGCGCAGCTGCGCATGGTGCAGTCGCTCCCCCTGGGCTCGACGCTGCAGCTAACCCTGCCCTCCGAGGACTCCGACAGATGACCTCGTCGCAGCCGCTCGCACCGGCGGGTTGGTACCCGTCACCCGACGGCGCGCCGGCACTGCGCTGGTGGGATGGCACGCAGTGGACCGCGCAGGAGCGGCCGCTTCCCGCGATTCGCCCCCCTGAACAGCAGCAGAAGGCCGACGGCCTTGCGGCCCTCGCCACGTGGACCCGGTTGTTTCTCATCGGCTCAGCTGCGCTGTCGATCGGGTTCGTCGCGCATGAGATCGTCGGGGTCGCCGCGATGAACCGCTTCCTCGCAGGTGAGGCCGGCATCGGCGAGCTCGATGCGTACGACGCGCGAGCCGTGCCGTTCACGTTCGCCGTGATGGGGGCCACCCTGCTCACCGGACTCACCTGGATCATCTGGCAGGAGCGCGCCGCCCGCCGCGTGAAGCCGTTCCTGAAGCGCTCCCCGGGATGGCACGCCGCGTCGTGGATCATCCCGGTCATCGCGCTCTGGTTTCCGTACCAGAACGTGTCGGACCTGTTCCGGTTGTCTCGTGGAAGCCATCCGCGCTGGCTGGGCGTGTGGTGGGGGCTCTGGGTCGGGGGGAGTCTGCTCAGCAACGCGGCGACGCAGATCGCGCTGCGGACCGAGACGCTGGAGGAGTACGTCATCGTCACGATGCTGAGCATCGCGAGCCACACCCTGCTGATCGCCGCCGTGCCGCTCGCATGCCTCGTCGTCCGAGACCTCACCCGCAGCCTCGATGAGGCACAGATCTCATCGAGCGGCTAGTTCGAAACGCAACGGCATCCGTTCGCAACGGTTCCGACATGGCCCTGACAAGTCATCTCGCTACGTTCGAGGCATCGACGAGCGAAGGAGTCAGCCATGACCGATCCCCATCCACCCATCGACGCTGAAGAGGCGTCGGCACTCATCGAGTCTGGCGTCGGCCGTCGCGGTCTGCTGCTCGCAGCCGCTGCGATGGGCGTCGGCTCGACCGTCGCGGCAGCATCCGCCACCACCGCTGCAGCGCATCCCCGGTCGAAGGGCTCGTTCTACGAGGGAGTGCTCCAACCAGGCAAGGGCCGCATCCGCGGCGATCACTACCTGCCGTCCCGCACCGGGGACGTGTTGTGGGGGTATGTCCCGACGGTCCATGCGACGCCCGTGATGTCGATGCGGTCGGGGCAGACGGTGACCATCGACTCGGTCTCGCACGAGGGCATCCTCGAAGACCAGGGCCGCGACCCGGTGTCGTGGCTCGGTGGCCACGGCGTGAAGAAGCGCGACGTACTCACGGATGCCATCGACATCGCCGCGAACTACCAGCGCACGCCTCGCAGCTTTGACGTCGACGGCCCGCACGTGGTGACCGGACCGATCCGGGTCAAGGGTGCCGAGCCGGGTGACGTACTGAAGATCGAGACCCTCGACCTGCGTGCCCGCGTGCCCTACGGCGTCGTCTCCAGCAGGCACGGCAAGGGTGCGCTGGCGATCACCCCGTCGGGCGAGGCCCCCGCCGGCATCGGCATGGGCGAGGTGATGCCCCCGCACGCCACGGACAATCGCGCATCGGGAATCCCCACCGACTACGGCAACGTGTCGGTGTTCACCTCGGTCGAGGGCAAGAACGGCGTGATGAGGTCGGGGCGCCGCACGCTGCGCTTCCCGGTCAACCCCTTCTTCGGGATGATGGGCGTCGCCTACTCCGAGGCTCCCGGCCTGACCGACCCGAGCGCCAACTCGATCCCGCCGACGCTCGGCGGCGGCAACATCGACATCCGCCACCTCGGCGCCGGTTCCACCTTCTACCTTCCGGTGGCTGCGGACGGCGCGTTGTTCTACGTCGGCGACCCCCACCATGCGATGGGTGACGGCGAGGTGGCGCTGACGGCGATGGAGGGTTCGCTGCGCGGAACGTTCCGGCTGACGGTGTGCAAGAAGGGGTCGGGAGACGCCCCCAAGGTGGCCTTCCGCTACCCGTTCGCCGAGACGGCCACCGACTGGATCCCGATCGGGTTGTCGGACCCGAACGGCAGCGTCGACGGCCAGGGCAGCGACCTGAACATCGCGATGCGCCGGGCCGTGGTGAACGCCCTCGACTTCCTGGAACAGGACAAGGGCCTGAATCGCGCCGTCGCCTACGCCTACCTCTCGGCCGCCGCACACTTCTCGGTCACCCAGGTCGTCGACCGAACCACCGGCGTCCACGGGCTGATCCGCAAGAGCGATCTGCGGTGACTTAGCGGCGGCATCTCGCCGCAGCCCGTGCCGAGCCGCCGAGGGCGGAACGCGAGGCGGGGCCCGAACCGAGGGTTCGGGCCCCGCCTCGCGTTCAGACGATCAGCTGCAGCCGCTGGTCGAGCCGCAGCCCTCGCAGACGTAGCAGCTGCCCGACGGGCGCATCTTCGTGCCGCACGTCATGCAGAGCGGCGCGTCGACCTCGGCGACGCCGAGGGCCTCCATCAACTCGGCGGTGGTATGCGCGTCCAGCAGCGAGGGCTGGCGGGCGCCGTCGACGTTGAAGTCGTCGCCGGCGTCGTTGCGGAGCTGATCGGACTCCGGCATCGCGGCCTCGTCCTCCTCGGACAGGTAGGAGCCGGTCTCCACGTAGCGGGCGCGCTCCGCCGCGGTGTAGATGCCGAGCTCTGCGCGGTCGTCGAAGCTCAGGTAGTCGAGCGCGAGGCGGCGGAAGATGTAGTCCATGAAGGACTGTGCGATGCGGATATCCGGGTCGTCGGTCATGCCGGCGGGCTCGAACTTCAGGTTGGTGAACTTCTGCACGAAGCTCTCCAGCGGCACGCCGTACTGCAGGCCGATCGAGACCGCGATCGAGAACGCGTCCATCACGCCGGCCAGCGTCGAGCCCTGCTTGCCGAGCTTCAGGAACACCTCGCCGAGGCGGCCGTCGTTGTAGGCACCCGAGGTCATGTAGCCCTCGGCACCGCTCACCGCGAAGCTCGTGGTCCGCGACATGCGCGACTTCGGGAGCCGCTCGCGCTTCGGACGGTAGACGATCTTCTCGACGACCTCGGCAGCCGCCGGCGTCGCGGCCTTCTCGGTCTTCTTCTTGCCGTCGGACAGCGGCTGGCCGACCTTGCAGTTGTCGCGGTAGACCGCCAGCGCCTTCAGGCCGAGCTTCCAGCCCTGCAGGTAGACGTCCTCGATCTCCTCGATGGTCGCCGACTCCGGCAGGTTCACCGTCTTCGAGATGGCGCCCGAGAGGAACGGCTGCACCGCGGCCATCATCCGGACGTGGCCCATCGGCTTGATGGCGCGCTGGCCCATGGCGGTGTCGAAGACCTCGTAGTGCTCGGCGGCGAGGCCGGGCGCGCCGACGACGTGGCCGTGCGTGCTGATGAACTCGACGATGGCGTCGATCTGCTCCGAGCTGTAGCCCAGGCGCTTGAGGGCGCGCGGGATCGTCTGGTTGACGATCTGCATCGAGCCGCCGCCGACCAGCTTCTTGAACTTGACGAGCGAGAAGTCGGGCTCGACGCCGGTGGTGTCGCAGTCCATCATGAAGCCGATGGTGCCGGTGGGCGCGAGCACGGAGGCCTGCGCGTTGCGGAAGCCGTTCTTGGCGCCGAGCGCGACGACGCGGTCCCACTCGCGGGTGGCGACCGAGTGCAGGGCCCGGTCGTCGGCGAGGACACGCAGATTGTCGTTGGCGGACTGGTGCTTGCGCATCACCCGCTGATGGCCCTCGGCGTTGACGGCATAGCCGTTGTACGGGCCGACGACCGCGGCCAGCTCGGCGCTGCGGCGGTAGGAGGCGCCCGTCATGATCGAGGTGATCGCGGCGGCGGTGGAGCGACCGCCCTCGGTGTCGTAGCCCTTGCCCATGGCCATGAGCAGCGCGCCGAGGTTGGCGTAGCCGATGCCCAGCTGACGGAAGTTGCGCGTGGTCTCGCCGATCGACTCGGTCGGGAAGTCCGCGAAGCAGATCGAGATGTCCATCGCCGTGATGATCAGCTCGACGGCCTTGACGAACAGCTCGCCGTCGAACGTGCCGTCCGCGCGCAGGAACTTCAGCAGGTTCAGCGAGGCCAGGTTGCACGACGAATTGTCGAGGCTCATGTACTCGGAGCAGGGGTTCGACGCCGTGATCGGGCCGGTCACCGGGTTGGTGTGCCAGTCGTTGATGGTGTCGTTGTACTGGATGCCGGGGTCGGCGCACTCCCACGCGGCCTTCGCGATCCTGGTGAACAGCGAGCGGGCGTCGATCTCCTCGATCACCGAGCCGTCCTGGCGGGCGCGTAAGCCGAACGGGCGGCCGGCCTGCACAGCCTCCATGAACTCGTCGGTGACTCGGACCGAGTTGTTCGCGTTCTGGTACTGCACAGAGACGATGTCCTTGCCGCCCAGGTCCATGTCGAAGCCGGCGTCGCGGAGGGCGCGGATCTTGTCCTCCTCGCGCGCCTTGGTGTCGACGAACTCCTCGATGTCCGGGTGGTCGACGTCGAGCACCACCATCTTGGCCGCACGGCGGGTCGCGCCGCCCGACTTGATGGTGCCGGCCGAGGCGTCGGCGCCACGCATGAAGGAGACGGGGCCGGAGGCGGTGCCGCCGGAGCTGAGCAGTTCCTTCGAGGAACGGATCCGGGAAAGGTTCAGGCCGGCACCGGAGCCGCCCTTGAAGATGAAGCCCTCTTCCCTGTACCAGTTGAGGATGGACTCCATCGAGTCATCGACCGAGAGGATGAAGCAGGCGCTGACCTGCTGCGGCGAGGGGGTGCCGACGTTGAACCACACGGGAGAGTTGAAGGAGAAGTACTGGTTGAGGAGCATCCAGGTGAGCTCGTGGTCGAAGACCTCGGCGTCGTCGTCCGTGGCGAAGTAGCCGTGTTCCCTGCCCGCGGCCGTGTAGGTCTTGACGACGCGGTCGATCAGGGTCCGCAGGCTCGCCTCGCGCTGGGGGGTGCCCAGCGCGCCGCGGAAGTACTTGGTGGTGACGATCGTCGACGCGTTGACGCTCCAGCTGGAGGGGAACTCGACGCCCTTCTGCTCGAAGACGGTCTCGCCGGTCTTCCAGTTGGTCTGGACGACGTCGCGGCGCTCCCACTCCACCTCGTCGTAGGGGTGCACCCCCTTCTTCGTGAAGACGCGGTCGATAACGAGCCCTCGGGCGTCGCCCTCTGAGCCTGCCTTGCGGCGTGTCGCACGAGTTGCGGTCGCGGTCATAACTATCCCCTCTTCGGTGTTTCCTGGATTCCTGTGGCTATGTCAGCCGATGAGTGGCTCTTGCGCCGAGCCTAGCTCCGGCTCCGGAACAGGCCGACGGTTCCTGGCGTCGACCTCGATCCGGATGGTGTCGATCTCCCGCTGGAAGTCGTCGATCGACTGATAGTTCTTGTAGACGCTGGCGAAACGCAGGTAAGCGACGGCGTCGAGCTCCTCGAGGGGGCCGAGGATGGCCACTCCGATCTGCTCGGCGGGGATCTCCGCCTGTCCGGATGCCCGCAGCGAGTCCTCGACCCGCTGCGCAAGCGACGCGAGCTGGGCCGGGGTGACCGGCCGTCCCTTGCACGCCTTGGAGACGCCCCTGATGACCTTCTCGCGGCTGAACGCCTCGACCACGCCCGACCGCTTGACCACCGTCAGGACGATCTGTTCGACGGTGGTGAACTTGCGCTCGCACGCCGGGCACAGCCTCCTGCGGCGGATGGCCGAGCCATCCTCCGTGGCACGTGAGTCCGACACCTTGGTGTCGGAGTGCCGGCAGAAGGGGCAGTGCATGATCCATCCTGTCGCGTTGATCCCGTGGGTGAGTCGCGTCGGCATCGATTCCCGCGAACCACTATCTGTGGGGGATCCAGCGCCTCTGCTCTACTAGATATGGGGATCTTAGGCACTCGGAGGCCGTAAACACAAACGGACACGCCAAACGAATCGACGGATGATCAGACGGTGCGCGCGAACTCCTGGAAGGCCGCGCGCCGAGCCTCAGGGGTGGTCGACGTGAGCCCACGCGGGGTGCCCCGCGACGTACTCCTTGGCCGGGTCGGGATGCGTCATCGCGGCGAACTGGGGAACGCATACCGCGACGCCGAACATGGCGACCACAGCCACCGCGGCGACTTTCAGACGCAGCGCCCACGGGACAGGCCGCGGCGCCGGAGCGACCACGCAGGACGAGGCGCGGCCCGCGCGACCCGCTGTCACGCGCCGTTGCGGGTGGGCGACAGGGGCCTTCAACTCGGGCCGGCGAGACGGCGAGGAGACGGCGACACGGCGTCCGCCTGGGCGAACGACCTCGGAGTGAGTAGCGACGGTCATGACAACCTCCCATGTAACCTAGAACGCCTGTTCGATTCATACTGTAGCCCCATCCGGGCCGCAAATCAAACGCTTGTTCGAGGTGAACTTCTGCCCGCTCTTGCGGTGCAGGACACACTCCACCAGGAGGGTCTGACAATTTTCGGGGAGGGCGACACGCCGGCCATATCGAACACACGTTCCGACGCTCAGGTAGGCTGTGGTAATGGCTGAAGACACCTCCACTCCGCGGCGCGGACGCGGCCGCCCCACCAACGAGGAGATCGCTGCCGAGCTCGGCGGCGTCACCCAGTTCGCGGGTACGGGCGCCACCGGGCTGACTCCGCGCCAGATCAAGATCCTGCTGGTGATCCGCGAGGCGATGGAGGCGGCCGGCTACCCGCCCAGCATCCGTGACATCGCGCAGCGCGCGGGGCTGGCGTCGACGTCGTCGGTCTCACACCAGCTGAAGGTGCTCGAGGAGAAGGGCTTCCTGCGCCGCGATCCGAACCGCCCGCGCGCGCTGGTGGTGACGCTGCCCGAGGAACTGCCGGTCCCTCCCAAGGGATCGCCGCGCCCGATGGACTCGGAGCAGAGCTACGACGCCACGCCGCAGTCGGTCACCGCTCCGCTCGTCGGCCGGATCGCCGCCGGCGGCCCTGTCCTCGCGACCCAGCAGATCGAGGACGTGTTCGCACTCCCCCGCCAGCTGGTGGGAGACGGCGAGATCTTCATGCTGGAGGTCCGCGGGGACTCGATGATCGAGGCGGCCATCTGCGACGGCGACTGGGTCGTCGTGCGCCGCCAACCCGACGCGGTCAACGGCGACATCGTCGCCGCCCTGCTCGACGACGAGGCCACCGTCAAGACCTTCAAGCGCGCGGACGGCAAGGTCTGGCTGCTCCCGCACAACGAGCGCTACTCGCCCATCGACGGCACCTACGCGTCCATCATGGGCAAGGTCGTCGCGGTGTTGCGCAAGCTCTGACCTTTCGCGCGGGGCGTTACTCCGCGCCGCGGAGGCGCCGAAGCGCCTGGACGGCGACGTCGCCGTCGGTGGTCATCCAGAAGTCCGGCAGTGAGGCGCGCAGGTAGGACCCGTACCGGGCCGTGGCCAGCCGCGGGTCGAGCATCGCGACGACGCCCCTGTCCTCGGCGCGGCGGATCAGCCGCCCCGCGCCCTGGGCGAGGAGAAGCGCCGCATGCGTCGCCGCCACGCTCATGAAGCCGTTGCCGCCGGCATCGTCGACGGCCTTCTTGCGGGCCTGCATCAGCGGGTCGTCGGGGCGCGGGAACGGGATCTTGTCGACGATCACGAGCTGGCAGGTCTCGCCGGGGACGTCGACGCCCTGCCACAACGAGAGTGTGCCGAACAGGGACGCCGAGGGGTTGGCGGTGAATCGCGCCGTCAGCTCGCTCAACTGGGCGTCGCCCTGGCACAGGATGGTCAGGTGCGGCAGTTCGCGGCGGCAGTGCTCCGCGGCCTGCTCGGCGGCGCGGCGCGAGGCGAACAACCCGAGCGTGCGGCCGTCGGCCGCCCACATCAGCTGCGCGATCTCCGCGAGCGTCGCCTCGCTCAGGCCGTCCCTGCCCGGAGGCGGAAGCCGGCGCGCCACGTAGAGGATGCCCTGGCGGCGGTAGTCGAACGGCGAGCCGACGTCGAGGCCGCGCCACGAGAACTCGTCGCCCTCCAGTTCCCCGCCTTCGACCCTTTCGGACCGCACAAGACCGACGGCGGCCGCCGCGGGCTCGAACTCCCCGCCGAGCGTGAGCGTGGCGGAGGTCAGCACCGTCGGCGTCTCCGCGAAGACCTGCGACCGCAGCAGCCCGGCCACATCGAGCGGCGCGACGTGCGCGGCGCGGCCCATCATGTCCGAGTGGGAGACCCACACCACATCGGCTTCAGCCAGCTTCGCGATCCGCTCGGCGACGTCGAACACCTCCTTGACCGCGGCGCCGGCCTGCTGCCGGTCCGGGTCGTCGGCGACCTTGCCGAGCGCGCTCACCACCGCCCGCGCCGTGTCGCGAAGCTGGGCCGCGGCGTAGACGAGCGGCGACGACGCCTGGGTGACCCGTGCTGCCTCCGAGTCGTCCAGCGCCGCGCGCAGCACGTCGGCCTGGGCCAGGAAGTCGGAGCCGAGGCCGTCGTCCAGCCAGTCGAGCACCCGGCGCGCGGTGCGCTCGACCATCCCGGGCGTCAGCTCATTGCTCGCGGCGGTCGTGATCCGGCTGACCAGCTCGTGGGCCTCGTCGACGATCAACGCCTCGTGCTCCGGCAGCGCGGTGCCGCCATGCATCGCGTTGATGGCGAGCAACGCGTGGTTGGTCACCACGAGCTGGGCGCCCCTCGCGCGCTCGCGCGACGCCTCGACGAAGCACTCGGTTCCGAAGGGACACTTCGTGGCACCCAGGCATTCGCGGGTCGGGATCGACACCTGGGCCCACCCCCGCGCCGTGTGCGACGGCGCGTCATCGCGGTCCGCGAGCCCCCTGCGCTCCGCCTCCTCCTCGACCCATTCGCGCAGCGCCAGCACCTCGGCGCCCAGCTTGCTGACGTCGTCGCCCTTCGCGGTGGCCGCGGCGTCTGCCAGGGCCGCGCTCCCGATCAGCGAGTCCTGATCCGCGCGCTCGCCCTGGCGCGCCCGGTAGAGGCAGGCGTAGTTGGTGCGGCCCTTCAGGATGGCGGCCTTCGGCCGAGTCCCCGTGACCGCCTCGACGGCGTCGAGCGCCGTCGGGATGTCCTTGGTGGCGAGTTGGGCCTGCAGCGCGAGGGTCGCCGTCGCAACGATCACCCGGGAGTCCGTCTCGACGCAGCGCGCAAGCGCCGGCGCGAGATAGCCGAGCGACTTACCCGTCCCTGTGCCCGCCTGCACCAGCAGGTGCGGACCGCCATCGAGTGTGGCCGCGACGGCATCGGCCATCGCCTGCTGCCCAGGGCGGGCCTCGCCGTGGATCTCGCCGACGGCGGCGGCGAGGATCCGGCCGTGATCAGCCACGGACAAAAGCCGCGAGCTCGTCCGCCAGGTCCGGCCGCACGCGCGCGGAGACGAGGGTGCCCTCGCCTGTGTGTTCGAGTGAGTCGATCTGACCGGTCTTGTGGATGCGGTCGACCAGGTCTCCCCTGCCGTACGGCACGAGCACCGTGACGGCGACCTCGGGGCGCGGCAGGCGCTCCGCGAGAACGGCCCGCAACTCCTCGATCCCTTCGCCCGTGCGGGCCGACACCACGACAGCGCCGGGGTGCGAGCCCCGCAGCGCGAGGATCGTGCCCTCATCGGCGAGGTCCGTCTTGTTCAGCACCAGCAACTCGGGAACCGAGCCCGCATCGATGTCGGCGAGCACGGTTCGCACCGCCGCGATCTGCCCCTCGGGATCCGGGTCCGAGGCATCGACGACGTGGACGAGAAGGTCTGCCAGCGCCGACTCCTCGAGCGTGGAGCGGAAGGCCTCGACGAGATCGTGCGGGAGGTGACGCACAAAGCCGACCGTGTCGGTCAGCGTGTAGACGCGCCCGTCGGCCGTCTCCGTGCGCCGCGTCGTGGGGTCCAGCGTGGCGAAGAGCGCGTCCTCCACGAGCACGCCCGCGCCCGTGAGGCGGTTCAGCAGCGACGACTTACCCGCGTTGGTGTACCCGACGATGGCCACCGAAGGCACCTGGTTGCGGCGCCGCTCGGCCCGCTTCCCCTCGCGCGTGGCGTCCATCTCGCGCAGCTTTCTGCGCAGGATCGCGATCCGGGTGTGGATCCGACGGCGGTCGGTCTCGATCTTCGTCTCGCCTGGTCCGCGGCCGCCGATGCCCGCGCCGCCCGCCGCGCGGCCACCGGCCTGGCGCGACAGGTTGCCGCCCCAACCGCGGAGCCGCTGCTTCAGGTACTGCAGCTGCGCCAACTCGACCTGGGCCTTGCCCTCCGCGCTCTTGGCGTGCTGCGCGAAGATGTCGAGGATCAAGGCGGTGCGGTCGACCACCTTCACCTTGATCCGGTCCTCCAGGTTGCGCAGCTGCGCGGGCTCGAGCTCGCCGTCGCAGATCACGGTGTCGGCGCCCGTCGCACGGACGACCTCCGCCACCTCTTCCACCTTGCCGCTGCCGACGTACGTCGAGGGATCCGGGTGGCTGCGGCGCTGGACGAGCGCGTCGAGCACCTCGGAACCGGCGGTCTCGGCCAGGAGCTTCAGTTCGGCCATCGCGTTGTCGGCGTCCTCCTGCGTGCCGGAGGTCCAGACGCTGACCAGCACCACGCGCTCCAGGCGCAGCTGGCGGTACTCGACCTCGGTGACGTCCTCGAGCTCCGTGCGCATGCCGGCCACCCGCCGCAGCGAGCGCCGGGCGGCGAGGTCTTCTTGGTCGCCGTCGTAGTCGGAGAGTTCTTCGTCGATCAGGTCTTCAGTCATCGTCTGCCCATTCTTCCAGGCAGGTCGATGGCGGCCAAGCGGCCTCGCCGAGGCTGTGGACAAGTGGTCGTGGTCGGGTCTATTGGTTTCGACACGGTCCCGGCGCTTCGCGCGGGGGGACCGGCTCAACCAGCGTCAGCGGCTAGTGTCCTGCATCGGAAGTTCGTTGATGAGTTCCGGCGTTCCAGTGGATGGATCGCAAGGCCGACGAGCAAAGTAGCACTTGGTCGTTCGTCGAGCGAGGAGAACGCAGCGAGGCGCCGCTGGAGCGCCGGAAACCGCAACGAACTTCCGACGCGGGGCACTAGATCCAGAACTCGCCGCGGCCGACGATGACCGCCGGACCGGTGAGGCGGGCGTTGTCGCCGGTGAACTCCACCGTCAGCTCGCCGCCGGGCACCGTGACCGTGATGGGGCCCCGGTGGACCGTTTGCGCGCGGTAGGCCGCGGCGGAGGCGACGACGCCGGTGCCGCAGCTGCGGGTCTCCCCCACCCCGCGCTCGTAGACGCGCATGGAGAGCGCGCCCGGGCCGTCGACGTGGACGAACTCGACGTTGACGCCGCTCGGATAGACCGACCTGGGCGACCAGCTGGGAGCGGTGCTCAGGTCCAGGCCCGCCAGGACGTCGTCGCCGACGAACACCACGGCGTGCGGGTTGCCGACCTCGACCTTCGTGGCCCGCCAGCTCTGCCCGCGGAGCGTGACGGTGACGTCGTCCCGCGAGATCACCGCGTGGCCGATGTCCGTGGAGATCAGCCCGAACCTCGCAACCTCGACGTGCTTGACGCCCGCTCGGGTGGCGACGTCGAACGATCCGCTGTCCACCAGCTGCTCGTTGATCAGGTGGCGCGCGAACACGCGCAGGCCATTGCCGCACATCTCCGCGACCGAGCCATCGGCGTTGTAGTAGTCCATAAACCACAGGTGCGGCTCGCCGTCCCAGTCGCGGACGCTGCTGGCCCGCACGACGCGGAGCACGCCGTCGGCGCCGATGCCGGCGCGCCGATCGCAGAGCATCTGGATGAACTCCGGATGCATGTCGTGCATGCCGTAGGAGTCATCGACGATGATGAAGTCGTTCTGGGTGCCGTGCCCCTTGTGAAAGCTGTACCTCCGCATAACGCTGGCCTCCTCACCGTCGGACCTCCAGTCTAGTGCGGTGTCCCCGGCTTGGGGCGGGCGGCTAGGAGATGCCCATTGCGGCCACCAGGATGCGGTCGACGTTGGCGGGGTCTCCCGCGGGCAGCCACTCGATGCGCGGGTCGCGCCGGTACCAGCCCAGCTGCTTGCGGAAGAAGGTCCGCGTGGCGCGCTTCACCGCGGCCTTCGCCTGCTCCTCGGTGCACGCGCCGTCCAGGAACTCGACCACCTGCCGGTACCCGATGGCGCGCACCGCGGTCGTGCCGTCGCGGAGCCCTGCATCCAGCAGGCCCCGGACCTCCTCGACGATGCCGTCGCGCCACATCTGGTCTACGCGCGCGTCGATCCGGGCGTCCAGTTCCGCGCGGTCCAGGTCGAGTCCGAACTGGTGCACGTCGTCCAGTTCGTAGGTCCATTCCGGAACCGACGGCGCGTGGCCACCCGTCAGTTCCAGCACCTCCAGCGCCCGCACCGTGCGGCGGCCGTTGCCCGGCTCGATCTTCTCGGCCGACTCCGGTGCCACCTCGGCCAGGCGCGCGTGCAGCGCGCGCGCACCGACGCGGTCCAGCTCCGCCTCCCAGCGCGCGCGGACCTCGGGGTCGGATCCGGGGAAGTCGAAGCGGTCGACGACGGCGCGGGTGTAGAGCGCCGACCCTCCCACCAGGACGGGAACGACGCCGCGGGAGCGCAAGCCCGCGATGACCCCGCGGGCGAGCCGCTGGAACTCCGCGACGGAGGCGCGCTCGGTGACGTCGGCGATGTCGATCAGGTGGTGCGGCACGCCCGCGCGCTCCTCCTCGGTCGGCTTGGCGGTGCCGATATCCATGCCGCGGTACACCAGCATCGAGTCCGCGTTGACCACCTCCGCTGGGTGCCCGCGAGCGGCCAGCGCCAACGCGAGGCCGACGGCCAGCCTGGACTTTCCGGTGGCGGTCGGTCCGACGAGGACGATCAGGGGCGGCGGCACGGGCCCAGTCTGCCAGCATCGGCCGGCCCCTCCGGATGGTCATGCTTCCGCGGTTGCCGCGGAGGGTGCATGATGGGCTCACCTGCCACCGAGAGAGAGGAGCAATCATGGGAGTCTTCGACAGCATCTCCGACGCCGCGAAGGATCACGAGGCCAAGATCGAGGAGGGCATCGAGAAGATCGGTGACTTCATCGACGAGAAGACCGGCGGCAAGTTCGCGGACCAGGTCGACAAGGTCCAGGATCTCGCCAACGAGGGTCTCGACAAGATCACCGGCGACAAGAGCTGAGCAAGACGGCCGCCGGTCCGCCCCTAGAGTGGGCGGCCGACGGTGGGGATGCCCAAGCCGACTCCGGTCGGCTTGGGCATTTCCTTTGCCGCCTGCCAGGCGTCGCCGCCACGGGTGCGGCGGAGATCGAGCAGCGGCGCGTCCGAGTTCAGGTGGTGCGGCGCGGCGTGCGTGACGGTCACCGTCGCGATGTCACCCGGGCGGGGACGCGCATCCTGGTCCTCCGGCACCGCGACGTGCACCAGGCGGTTGTCGCGCGCGCGGCCGCTCATTCTGTTCGTCGCCTGGTCCTTGCGGCCCTCCCCGGTGGCGAACATGACCTCGACCTCACGGCCCTCGAAGGCGCGGTTCTCAGCGTAGGCGAGCTCGCCGACCAGATCGATCAGGCGAACGTAGCGCTCCTGCACGACCTGCTTCGGCACCTGGTTCGGCATCGTGGCCGCCGGTGTGCCGGGCCGGATCGAGTACTGGAAGGTGAAGGCCGCGGAGAAGCGCGAGCGGCGCACGACGTCCATGGTCGCCAGGAAGTCCTCCTCGGTCTCGCCGGGGAAGCCGACGATGATGTCGGTGGTGATGGCGGCCTCGGGCATCGCCTGGCGTACGCGGTCGAGGATGCCGAGGAAGCGCTCGGATCGGTAGGAGCGGCGCATCGCCTTCAGGATCCGGTCGGATCCGGACTGCAGCGGCATGTGCAGCTGCGGCATGACGTTCGGGGTCTCCGCCATGGCCGCGATCACGTCGTCGGTGAAGTCCTTGGGGTGCGGCGACGTGAACCGCACGCGCTCGAGGCCGTCGATGTCGCCGCAGGCGCGCAGCAGCTTCGCGAACGCCTGCCTGTCGCCGAACTCGACGCCGTACGCGTTGACGTTCTGACCGAGCAGCGTGATCTCCTGGACGCCCTGGGCAACGAGCATCTCGATCTCGGCCAGGATGTCGCCGGGGCGCCGGTCGGCCTCCTTCCCTCGGAGGGCGGGCACGATGCAGAACGTGCACTTGTTGTTGCAGCCGACGCTGACCGAGACCCATGCGGAGTAGGGCGACTCGCGCCTGCTCGGGAGGTTGCTCGGGAAGGTCTCGAGCGCCTCCTTGATCTCGATCTGCGCCTCGCGCTCGACTCGCGCCCGCTCGAGGAGCCGCGGAAGGGCGCCCACGTTGTGGGTGCCGAACACGACGTCGACCCACGGGGCCTTCTTCAGAATGGTGTCGCGGTCCTTCTGCGCCATGCAGCCGCCGACGGCGATCTGGAGGCCCGGGTGCGTGGCCTTGATGCTGGCCATGTGGCCGAGGTTGCCGTAGAGCCGGTTGTCGGCGTTCTCGCGCACCGCGCACGTGTTGAACACGACGACATCCGCACCGGCGCCCAGGGCGTCGCTGGCCGCGGGGTCGACACGGCTCAGCCCCGCGGTGTCCAGCAGGCCGCTGATCCGCTCCGAGTCGTGGACGTTCATCTGACACCCGTAGGTGATCACGTGGTAGGTGCGCGCGTCAGTCATAGCCCGCTAATACTACGCTTCTCGGCATGACGATTCTTCCTACCGGCACCCAGTTCCGCATCGAGTCCGGGCGCTACGCCGCCGTGGTGACCGAGGTGGGGGCCAGCCTGCGCAGCCTCACCGTCGACGGCGCCGAAACCCTCTACACCTTCGCGGACGACCAGCCCGGCGGGTCGAAGGGACGACAGCTGGTGCCGTGGCCCAACCGGATCCGCGACGGGCGCTACACCTACGACGGCGTGGCCCGGCAGCTGCCCGTCAACGAGATCGCCCGCAACAACGCCCTGCATGGCCTCGCACAGGGCGCGGCCTGGGCGCTCGTGCGGCACGCGGCCGACGAGGTCGTGCTCTCCACCGTCCTCTATCCGCAGCAGGGATGGGACTGGGTGCTCGAGGTCACCATCGGGCACCGCCTCGACGACGACGGGCTCACCGTGACCGTCGAGGCGAGGAACCTGGGTGCCGGCATCGCACCCTACGGCTACGGCACCCACCCGTACGTCCTCGCCGACGTCGCGACGACCAGGCTGACGCTGCCGTTCGCCGAGGAACTGCTCGTCGACCCGGAGCGGCTGCTGCCGATCGAGGTGGCCCCCGTGACCGCCGAACACGACTTCCGCGAGCCGCGTGATCTCGGTGACACGTTCTTCGACACCGCGCTCACCGGTGCTCCCGCCGAGTGGGAGGTCGTGCTGGAGCTGGCAGAAAGGACGATCTCGTTCTGGGCAGACGAGACGCTGCCCTGGGTGCAGGTCTACACCACCCCGGACCGCGACGCGATCGCCGTCGAGCCGATGACCTGCGGCCCCGATGCCTTCAACGAGGGCCCGACGCGCGCAGGGCTCATCACACTGGAACCAGGGGCCTCGGCCCGCTCCGTCTGGGGGATCCGCGCCAGCTGATCGGTGCAACCCGGCAACTCTCTCAGGACTGCCCACACAGACTCGACCCGAGTCCTCGAACCGGGCGCGACCTTATTGGTTTCGACACGGACCCGGCGCTCCGCGCGGGGGTCCGGCTCAACCAGCGGTCAACACTCATTGGCAACGACCACGGCCCCGGCGCTCCGAGCCGGGGTCCGGCTCAACCAGCGGTCAACGGCCCGGCAGACCAGCAGGAGCAGAGCCCGAGTTATCCACAGATCGCGGGAGCGGGCTGTCGCTCTCGGGCAACGGCGGGCATGATCAGCGGATGGACCGGAGAGCATTCGCCGCGTGGACCCGCGAGCATCGCGGGGTGGTCACCCGCGCCGAGTTGGCGGCCGCGGGGGTGAGTTCGGGAACGATCGCGAGCCGCGTCGCGAGCGGCGAATGGCAGCGGCCATTCCGCAGAGTGTTCCTCCTCTCGCCCGAGTGGCCCAACAACGATCAGCGTTTGCTGTGCGTGCAGAAGTGGACCGCGGGCCGGGCGGTCTTCTCGCATCGGACCGCGGCCTACCTGCATGGGCTGCGCTCGGAGCTACCGACCGTACTGGAGGTGTCCGCGGCCTCGTCGACCGGGCTGCGCTCGACGGAGCGGTGCATCGTGCGGCGCACCAAGGACGTGGTGACCCGGGTAGGCGATCCGCCCCGGACGTCGTTGGAGCAGACCGTGTTGGACATGATCGACGACGCATCCTCAGAATCCGAGGTACTGGAGATGTTGACGAAAGGGGTTCAGCTCCGAATGAGCATCCCGACCTTCTTGGGGCAGCTCGCGCGGCGTCGGCGGCTGCGTCACCGCGCCTTCACAGTCGGGCTGGTGGGGATCGTCGAGGAGGGCGTGGAGTCTGCTCTCGAACTCGAGTACCGGCGTCGAGTGGAACAGGCCCATGGGCTACCCAGGTCAATTAGGCAGAAGTGGGAACGCATCCGCGGACGGTGGATTCGCTCGGATTGCTGGTACCCAGAGTTCGGGGTGCGTGCGGAACTCGACGGCGAGCTCGCCCATCCGGGGAAGGCCAGTGTCGACGACGTGCTGAGAGACAACGACGTGCGGCTCGCGCTCGACGAGATCACCCTGCGTTACCGATGGCCACATGTCTGGGACTCCCCGTGCCTGGCCGCCGGACAGGTCGCCGCAGCGCTGTACCAGCGCCGCTGGAAGGGCGAACTGCGCCTATGCTCACCCGACTGCGAAGCGCGCGCCGTCGTTGATGAGTTCACTACCCGGGCCGCCTGAACCACCACGACTAGCGTGGCGCCGTCCGTTCGATCCGCGATCCCACCCTGGTTACCTTGGCAGTTTCCGTCAGCATGCCGACGGAAACCGCCAAGCTGATCCGTGACGCGGCACGGATCGAACGAAAACAGCCACGCTACCGACGCGTCAGTGGGCGGTCTCGGTGGCGCGGGACTCCCGCACCACCGTGATGCGGATCTGTCCCGGGTAGCTGAGCTTCGCCTCGACCTCGCGGGCGATCTCCCGCGCGAGGACCTGGGCCGCGGCGTCATCGATGGCCTCGGGTGAGACCATGACGCGCACCTCACGGCCGGCCTGCATGGCGTAGGCCCGCTGCACGCCCTCGTGCGCCGTCGCCATCCGTTCCAGCTTCTCCATCCGCTCGACGTAGGCCTCCAGCGACTCGCGGCGCGCGCCCGGACGGGAGCCGGAGATCGCGTCGGCCGCCTGCGTGAGGATGGCCTCGACGGTGCGGGGCTCGACCTCGTTGTGGTGGGCTTCGACGGCGTGGACGATGTCCTCGTGCTCGCCGTGGCGGCGCAGCAGCTCGGCGCCGATGATGGCGTGCGGCCCCTCGACTTCGTGGGTGAGCGCCTTGCCGATGTCGTGCAGGAACGCGGCGCGCTTGCAGACGGCGACGTCCAGGCCCAACTCCGCGGCCATGACGCCCGCCAGGTGCGCGCACTCCACGAGATGGCGCAGCACGTTCTGCCCGTACGAGGTGCGGTAGGCCAGCGCGCCGAGCGTCGGAATGAGATCCGGGTGCAGGTCCGCGATGCCGACCTCGAGGAGAGCGTCCTCGGCCGCACGCACGATCCGGTCGTGGATCTGGCGCTCGCTGCGCTCGTACACCTCCTCGATGCGGGCCGGGTGGATCCGCCCGTCCGTGACGAGATCGACGAGGGTGAGCCTCGCAATCTCGCGGCGCACCGGGTCGAAGCTGGAGAGGAGCACAGACTCCGGGGTGTCGTCGATCAGCAGGTTGACCCCGGTGATCTGCTCGAAGGCCCTGATGTTGCGGCCCTCGCGGCCGATGATGCGGCCCTTCATGTCGTCGCTCGGCAGGTGCACGGTGCTGACGACGGACTCGCTCGTCTGCTCGGCGGCGACCCGCTGGATGGCGGTCACGATGATCGAGCGGGCGACGCGGTCCGCGTCGCGCTTGGCGGTGGTCTCGATGGTGCGGGCCAGCTGCGCCGCGCTGAGCTTCGCCTGCCGCTCCGCCTCGGCGACGACCTCGCGCTTGGCGTCCGCCACGGAGAGGCCGGCGACGCGCTCGAGCTCCTGGGCGACGTTCTCGCGCTCCTCCCGGAGCTGGTCGCGAGTCTCGCGCTGCTGCGCCCGCTGGTTCTCCAGCCGCTGAGCCTTGGCCGCGAGCCCTTCGGCGTCCGCGGCGACGCGGTCCTCCCGCTCGTGCAACCTCTCCGCCCGGCGCTCCTGCGCGGCGCGCTCCTCGCGGAGCTCGGCACGCTGCGAGGCGATCGAGGCCTCCATCTCGCGGCGCCGCCGCTCGACATCGGCCGTCTCCTCCTTGGCCCTCTCCTGGGCCTGCGCGAGGATACGCTCGGCGTCCGCGCGCAGCGTGACCGCCGCGGCCTCCGCGGACTGGCGGGCGGAGGCAATGTCCGCCCGCGACCGCTTCTCCCATTTCACGCGGTCCTCCGCGGAACGCGTCGACGCGCGGCGCAGCAGTACGCCGAGAACGACGACTCCCACCAACGCGATGGCGGCTAACACCCATCCGAGCTCGGGCACGGGGCCTCCTCATGGCATATCACTCGGCCCACAGGGCCCTGCCACGATGGCGACGGCTCGCTCCCCCGCCGCACGGCGGGGTCTGAAATGTGCGCGCCAACGATGACGCGGTAGATCGTTCAGACGGCGGCGGACCGCCGGTGTGTCATGTCGAATTCGTATGGCCGGAGGGGGACCGGCCGGGTTTCATGCAGGGTCTGTGACCTTGCCCGAAGCCTATTGCTCACCTTCCGGAAACTCAACAGCGTCATCCAGAGCATCAGCGAGAGCGAGCGAAACGACGCTGGGCGAGTATCCCCGCCGGGCGAGGACCCCGGCCAGCCGGCGGCGCGCGACGTGCGGCTCGAGCCCCGTGAGCGACCGCGCCCTCCGCCGCGCGAGCGCCAACGCTCCTTCCATCTCCGCCTCCGGATCCAGCTCGGCGAGCGCCGCCTCCGCGATCTCGCGGTCGACGCCCTTCTCCCGGAGTTCCTGGCGGATGCGCGCCCGGCCACGGTGGCTATGGGTGACGCGCGAGGTGGTCAACGCCTCCGCGAAGGCCACGTCATCGACCAGGCCCACCTCCGTGAGCCGGCCGATGACCTCGTCTGCCACATCCGGCGGCGTGCGACGGCGCAGCAGCCCCGCGCGCAGTTCGTGCGACGACCGTGACCTCGCCGTAAGGAGGTCCAGGGCGATGGTCCGGGCCACCTCGAGTTGATGACTCCGATCTGACTCACCAGCCTTTCGACGCGCGCCGCCGCTTCGCGGGGTGCGCGGCTCAAGGAGCGTGTCTTCGCCACCGCTTCGCGGAGGGAGCGGCTCAAGGAGCGCGCGTTCCTCAGAAGTCAACTTCGCCGGTCTCCGGGTTGATGCCCTCCGGGACGTCCTCCTTGTCGATGCCCAGGTGCAGGCGGATGCGCCGCTCGATCTCGGCCGCCACGTCCGGGTTGTTGCGTAGGAAGTTGCGGGCGTTCTCCTTGCCCTGGCCCAACTGGTCCGCCTCGTAGGTGAACCACGCGCCCGCCTTGCGGATGATGCCGGCGTCCACACCCATGTCGATCAGCGAGCCCTCGCGCGAGATGCCCGCGCCGTAGATGATGTCGAACTCCGCCTGCTTGAAGGGCGGGGCGACCTTGTTTTTGACCACCTTGACGCGGGTACGGTTGCCCACCATCTCGGTGCCGTCCTTCAGCGTCTCGATGCGGCGCACGTCGAGCCGGACCGAGGAGTAGAACTTGAGCGCGCGGCCGCCGGTGGTGGTCTCCGGGCTGCCGAACATGACGCCGATCTTCTCGCGCAGCTGGTTGATGAAGATGGCGGTGGTGTTCGACGTCTTCAGCGCGCCGGTCATCTTGCGCAGCGCCTGGCTCATGAGCCGGGCCTGCAAGCCGACGTGCGAGTCTCCCATCTCACCCTCGATCTCCGCGCGCGGCGTCAGCGCGGCCACCGAGTCGATGACGATGAGCGTGAGCGCGCCGGAACGCACCAGCGTGTCCGCGATCTCCAGCGCCTGCTCGCCATTGTCCGGCTGCGAGACCAACAGCTCGTCGGTGTTGACGCCCAGCTTCTGCGCGTAGTCCGGGTCGAGAGCGTGCTCGGCGTCGATGAAGGCGCAGATGCCGCCCTCCCGCTGCGCGTTCGCGATGGCGTGCAGCGCCACCGTCGTCTTGCCGCTGGACTCCGGTCCGTAGATCTCGACGACGCGCCCGCGGGGCAGGCCGCCGATGCCCAGCGCGACGTCCAGGGCGACCGAGCCCGTGGGGATCACATCCATGGGCTGGCGGGTGTCCTCGCCCAGCCTCATGACCGAGCCCTTTCCGTGGGCCTTCTCGATCTGCGCGAGGGCGGCCTCGAGCGCCTTGCTGCGGTCCGCAACTGCCATTGTTCTTTCCTCTCCTGGGCTCCCGGCGTGTCACCGGGCTGATGTCTCTTACAGTAGGAAACGGCACCGACAATTTTTCACCGACGCCCCACCCTGTGGATAAGTACCCGCACAGCCTACCGAACATTCGTTCGAATGAGCGCGACACGCCGGGAGTTCCTAGCGAAGGTCCATGAACCGGGCGCGGGCCTATTGGTTTCGACACGGGCGCTCCTACGTCGCGGCCCGGCTCAACCAGCGGTCAAACGGTCCGGCTCAACCAGCGGGGGTCCGGCTCAACCAGCGGGGGTCCGGCTCAACCAGCGGGGGTCCGGCTCAACCAGCGGGGGTCCGGCTCAACCAGC
>CAKUBE010000009.1 GCA_934636715.1 uncultured Arachnia sp.
CCATGAAGGCCTCCATCATGGCGTTGAACATGTCGCCGCCCTCGCGCTGGTACTCGACCAGCGGGTCGCGCTGCGCCATCGCGCGCAGGCCGATGCCCTCCTGGAGGTAGTCCATCTCGTAGAGGTGCTCGCGCCACTTCCGGTCCAGCACCGTGAGCAGCACCTGGCGCTCCAACTCGCGCATGGTCTCCGCGCCCAACTGCTCCTCGCGCGCGTCGTACGCGGCCAGCGCGTCCTCCTGCACGAGCTCGATCAGCTCCTGCTGCTCCGGCAGCTCCTCCGCCAGGTCGTCGATCTTCACGGTGACGGGGTAGAGCGTCTTCAGCTCCGTGAGCATCGTCTCGATGTCCCACTCCTCCGGGATGCCGGAGGTGTGGGTGCGCACGACGTCGGCCACCACGCGCGCGCACGTGCCGCGCAGCTGCTCGGACACGTCCACGCCGTCGAGGACCCGACGACGGTCGCCGTAGATGGCGTGCCGCTGGCGGTTCATGACGTCGTCGTACTTCAGGACGTTCTTGCGCATCTCGAAGTTCTGCGCCTCGACCTGCTTCTGGGCGCCCTCGATGGACTTCGAGACCGACTTCATGTCGATCGGGACGTCGTCCGGCACCTTCATCATCAGCAGCGCGCGCTCGAGCAACTCCGGACGGAACAGGCGCATCAGGTCGTCGCTGAGGGACAGGTAGAAGCGGGACTCTCCCGGGTCGCCCTGGCGGCCGGAGCGGCCGCGCAGCTGGTTGTCGATGCGGCGGGACTCATGACGCTCCGAGCCGACGACGTAGAGGCCACCGGCCTCGACCACCTCGTCGTGCTCGACGGCGACCTGATCCTCGAGCGCGGCGAGCGCGGCGGACCAGGCGGTCTCGTACTCGTCGGGGGTCTCGACGGGGTCGAGGCCCTGCTTCCGCAGCTGCAGGTCCGCGAGGAACTCGGGGTTGCCGCCCAACATGATGTCGGTGCCGCGGCCGGCCATGTTCGTCGACACCGTGACCGCGCCCTTGCGGCCCGCCTCGGCGACGATCGCGGCCTCGCGCTCGTGATGCTTGGCGTTCAGCACCTGGTGCGGGACGCCGGCGCGCTTCAGCAGCCCGCTGAGCAGCTCCGACTTCTCCACCGACGCGGTGCCCATGAGGATCGGCTGGCCCTTGGCGTGGCGGTCGACGACGTCGGCCACGATGGCCTCGTACTTCGCCTCCTGCGTGCGGTAGATCAGGTCGGGGCGGTCGACACGGATCATGGGCCGGTTCGTCGGGATCGGGATGACGCCCAGGCCGTAGATCTTCTGGAACTCGGACTCCTCCGTCTTGGCGGTGCCCGTCATGCCGGCCAGCTTGTCGTACATGCGGAAGTAGTTCTGCAGCGTGATGGTGGCGAGCGTCTGGTACTCGTCCTTGATCTGCACGCCTTCCTTCGCCTCGAGCGCCTGGTGGAGGCCCTCGTTGTAGCGGCGGCCGTGCAGCGTGCGACCGGTGTGCTCGTCGACGATCAGGACCTCGCCATCGCCCGCGATGACGTAGTCCTTGTCGCGCTTGAACAGCTCCTTGGCCTTGATGGAGTTGTTCAGGTAGGAGATGAGCGGCGTGTTGGCCGACTCGTAGAGGTTCTCGATGCCGAGGCGGTCCTCGACCTTCTCGATGCCGGGGGCCAGGACCGCGATGGTCTTCTTCTTCTCGTCGACCTCGTAGTCGACGTCGCGGGTGAGCGTCCGCGCGAGCCGCGCGAACACCGGGTACCACTCGTGGTTGTCCTCGGCGGGGCCGGAGATGATCAGCGGCGTGCGCGCCTCGTCGACCAGGATCGAGTCGACCTCGTCCACGATCGCGAAGTGATGTCCGCGCTGGACCATGTCGGCCTTGCGCAGCGCCATGTTGTCGCGCAGGTAGTCGAAGCCGAACTCGTTGTTGGTGCCGTAGGTGATGTCGGCCGCATAGGCGGCGCGGCGCTCCTCCGGCGTCATCTCCGAGAGGATGGCGCCCACCTCGAGCCCCAGGAAGTGGTGGATGCGGCCCATCTGCTCCGACTGGTACTTGGCGAGGTAGTCGTTGGTGGTGACGACGTGCACGCCCTTGCCGCTCAGCGCGTTGAGGTAGCTGGGGAGCGTGCCGACGAGCGTCTTGCCCTCACCGGTCTTCATCTCGGCGATGTTGCACCAGTGCAGCGCGGCACCGCCCATGATCTGCACGTCGAAGTGGCGCTTGTGCAGCACCCGCACCGACGCCTCGCGCACCGTGGCGAAGGCCTCCGGCATCAGGCGGTCGAGCGACTCGCCGTCGGCGATGCGGGCGCGGAACGTGTCCGTCTCCGCACGCAACTCGGCGTCCGACATAGCCTTGAAGTCCTCCTCGATGGAGTTGACCTGATCGGCCACCTTCTGCAGCTTGCGGAGCTGGGCTCCGGAGCCGAGGCCGCTCAGAAATTCCATGAATCCCACGAGTGTTGTCCTTCTTGCTTGATCAAGGGCCGAGCCCGGAGAGGCTGCGGCGATGCCGCCCGCCATCCTAACGCGCGCGGCCAACACGCGCAGAACGCCCACCCGGCCGGAGCTCGGGTGGGCGTTCCGCGTCGATCAGCGGATCACGACACGTTGAGGTGGATCACACCGTAGTTGTAGGCCTTGCGGCGGTAGACGACCGACGGGCGCCCGGTGTCCCGGTCCTGGTAGAGGAAGAAATCGTGGCCGACGAGCTCCATCTCGTCGAGTGCCTGGGCCAGCGTCAGCGGCTCGGTGTCGAACTCCTTGACCCGCACCACGAGCGGGCCGTCCCCGGTGACGACGAGTCCCGCAACCTCGACCGTCTGCGGCGCCTCCTCCTCGACCTCGACGGCCGCGACGGCGACCGCCGGCTCCTGGGCGGGTCCCGTGCGCAGGCCGCGGTGCGTCTTGCGGCGGTCGGCCGCCTTGCGCAGCTGTGCCTTCAAGCGGTCGAGCGCCATCTCGAAGGCGGCGGTCTTGTCGCTCGCCCTGGCCTCTGCCCGGACCACCGGGCCGCGGCTGCGCAGCGTCAGCTGCACGTTGATCGCGTGGGAGGGATCCTTCGTCGCGTCATCTGCGGTGAAGTCAACCTCCGCCCTGATCACCCGGTCACGCAATCGCTCGACGGTGGCGATCCGCTCGTGAACGAGCTCTTTGAGTTCGGGATTGATCGTGCAGTGCCGACCGGTGACGACGATGTCCATTCGTTCCTCCGTCTGTCGTGGGACCACATGGCCCAGCTCCCACCCGCGGGGAGGTCCCGCGGGTGAATGGTGCAACGCCGCAGGTGACCCGAGAAATCTCGGACCTGCGGCGTCTCCATGCACTAACGCTACTCCCCTGCGAAAGGCCGCGGCAGGCTCTTTCATCAACTGGTCAGGGGTTTGTCGGCGCGCGCGACGAGCGCCACGCCCACGACGTCGACGCCTGCCTCCCCCAGCGCCCTGAGCGCCTCCGCGACCGTCGCTCCCGTGGTGTACACGTCGTCGACGAGCAGCACCGGCCCGGCATACGGCGCCGCCACCATCGAGCATGCGAGGTTGGCCGCGCGGCCCTCACGCCCCAGTCCGCGTTGCCCGGCACCCCGCGCGGCGCGCGACAGCAGCGTTCGACGACGCAGGCCCGAGCGCGCCGCCGCAGCACCGCAGATCCGCCCCGCGTGGTCGAAGCCGCGTCTGCGCACCGCGCTGCGGAGCGAGGGCACCGGCGTCAGCACCGTCGACGGCGGCGGTTCGAGCTCCCGGACGGCACGGGCGAGGAGACCGCCGAGGAGCCGGTCGAGATGCAGGGCGCCGTCGTCCTTGAACCGCGGGATGACCCGGGCGAGGAGCGGGCGGTAGTCGCACGCGGCAACGATCCGGGGCGGACCGCACGCGACCTCGAGCGGTGGCCCGCGCAGCGCCCACTGGCAGGCGGCACACGCGCCCCAGCCGGGACGGTCGCAGCCCGGACAGGCGGAGCCGAGCAGGAGGTCGGCGGCGGCGTCGAAGAAGGCCCTCATACCTCTGTTGTGGCAAATCGGAGGCCGCGATCACCGCTTGTCCACAGGCCGACTTCGCGTCAGGACCCGAAGCTGATCGCGCTGATGTCGTCGATGATGCGGGTCCAGCGCGTGCGCGCCTCGAACCGCCACACGGATCCCGCCTCGTTGCGGATCGCGACGGCTCCCCCGCCGAGCCGCGCCATGGCGGTGATCTCCGCCACGTCGCCGACCACCGGGCCGAGGTCCTCGACGATGGAGCCGTCCGACTGCGCGAGGAAGACCGAACGCCCCGAAGCACTCGCACCGATGAACGCGAGCGCCGTCTCGGACTGCCAGGCCACCGCCGTGACGTCGGTGATCTGAGAGCCCCGCGGGCTCACCATGCTGAGCGGCCACCACCCGTCGGTGTCGGTGCCGCTGGGCAGGATGGCGGTGAGGGCCAGCTCCCGCACCTCGCCGACGCGGACGACGAGAGCGAGACGGGCCCTCGTCGGCGACACCGCGAAAGCCTCGATGACGGCGCCCTCGGGCAGCGTGAGTCCGACGGCGACCACGCTCCCCGACCGGTCGAGGGTCAGCAGGCGCGTCGCGCCGACGGCGTCGTCGCCGAGCAGCCACAGGGCGCCGAGGGCGAACTGCGGCGCGCGCAGGTTCGTGAACTCCGTCTTCACCGCGGCCACCTGACCGCTGAGCTGGCCGAGGCTCAGCCCGGTCCGGCTCTCGTCGATGTAGGCGACAGAGACCCCGTCGAGCGAGACCGCGACGTCGGAGCTTCCCTCGGCCCGCGGCATCAGGGGGACGAACTGCGCCTCCTCGCTCACGCGTCCGGGCACGCCGTCCCGGATGCCGTACAGGTTCGGCGTCGCGCCCCGCGAGAGCACCTGGTACCCCAGCTGGCCCGCGAGCTCGAGGACGCCCGCGGCGTTCGCGCCGGGCAACGAGAAGGCCATACCGCCCTGCGTGACCACCAGGCCCGTGACCCGCGGAATCGAGGTGAGGGACCAGATCAGCTGGGCGCCGAGCGCCCGCCGCGCATCGCCCGTCATCTGCGCGTCCAGGCCCAGCAGGTCGACGGTCACGACGCCCTGGCCGTCCATCTGCGCGCCCTTCGGGCCGAGGGTCACGTTCGAGGCGAAGGCGTTCGACACCGTGCGGGCGAGCTGCCGCGACGGGCCGTCGATGAGCGCCTCGACCACCCGCGCGGGCGTGCGCAGCGCCTCGGGGACGTGCGCGAGATCCGGCACGACATGGGTGCCGGAACGGCTCATGAAGTACAGCGGCACGCGGGAGTAGTAGCGCTCGAAGATGTAGCGGGAGAGGAGGAGCCCCTCCGGCGGCGAGCCGATCCGCCACTCGCCCTGCTCCTGCACGAGGGTGAACTCGTAGCCGAACGGCCGGTACGCGGAGGTGAGGCGGCCCGTCTTGTCGAGCTCGCCGAGGAGGTCGCCCTCGATCCGCACCGCGCCTTCGAGCTCGGCGGTCATGGTCGTCTGGATCACCTGGGCCGTGTCCGGACGCCACCACGACGCCGCGCCGGTCGTCAGGTACTGCCGGGCGACGGCGTAGTCGTCGGCCGGGTCCGCCATGGCCTGGAGGAAGCCCTCCACGAGCCGGATGGGGGTGACGCCCTCGGCGGGCGGCTCGGGGGCGATGTCGATCCCCCGGGGCTGCACGGAGTACGGGACCTCGTCGACGGGGCCTGCCGTCGGGATGCTGCTGCACGCCGACACGAGGACGAGCACCATCCCCATCGCGATCCGGATCAGCGTCTTCACGGACGGCCCCCCTTCACCATCGGAACGTCGTCGACGGGAATGACCGGCAGCGGCGAGCCGGTCAGCTCGTGGCCCGGCTCGCGCGGCAGGGTCAACCGGAACTGCGCGCCCCGCCCCGGCCGGCCCCACGCCGTCAGCCAACCGCGGTGCAGCCGCGCGTCCTCCATCGAGATGGCCAGCCCGAGCCCGGTGCCGCCGACGATCCGGGTGCGGCTGGGATCGGCCCGCCAGAACCGGTCGAAGACGCAGGCGGCGTCTTCGGCCGCGAAACCGATGCCGTGATCGCGCACGGTGACGGCCACCGCGACGTCGTCCGCCGCGACCGTGACGTGGACGGGCTTTCCCTCGGCGTGTTCGAGGGCGTTGGTGACGAGATTGCGCACGAGGCGCCGGATCCGTCGGGAGTCGACCGACGCCGTCGTGTCGTCGGTGAGGCACTCGACGCTCACATCGACGCCGAGCTTCTGCGCCATGCCCGCGTTGGCCGCCACCTCGGCTTCGACCAGCGCCGCGACATCGCTCTCGTCGAGCGCGAGCACCGCCGCGCCGGCGTCGAAGCGCGAGATCTCGAGCAGGTCCGCGAGCATGGTGTTGAACCGGTCGATCTCCGTGCTCATCAGCTCCGCCGAGCGGCTCTCCGTCGGGCCCATCTCGTCGCGGGACTCGTAGAGCACGTCGGCCGCCATCTTGATGGTCGTCATCGGAGTGCGCAGCTCGTGCGAGACGTCGCTCACGAAACGCTGCTGGAGCGTGGAGAGGGTCTCCAGCTCGCGGATGCGCTGCTGGAGCTGAGCCGCCATCCTGTTCATCGAGCGCGCGAGGGAGGCCAGGTCGTCGGTGCCGCGCACCTGCATCCGCTCGTCGAGCTGCCCCGAAGCCAGCTTCAGCGCCGTCATGCTCGCCCTGCGCACGGGCCGCACCACCTGCGCGGTGACGAGGTAGGCGACGAGGGTCAGCGCGAGCACCAGCACGCCGCCGGTGCCGAGGATGGCGTCGCGCAGCGACTGCAGCGTCCGCAGCTCGGTGGTCATCGGGAAGATGTAATAGACGGGGAAGCGCTCGCCGGTCGGCCCGATCAGCGACGCGCCGATCGCCCATCCCGGCTCCGGATCGGCCGCGGGATCGGTGAACAGCACCTCGGTGGGCGTCACGTACATGCTGCCGCTCGCCTCGACCTGCTGCCGGAGCGCCTCGGGGACGGACTCCGCCTGGATGCCCGCCGACTTGATGCTGGAAACAGGCCCCTGGATGACGACGCGGTACTGCGCGGCCGGCGCGTCGGCCAACTCGGCGAGACGGTTCAGCGACTCGTCCGTGGAGGTGCCCCGTGCGTCCGGCGTGCGCAGCTGTTCCTGCATGAAGGAGTACACGCCCGTGGCCTCGTTCAGGGACGACTCGCGCTTGGCCTCGACGACACCCGCCGTCGCCTGCTGCAGGAGCACGACGCCCGCGAGGAACAGCAGCACGACCGAGAGCGTCAGCATCGAGATGAGGACTCGCAGCGGCAGCGAACTCCACCACAGTCGGCGGAGCCCGTGGCGGCGGCGCCACGCGCCGGCGTGATCCCTACGCGGCCCTTTCACCGGCCCGGTACCCGATCCCCCGCACCGTGATCACGATCTCCGGCTTCTCGGGGTCGCGCTCGACCTTCGCCCTCAGCCGCTGCACGTGCACGTTGACGAGCCTCGTGTCCGCCGCGTTGCGGTATCCCCAGACCTCGTCGAGGAGGGCCTCGCGGGTGAACACGTGGGTGGGCCGTTTTGCCAGCGCGAGAAGGAGGTCGAACTCGAGCGGGGTGAGGCTCAGGAGGTGGTCGCCGCGCTTGACCTGATGCGACGAGACCGAGATCGACAGGTCGCCGATGGGCAGGACATCGGCGCCGCCGTCGCCGGAGTTGCGGCGCAGCCTGGTGCGGATCCGGGCGATCAACTCCTTGGCCTTGAAGGGCTTCGGCACGTAGTCGTCCGCACCCGCCTCGAGGCCGGCGACGACGTCGGACGTGTCCGAGCGCGCCGTGAGCATGATGATGGGGACGCCCGACTCGGTGCGGATGTCGCGGCAGACCTGGACGCCGTCGCGCCCGGGCAGCATCAGGTCGAGGAGGACGAGGTCTGGGCGCGATGCGCGGAACTCTTGCAGCGCGGCGTCGCCCGTGGCGCAGTGCGCCGTGTCGAAGCCCTCCTGCCGCAACACGATCTGGAGCATCTCGGCCAATGCGGCGTCGTCGTCGACGACGAGGATGCGCGCCCTGCCTTTCGCCTCGTTCACTTGAATCCCCTACCTCGGTAACCCCCGCGGACTCCCCCGGTGTTGCCTGCCATGGTACCGAGGCGGCCACGCGACCGCGTGGGGTTGCCGGCCGCGCTCAATTGAGCCTCGGCTCGTCGGTCCAGGTCGACCACCTTCCGGTGGCGCCGCCCATCCTGCGGAGGACGCGCCGCCACAGCCTTTCGGGGTCCCCGAACACGTCGGTCGCCGTCGCCTTCGTCCGGAACCAGGACCCGCGCAGGAGTTCGCCCTCGAGCTGGCCCGGCGCCCATCCCGAGAGCCCCGAGAACACGCGCAGCTGCGCGAACGACGTGGCCAGCAGCTCGCGCGGAAAGTTGACGTCGACGACGCCGACGTCGCCGAGCACCCGCTCCCATCCCGGCGGCGGCTGCTCCGCGGAGACGGGCTCTCCCAAGAGCACGACCACCTCGGGATTCACCGGGCCGCCGGTCATCACCTCGCCCGGCGGACTGAGCAGGTCCCCGAAGTGCTCCCGGACCTGCGCCAGCGGCGATCCGGGCGCGGCCTCCTCGTCGGGCGGCAGGTTCAGGCACAGCCCGATGGTGCCGCTCTCGTTGTGGGAGATGAGGAGCACGACGGAGCGGTCGAAGAAGCCGCCCCGCCCAGGCTCGGTCGCGACGAGCAACTGCCCGACGGCGATGGCCCCTGCGTACTCCACCCGAACGAGCCTAGTGCGGCCGCGACCGCGGAGGCCCCGAAACGCGGGTATTGGGGCGGAACGTCTTACAAGCGGGGATCGACGGGCTCGGACTCGAGCGCGAGCACCCCGAACACCGCCTCGTGGACGCGCCACAGCGGCTCGCCGGCGACGAGACGCTGTACGGCCTCGACCCCCAGCGCGTACTCGCGCAGCGCGAGCGACCTCTTGCGTCCGAGGTTCCGCTGCCGCAGCCGCTCCAGGTTGTGGGGCTCGGTGTAGTCGGGGCCGTAGATGATCCGCAGGTACTCGCGGCCGCGGACCTTCAGTCCCGGCTGCGGGGCCTTGCCCTTCGATGTCCGCACGAGGTTCGCCAGGGGCTTGACCACCATGCCCTCTCCCCCGTCGGCGGTGAGTCCGTCCCACCAGGCGACGCCGTCGGCGCGGCTCGCCGCGTCATGGACGTCGACCACCCGGCGCCGCGTGGGGCGGAAGAGGCTCGGATCGGCGGCGACGAGCCGGTCGGCGACGTCGAGGTGCCAGAGGTGGTCGCGGTCCTCGTAGGCGGCGCCTGCCCCGGCCAGGACCTGGAACACGGCGAGCTGCACGCCGTCGATCCCGGCTGTCGGCCACACGTAGCGCTGCCACGCGGCGTCGTAGGCCTGGGCGTTGGCCAGCCGCGACGAGGTCCTGTCGAGGAGGGCCCCGGCGTCGAGGCCGCGCGCCTGGGCGGCGGCTAGGGCGTCCACCGCGGGCGGGAGCGCCATCAGGGCAGAGGCGCCGACGGGCGCGTACTGCTCGCGCAGCAGTCCTTGAGCCTTCACCGACCAGGGCAGCAGTTCGGCGTCGAGCAGGAGCCAGTCCGTGCTCAGTTCCTTGTCGATGCCTGCCGCCTGCACGGCGGAGCGGACGCGGTCCAGCAGTTGCGTCGTGAGATCGGCGTCGAAGAAGGCGCGCCCGGTGCGCGTGTAGACGGAGCCACCGTCGGGTGTGAGGTACACCGCAGCCCGCGAGCCCATGTGCTTCTCCTCGCACACCACCTGCCCGATGCCCCACTCCGCGTACTGCGCGAAGGCCTCGTCCGGGTGTTCGAGGTAGCCATCGCGGGTCGAGGTGGCGACCGGCGACATCGTCGGCGGCAGGTACGGCACGAGGCGCGGATGCAGGGCGAACCGGCTCATCACCTCGAGCGCGCCCGCCGCGTTCTCGGCGGTGATGGTCACGCGGCCCATCGTCGCCGTCTCGACGAAACGCCGCCCGACGACGTCGTCGAGCCGCAGCTCGTCTTCGCCGCGTTGCGGGGTCGTCGCCAGGAACGGCCTGGCCGGCTCGTAGTGGACCGCCTCCGCAGGCACCTGGACCGTCTCGCGCTCGGGGTACCGCAGCGCGGAAAGGCTCCCGCCGAACACGCAGCCGGTGTCGAGGCACAGCGTGTTGTTCACCCATTCCAGGACCGGCGTCGGGGTGTGGCCGTAGACGACCATCGCGCGGCCGCGGTACTCCTCGGCCCACGGGTAGCGCACCGGGAGGCCGTACTCGTCGGTCTCGCCCGTCGTGTCGCCGTACAGCGCGAACGAGCGCACGCGGCCCGACGCACGTCCGTGGTAGGCCTCCTTCAGGCCGGCATGCGCGACGACGAGGCGGCGGTCGTCGAGGACGAGGTGCGAGACGAGCGCGCGGCACCACTCGCGCACCTCTTCGCGGAACTCGGACGTCTCCTCCGCGAGCTCTGCGAGCGTCGTCTCGAGCCCGTGGGTGGCCTGGACCTTGCGGCCGTCGAGCGCCCGGACCAGCTTCGCCTCATGGTTGCCGGGCACGGCGAGCGCGTGCCCGGCGGCCGTCATGCCCATCGCGAGGCGCAGCACGCCCACCGAGGAGGGCCCGCGGTCGACGAGGTCGCCGACGAACACGACGCGGCGGCCCCAAGGATGCGCGGCGTCGACCGCGCGGCCCTGGTCGTCGCGGTGGATCTCGTAGCCCAGGACGCCGAGCAGGGTGAGCAGCTCGTCGAGGCAGCCGTGGATGTCCCCGACGATGTCGAAGGGGCCGTGCTGATCCGAGTAGTCGTTCAGCAGCCGGTCGCGCACGATAGTCGCCTGGTCGACCTCCTCCGGCGACTTCAGGACATGCACGACACGGAAGCCCTCACGGCCGAGCCCGCGGAGGGACTTGCGCAGCATGACTGCCTGGCGCTTGACGGGACCGGGGCCGAAGTCGCGGTCGGGGCGCGTGGTGTTGCGCTCCAGGGCGACCTCCAACGGCACGTCGAGCACGATGGCCACCGGCAGCACGTCGTGGTCGCGAGCCAGCTGAACCAGCTGCACGCGCGACTCCCGCGACACGTTCGTGGCATCGACGACGGTGAGCAGCCCGCGATCGAGACGCTTGCCCGCGATGTAGTGCAGCACGTCGAAGGCGTCGCCGCTGGCAGACTGGTCGTTCTCGTCGCCGCTGACCAGCGCGCGGCAGTAGTCGGAGCTGATCACCTCGAAGGCGGCGAAGGCGCGGCGCGCAAAGGTCGTCTTGCCGGAGCCCGACGCCCCGACGAGCACGACGAGGGTGAGTCCGGGGATGTGCAGCTCAGCCATGGTCGGCCTCCTGGGTGCGCGCGTCGGTGAAGAGGGCGAGTTGCGTGGGCGCGCCCAGCGCCGGGTCGACCTCGCCGACGCTCCGGAACGCCACGCGATAGCCGTGCGCGTCGGCCACCCGGGTCGCCCAGGCCTCCAGCTCTGACCTCGTCCACTCGAACCGGTGATCGGGGTGCCGCCACTGCCCGTCGGCGAGCTCGTAGACGCCGTTGTACTCGCGGTTGGGCGTGGTGAGGATCACGTGCTTCGGCCGGGCGGCGCCGAAGACGCTGGTCTCGAGCGAGGCGATGCGGTCCGGCTCCAGGTGCTCGATCACCTCGATCAGCAGGACGGCGTCGAAGCCCGCGATCGCGTCGTCGCGATAGGTCACCGACGACTGCCGCAGCGTGAGCTTCTCCCGCTGCCGGTCCGGGCGCCGGTCGAGGTTCAGCTTTCGTTCGGCATACTCGAGGACGCGCGGCGAGACGTCGACGCCGACGACCTCGGTGACCGACGGTTCCTCGATCAGCGCGCGCAGGTAGTACCCCTCGCCGCACCCGAGGTCGACGACGCGACGCGCCCCCGCCTCGCGCACCGCCGCCATCACGGCCTCCAGCCGATGCACGCGCAGCGGGACGAAGCCCCCGTCGTCGGCGCTATGACCACTGGTTGACCCGGGCGCAACTTGACCGCTGGTTGAGCCGGGCGGCGAGGAACGAGCGCCTATGTCGAGACCAATGGCCCCTTCCTCATCGTCCGGCTCGGGGTCGACGACGTCGTCGAGGGCGTTCAGCCGCGCCGTCGCGTCTTCGATGAAGGAACGTCGCGCCCGGAGGTAGCGGCGCACAATCAGCTCCTGCTCCGGATGCTCCGCGAGCCAGCCCTCGCCGCGGCGCACCAGCTTGTCGACCTCCTCGGAGCTCACCCAGTAGTGCTTGGCGTTGTCGAGCACGGGAAGCAGGACGTAGAGCTGGGACAGGGCGTCTGCGAGGCGCACCGTTCCGGTGAGGGCGAGGTCGACGTAGGGCGCGTCGCCCCAGGCACCGTCGGGACCGAACGGCGCCGTCGCGGTCCGCACGTTCCATCCGAGGGGCTCGAAGAGCGCTCGCACCAGCGACTCGCCACCGCGAGCGGGAACGGCGGGAACCCGCAGCTCGAGCGGAACCGAGGCGGCGGCCAGCTCGGGATGGGAGTCGCACCTGCCGTTGAGGGCCGTGGTGAACACGCGCCCGAGCGCGACGGCGAGCATCGACGACGCGGCGTACGGGCGGTCCGTGACGTAGTCGGTCAGGGAGAGGCCCTCGCGGGTCTTCAGCCGTCGCCGCACCATCGAGATGGGGTCGATCTCCAGCAGCAGCGCCGCGGTCACGCGCTCCGCGGACGACTCCGGGTAGAACACCGTCGCCTCGCCGACGGGCAGGCTGAAGGTCTGGACGCGGTCCGGATGCTTGTGCAGCAGGAACCCGAGCCCGGACGCCTCGGGCCCGGTCATGGTGATTGTCAACAGCATCGAGCCATTGTCGCGCATCACGCGACTACGATGGCCAGATGAGCCCCCGTCGCGCCGCCTTCGCCTCCCTCCTCGTGTCCGCCCTCGCGTTGGCCGGCTGCGCCAACACCACCACGCCCGCCGGGCCGTCCAGCCCGGCGCAGTCCCCTAGCTCGCCGGCCACCCTGCCGCCCACCGAACCCACCGAGCCAGGTATGCAGGCCGACGCCGCCTGGCTCGACGGGGGTCGCCTCCTGGGCGTCGTGACCTGGGGTTCGTCGTCGTGCGTGCCCGTGGCCGACACCGCGACGGCGTCGGGCCAGGAGATCACGGTCACCCTGACCGATCCCGGCGACGGGACCCAGCCCTGCACCGCCGACATGTCGCCTCGTGCGAGCGTCGTCGGGGTGCCCGAGGGCGTGAACCCGCAGGAGGACGTCACGGTCGCACTCACCTATCTGGACCAGACGGTGCGCTTCGAGGTCGACGGCGAGGACGACCTGAAGGGCGTCCCCGGCGAGGCCACCGACTACGCCCCGAGCGCAGGCTGGTTCGACGACGACAAGGGCATCGTCCTGCTGACCTGGGGCTCGTCCACCTGCGTGCCGATCGTCGAGGGCCTCGAGGAGACCGCCGACGCGATCACCGTCACTTTCAAGGCCAACGAGGGCGCCTGCACTATGGACATGGGCCCGCGCCTGACCGTGCTCGGCGTCTCCGGCGACGGCGACGACCAGCAGCTCGTCCTCGTCGGCGACAACCTGGACGCCACGCTCCCGATCATCGGCTGACCCCCACCACCGCATGAAGCGAGTACACGTCGTCGTCACGGGTCGCGTGCAGGGCGTCGGATACCGCTACTCCCTCTGGAGCGTCGCCGAGAACGCGGGCTTGACGGGCTGGGTGCGCAATCGCGGCTACGACGCCGTGGAGGCCGAGCTCGAGGGCGCACCGGAGGTCGTCGACGAGGTCCTCGACTGGATGCGTAGCGGGCCGCCCATGGCCCGGGTCGACCACCGGGACGTCACCCCGGTCCCGGTGACCGGGAGCAACGGCCGCTTCGAGATCCGATACAGCGTCTAGGGTCAACGAAAAACCGATATCCTGAACATGTTCACCGAACTTGTTCAGGAGGCCTGGTTGTGGCAACGACGAGAGATCGACAGCGGGAGGAGACCGTCGCGAGGGTGCTGGACAGCGCCGGCGGGTTGTTCCGGACGAAGGGTTTCGCGGAAACGACGATCCGCGACATCGCGGCGGCGTGTGGCGTGAGCATCGGCACCGTCATCTCCGTCGGGGACAAGAACGCCCTCCTGCTCGCGAGCTTCGACCGGCTCATCGCGGGCATTCACGACGAACGTCGGGGCCGCATCGCCGTTTCTGTCGGCAGCCGTGTGGACCGGGTCGCGGCGCTCTTCGACCCGTTCATCGAACTCTTCACCAGCGACGCCGCTCTCGCCCGCGCTTACGCCTCGGTGCTCGTCGCGGGCACACATGACTCCGTCGTCTTCACCGAACTGTCGCGCACGCTCATCGGCGAGATCGAGGCGACGCTACGAGACGTGGAGTCCTCCGATCACCGTCGGATCTCCTCGACGGCCGAGAGCCTCTACTTCGCCTACATCGGGCGGCTCTTCACCTGGTCATCGGCCGACGATGGCGACGTGGCCGAACTCACGCAGAGCCTCCGCCGGATCGTCACGGCCATCTGTCCGAGCGAGGAGCCCTCGACATGAGCCTCCTCCCGGATCCGTGGTGGCTGCCTGCGATCCTGGCCGCCGCGCTGCTGTTCGACGCCGTTGCCTCGGTGCGCCCGCCAGCTTTCATCAGCGACTGCCTCGACGGCGTGGGTTTCCCCCGCGACTGGTGGTGGACCCTCATCGTCATTAAGACTCTCGCCGTCGTCGGCCTCGTCGCCGGACTCTGGATTCCCGGCGTTGCCCTCGCGGCGAGCGCCGGCGTGGTCGCCTACTTCGTCTGCGCAGCCACGGCCCACGTCAGAGCCCGATTCGTCGGCCAGTCGTTCTGGGTGAACTGCCTCGGAATGCTCGGGCTGTCGCTGGCGACGCTGGTGTTCTCGTTCCTCATCTAGCGGTCCTCGACAGCCTCGGCATGGAGCCGACCGTCAGACGCGACGATCAGCCTCGCGGACCCTGTCGAGCCAGGTGGAGAACGCGATGCGGGCGCGGTCGGCGAGGACGGGACCGTACACGTCGGCGTCGTGGCGGATCATCCGCGGGTCGATGCCGTTGCTGGACAGCTCGTGGGCGTGCCCGATGAGCCAGCGCTCGAGCTGCGTGTGATCGACCTCGAGATGGAACTGCAGCGCGAGGACGTGGTCGTCGAGGCTGAATCCCTGGTTCGGCGTGTGCTCGGTGGCCGCGAGGATGACGGCGCCGTCGGGCGTTTCGAACCGGTCGCCATGCCAGTGCAGCACAGGGGTGTGCGCGATCGCGGCCAGCGGGGAGCGCCGGCCGTCGTCGGTGAGCGCGAGGGGCGCGTAGCCGATCTCGACGCTGCCGCTGGGGCGCACCGGAGCCCCGAGGGCGGTGGCGATCAGCTGCGCGCCCAGGCAGATGCCGAGCGTCGGGCGCCTGTGCTCGATGCGACGCGCGAGCAGGTCGATCTCCTGACGCAGGAACGGGTAGGCGGCCAGGTCACCGACGCCGATGGGTCCGCCCAGCACGACGAGGAGGTCGGCATCTGCCGCACGGCCGTCGACGAGGTCGTCAATGCCTGCGTCGAGGTACTCGATGCGGTAGCCGCGCTCATCAAGCAGCGGACCGAGCAGCCCGAGGTCCTCGAATCCGACGTGACGGATGGCGATGGCGGTGCGGGTCACTTCTGTTCTCCTCGGCATGAACATCTCGGCGGCTTCCGTCAGCATGCTGACGTTGGGTGCCACGGTAATCCGCAACACAGCGCGGATCGAACGGAAACCGCCATGCTAACGGCCGCCCTCACCGCCCGGCCCGAACGACCGGGTCGAACATCGACCAGCTCCACCCCGTGGCGTTTGCACAGTCCCACATCGAGCTGGGGCGCCGTGTGCGTCCTGGCTATCCTTTCACCGGCTGACCATCTAGTTAAGGATAGACTATTATCCTTAACTAAACTCGTCGTTAACGAAAGGAAACCACCGATGGCCGGCTGGGACGAGGCACACTGGCAGTCTGACATCTCCTCGGGTATCCCTCGCGCCGAACAGCGTTCCGGGACGTACACCCGGTACGTGCCCGATCGGCTTGACGGCGCCAGCCTCGCCGTCGACGGACCGCTCTCCCGAGACGTCGGAGCCATCGAGCGAGGCATCCGCGCCCTCAACGGTTCTGGAGCCGAGGGGCTGGCCGGGATCGCGCGGTTCCTGTTGCGCTCCGAGGCCATCGCGAGCTCTCGCATCGAGGGTATCGCGCCATCGGCACAGCAGGTGGCTCTCGCGGAACTCGCCCAGACCGAAACGGTCCAAGGTATCTCGGAGCAGGCGAAGCTCGTGGCCAACAATATGACGGTCGTACGGCACGCCACCAGCGCGTTGGCGCAGGCAGAGACACTCACCGTCGATCACGTCATCGAGCTTCATCGATCACTGCTGCCGGAAGAACCACGGCACCACGTCCTTCGCACCGTGCAGAACTGGATCGGCACATCCAGCTGGAGTCCCATCGGCGCCGCGTACGTTCCGCCCGCACCGGAGCAGGTTCCGGAGCTCATGGCCGATCTCGTCGACTACATCAACGGGGCCGCCCACGCGCCTCTGGTGCAGGCAGCGGTCATTCATGCGCAGTTCGAGACGATCCATCCGTTCACCGACGGCAACGGCCGGGTCGGGCGTGCTCTCATCCACACTGTCCTCTCTCGCCGGGGACTCACCGATCGGGCAGTTCTTCCCATCAGCCTGGTGCTCGCCACACTTCGAGACCAATACATCGCTGGCCTCACCGCGTTCCGGCACTCCTCCCCAACAGGCAGCGCGGAGGCGAGCGCCGCGATCAACTCCTGGCTGCGGACCTTCCTCGAGTCCGCTGCCATTGCGGTCGAAGAGTCCGAGCGACTTGTCTTCGCAATCGAGACGCTCCGGACCAGCTGGACCGACCGCCTGACCGCACATCGAACAGCGGCCGGACTCCGGCCCGTGCCGAGGGCGGACTCGGCCGTGGCCCGCCTGCTGTATCAGCTGCCGGAAGCCCCGGTGGTGACGACGTCAACGCTCGCACGCATCCTCGACGTCTCGCTCCCAGCAGCCGGCGCGGCACTGGACGAACTTCAGCTGGCAGGCATCCTCAGCACCAAGTCAATGGCGCGCGGCGCAAAGGCCTACCTCGCTCGTGAAGTGCTCGACCTAGTCACCCTGTCGGAACGCGCGCTCGCCAGCACGCACTTCGACACCCGGGTGTCGCCGCCAGTCCGGCCCGTGCCCGCGCGGCCAGAGAAGTAGCCCGCAAGGGGCGCACACCTCGCACAGCCCCACGTGACGTTAGGCGCCACGGTAATCCACGACGAGACACGGATCGAACGGAAACCGCCACGCTAACGGCAGAAAGACGAGAGGCCCTTCGGCATATGCTGAAGGGCCTCCCTCACAGGGGTGGAGGTGGCGGGAATTGAACCCGCGTCCTTGAAGGATGAACCAGGGCTTCTCCGGGTGCAGCCGACTAGGCGTCTTACTCGGTCCTTGCACTCACGTCGGCATGTCGCAAACGGACCCAGTCCCAGTAAAGTCCCGAGCAGCCCCTGAAACGCGAGCTACTCAGCAAGCCCTCTAGATGAGGCCAGATCTCGGACCGAAGGCAGTCCCGAGTTGACCCTTCGTTAGCTGATCAGGCAGCCAGAGCGAAGTCAGTGCGGTTGTTGTTGGCACTTATTGGTTTCCACGCGGCGTTAACGAGATAAACGTGGATCCTCGACCCGCTTCCCCTGGGACTACCGCCCCAAGTCGAAACCAGTCACCCCCTGTTGAGTTGTCAGTGGCCCAGTCTAGCGCGTCCGCGCGAGCTGCCGAACATCGGCGCTCTTCGGGCGGAACAGCAGCAGGCCCTCGAACGGCTTCGTGCCCGGCTGGCCGTTGAAGGCGCGTACGCCCGCCCAGATGGTCGCGGTGAGCCACGCCAGCCAGCCGATGAACATGATGCCGCCGAGCCCGAGGATCTCCGACAGGATCAGCGCGGCTACCCCTGCCACGAGTGCGGTCAGCTGCAGGCTGAGCGCCCGGGACGCCTCCCACCACAGCGCGGAGCCGGGACGCGTCGACGCCTTCACGATCACCGGGCCCACAAACGATGTGAACAGGCCGCTCAACTGGACAAGTCCCCCGCCGACGTTCTCGGCCGGGCTGGGCTGACCGGGCGCCGTCGGCCGCAACATCACCGGCGCGATGCGCGCAAGGCCCTGCAGGGAGCGGTTGAGCTGCACCCGGTCGTGAGCGTTGAGGGCGAGGTCGAGGCGACGATCCAGCTCGGACTCCCCGATCGTCCCGCTGGCGTACTGCGCCTGGAGGTGACCGATGGCGCGCTCGCGCTGGTCGTCGGAGATCAGATACGGGGTGTTGTGCGGCTGGTACGGCTGGCTCATGCCCACAATTCTGTCCGCACGCCGACGGCGCGCCAACCGGGAAGGCCCCTGATCAGACCCCTGAATAGCTCTGAGCCCAGCGGCTCGCGATGGGTGGATCCGGTCAGCGGCGGTTGTACCGGTTCCGGGTGGCGAGCGCCCGCTCGGCCTCGCGCTTGGCGTCGCGGTCGGCGATGTCGCGGCGCTTGTCCCAGTCCTTCTTGCCGGTGGCGACGGCGATCTCCACCTTCGCGTACCCGTCCTTGAAGTACAGCGACAGCGGGATCAACGTGCGGCCCGCGCCCTCCAGCGCTCGGGAGATCTTCGCGATCTCCCGGCGATTCAGGAGGAGCTTGCGCGAGCGCCGAGCCGAGTGGTTGCGCCACGTGCCGAACTCGTACTCGGGGATGTGGGCGTTGATTAGCCAGGCCTCGCCGCTGTCGTCGATCGATGCGTAGGCGTCGCCGAGGGTCGCCCGGCCGTTGCGGAGGGTCTTGACCTCGGTGCCCGTCAAGACCAGCCCGGCCTCGTAGACGTCCTCGATGGCATAGTCATGCCGCGCGCGCCTGTTCTGCGCGACGAGCTTTCGTCCTTGTTCCCTGGGCATCTGTCCAGTATGTCAGCCGACGGTCAGCGGAACCACTTGGCCATCGGGTTCACGAGGCTGCCGTTGTCCCACACCATGAGGTGCAGGTGGCACCCCGTCGAGTAGCCGGTGCTGCCGACATAGCCGATCGTCTGGCCCTGGGAGACCCGCTGGCCGACGCTGACGATGTACTTCGACGCGTGGTTGTAGCCGGTGGTGACGTAGTGCCCGTTGACCTTGCCGTGGTCGATCATGAGCCGGTTGCCGTAGCCCGCGTTGTAGTAGCGGTCGCTCACGACGCCAGACGCCGCCGCCTTGATCGGGGTGCCGCACGCGGCGCCGAAGTCGGTTCCGTCGTGGAGCTTCCAGTATCCGAGGACCGGGTGCAGGCGCATGCCGTACTGCGACGTGATCCTGCCGCCCGCGGGGTAGATGAAACGGCCGGACGAGTTGCTCGACGAGGAGCTCTTGGAGGATGAACCGCTGGAACTCTTCGACGGGCTCTTACTCGGCTTCTTGTTCGTGGACCGGTCGGTGCGAGCGGCCTTCTCCTTGGCGGCCTTGCGATCGGCCTCCAGCTTCGCCTGGCGGGCGTCCTCCTTGGCGATGCGTTCCTTGATGCGCCGCTCGACGTCCGCGGCGTCGGCCTCGAGGTCCGCCTGAACCTTCTCGGCCTCCGACACGACGCTGGCTGCCTGCCGCTCCATCTCCTGCCGCTCGGCGAGGAGGTCGGCGACGTCTTCACGCGCCTCGTCGGCCCAGCGCTCGGCGGCTTCGCGTTCCTTGAGCTGCTTCGCGGCGGCTTCGCGGAGCCTGGCGGCCTCCTTCTCGGCCTCGTCCGCGACGGCCTCCGCGGCCTCCAGCGTCAGCCTGCGCTCCTCCAACTCGTCCAGCTGCTTGGCCGACGACGTGAAGAGCGTGTCCGCGAGCTGGGCGCGGGCGTTGAGGTTGCTGGTGTCGACGTCGTGGAACAGCAGCGCCAGGTTCATCAGGCCGTCGGTGTTCTGCGTCGTGACCAGGATCTCTTCGTTGAGCCTGCGGTTCGTCGAATCGAGGGCCGCTTTCGCGGCTGCGACGTCGGCCTGGGCCTGCACCAGCTTGGCCTCCGCGACCTCCAACTCGGCTGCGGCCTTCTCGTCGCGCTTCTCAGCCGCCTCGCGCTCGCGCTCGGCCGCGGCCAGGCGCTGCTCGGCGGCGTTGAGATCGGCCTGCGCGCGTTCAGCGGCGGCCACCGCGTCGTCGTGTTTGGCCACAGCCTCGTCGACGACGGACTCCTGCTTCTCGATCTGCTGCTGGAGCTGATCCTTCTTGTCGTCCAGCTTGTCGGCGTGAGCCGGTTGCCAGGTTCCCAGAAGTCCGACGGTGACCGCAGCGGCGACGATGCCCCGCGCGTACTTCAAGGCCACGCCCCGACGCTGGGACGTGCGCGATGGTTCCCGATTCACTCTCGAGTCCTCCTGGACGCCTAGATCTTCAAGTACTTCCGTGTGGCCAGCAGCGTGGGGATCACCGCAAGGGCAATTCCGACCGCCGTGACGGCCAGAATGGCAGTTGCCAGGTCTCGCCACCCAATCCAGGGTAAAGATGAGATCGAGGGTTTGGCGTTCTCCACAATGACGAACCAGTAGCCCGCTGTCAAGGCTATTGCCGCGATTCCTATGCCGATCAGGCCCGCGACGAGCGATTCGAGCAGGAACGGCAGAAGGATGTAGATGTTCGACGCGCCGACGAGCCGCATGATGCCGATCTCGCGGCGGCGGGCGAAAGCGGCCATCCGGATGGTGTTCGCGATCTGGAGCGCGCCGGCCAGAAGGAGCAGCGCGCTCATCGTGAGCGTTGCCCACTGCAGGGCACCCAGCCACTTGAACATCGGCTCGAGGATGGTGTGCAGATCCTGCACCTTCTGGACGCCCTGGAGCCCCTTGGCCTCGCTGACGACGCCCGCGAAGTTCTCCGGATTCACCAGCTTCACGCTGAAGGAGTCCTGCATGTCGTCGGCGGTCCGGGACGAGAGGGCCGGCGAATCCGCAAACACCCGCTGGAACTCCTCGAACTGCTCCTGCTTCGAGACATAGATGACCTCGCTCACCTCGGGATTGTTCTCCAAGGTGGTGCGGATGGTGTCGCGCTGGGCGTCGGTGGCGTCCTTGCCCTCCTCGCACAGGCCACCGGTGGTGTTGGCGGTGCAGAGGTAGACCGAGATCTGGATCTTGCTGTACAGGTCGCGCTTCGCGAGACGGACCTCCATCGCGGTCAGGAAGCCGGCGCCGAGCAGGGTGAGCGAGACGCCCATGGTGACGACGACCGCGATGGTCATGGCCAGGTTCCGGCGGAGCCCGGACCAGGTTTCGCGCAGTGAATGCCGCATGTCGGTGAGTTCTCCTGTCCTACGCCGTGCCGTAGACGCCCTTGGCCTGGTCGCGCACGAGCTCGCCGGAGCGCAGCTCGAGCACCCGGCGGCGCATCTGATCGACGATGGACGAGTCGTGGGTGGCGATGATGACCGTGGTGTCGGCCCTATTGATCCGGTCGAGGAGCTTCATGATGCCGACGGACGTCTCCGGATCGAGGTTTCCGGTGGGCTCGTCCGCGATGAGGATCTTCGGGCGGTTGACGAACGCGCGCGCGATGGCCACGCGCTGCTGCTCGCCGCCGGAGAGCTCATCGCAGGGGCGCGCCTCCTTGCCTGCGAGCCCGACGAGCTCCAGCGTGTCCGGCACGATGCGCTTGATCTGTTTGGCGGGCGTCCCGATCACCTGCAGCGCGAACGCGACATTCTCGTAGACCGTCTTTCCCGGCAGCAGGCGGAAGTCCTGGAACACGGTGCCGATCTGGCGCCGCAGCTGCGGCACCTTCCACTGGTTCAAGGTCGTCAGATTCTTTCCCGCCACGTAGAGCGTCCCCTTGGTGGGACGGTATTCGCGCAGGATCAGGCGAAGGAAGGTCGACTTACCTGAGCCGGACTGGCCGACGAGGAAGACGAACTCGCCCTTCTCGATCTCCAGGTTGATGTTGCGCAGCGCGGCGCGTTCCTGTCCTGGATAGAACTTTGTGACGTCCTCGAACGTGATCACTGATGCTCCGACGGGTGGGGGGGGGAAGAATCTGAGAAACTCTCAGACCGGACGAGTCTATGCGACGACCCGACGACCCCCAACCCGACACGCCTGGCGGCTGCCGGAGAGCCGATCGTCACCGAGCGACGATCAGACGGATGTCTCGCTCTTCTTGCGCCAGCGGATGCCGGCGTCGATGAAGCCGTCGATGTCGCCCTGGAAGACCGCCTCGGGGTTGCCGACCTCGTGCTCCGTGCGCAGATCCTTGACCATCTGGTACGGGTTCATCACGTAGGAGCGCATCTGCGCGCCCCACGAGTTCCCACCGTCGCCCTTGAGCGCGTTCATCTCCTTCTCGCGGTCCTGGCGCGCCTTCTCGAGGAGGCGGGCCTGAAGCACGCGCAGCGCCGCGGCCTTGTTCTGGAGCTGCGACTTCTCGTTCTGGCAGCTGACGACGATGCCCGTCGGCAGGTGCGTGATGCGGACGGCGGAGTCGGTGGTGTTGACCGACTGGCCGCCGGGGCCGGAGGACCGGAAGACGTCGATCCGCAGCTCGCCCTCGGGGATGTCGATGTGGTCGGTCTCCTCCGTGACGGGAAGGACCTCGACGCCGGCGAACGACGTCTGGCGGCGGCCCTGGTTGTCGAACGGCGAGATCCGCACCAAGCGGTGCGTGCCCTGCTCGACCGAGAGCGTGCCGTACGCGAACGGCGCCTTGATGGCGAACGTGGCGGACTTGAGGCCCGCCTCCTCCGCGTAGGAGGTGTCGTAGACCTCGACCGGGTAGCCGTGGCGGTCCGCCCACCGCAGGTACATGCGCATCAGCATCTCGGCGAAGTCCGCGGCGTCGACGCCACCCGCCTCCGCGCGGATGGTCATCAGCGCGTCGCGCGGGTCGTACTCGCCCGACAGCAGCGTGCGCACCTCGAGCGCCGAGACGTCGGCTCCGAGCTTCGCCAGCTCGCGGCTGACCTCGGCGCGAGCGTCCGCGTCGCCCTCCTCCTCGGCGAGCTCGAGCATGACCTCGGCGTCCTCGAGACGCGAACGAAGGCCGACGAGGCGGTCGACCTCGCCCTGCTTGAACGACAGCTGGGAGGTGACCCGCTGGGCGTTCTCCTGGTCGTCCCACAGGTTCGGCGCCGCGACCTGCTCCTCCAGCACGGCGATCTCCGCGCGAAGCCTTTCGAGGTCGGCGACGGCCTCGATCGAGTCGAGCGATCGGCCGAGGTCCGAGATACGAGCGGTCAGGTCTTCGTTAGCCACAGTCGGGCAGTCTACCTCGGGCGGTACCCTGTGTGAGTTCACGCGCGACCGGCGTGACGAGCGAGAGGACCTGAGATGGCTGCGACGAAGGATCGGCTGAAGCGAGACTTGGCGGCTGCGCTGCGCGCCAAGGACGAGTCCGCCAAGACGAACATCCGGATGATGATGGGCGCCATCACCGTCGCCGAGGTCGCCGGCAACACCGCGCGCGAGTTGAGCGACGCGGAGGAGCTCGCCGTCGTCACCAAGGAGATGCGCCAGCGCCGCGACGCCGCCGCCGTGTATGCAGAGGCGGGCCGCGCGGACCTCGCCGAGAAGGAGTCCGCGGAGGCCGACTTCATCTCCCAGTACCTGCCGACTCCCCTCACCGAGGACGAGTTGGTGAGCCTCGTCGACGAGGCCATCGCCGCGCTGGGCGAGCCGCCGACGATGAAGCACATGGGCGCCGTCGTGAAAGCCGTCGGCGCGAAGGCCGAGGGCCGCGCGGAGGGCAAGCAGATCGCCGCGCTCGTCCGCTCCCGGCTGGGCTGATGCTCTCGCACGCCCTGGCCGAGCGGCTGCGCGACGCCGTCGCGTGGCGCCCCTCCCCCGGCGACCGGTTCTACATCCCCAACAAGGAGATGGACGACGAGGTCTTCCACATCGCGGAGATGACGGTCGAGGTGCACACCCACCACGGCGTCGAGACGGTCAAGTTCAACGGCACGACGGAGTGGGCGCTCGACTCGCTGCCCAAGGACGACGTCCTCTGGCTCCCCCGCGAGGACCAGCTGCGCGGCCTCCTGGGCGAGCGCTTCGTCGCGCTCGAACGGCAGGACGACACCTGGGTCGTCACCTACCGCACGGCCGAAGGAAATCGTCGAACCCGCGCCGCAGACGTCGAGGACGCCTACGCGATGGCCGTGCTCGGGGAGTAGCCGGTCGCGGACGAGTGGCCCGCGACGGCGTCGATGAACTAGCCTGTGTCCGCCCGCGCGCATAGCTCAGTTGGTTAGAGCACTTCCCTTACAAGGAAGGGGTCGGGGGTTCGAGTCCCTCTGCGCGCACCGTGAGCGCCCGCCTCGGAATCGGGATGGGCGATGACGACTACAGTGAGCCCCATGATCGAGGCCGTGACCGACGCCGCTGAGTTGGCCCGCGTGTACGACGAGGTGCTGGAGCCGAGCTTCCCCGAGACCGAGCTGGTAACCGCCGACGAGTTCATCGCGTCCGGTGCCGCCGGGGACCTGGACGTGCTCGTGGCACGCGCGGACGACGGCGGCATCCGGGGCGTGATCGTCGGCGAACGCCACGGCACCGGGATCCTCGTGAACTGGCTCGCCGTCTCCGGCACGACCCGCCGGGGCGGCGTCGGCGGCCTTCTCTTCGACGCCGGCCTCGAGCGCTGGCTCAGGCAGGACGGCGTCGCCGTCGTCCTCGGCGAGGTGGAGCGCCCGGACCTGTTCCCCGCGCACCCGCAGTACGGCGACCCCGCGCGGCGCCTCGCCTTCTACGAGCGGCGTGGCGCCGCTGTGCTCGACATGCCGTACTACGAGCCGCCGCTGCGCGAGGGCGCGGAGCGGCTCCGCGGGCTGCTGCTCGTGATGCTCACCGCCGTCGAGACGGCGCCGCCCCCACGCGTACTCACCCCGGCGGAGACGAAGGGCGTCCGCGACGTCCTCCTCGGGACGATCGGCCGCGCCGAACCCGGCGACGACGAGACCGCCAGGGTCTACGCCGCCGTCGACGACCCCGCCGGCCTCCGGCTCCTCCCGCTCGCCGAGTACGGCCGCACGCCCGTCTCTCGTTAACTGGCACTAGGTGGGACGTTCGGTACCAAGCTTGGTACCAAACCTCCCACCTAGCGTTTTGCCGGGTCCGCGACCCGGCACCTCGAGTGCCTCAGCGGAGAGCTGAGAATTTCTTCCCAACCGGTGTATCAGGACGCGCGGTCGGCGCTCCTTCGAGGTGTCATGTGCTTGCGGCCCCGCGGCGGGTTGCACGCGCTCACCCCCGTCGAAGGAGCGTGCCGTGCTCAATTTCCTCAACCACTTCACCGTCCCGGGCGTCGAACACGTCACCGTCTTCCACGACGATCAAGACCCGAAGATGTTCTACATGGTGCCGGAGCTGCCGTCGCTCCTGAAACGCCAGGACGGCACCCCGTCGTTCTCGCTCATCTCCTTCGCCCGCGACTTCACGCTCCTCGCCGACAAGGCCAGCGCCCTGCCGACCGCCGAGACGGAGGGCGGGCTGCTGCAGCTGACGACGTGCCTCGAGGTGAACCAGGAGGACCAGAAGAAGATCCGCGCCTACATCGCCGGCGGGATGGGCAACCGCCCGGCGCCCCGGTTGAACGGCAAGCGCATCCTGCTGATGCGGGTCGCGGCGCTCCGCGGCGACGACATCAAGCTCTCCTACCCGACGTGGGTCGACGGCAAGGTCGCCTTCCACCTGTTCCCCAGCGGCGGGGAGACCTTCGTCAAGGCGTTGCAGGGCTCGGAGAAGCCGTCGCTCGTCAACACGAACCTCGCCTCCTACACCGCGTTGCTCGGCCAGGAGGGCCTGCGCCTCATCCGCAGCGCCGTCGAGGACGGCTGGAGCCCCGGCACCATCAACTACTCCGTGTCCTTCGTGGCGCGCATCCCGAACCTGCGCGTGCGCGTGTGGGGCGAGTCGCGCCAGGTGTACGACGAGATCAAGGAGCACTGCACCATCGTCGAGACCTACCGCAGCGGCAACAGCACCCGCCGCTACCAGTTCCCACAGGTCTCGAGCCTCTCCGAGATCCAGGACATGTCCACGAATCTCCACATCGAGTACAACAAGGACGACTTCCGCGCCGGCGCCGACGCCGGTGGCGAGGACCCGACGAAGGCCGTCGAGGACCTCGTCTTCACCATCGTCAAGCAGATGGTCATGGAGAAGTTCCTCAGCGCCGGATTCGAGCCGGGACTGAAGGTCGACAAGCTCGGCACGGACCCGCTCGCGCACGGCGGCGGGGAGAAGATGCCCGGCGGCAACCAGCTGTGGCTGAAGGACTTCCATCAGGAGATGAACGTCTCCATCGACTTCACCTTCGAGGGCTCCACCAACTTCGTCGTGGAGAAGCACCCGAACTCCGAACTCTTCGCCGTGATCGACAAGGAGCAGGTGAAGAAGTCGATCATCGAGGCCGACCTCAGCAAGCCGTACTTCACGCTGCTCGACGTCCCGGTCCAGGTGACCGCCGACTTCGAGCGCGACCCCATCGCCGCCATCAAGGTCTTCCTGGAGTACGACCAGATGGACGAGCAGGGCGGCGGCCGGAAGCGTCAGGTCGAGGAGTTCCTCTTCGACTCCAACGACGACCGCTACTACTTCCGCGTCGTCATGGCGCGGCGCGCCGACGGCACCCCGAAGGACGAGTACACCTACCGCAGCCAGATCATCTACAAGGCCAGCGCGAAGTCCCAGGACCTCATCCCCGTCCCGACGACGGACCGCAACCTGATCATCGGCTACGACCAGCTGAACTGCGTCAACGTCGCCGTCTACTGGGGCGCCATCCCCGCCGACGTCGTGCAGCAGGTGCAGGTCTCCTTCCGCTATCCGGGGGTCGACCTGCCCTCCGCGACGGCGGACGCGATCCTGCGCCTCGACGCCCCGCAGGCCGCCTGGTTCACCTACACGGGCGACAACACCTCGCGCGAGTACGAGTACGACGTCACCTTCTTCATGACCGACGGCCAGCGGGTCACCCAGAAGAACCTGAAGTCGTCGACCCAGCGCCTCATCATCAACGCCCCGTTCGAGGACAAGCTCCGGGCGACCTTCGTGCCCCAGGGCAGCTTCCCGCCCGTCTCCTCCATCGTCGTCACCGCCACCTACGCCGACGGCGACTACGACGTCAGCGACGTGCACTCGTTCACCAACGCCGCCGACACCTGGGAGTGGACCGTCGACCTGCGCGACCGCGCGAAGAGGGACTTCACCTACAAGGTCGACGTCACCTACGCCGACGGCTCGTCGAGCGCCGGCGAGCCGAAGCCCGGCACGGAGGGCACGATCCTGGTCGGCGACGTCGCGCGGGAGATGCTGCGCGTCGAGGTCGTCCCCGCGCTGCTCGACATGACCAAGTGGAAGCTCGTCATCGTGCGCCTCTCCTACGACGACGGCACCGGCGCGCCGCCCGCGGAGCACGTGGTCCAGCTGACCGCCGCGCCGCCGGACCCGGCCGCGCTCGTCTGGACGGTCCCGCTGAAGGACGCCGCGCGGCGGGGCTTCAGCTACCAGATCCAGGCCTACGGCCACGCCGGCGAGAAGCACATCGTCGAGCCGACGCCCACCACCGATCCCCTGCTCGTCCTCGAGTTCTAGGAGCCGACGATGCCCACCAGTGAGTTCTCCACCATGGCGATAGCCACGCAGACGCTGCAGTTGCAGCCGCAGATCGTGCAGCCGCTGTCCCGCAAGCTCGCCGTCAACCTGCGCGTCCTCCAGGGGCTGCGGATCGCCGACCTCGTCGAGAACGCGCCGCGCGTGACGTCCGCCCCGGACCGGATCGAGCGGGCGCTCGCCGGCGCCGACGGCACGACCTACTTCGTGCCCCAGGCGCGCATCGCGCAACGATCGAAGGCCACCGGCGCCCCGCACGTGTTCCTCGCGAAGTCCGCGGGCGTCGTCACGCTGCAGGTGTGGTTCGACCTCGTGCCCCACCCGTCGATCCCCAGCGGCGCCCAGCCGCTGCCGGTCGACAACTACGCCGTGTCGCTCGTGCCCGCGTCCGGCGCGCCCATCGCCTTCGAGCGCTGCGACGACCTCCCCGCCGGCGACCAGGCCGACACCCTGGTGTCGCGCCTGTACTGCGAGACCACGGTCGACCCGAACACGGTGGTGCCGATGCTCGAGGCCCTGGGCACCCGCTTCCGGGTCGAGGCTGACGTGCACTACACCGTGCAGGACGCGGCGGGCTCGTCGGACCCGGGGCCGATCCGTCGGCCTCGGCCGCGCATCGACACGGCGGTCATCCCGCCGTCGATCCGTCCCGCGAGCGTGATCGGCGACCTCACCGCCGTCCGGCTCAACCCCTCCATCAAGCGGGTGCTGGCCCGCCCCGTGGTCGTGGCCGCCGCGCCGGCCGCGCAGCCGGAGGCGCCGTGGCGGTCCCACACCGCGCGGCTCTCGCTCGGCGCCGCCGACAACAGCGGCGTCTCCGCCTGCTTCCCTCGCGACGTGATGCAGAACCGCGCGATCTACGCGCAGGTCACCTCGGGGTTCGGCTCCGAACCCTGGTCTGACTGGGTCGACTCCCCGAACGGCCAGTTCATGGACTCGCCGGTCCCCGACCAGTTCTACATCCTGCCCGACGAGTACCGGCTCGCCTTCGACGCCGAGACGCGGCGGCCCGCCATGATGGTGCTCCTCGTCCCGCCGAAGCGCGCCGACGGCGAGCAGGGGCCGACGAGCTTCGGGGCCGACTACACGCTGCGCACCCGGTTCAGCGTCGTGCCCTGGGTGGACCCGGCCCGCCGCGAGCGGCTGCGCGCCGAGATCGCCCGGCACGCGCGCGTCGCGTACCCGGACCTGCTGGTCGGCGGCATCCGCGAGGCCACGTGCCGGCTGTCGACGGTGCTGCACGAGCTGGGCTCCACCGTCGTCGGCGGCGACGGCGCGGCCACCGTCGACGGGCTCGGGTTCGACCTCGTGCTCGACTGCACCAGCGAGTTCTACAACACCCTCACGCATCTGCTGGTGACCGAGGGCGTCGGCGCCGAGGTGAAGGCCTCGCTGGTCGCGGACGCCGAGCATCCGCGCACGGCGACGGTGCCCGTCAAGCTGCGGCTCGACCGGCCCGCGGCGGACGTGCTGTCGGCGGTCCTCGTGCCGCCCGCCGCCGCCGCCGACGACGAGGCCGCCACCCCGCCGCCCACACTGCGCGTCAGCAACCCGCTGCCCTACGCGGTGACCGTGTCGCGCACCGTCGCCAGCCTGCTGGTGACCGACGCCGAACTGCCCAGCCCGATCGGGGCCGTCCCCGCCGCGGCCGAGCCGTCGTCGTTCACCCTGCCGGCCGCTGCCGAGGCGCCGTCCACGCTCGACATCGCGCTCACCCCCGCGCCGTCCGACCAGCCCGCCGTCTACGGCTCCGTCGGCGTGTCCTTCGAGGGCATCGACGTCGACATCGACCCGCAGCAGGTGCTCGCGAAGGCCTACGACACGGGCACCACCGGGTCGGTCTCCGCCTCCGTCGAGGTCCGCTGCTACCAGCTCGAGCACCCGGAGACGATCCCCGCCGAGCTGACCGGGCTGTTCGGCCTGGAGGTCGAGCTCCGGCGCTCCGACGGCGCCGCGCCGGTCACGGTGTTCCTCACCACCGACCAGCCGCGGCTGTCCGTGCAGGTCTCCTTCAGCCTCAGCGACATCGTCGCCGGGATGCGGCCGGAGCAGCCGACCTTCCAGTGGCGGCGGCGCAACATGAGCGGCTCAGGCACCGGCGACTGGTCGGACTGGGCGACGATCACCGGCCGCCAGCTGTTCGTGGCGCCGACGGGGATGTGACGGACATGTGCACATCCCCGGACCGGACCGTCGCCTTCGGCGTCGCCTGCCGCCGCGTCGGCGGCGACATCTGGAGCTACGTGTCGCTCGCCCCGTGGCCCCAGCTGTCGCAGGACGGCAGGCCGATGCTGTCGCTGCTGGCGGCCGGCGACGTCGCGTTCCTGCAGCTGACCGCGCAGCTCGACCCGCCCGGCGGCACGCTCGAGCAGCTGCGCGCCGCCCTCGCGGCCGGGAAGAACCCGGCGACGGTCACCCTGACGAACGGCGTCCGCGCCGTGCGCGCCGTGGAGGTCGCCGTCGGGAAGGGCGACGCCGCGCGCGTCATCGCCACCTCCACGGGAAGCGGCTTCCCGCCGTTCACCGCGGCCTTCGGGATCGGCCTCGCCGCCGACGACCGCGCGGACGTCGATGCCGCGCTGCGCGGCGAGACCGGACACGTCCGCATCACCTACGACATCGAGACCGACGACGGTGCCACCCGCGTCGGCGCCGACCTCGCCGACTGGGCGCGGATCGGCTGAGCCCCCCCCACCACACGCAAAGGAGCAGCACATGTTGAAGATCAGCAAGCAGGAACTCATCGACGGCGTCACCGTCTTCGGCGACGACACCTACGACGACGTCTACTACCCCATCCCCGAGGCCCCCCGGTTCCGCGTCGACGACAACGGCGACCCGGTGTTCCGCTTCCTCAAGTACCGGATGCCGATCGAGCGCGCCGACGGCAAGCGCGGCGGCGGGTTCGTGTTCTTCGACACGGAGTTCACGTTCACGCCCGAGGCGCTGGCCAAGATCAAGGAGGCGCTCGACGCAAAGGTCCAGGCGATGGCGGGCAAGCCGGGATTCCGGGGATCGGTCCCCGGAGCGCGCGAGGCGCGGCTCGGCACCATGACCTACACCCGGGGCACCGCGAACCTGCTGCTCAAGGAGGATGGCGGCACGCTCATCCAGGCCGTCCGCGGCGCGGGCAAGCCGTCGCTGTTCGGCCGCAACATCGCCTGCTTCATGGTCGAGTTCACGCCCGAGGGCGCCACGCTCTTCGAGCAGGCGCTCCAAGGCAAGGGCGGCGTCGTCCAGGTGGTCTACGACCTGAACTTCGCGGCGAAGCTCCCCGAGATCAGCGGCCGCGCCTGGTTCGAGGCGGAGAAGTTCTACTCCTACGAGCAGACCATCGACGTCGACTGGGAGATGTACGGCGACGACGAGTACGTCGACAAGATCACGGAGCGCTTCGAGGACGAGGAGACGATGGGCATCGAGCTCCACCTCGACGCCGTGCTCCCCGACCCGGAGGCCGACAGGAAGCTGAAGGAGAAGATCCGCGCGATGATGGAGCGGTCCCTCCAGGACGCCGTCCTGCGGAAGATGATCCCGGACATCGAGGCGCTCCCGAAGGACGCGCGCGGTCTGCCCGAGGACATCGAGCACCTGCGGCGGGCCTTCGAGACGACGAAGGTCGCCTCGTTCGAGATGACCTACCGCGAGAACTCGGCGATCGAGTGGAACATCGTCCCGCAAGGCACGCTGCCGAACATCACGACGCTGAAGAAGCGCGACGGCAATCCGGTCCTGTGGACGGATCACGCCACTGAGGTCGACCTGAACGACCCGTTCTTCCAGACCCTCGAGGTCAGGGTCGGGGTGAACGCCGACTTCACGAAGCTGCCGATCCACTCGATCGAGGTCAAGCTCGAGTACAAGCACGGCTCGCAGCACAAGATCCAGGAGTTCTCCTTCACCTCGCCGGACACGGTCGCGAACTTCAAGACCTACATCGACGGCGGGGTGCGCGAGTACATGTACTCGTACCAGGTCAACTACGTCGGCTCCTCACGGACCTACACGTCGACGCCGACGCCGACGACCGACACGATGCTCACGGTCAATGTCGACGACATCGGCCTCCTCGACCTCCGGTTCGAGGCCGGCGACATCGACTGGACAAAGGTCGCCTCCGCGCAGGTGCAGGTGCGCTACCGGGACACGGGGACGGAGAACTTCGAGGAGCAGGTCCAGCTGACGTCGGCCGCCCCCGACGGCCACGTCCAGCACGTGCTCTTCCAGCCGCGCCGCAAGCCGATCGCGTACCAGGTCGAGTACTTCCTGGCCGACGGCCGCCGGATCAAGGGGCCCGAGCAGTCCACCGAGCAGGCCCTCGTCCTGGTCAACGACCCGCTGGGCCGCACGCGCAAGTTCGAGGTCCGCGGCGTCGGCGACTTCGTCGGCCGCATCGCCCAGATCTACCTCGACCTCGTCTACGAGGACGCCGCCAACGACTACACCGTCGAGCAGTCGGCGGTGCTGCAGGCGGGCAGCGAGTCGCTGTCCCAGCCCTACGCGGTCCTCGGCGACGGCGGCGGCATCGTCCGCTACAGCGGCACGATCCGCTACCACGACGGCACCGTCAAGGCGATCCCGTCGGACGTGGCGGACGGCACCATCATGGTGGGCGACGTCGTCTCGCAGAAGCTGGACGTCACGGTCGTCTCGGACCTCGTCGACTGGGCGCGGGTCAGGCTGGTCCAGGTCGCCCTGCGGCACGGCCAGCAGCCCGGCGGCAAGGCCAAGGACATGCTGTTCTCGCCGCAGACCCCGGCCCCGCAGCGCTGGGAGCTGCCGCTCGGCGAGGGCGACTCGCCCTCCTACGAGTGGAGCGCCACGTACTTCTTCGCCGACGGCACCCAGGCCGCCGTCGGACCCACCACGGACGTGACGGCGCCGTCGCTGGTGCTGCAGCCGCCCTACCCGACGACGCCGACGCCGATGCCGGGCCCCGGTACGGAGCACCCGCCCGTCCAGCCCACTCCGACGCCGACGCCGACGCCCGAGCCTGTCCCGCAGCCGACCCCCGCGCCCGTCCCCGAGCCCACGCCGGCCCCGCAGCCGGCACCGGTCCCGACGCCGGACCCGGTCCCCGCTCCGACGCCCCAGCCGGCGCCGGTGCCCCCGTCGCCCGGGACGACGCCGCCCCCGCCGCCCAGCCCGGGCGCGACCCCGCCGCCCCCGCCGATCCCCGGCGCGTGAGCCCTACCCGAGCGAGGAATCATGCTGTACCTGAACCCGCCTTACTACACGATCGACGGCGTCACGCTGATGCCCGATCACGAGGACCCGCTGCAGTTCTACTACATGCCCATGTCGCCGCACCTGAGCGTCATGAAGGAGGGGGACCTGAAGATCCCCAAGATCCAGGTGATCAAGTTCACGGGCAGGCCGACGCCGACGAGCGACGTCATCTCGGGGGGATTCCTCGACTTCGACTGCAACCTCGGCATCGACTCCGACCACCTCGCCGCGATCGGGGATCAACTTCGCGGCGAGGCGGGCCTCACCGCCGCGCCACGCCTCGCACCCGTGCCGCTGATCGGAGGCACCGTCCGGATGATGCTGTTCGGCAAGGAGTCGCCGAAGGAGGAGTCCGGCCTGCCCGGCCGTAAACCCGAGGAGGCCCTGCCGGGGCCGCAGTTCGTGCAGAAGATCGTGCACGCGGCCTCGCCGTCGCTGTACGGCGAGAACCAGGCGGCGTTCTCGGTCCGGCTCGACCAGGAGGGCGTCACCATCCTCGACCAGGCGATCCGCGACGAGATGCTGCCCATCGGCGTCGTCTACAGCCTGGAGTACGTGGGCCTGCGGCCCGCCTACAAGATCAAGGTCACCGCCGACTGGGACCGCGTGCAGAAGCACTTCGAGGAGACCGAGTCGGTCAACGTGCCGCTGATCGCGTCGTCGACCATCGAGAAGGTGATCGACGAGCTGGTCGAGAAGCAGTACATCAAGATCGAGGGCGACCTCCTCGTCGCCGACGAGGACGACTCCGGCGGCGCCACCGGCAGGTACGAGTCGATGATGGCGCAGGTCCGCGAACTGGTGTTCGAGAACTTCTTCCAGCCCAGCCTCGAGCCCATCGAGCGGCAGCACGGCGACACCATCGACGACTTCGGCCGCGTGCTGAAGACCATCGCGACGCACGGCATGGGGTCGGTCTGGGAGCGCAAGAAGACCGACATCACGCGGATCGACAGGAAGAAGCTCAACATCGACATGAGCGAGCGCACCTCGGTCATCCGCGAGATCCATCCGCAGGGCCACCTGCCGGGGATCATCCGCGCGATCGAGTCGCAGGGCCTCCAGCTCGACCGGTTCATCAGCGAGGTGTCGCTGGAGGACCCGTTCTTCCAGCGCAGGACCGTGCGCGTCATCCCGCGCGCGGACTTCGCGACCGACCAGATCGAGGCCATCAACGTGCGCCTCGACTACAACGGCTCGGTCAAGAACGTCATCCTGGACAACACCACGCGCGAGCAGAGCGTCGAGTGGCAGAGCACCGTCACCGGCGGCAGGGTGCTCGCGCCGGTCGACGTCTCCTACGACGTCCTCTTCTCCTCGGCCGCCGCCGGCCGGCCCCGCAGCATCACCGCGGGACCCGAATCGATCGACGGCGACGTCGTCCAGATCGCCCCGCGCGACGGCGCCGGCTACGAGCTGCGCTGGATCAGCTTCACCGTCACCGGCTTCCCCTGGGAGCTGTACCCGACGATCGAGGTGCACTGCCGCTACGAGGATCCCGCCAACGGCATCCGGATCTCCAACCAGTACGGCCTCACCCAGGCGCAGAACTCCGGCGCCTGGCCGGTGTTCGCGCTCGATCCCGCGCGGCGCACGGTCGGCTACCGGCTGATCCTGCACGGCGTCGACGGCCGCACGTGGGACAGCGGCGACCTCGAGACCGACGACGACCAGATCCGCATCCGCGATCCGTTCGGCACCCGCCGCACCGTCGACATCGTCGCCCCTGCCGCCATGTTCGGGACGCAGGTGGACAGGGCGTTCGTCGACGTGAGCTACGAGGACCCGGTCAACGACGTGCGCAAGCGCGAGTCGTTCGAGCTGAGCGCGGCCGACCCGGCCACGAAGCGCTTCGTCGTCGAGCTGGTGGACCCGGCGCGGCGCCGCGTCACCTACAAGGTCTCGCTGCTGCGCACCGACGGCATCGTCGTCGACATCCCGGAGTCGACGACCGAACAGGACCGGATCTTCGTGTCGGCGCAGATGCGCGGGCACCGGACGATCGCGGTCACGGCCGACGGCGTCGGCCTCGCGGCGAACGGCATCCGGCACGCGACGGTCGAGACGCTCTACGAGCGCACCACCCTCGGGCTCCGGTTCGCCGACTCCGTGACGCTCACCGCGGAGAACCCGCACGACACCGTCGAATACGACTACGCCGACGGCGACCCCGCGATCTCTTACCGCGTCATCCACACGCTCGACAACGGGCTCACCCGCCAGGGCCCCTGGACCACCACGAGCGGCGACGTCATCGTCGCCCGCGTCGACTAGAGGAGTGAGAGAACATGCTTCAGCTCGGCACAGGAATGAAGACCATCGAAGGCGTCACCGTCTTCCCTGACCATGCGGACGAGAAACAGTACTGGTATCTCCCCGCCCACCTGGAGATCGCCCGGCGACAGCCCGACGACTGGCCCCAGTTCAGCTTCATCAAGTACAAGCGCGCCGCGACCGCCGGCGGGGTCGAGGGCGGCGGGTTCCTCATGTTCACCGTCGCTCTCACCCTGCCGAAGGACGTCGAGCGCAAGATCCGCTCCGAGATCCCCGCCAACGCGGAGCTGACGGCCGTGCCGTTCGACTCGGGCACCGTCGAGTGCGTCGCCCTGAACCTGCAGGGTCCCGGCGGCACCACCGCGACGGTGAGCGAGAAGGGCACCTTCGTCGCCGTGCAGGAGATCCTCGGCGCGCGCACGCCGTCGCTCTTCGGCGAGAACCACGCGGTGTTCAGCCTCACGCTGAGCGCCGAGGGCGCGACGCTGCTGGAGGCGGCGTTCGCGCAGGGGGCGGCGCCCATCGGCGTGATCTACAAGATGACGTTCACCGCGATGCAGCCCGCGCTCGACGTGAAGATCACCGCGGACTTCGAGCGGATCTACCAGCACTTCAGCGCCGGCCTCAACGCGAACCTCTACTACGTGGAGGTCGCCATCCAGGCGGGCATCGAGGAGCTGGTGCAGAACGGCGCGATCAAGATCGAGGTGACGAACTACAGCACCGCCGCCGACAAGCAGGACCAGGAGAAGATGGCCATCGACTTCTTCATGCAGCACCTCCTCCAGGCCTGGTTCACGCCGACGCTCACGCCGGGCACGCTGCAGGGGGGCATGGCGAGCGCGCCGAAGGCGACCGGCACGTCGCTCTTCGGCAAGGACGAGAAGAAAGAGGAGAAGAAGACCGACGGCGCGGCCACCCGTCCCGGAGGTTCGGGCGGGGCACAGCCGCCCGCACCCCCGGCGCCGCCGACGCCGCCGACCGGCGGAACCACCCCGCCGGCTCCCCCGGCCCCGCCGGGCGGACAGGGCGGATCGCCCCGAGTACCGCCGGTGAACCCCGGCGGCCCGACCCCGCCCGGAGGCGGCACCACCCCGCCCGGAGGCGGCACCACCCCGCCCGGAGGGACGACGGCACCGGGCACCCGGGAGTTCGTCGCCCGGTTCCTGGAGGGCGACACCGCCCGCGAGGTCCCGGGTCTCTACACCGTCGGCTACCTGGTGGGCGAGCAGTACGTGGACACGTCGCCCGAGCAGCCGACGGCGCGGGTCCAGATGACGCTTCCCGCCAACTGGGACCGGAGCATCGCGGCGAACATCCGGGCGCTGCCGGAGCTGACGCTCGCGGACGCGGACAAGATCCGCAGGCATGCGACGACGGGCGAGCAGGTCGTCGCCGGCGGGCAGCGTCCGGGCGACCTCGGCATCACCTTCGTGGAGTTCCAGAACCCCGGTGCCGGCCCGCTGGCCACCGACTTCCGGATCCCCGCGACGAGGACCGTCGTGTCGGCGAGCTCGCCCGACGCGCTGGTCGCCGCCATCTTCCCCGGCGGGCAGCTCGTGCAGCGCGGCGTCTACGACTGCCGTCGCATCGCGGGCACGAACACCTACGAACTCATCGCCCTCGACACCTCGAACGGCTTCGACTCATCACCTGGAGGCACATCATGAGCGAGACCCCCGGCGGCGCACCGACCCCGCCTGCCCCTCCGGCACCTCCCGCCCCGCCGGCTCCTCCGGCGCCGCCCACGCCGCCCGGCACGCCGACGGCACCGACGCAACCCACACAACCGGCGCCGCCGGGCCCGCCCACACAGCCGACGCAGCCCGGCTCGGGATCGGGATCGAACAGGCCGACCGGCAGCGGATCCGGCACCCCCGCGACGCCGAGCGCCCCGGCGGCGCCTGCCGTTCCCGGGGCGAGCACCGGCGGCTCCGGCGCGATCCTCACCTTCGCGATGAAGGCGATCAAGCAGGTCGAGCGCAAGACGATGGTGTTCGAGTACCACCGCAGGCAGGCCGTGACGCGCGAGTATGCGCCGCAGTCCCTCATCGGGATGATGCTCAACGACCTGAAGGGCCCCGGGCATTTCCTCGAGGTCGACCTCGACGACCCGTTCTTCCGCTCGCTCGACGTCGAGGTCTCGATGACGACGGCGTTCGCGCCCATCGGGCTGCAGTCCGTGGCCGTGGCCCTCGACTACGGCGACGCGAGGGACCCGCAGAAGCACCGCCACGCGGACCTGGTCTTCGATGAGACGCGGACCGCGCCGCAGCACTGGGTCGTGCCCATCGGCAGCGACTACGACCTCGGCTACCGCCCCCGCATCGAGTACCACTTCGACCCGCAGAGCGGGTGGGCGGCGGAGCGCAACGAGGTCGTCGTCGAGCCCGGCAGGACCGAGGACCGCACGCTCCAGCTGGACCCGACCGCCTACATCGGGCTCCTCCAGGTGGACGTGCGGCCCGAGCGGCTCGATCCGCTGGAGGTGTCGTCGGTGACGGTCACCCTGGCCCACACCTCGAGCACCGACTGGACCACCAGCCGCACGTTCGAGGTCCGCCCGGACAGCGAGCCGCAGACCTGGCGCGTGCGCACCGCACACGGCGACAAGATCCCGTACACGGTGCAGCGCACCTACCACCTGACCGGCGGCGGGACCATCGTGTTCGAGCCGGACGACGCGACGGCGACGACCGTCGCGGTCGGCTCGCCGTTCGCCGATCACCTGGACCGGCGCGTGGACTTCGCGGTTCCCGCGGGGCGGTTCACGTCGGTGGTCCTCGACGTCACCTACGACGACGGCTCGCACCGGGTCGCCCGCCGGCTCGAGCTCGACGGCGCGGGGCTCTCCCCCGCGCGGGTCCAGATCGGCATCGTCGACCCGACGGTGCGGGAGACGACGACGCAGGTCACGCTGCTCGGAGCCGGCGGGGAGATCGTGCGCGGCGCGCCGTTCACCGGGACCGCCGAGTTCCTCTCCGTCGCCGAGGACGCGACGGTCAGCGGGGCGTGAGATGAGCGCGGCGACCCTGGCTCCGCCCGTGACCGGCGAGGCGCGCATCGCGGCCCTGATCGACCGGGTCGCGCTCGTCCGGCCCGCTCAGGCCGAGCGGGCGCGGGCGGAGCTGGACGTCTCGCTCGCCGCGCTCCGCGGCTCTGCCACGGGCGGCCTCGCCTGGGAGTCGAGCTGCCTCACGCCGTGCCGCTACCCCGTCGAGGTCGCGGTCACGTCCGCCGCGGACGAGCTGCGCACCGTCGTCGACGTCCTCGCTCCCGAGGACGATCGGCGCGCCGCGCTCGACGCGGCCGGCGAGATCGCCCGCGCGTTCGGATCTCCAGGACTCGCCGGCGGCGTCGCGGCGCTCCTGCGACGGCATCAGCGCGGCTTCGCGCCGCGCTGGGGCGCCTGGCTCGGCAGCAGGCACACCGCCGGCGCAACCCGGCACAAGCTGTACGTCGAGCTCGACCCCCGCGGCTCGCGCGAGGTCGTGGAGGCGCTCGCGCCCGAGGCCCGGCGCGTGCTGGGCGGCGCGGGACCCGTGCGCTTCCTGGGGGTCGGGCTGGACGAGCACCCCGCCGTCGAGCTGTACGCGCGGCCGCCGCACACCGACGGCGACCTCCTCCGCGTGCTCGCCGCGCGGGCCGGCGCGCCCGAACTCGCCGAGCGCCTCGCCCGCGCGACCGTCGGCGACGGCTCCGGCGAGGGCCGCAACCACGCGGTGAGCGTCGCGGCGGCCGACGGCCGCGTCACCGCGGTCGCCGCGTTCACCTTCGCCCGGCAGCGCCTGGGCCGCGACCACCGCGTCCGCGAGCACGTGCTCCGCCGCGCGCGGGCCGACGGCTGGGCGTGCGCGGAGCTCTACGCCGCCGCATCGGCCCCGCTCGGCCCGCCGACGCCAATGGTGCGTCCGTTCCACACCGCGCTCTCCGAGGTGGCCGCCGTCGGCGCCCCGGGGATCGTCCACCACGTCGGGCTCGCCCCGCCGCCCCTGCCTCACCATCCGGACGAGGCCCACCCCACCCCAGATCGAGGAGAACGATCATGAAGCAGATCACCCTGGAGAACCTCCACTGCACCACCACGGAAGACTGGCTCGGCTCCGACGAGTGCCGGCTCGAGGTCTACAACGACGGCGAGCTCCACTTCGCCTACCGGCACGACCTCAACGACGGCGAGGACTGGGCGATCGGCGCCTCGCTCCTCTTCGCCGGCAGCTGCGTCCTGCGGCTGTTCGACGAGGACGGCGACTTCCCCGGCGACGACGACGATGCGCTCGGCATCGTCACGATCGGCCCCACCGACGTGCAGCACGCCGTCGCGACCTTCCGCGAGGACGACGCCGACTACACCATCACCTACTCGGTGTGGGACCGCCCGGACATCGCGCAGTCCGACCTGGCGACGTTCGCGATCGACCAGTTCGAGGCGTCGACCGCGCCGTCGGCCTGGCCGGGGCTGAACAAGGCCGACATCATCGCCGACCTCCGCGAGCGCCGCGCGAACCCGCTCGCCATCAACCAGGCCAACTCCAACTTCTGCGGGCCGACGTCCATCGTCTACGAGCTCGCGCGCTGGCAGCCGCGGCGCTACGTCGACCTCTGCCGCCAGCTGTACGAGACGGGCGGCTTCTGGTCGCGCACGCACCGGGTCGACGCGTCCGCGGGGCTCCGCGGCACCCAGGCCGGCCAGAACATGCGGCCCGCCGACTGGATGCTGATCGCCACCCTGCGCGACAACGAGAACGCCATCTTCGGCGTCTCGCCCACGTCGACGGGCGTGCTGAGCCAGCTGCAGGGGATGACGACGCCGTGGGAGATGGAGGGCTGGACCAGCGAGCTGCTGCTCAAGGACAACGTGGCCAACAGCACCACCTTCGTGTGGGGCGAGTTCGACGCCATCCGCTACGCCGACCAGGTCCACGCGGCCGGCGGCGTGGCGTTCATCATGATCCACTCCGACATCTTCAAGGCGCCCGACGGCGTCGTCCCGCCGTGGCCGGACCACTGGGTGGTCTACTCGGGCGGGCTCACGGAGGGCGGCGGCCGGATCCGGTTCTACGTCTACTCGTGGGGCCAGACGTACGAGCTCGACCTCACCCTCGACCACTTCGAGAACTGCATGTTCGGGATAGTCACGGGATTCTGAGGGCGACCCGCCGCAGGGACTACCCTTGTGATCCGCGAACTCGCGCGGAGGAAGGGAGGCGGCCATGTCACGGGAAGCCGGTCCACGACGCGGCATCGCCGACGCCGAGGCCCCCGCCGCGGCCGCCGTCCCTCGCCGGGTCCTCGACGCGCCCCCGCCACCCCTCGCCGGGCGGCGGGCGGCGCTGGTCCTCGGCGGGCTCGCGCTCCTGATCGTCGTGGCGGTGGCGATCGCCGCCACGATCCTCGGCGGGCGTCCGGCTCCCGCCGGACCCGGCCCGGCGACCACGCCCAGCCCGAGCCCGTCCGGGCCCTCGGTCACGCCGTCGACGTCGCCCCCACCCGCAGCCTCCACGGGCACCGCGGAGATGCTGCAGCTCAACGACGCGACGCTCAGCGTCCCCCACGGCTGGTCCGTCCAGGACGACGAAGTGGTCCAGGACGGACGGCGGCTGGTGAGGCTGCGCGAAGACGTGACCGACGCGCGCGTGCAGGCCGTCACGCTGACGTCCGTCGCCGCGTCCTTGGAGGAGACCTGCCGGACCCTCGTCGCGGACCTCACCGGCTCGTACACCGGGGTCGAGGACACGGCGCCGGCCGCCGTCGAGGTCTCCGCCGACGGCGAGGGTGTCGCCTGTTCCTTCACCGGGGAGCGATCCAGCGACGAGGTCGGCAACACCGTCACCTTCACGGTGCTCCGGCGCGCCGCCGACGACCACGCGCTCGTGTTCCGCGCGACGGTGCCCACCGCGCTGCCCGACCCGGCCCCGACGACCGACGCGCTGGAGCGGATGCTCTGCACGAGCGCCGCGAGCTTCGACGTCGAGATCGCGCGCTGCGCGGCCGGATAGGACGGCCGCCCGCGGCGCCTACTCCTGGCCCGGGCGCCTGCTGAGCTGGTCGAAGACCGGGCGCAGCGACCGCCACCACTGGTGCTTCGGGCGCTGGTTGTCCCAGTCCATGTCCTCCAGCACGATGCGCAGCGGCGACATCAGGTTCGAGGAGTCGCTCGCCGCCGCGACGTAGTCCGACGTGCCTGCCGCGAGCTGCCCGTCGAGGTTCACGATGGCCATGTAGGCCAGGCGCGTGGCGTTGACGCGGTCGAACGGCGAGGGCGAGCCGCCCTGCTGCACGTGGCCGATGATCGCCTCCCGCACCGAGTACATGCCCTTGCCCTCGGCCTCGAACAGCTTCGCGATGACGTCGCTGGTGTAGAACTCGCTGGTCTCCTCGCCCATCACGGTGAGGTAGAACGAGCGGCCGGACGCGAACGCGTCGACGAGCGCCTCGACGTCGTGGGTCAGTTCCTCGAGCGTGATCCCGGTCTCCGGCATGTACGCCTTCTCCGCGCCGGCCGCGAGACCGCCGACGAGCGGGAGGAAGCCGCAGCCGCGGCCCATCGTCTCGACGACGAACGCGCGCTTGCTCGCCGAGGCCGACATGCGCACCATGTCGATGGCGCGCACGACGGTGTTGAGCGCCGTGTCCGCGCCGACGGCGACCGGCCAGCCGGGCAGGTTGTTGTCGATGCTGGCGGGCACCAGCGCCACCGGGATGTTGAACCCCGGGTAGCGGCGGCGCTCGCGCTCCATGAGGTCCACCGTCGCGTATGCGTGGTGGCCGCCCACCACGAGCAGCGCGTCGATCCTGTTGTCCTCGAGCGTGCGCGCGATCTTGTAGAGCTCCATCTCGGTGGGCACGTGGCGGCGGGTGCCGAAGGCGGCACCGCCCGCGTGGGCAAGCCCCTCGACGTCGGCCCAGCCGACCTCGCGCAGGTCGCCCGAGACGAGCCCCGGAACCCCGCCGATCACGGCGAACATCTGGTGGCCGCGGTCGAGTCCGGAGCGGACGGCGACGCGGGCCAGCGGGTTCATGCCCGGGGCCAGCGCGCCGGCGTTCATGATGGCGATCCGCTTCGCACCCTCCTCCGCCGGACGCCCCGTGGGGCTCGCGCCGTTGAGGATGCGGTAGACCTCGATCATGCTCATGAAGCCGCGCCCGCGGGCCTCGACGGCCGCCTGGTAGTCGCCGTTCGCGATGAGATCGACGATGCCGCGGGTGTCCTCGACGGCCTTCAGCAGGCCGGTCGTCGCCACGTTGTCGCGGCGCATGCCCACGAGCACCGGCTCGGTCTCCGCCGTGGCCGACAGCACCTGCCGCACGGCCTCGACGCCGCACGCGGTCGCCATCCAGCGGTCGTAGGCCGACGGCGTTCCGCCGCGCTGCACGTGACCCAGGATGGTGATCCGGGCGTCCTCGCCAGTGCGCTCGCGCAGCACGTCCTTGATCCGCTCGGCGGTGATCGGCTCGCCGGCCCGGTCCTTGGCGCCCTCGGCCACGATCAGGATCGAGTCGCGGCGGCCGGCCGCGCGGCCGCGGGCCAGGATGTCGGCCATGCGGTCCTCCCAGCCGTCGCGCGGCGGGGACTCGGGAAGGAAGGTGTAGTCGGCGCCGCCGGCGATGGCGGTCATCAGCGCCAGGTAGCCGCAGTTGCGTCCCATGACCTCGACGATGAAGGTCCGTCGGTGCGACTCGGCGGTCGAGCTGATGGCGTCGATCGCCTCGGTGATGCGGTGCATCGCCGAGTCGGTGCCGATCGTCATGTCGGTGCCGATCATGTCGTTGTCGATCGAGCCGACCATCCCGACGATGTGCAGATGCGGGTGCGCCTCCGCCTGCTCCGCGGTGATGACGCCCTCGTCGCGGAGCTCGCCGACGAACTGCTTCCATTCGAGGCTCAGCATGCGCGAGCCGGACAGGGAGCCGTCGCCGCCGATCACGATCAGCCGGTCGATGCCGTGCTCGATCAGGTTCGCGACCGCCTGCTTCCGCCCCTCGGGGGTGCGGAACTCCGCCGAGCGCGCGGTGCCGATGACGGTGCCGCCCTTGTTCAGGATGCCGGAGACCGAGCTCCAGCCCATGTGGGTGATGTAGTCGCCGCCGGCGATGGCGCCGTGCCACCCCTCCCGGATCGCGAACGCCTCGGCGCCCTCGTGGATCCCCGCGCGCACGATGGCGCGCACCGCCGCGTTCATGCCCTGGGCGTCGCCGCCCGACGTCATGACTCCGATCCGGATGGTCATCGGCGGGTACCCTTCGGTCGGACGACTCGCGTGGCCTGCCAGTCGGCTGCCACGTTGACGGTGTTCGTGAGCGAGAGCCCCGCCACCGTCACGCCCTCGGAGATCGACGCCGGCGCGATGAAGCCGGAGCGCCCCACCTTGGGCGTCAACAGCCAGATCTGCCCGGTGGGCGCCAGGTCGGTCATCGCGTCCACGAGGCCGTCGGCGACGTCGCCGTCCTCGTCGCGCCACCAGAGCACGACCGCGTCGACGGCCTCCAGCGGCTCCTCCACCATCTCCGCGTCGATGGTGTCCATGATGTCGTCGCGCAGGTCCGCGTCGACATCTTCGTCCCAGCCCAACTCCTGGACCAACATCCCCATCTCAAACCCGAGCAGGTCGGCGCCCGACAGTGAATCGACGGCGCGGTCCTTGCCTTCTGCGTTGTCCACGCCCCAAGACTGCCAGATCGAGCCCCGGCTGTCAGCGTTGCCCCCACGCTGGACACGACGGAGCCCCCGGCGATTTCCGCGCCGGGGGCCCTGCGTTCAGATCGGCAAACCGCGTCAGGCGTCGCCGCCCACGCTGCCGCTGGAACCGGCGGTCACGTCGTCGAGGCGGTACTTCGCGGCCGCCTCTGTGGCCCACTCCTGCGGCACCTCGCCGTTGCGAGCCAGCTGCTGCAGCACCGCGACCGCCACGGACGGGCCGTCGATGTTGAAGAACCGGCGCGCGGCGGCGCGGGTGTCGGAGAAGCCGAAGCCGTCAGCGCCCAGCACCGTGTAGTCGCCGGGGACCCACTCGCGGATCTGGTCCGGGACCGCGCGCATGTAGTCGGACACCGCGACGATCGGGCCGGCGGCGCCGTCGAGCTTCTGCTGCACCCAGATGGGCTCGTGCTCGCCGAAGGGATCGTGGAAGCGCTTCTTCTCCAGCTCGATGCCCTCGCGGCGCAGCTCGCCCCAGGAGGTGACGCTCCACACGTCGGCGACCACGCCGTAGTCCTCCTTCAGCAGCTCCTGGGCCTCGATCGCCCAGGCGAGGCCGACGCCGGACGCGAGGATCTGCGCGCGGCGCGCGTCCTCGCCCACGCCGTCGAAGCTGCCGGGCTTTACCAGGTACATGCCGCGAAGGATGCCCTCGACCTCGACGCCCTCCGGCTCGGCCGGCTGGACGATCGGCTCGTTGTAGACGGTAAAGTAGTAGATCAGGTCCTCGGGGTTCTCGCCGTACATGCGGCGCAGGCCGTCCTTGACGATGTGCGCGATCTCGTAGCCGTAGGCCGGGTCGTAGCTGACGACGGCGGTGTTGGTGGAGGCGAGGATCGGCGAGTGGCCGTCCATGTGCTGCAGGCCCTCACCGGTCAGGGTGGTGCGGCCCGCGGTGGCGCCGATCATGAAGCCGCGCGCCAGCTGGTCCGCCGCGGCCCAGATGCCGTCGGCGGTGCGCTGGAAGCCGAACATCGAGTAGAAGACGTAGATCGGGACCATCGGCTCGCCGTGCGTGGCATACGAGGTGCCCGCCGCGCTGAAGGCCGCGATCGAGCCGCCCTCGTTGATGCCCGTGTGCAGGATCTGGCCCTGCTTCGACTCGCGGTAGCTGAGGAAGAGCTCGTTGTCGACCGGCGTGTAGTTCTGCCCGTGCGGGTTGTAGATCTTGATCGTCGGGAAGAACGCGTCGATGCCGAAGGTGCGGGCCTCGTCCGGGATGATCGGGACCACGCGCGGGGCGAACTGCTTGTCGCGCATGAGGTCCTTGAGCAGACGCACGAAGGCCATCGTGGTGGCGATCTGCTGGTTGCCGGAGCCCTTGCGCATCGAGTCGTAGGTCTTCTCCGGGGGCAGGGAGATGAACTTCCGGTCGCCGCGGCGCTCGGGCAGGTAGCCGCCCAGCTCACGACGGCGCTCCTGCAGGTACTGGATCCGCGGGTCGTCCTGGCCAGGGTGGATGTAGGGCGGCTGGTACGGGTTCGCCTCGAGCTGCTCGTCGGTGACCGGCACGTCGACGCGATCGCGGAAGCCCTTCAGGTCATCGAGGGCCAGCTTCTTCATCTGGTGGGTCGCGTTGCGGCCGGCGAAGTGCTTGCCGAGGAAGTAGCCCTTGATGGTGTGCGCGAGGATGACCGTCGGCGCCCCTGTGAACTCCATCGCGGCCTTGTAGGCGGCGTAGACCTTCGTGAAGTCGTGGCCGCCGCGGGTCAGGCGCCAGATCTCGTCGTCGTTCCAGTCCTTGACCATGGCGGCGGTGCGCGGGTCGCGGCCGAAGAAGAAGTTGCGGACGTAGGCGCCGTCGTTGGCCTTGAAGGTCTGGTAGTCGCCGTCAGTCGTCGAGTTCATCAGGTTGAGCAGCGCGCCGTCGGAGTCGTTGGCGAGCAGCGGATCCCAGCCGCGGCCCCAGACGACCTTGATCACGTTCCAGCCGGCGCCGCGGAAGAACGCCTCGAGCTCCTGCATGATCTTGCCGTTGCCGCGGACCGGGCCGTCGAGGCGCTGCAGGTTGCAGTTGACGACGAAGGTCAGGTTGTCGAGCTCGTCGTTGGCGGCGAGCTGCAGCGCGCCGCGCGACTCGGGCTCGTCCATCTCGCCGTCGCCAAGGAACGCCCACACGTGCTGCTGCGAGGTGTCCTTGATGCCGCGGTTGTGGAGGTAGCGGTTGAACTGCGCCTGGTAGATGGCGTTCATGGGGCCGAGGCCCATGGATACGGTCGGGAACTCCCAGAAGTCGGGCTTCTGCCGCGGGTGCGGGTAGCTGGGCAGCGCCCGGAGCTGGCCGTCCACGTAGTGCGAATGCTCCTGGCGGAAGCCGTCGAGGTCGTTCTCGTCCAGGCGGCCCTCGAGGAACGCGCGGGCGTACATGCCCGGCGAGGCGTGGCCCTGGAAGAAGATCTGGTCGCCGCCGCCCGGGTGGTCCTTGCCGCGGAAGAAGTGGTTGAAGCCCACCTCGTACAGCGTCGCCGACGACGCGAACGAGGCGATGTGACCGCCGACGCCGACGCCCGGGCGCTGCGCGCGGTGCACCATGATGGCCGCGTTCCAGCGGAGCAGGCGGCGGATGCCGCGCTCCAGCTTCTCGTCGCCCGGGAACGCGGGCTCCTTGTCGACGGGGATGGTGTTGACGTAGTCCGTGCCCGTCAGCGACGGGACGCCGATCTGGCGTTCGCGGGCGCGTTCGAGCAGCTTCAGCATGACGTACCGGGCCCGGTTGCGGCCGCCCTCCTCGATCACGCCGTCGAGCGACTCGAGCCATTCGCCGGTCTCCGATGGATCGATGTCCGGCAAGTTCGTCGGCAGCCCATTGAGAATCGGCCCAACCTCGTTCTGGCTCACAGTGATCCCTCTCCCTGTTCTGCGCGCCGCCCCTATTGCCAGCTCGCTGATTTTCGCCCACCCTACCGTCAAAACCACGCTCGCAACGGTTCGTTTATTTCCGGATCGGAGCGTCTCAGCCGACGACGCGCTCGCGGTGCCGCGCCGCGTGGGCGAGCACGTCGGCCACGGGCCAGGTGGTGATGATCCGGTCCGCACCGATGCCCGCCTCGACGGCGCGGGCGGCGCCCAGGCCGAGGTTCGCGAGCTGCCTGGTGGTGTGGGCGTCCGAGTCGATGCTGAACAGGCAGCCGAGCTCGTTGGCCAGCATGAGCAGCTCCAGCGGCGGGTCCGCGCGATCGGGGCGCGCGTTGATCTCCACCGCCACCCCGAACATCTCGCAGGCGGCGAACACCATCTCGGCGTCGAACCTCGACGGCGCGCGCCACGTCCCGTCCTCCCGGCGTCGCCGCCCGGTGCAGTGGCCGAGCACCGTCGTGTGCGGGTTGGAGACGGCGCGCACCATGCGGGCGGTCATCGCGTCGGACGCGCCGTTCAGGTCCGAGTGCACCGACGCCACGACGACGTCGAGGCGCGCGAGCAGGTCGTCGGCCTGGTCGAGCGATCCGTCGCCGAGGATGTCGACCTCGATCCCGCGCAGCACCCGGATGTCCCGCTCCTCCTGGACGCGCTCCATCTCGGCCCACTGGGCCACCAACCGCTCCCGGTTCAGGCCGTAGGCCACCCGCAGCCGGGGCGAGTGGTCGGTGACGGCGAGGTAGTCGCGGCCCAGCTTCTCGGCGGCCGCGGCCATCTCCGCCAGCGAGGCGCCGCCGTCGGACCAGGTGGTGTGGGAATGCAGATCGCCGCGCAGCCGGGAGGCCAGGTCGTCGGCGGGGCTGGGGCTCATGGCTCCACCCTAAACTCCACCCTGCGCCCCAGCGGGGCGATACGCTGACGAAATGGACCCACGCCCAGGCACGGCCCCGGCCCTGATCGCCTCGGCCCGCGCTCGCGCCGGGCTGATCAAGCGGTTGCGCGCCGCCACCTCGCCGATGAACACCGCGACGCTCGCCGCGATGACGGAACGGCACGCGTGGTTCGGACAGCTGGACGCCGAGTCGCGCTCCTGGATCAGCGTGCTGGCCCGCGCCGGCATCGACGGGTTCGCCACCTGGTTCGCGGGCGAGGAGTTCACGCCCGAGTCGGTGTTCGACGCCGCCCCGCGCGCCATGGCCCGCCGCATCTCGCTGCAGCAGACCGTCGACCTCGTGCGGACGACCACCGAGGTCGTCGAGGAGCAGATCCAGCACCTGCTCCCCCGCGGCGACCGCCAGCCGCTGCAGCTGGGCATCGTCCACTACTCTCGCGAGATCGCCTTCGCGGCGGCCGCCATCTACGCGAAGGCCGCGGAGGCCCGCGGCGCCTGGGACTCGCGGATCGAGGCGACCATCGTGGACGCCGTGGTGCGGGCCGAGACCGACGAGTCGGTGCTGTCGCGCGCCTCGACGCTCGGGTGGCGGGCGGACTCCCAGGTGGTCGTCGCCATCGGCGGGGTGCCCGAGTCGCACCATCTCGACGGGCTGCGCCGCGCCGCGGCCAAGCTCGACCTCGAGGTCCTCGCCGCGCCGCAGGGCGACCGGCTCGTCTGCATCCTCGGCGGTGCCGGGGTCGGCGACGAGGTGGAGACCTGCGAGCGCGTGTCGCGGCTGGCCGAGTTCTTCGCCGACGGGCCCATCGTCGTCGGCCCCACCGTCGAGGGCCTCGCCGGGGCGCACAAGTCGGCCCGAGCTGCCGCGTCCGGGTACCGCGCGGCGAAGGCGTGGCCGGAGGGGCCGCGCACGCTGCCGTCGGCGGATCTCCTGCCGGAGCGCGCACTGGCCGGCGACGGCCACGCCCGCCGGACGCTCGCGGGCGACGTGTACTCGGCGCTCGCGGGGAGCAAGGAGCTCCTGGAGACCTGCGTCGGCTTCCTCGACTGTGGCTCCTCGATGGAGGCCACCGCCCGCGCGCTGTTCGTGCACCCCAACACCGTCCGCTACCGCCTGCGCCGGATCCAGGACGTCACCGGCTACAACCCGGCGGACGCGCGCGAGGCGTACGTGCTGCGGATGGCGATCACGCTGGGCCGGCTGCAGGACTGACGTTCTCCTAATCACACCGGTGTGTTTCAGGGCTCCGGACAAAGCGTTCCGCGAGGAATCGGGTCCGGTTCGCGATGTGGTTGTGGGGTTCCCACAAAGGCCTGTCCGACTATTTCGTGGCGTTTCTGCCCACACGACCGCGCCGGACCGGGCAAGGTATACCTCGTGCTAGCAATTGTCGCGCCCGGTCAGGGCGCCCAAACGCCCGGTTTCCTCGCCCCCTGGCTGGAGGACGCCTCCCTGGCCGAACGGCTCGCCGAGCTGTCGGACGTCTGCGAGATCGACCTCGCCCACTACGGCACCGAGGCGGACGCCGAGACCATCCGCGACACCGCCATCGCGCAGCCCCTCCTCGTCGCCGCCGCGCTGCTCACCGGCCGCGCGCTGCTGGGCGACGACGTGGCCCGCGTCGGCGCGTTCGCCGGCCACTCCGTCGGCGAGTTGGCGGCCATGGCGCTCGCCGGCACCATCTCCGACGGGGACGCCCTGGTTCTCGTCCGCGAGCGCGGCCGCGCCATGGCCGAGGCCTCCGCGATCCGCCCGACGTCGATGACGGCAGTGCTCGCGGGCGTGCCCGAGGAGATCCTCGCCGCGATCGAGGCCGCGGGCCTGACGCCGGCCAACAACAACGGCGCGGGGCAGATCGTCGCCGCGGGCACCGTCGAGCAGCTCGCTGCCTTCGCGGAGAACCCGCCGCGCCGCGCCCGGCTCGTGCCGCTCAGCGTCGCGGGCGCGTTCCACACCGTTCACATGGCGCCCGCCGTGGCCCACCTCACAGCGGTCGCCGAGGGTGTGACTACCTCTGCCCCTGAGGCGCCGTTGCTGTCGAACGCCGACGGCGCCGTCGTCACGGACGGTCAGGACGCGCTGACCCGGATGATCAACCAGGTCGCGAACCCCGTGCGCTGGGACCTGTGCATGGCGACGATGGCGGACCTCGGCGTCACCGGCATGCTCGAGCTCGCCCCGGCCGGCACGCTCACGAAGATCGCCCAGCGCAACCTCAAGGGCGTCGACGTCTTCACCCTCAACACCCCCGATCAGCTGGAGGAGGCGCGCGCGTTCGTCGCCGCCCACTCCGTCACCGAAAGCGAGTAGGCATGCCGTTGCAGTCGTCCACCGGAGCGCAGTACGCGCGGCTCCTCTCCGTCGGCGGGGCCCGGGGCAGCCGGGTCGTCACCAACGAGGAGATGTGCACGATGATCGAGTCCACTCCCGAGTGGATCGAGCAGCGCACCGGCATCACCGAGCGCCGCTGGGTGGCCGACGGCGAGGACGCGGAGACGCTCGGCGTCGAGGCGGCCACCAAGGCCATCGAACGGGCAGGCCTGCAGCCGTCGGATGTCGACGCGATCATCGTGTCGACGGTGTCGCACTACCAGCAGACGCCGTCGCTGGCCTGCATCATCGCCGAGAAGCTCGGCCTCACCGCCCCCGCCGCGTTCGACGTGTCGGCCGCGTGCGCGGGCTTCTGCTACGGCGTCGGCGTCGCCGAGGGCATGGTCCGCGCCGGATCGGCCACCAACGTGCTCGTCCTGGGCGTCGAGGTGCTCTCCCGCTACGTCGACATCAACGACCGCTCCACCGCGTTCCTGTTCTCCGACGGCGCGGGCGCGGTCATCGTCGGCGCGTCGGACGTCCCGGCCATCGGCCCGACGGTGTGGGGCTCCAAGCCCGAGGGCGCGCGGGTCATCGAGATCGACGACTGGCGGGAGGTCGACCCGGAGGTCGGCGCGCATATCCACATGGACGGCCGCGAGGTCTTCAAGTGGGCCACCACGTCCATCGTGCAGAAGGCCGTCGAGACCCTCGAGGCCTCCGGCCTCACCCCGGATGAGCTCGACTGCTTCATCCCCCACCAGGCCAACAACCGGATCACGGATTCGATGTTGCGCCACCTCAAGCTGCCCGAGGGTGTCGTGGTTGGCCGCGACATCATCCGCATGGGCAATTCGTCGGCGGCTTCGATTCCGCTGGCGATGGAGGCTCTGCTCGAATCCGGGCAGGCCAAGAGCGGTGACAGTGCATTGATCATCGGTTTCGGCGCGGGCCTCGTGTTCGCCGGCCAGACCGTGACCCTGCCCTGATCTGCGCCAACCACCATCCACCAACCGAAAGGAAACTCTCATGGCAAGCACCGAAGAGATTCGCGCCGACCTCGCCGAGATCGTCAACGACATCGCCGGCGTCTCCGCCGACGACGTCCAGCTGGACAAGTCCTTCGTCGACGACCTGGGCGTCGACTCGCTGTCGATGGTCGAGATCATCTACGCCTGCGAGGACAAGTTCGAGGTGTCGATCCCCGACGAGGACGCGAAGAACCTGAAGACCGTCGGCGACGCCGTCGCCTACATCGAGCGCGCCGGCTCCTAGTGCCCCGCGTCGGAAGCTCATTGCGATTTACGGCGCTCCAGCGGCGGCTCGCTGCGTTCTCCTCGCTCGACGAACGACCAAGTGCTACTTCGCTCGTCGGCCTTGCGATCCATCCACTGGAACACCGGAACCCATCAACGAACTTCCGACGCAGGACACTAGCCGTCGCTGGGGTTCCCGGTCCGCATATCTCGCGGACCGGGAGCCTCCCAACCACCGCTGGTCAGTAGACCGGCACCTCCCCGCTGGTTGAGCCGAGACGCGTCGACGAAGTCGACCGCGACTCGTGTCGAAACCAATAGACCCGCCCACAGGAGCCCCCATGTCTCGCACCGTCGTCATCACCGGATTCGGCGCGTTCACCCCGCTCGGCACCGACGCCCCCAGCACTTGGGAGGCGATGCTGGCAGGTAAGAGCGGCGTGCATACGCTGGCTCAGCCGTGGGCCGCGGACCTGCCCGTCACCTTCGCCGCGGAGGCCGCAGGCGACCCCGTCGAGCGCCTGGACCGCGTCGCCGCGCGCCGCCTCGACCGCAGCTCCCAGCTCGCGCTCGCCGCCGGCCTCGAGGCCTGGGCCGACGCCGGGCTCGGCCTGGGCGAGGACAACGCGATCGACCCCTACCGCCTGTTGGTCAGCGTCGGCACGGGCATCGGCGGCCTGCACACCCTGCTCGGGCAGTGGGACGTGCAGAAGGAGAAGGGCCTGCGCCGCGTCTCCCCCTTCACCATCCCGATGCTCATGTCGAACGCGCCCGCCGCGAACCTCGGCCTGACGTTCGGCGCTGCCGCCGCAGTGCACGCCCCGGTCAGCGCGTGCGCGTCGGCCAACGAGGCCATCTCGCTCGCCTACGACCAGATCCAGCTGGACCGCTGCGACATCGCGGTCGTCGGCGGGACGGAGGGCGTCATCCACCCGCTGCCGATCAACGCGTTCGCGCAGATGCAGGCGCTGAGCCGCCGCAACGACGACCCCGAGCACGCCTCCCGCCCGTGGGACACCGGCCGTGACGGCTTCGTCCTCGGCGAGGGCTCCGTGATCATGGTGATCGAGTCGTTGGAGCACGCGCAGGCGCGCGGCGCGAAGATCTACGGCACGCTCGCCGGCGCCGGGATCAGCAACGACAACCACGACATCGTGCAGCCGGAGCCCACCGGCCGCGGCCAGGCCCAGGCGATGATCAAGGCCCTGCGCTCCGCCGGCCTCGCGCCGTCGGACATCGTCCACGTCAACGCGCACGGCACGTCGACCCCGCAGGGCGACGTCACCGAGGCGGGTTCGATCGCGGCCGCGCTCGGCGACGCCGTCGACAACATCGTGGTGACCTCGACCAAGTCGATGACCGGTCACCTCCTCGGCGCCGCGGGCGCCATCGAGACGTTCGCCACGGTCATGGCGCTCAAGAACCGCGTCGTGCCGCCGACGATCAACATCGAGAACCTGGAACCGGGCCTCCCGATCGACGTCGCGGCCAACGCGACGCGCCAGCTGAAGGACGGCGACCTCGCGGCGCTGAACAACTCCTTCGGCTTCGGCGGCTCGAACGTCGCCGTCGCGGTCACCAACGCGAACGCCAACCGCTGACCACCCCACGCTCCTTGATCCAGCCCGGCGCCATTAACGCCGCTGGGATCGACGAGCAGGACCACCGCACGCTCCTTGAGCCAGTCCGGCGCCATTGACGCCGCTGGGATCGACGAGCAGGACCACCCCACGCTCCTTGAGCCAGCCCCCGGCGCGCAGCGCCCGGGCTGTGTCGAAAGGTCTGGCGCACGGGGTTCATGGACGTGGATCAGGTCCTCGAACCGTGCGCGAGACGCTTCGACGCGGTCGCGGTCGACTTCGTCGACGCAACCGGCTCAACGAGCGGTGACTACCGCTGGTTGCGCCGAGACGCGTCGACGAAGTCGACCGCAACTCGTGTCGAAACCAATGAACCCGCATACGTCCATGGACTACCAACAGTCCATCGGTTTCGACACGGGCGCTCGTACCTCGCGGCCCGGCTCAACCGGCGGCGGGTCGGCCAGGCTCAACCGGTGGTGGATCCGCCCGGCTCAACGGGCGGCGCGCTCATCCGGCGGTGGTCACCCGACTCGGTGGAGCCAGCGCACGGGCGCGTCCTCGCTCGCGTAGCGGAAGACGTCGATTTCCTCGTCCCACGGGGCGCCCATCAGGCGCCCCAACGCTTGGCGGAGCGGCTCGCCGCCGAGGGCGTCGGTGGCGATCGCGTGCCGCAGCCTGTCCTCCGGGACGAGCACGTCGCCGTGGATCCCGACGACTGCGGTGAACGTCCCCAGCGCGGGCGTGTAGGAGTAGCGCTGGCCGTCTGACGACGCCGTCGGTTCCTCGGTGACCTCGAACCGCAGCACGGACAGCCGCTTCAAGGCCGACGCCAGCGCCGCGCCGGTGCCGATCGGGCCGGTCCAGGACCATTCGGCGCGCCGCGCACCGGGCTCGGCTGGTTGCGTCGACCAGGCTAGATCCACCCGGCCGCCGAGGGTGGAGCCGAGCGCCCACTCGATGTGCGGGCACAGCGCCGCCGACGCGGAATGGACGAGGATCACGCCACGCGTCGTGGATGCAGTCATGGGTTGTACCTCCTGGTTCGGCCGGATTGCCTTCCCCTGCGATCCGTCTTTCCAGAAGTGCGGCCCATTCTGCCAGGGCTTCCCAGCCGACACCACCCGCGCTGAGCTGCTTGCGTGCACAAATCTCTGTATACGTCGACGTGTACCTATATAGCCCTTCCTCCACGTATACAGAGATTTGTGCACGCCAGGGTTCAGGCAGCGGCTGCGAGTTCCGGCGTCCGGGCGGCGAAAGGGCGGCGAAGGATGCGGGCCCAGCGGTTGCAGGGCAGATCAGGGTTGAGGGCGGCGAGCCCGGTGGCGAACTTGCTGACGGGCACCGGGCGGTGGCCTGCGCGCCAGAGGAGGCGGTCGACGACCGATGTGGCGCTGAGCGACTTCGTCTCGACGATCACGAGGTCCGGCAGGTCGAGGGACGAGCCATCGGGAAGGCGCCAGGCGAGATCGGTGTCGACGGTGACCCGGCCGACGCCGTCGGGGGCCAGCAGCGTGCTGCGGTCATACGTGGTCCGGATGACGGGGAAGAGCTCGTAGGCGAGGCCGCCGCACAGGCCGAGGCGCGTGGCGGCGTCGGCCAGGTAGGCGCGGGCGTCGATGGTCAGCCTCTCTCGGCCGCCCTCGTAGGGGATGCGCTCCTTGACGGTCACGCCGGAGCCCCCGCGCGACTTCACTTCCAGGAAGGTGAGCTCGGAGTCGACGTAGGTGCGGGTGCGGACCTTCATCCTCACCCGGCGCTGGTGGGCGCTCATCCGGAAACTCATCCAGTCGGAGGTGTCGAAGTAGACCGATTCGTAGCGGGCGGCCAGCGCGCCGTCGATCTGGAGCGCCTCCGTCGACGGGTCGAGCCGGAGCAGGAACTCCTCCGCCTGTGCGGTCGTCAGCAGGTACTTGCGGTCGAGGCGGGTGAGCATCTCCGCGCGGGCGACCAGGTCGTCCAGGCCGATCGTGCGGAACCTCTCGAGCGGAGCGAGCGCGCCCATCATGCCGCCGTCCGGACGCCGACCCTGACGGGCTGGGCCGAGCTGTGGGGTCGGGTGTAGCGCACCTCGACCAGCGTGGTGTCGTTGACCAGGTTCACCTCCTGGACCTTGATCCCGACGACGGGCAGGCCGAGGCGCGCCTCGGCCTCCGCACGGAGTTCCCGCTCGTCGAAGATGGCGCGGTCGAGGCGCATCACCTGGGTGCGGCCGCGGCTCAGCAACTGCGGGTGGTCGGCGGCGAACAGCACGAGCAGGACCAGGCCGATGAGCGTCGCCGGCAGCACGAGGCTGGTGTGCGGCAGCCCGGCGATCAGGCCGATGGCCAGCGCCGAGAAGTAGTAGGCCACCTCCTGCTGCCCGATCTCGGAGGACCTCAGCCGGATGATCGACAAGACGCCGAACAGGCCGAGGCCGAGCCCGGTGCCGACGGAGGACGTCGCGAGCACGCTGGTCACGGCCAACACGCCGACGTTCACGCCGAGGAACGCCACGAGCAGGTCACGACGGTGATGGCGCCGGTAGTAGAGGGCGAAGGTGAGGATGGCGGCCGCGACGAGGTCGAGGCCGATGAGCGCGAGCTGGATCGTTGTCATGAGTGGGCTTTCTTTCTCATCCGTGGTGGTGAGAAGAACTCAACCGGACGCGTCGATGCGTCTCATATGGGACGACTGTGAGCTTTCTGTGAGCCACAGGGCAGCGCTCCCAGTGCATCCGGCACGCGACGCTACGTCCGACGGGGAATCCTGAAGGTCGCCGTCGTGCCCGCGGCCCCGCTCTCGATATCGAGAGTCCCGTCCGCCGAGTCCAACGCCCACCGCACGAGACGCAGGCCGTGATGGCCCTGCGGCGTGGCGGCGGGATCGAAGCCGACACCGTCGTCGGCGACCTGCACCTCGACGAACCTGCCGACCTCCCTCAACCGCACCACCACGTTCCGGGCGCCGGAGTGGAGGAGGGCGTTGCGCAGGAGTTCCGCGGCGCACTGATGCACGAGGGTTCGATCCATGCCCGCGAGATCAGCAAGGCTGTCGCCTTCCACCTCGACGGCAGCGCCGTGGCCGGGCAGCGAGGCGGCCACGGCGCGCAGCGCCTCGCCGAGATCCACCTCCTCGACCGACAGGGGATCGAGATCGTCGAGCAGTCCACGCATCCGCGACACCTGCTCGCGCACCTGATCCGCGGCCCCTTGGCCTTCCTGCTCGAGGGTCATGCCGAGCACGGCCAGGTCCTGAATGGGCCCGTCGTGGAGGAGCCGCGCGAGCCTTCGGCGCTCCGTCTGGGAGGACGCGAGCATCTCCTCGGCCAGCGCCCTCCTTCGAGCTTCGGCGGCCGCCTGGCTGCGGGCCAGCCGGAGCGCCAAGGGCAGCGTCACGGCCGTGAGCAGCACCGGCCCGCCGACGGCGAGCGGAAGCAGACCGACCAGCAACTCCAGGGCTCGTTGGTCGATCGTGGAGACGAGGTAGAGCTCCAGGGCCGCGAGCTGGCCATCGTCGTCGCGAAACGGCTGATAGACCTCGACGGTGTCTGCGTCTCCGCGCTGCTCGGTGCGGTGGGCCTCGTCGTCGGGGACGGGGACCACGACGGGCTCGCCCGTCTCCAGGGCCCGGCGCAGGGCGGGATTGATCGGCACCTCGATGCCGTCGATCTCGGACAGGTCCGAGTAGACCAATCGCGCCGTGTCGTCGTCCAGGATCCGCCAGATCTTGATCCGGTAGACCGTGCCGTCGGCGAGCAGTGCGGCGACGGTGCGGTCCAGCCGGTCACGCACGGCCGGCGAGGTGGGGTGCTCCAGCTCGTTCACCCGCAGGGATGTGATCACCGCCTCGCTGAAGTAGCGCGAGGCGGCGCGGGCCTCGTTCTCCGCCTCATACCGTGCCACCCACCACGCGGCCGCGGTGCTGGCGGCAGTGACGGCGACGAGCACGACGAAGGTCGAGACGAGGAACTGCCAGAGCGGGCGGCGGCCCATTCCTCAGGCACCCCCGATGCGCACGAGACCATCGCGGGCCGCGATGGCCACGGCCTCCAACTGGGACCGCGCGCCCAGCTTCGCGAGCAGCGCCTTCACATGGTCGCGAGCGGTGAACTGACTCAGACCGAGCGTGCGCGCGATCTCCTGCACATGCCGGCCCTCCGCGAGCAACTCGAGGACCTCCGCTTCCCGGCGGGAGAGGCCCCGTGCCTCCATCTCCCCTCCCCGGCTCACCAGTCGCGGGTCTCGGGCGGGACGCGAGGGGGACGCGCGGCGCAGGGCGGCCATCACGTCGGAGAGCCGACCGTCCTTCCCCAGGTAGCCCACCGCGCCGGCGGCGAACGCTGCCCGCTCGCGGTCCGGGCGCGGCCGGGCGGTCAGCAGCACCACCCGCAGCCCGGGCGTGAGCTCGCGCAATGTTGTGACCAGGTCGACCCCGTCTCCGGACGGCAGCTGTGCATCGAGGAGCACCGTGTCTGGGCGCAGCGCCACCACCTGTTCGAGCGCCGCGGCCATATCGTCGGCCACGCCTACGCACTCGAGGCCCGGTTCGTCCGCCACCGCCTTGGCGAGGAGTTCGGAGATGACGACGTGGTCGTCCACGACGAGAACGCGACGCACCTGCTGGGTAGCGGCCACGCCTGCACCTCCCCTGTTGTCCACCCGCTCTCCGGGCGGCGATCATTCGGCAAGCATAACGTTGCCGATTCGGTGCAGTGGCTCGTGCTCGGACCAATAGGCTGATGCCATGGCACGCTCTCTCGATTCGGTTCTCCACTACCCGGACGCCATCGCGCAGGTGCGCGCCGTCGGCGACGACGTCTACTGGCTGGCGACCATCGCCGCCGAGGACGGAAGGACGACGGTGCGGCGGCTCGCCGACGGCGTCGTCGAGGACCTCACCCCGACGGCGAACGTGCGCTCGCGCGCCATGGAGTACGGCGGTGGCGCGTACGCCGTCGACAGGACCCGGCTCGCCTGGTGCGATGACCTGACGAAGCGGGTCTGGGTGCGCGACGCCGACGGCGAACGTCCCGTCACGCCGGCGGACAGCCGGTTCGTCTACGGTGGACTATGCCTCACCGACGACGCGCTCCTCGCCGTGCGCGAGGACCACGAGGCGACGCCCGAGGCGCGCACGGAGATCGTCGCGCTGCCCCTGGATCCGGAGCCTTTCAACGCAGACTTCGCCGACGCGCCTGGCTCAAGGAACGACGGCGGGCGCGTCGTCGCCTCGGGGGCGGACTTCTACGCGGGCGTCGTCGCGCGCGGCACCCGCGTGGCGTGGATGCAGTGGGACCACCCGAACATGAGCTGGGACACCTGCTCGGTGTGGGTGGGGACCGTCGACGGCGCGGAGCCCGCAGCGCCGGTGTTCCTGGCCGAGGGTGTGTCCGCGAAGGACCCGATCTGGCTCCCCGACGGCCGGCTCGCGTTCGTCGCCGACGAGGGCGGTTGGTGGAACTGGAGGGTGGCGGAGGGTGTAAACCAGGAGGCGGCCGTCGACTGCGCTCCCCCGACCTGGGTGCTGAACCCCGCCGTGGCTGCGGGGCTGCCCGACGGGCGCGTGGCCACCGTCTTCTACCGGGAGGGCCGCGGCGAGTTGGGATTGTGGTCCCCGGACACCGGCGCGCTCGACTTCCCGGTCCCCGGCACGGCCGACATCGAGTCGTTGGCCGTCTCGGGCGACCGCCTCTACGCCGTCGCCCAGTGGCCGGACCGCGACGCGACGCTGGTCCGCGTCCCGCTTCCGGAGGAGCCCGGCGACGTCGCGCGCCTCGACGCGCCCGAGACGGAACCCGTCGTCCTCGCGGGCCCGACCGACGGAGACCCCGATGTCGCGCTGCCCGAGGCGGTCTGGGCGGAGGGCGCGGCCGGACCCGTGCACTCCTGGCTGTACCGCCCCGCCGCCGACAACCCGCCGCTCATCGTCCTCACCCACGGCGGGCCGACGTCGATGGCGCGCTGCCTCTACGACGCCACGGTGCAGTTCTGGGTGTCGCGCGGGTTCGCCGTCCTCGACGTCAACTACTCGGGCTCGACCGGGTTCGGACGCGCCTACCGGGACAGGTTGCGCGGGAACTGGGGCATCCTCGACGTGACCGACACCGTCGCCGCCGTCCGCGCGGTCACCGCGTCCGGCCTCGCCGACCCCGCGCGCGTCGCCATCACCGGCGGCAGCGCCGGCGGGTATACGACGCTGCGCTCGCTGACCTCCACCGACGTCTACGCCGCGGGCGTCTCGCGCTACGGCATCGGCGACCTGACGACGCTGGCGACGGACACGCACAAGGCGGAGTCGCGCTACCTCGACGGCCTGGTCGCCCCCTGGCCGGAGGGCCGCGCCGTCTACGAGGACCGCTCCCCCATCAACCACCTCGACAAGCTCGCCACGCCGATGCTGATCCTGCAGGGCACCGAGGACAAGGTCGTGCCGCCCAACCAGGCGCTGCAGATGGCCGACGCCGTCCGCGCCGCCGGCCGCCCCGTCGCGCTGGTGATGCTGGAGGGCGAGGGCCACGGCTTCCGCGCGATGGCGACCCGCCGCCGCGCCCTCGAGGCGCAGGTGTCGTTCCTCGAGCAGGTCCTCGGGCTCCCCCACAGCCCCGATGTGCCGAAGCTGGACATTTCCGCTGGTTGAGCCGGACCCCCGCACGAAGCGCCGGGTCCGTGTCGAAACCAATGAACTCGCGGTGGTCAGGGCCACCGTGCGCCGAGCGAGATGACGCCGAGCGCCGACAGCACCGCGAAGATGATGGCGAGGCCGGCGTAGCGGTCGGTGATCTCGTCGGGCACCTGCTCGGTGCCGACCGAGCGCCGGATGGCCTGGTAGACGTCCGTGAGCTGCCCGCTCGACTCGGCGGCGTACTTCTTGCCGCCGCTCAGCCGGGCGATCTCGCTCAGCTCGTAGTGATCCACCGCCACGCGCTGGCGCTGGCCGTCCTGCACGACGAAGCCGTTGTCGGTGCCGTACGCGATCGTGTAGACCGGCACGCCCCGCCTCTTCGCCTCCTCGGCGGCACCCGCCGACGAGCGGCCGATGTTCGTGGCCCCGTCGGACAGCAGCACAACGGCGCCCGGCGCGGGCTCGTCGTTGCCGCTCGGATCCGGCGGGGTGAGGAGCAGGGCGTCGAGGCTCTTGTACACGCCCTCGCCGACGGCGGTCGACGGCGCCAGATCCAGCGCGTCGACGGCGCGGTCGATCACGCCGCGGTCCACCGTCGGCGGCACAACGACCTGCGCGGTGCCGGCGAAGGTCACGAGCGCCACGTTGAACCGCTCGGGCAGCGAGTTGATGAACGTCTTGGCCGACGACTGCGCCGCGGTCAGGCGGTCGGGGTCGACGTCCTGCGCCTCCATCGACCACGACACGTCGATGGCGACGACGACCGTCGCGCGGTCGCGCGGCTTGTCGACCAGGTCCATCGGGATGGCCCACGCCACGATCAGCGAGGCCAGGCTCAGCAGCGCGAGCAGCACGGCCCCGTGACGCTTCCACGCCGCGTCCTTCGGGACGACCAGCCGCAGGCGGGAGCTCATCGGACGGCGGACCGTGCGCCCGGACAGCACCACGTAGAGCACGGCGATGATGGGGATGATCGCCAGCGCCCAGAGCCGGTTGGGAATCATGAACTCGAGCCCGGTCACCGCGGCCACCTCGCGGCCATGAACACGGCGCCGAGGGCGGCGATGACGGCAAAACCGAGCGCGACCGCGGCGTACGTCGCCGTGATCGGCTTGCGGACGGTCTCGTAGCCGATGACCGAGCCCACCTTCTTGTAGGCGTCGTCGAGCGACGAGATGTCGTCGGCCGTGACGGCCTGCGCGCCCGTGGTCTTCGCGATCTGCTGCAGCGTCTCCCGGTCCGGGGCCACGTTCTCGCGGCGGCCGTCGACGTCGACGAACCCGTTGTCGGTGCCGTAGGCGATGGTGAACACGGGGATGCCGCGCTCGCGGGCGACCTTCGACGCCGCCGACGGCGCGGGCCCCTCGGTGTTCGTGCCGTCGGAGAGCAGCACGATCATCGCGGGCGCCTCCTCGTCGTCATCGCCCTTCGGCGCCTGGTCGACGGCCTTCATCGCGGCGGTCAGCGCGTCGCCGATGGCCGTGCCGTCCTCGAGCTGCAGCGCCTCCAGCGCGCGCTCGGTGGCGCCGCGGTCGGTCGTGGGCGGGATCGCGATGGTCGGGGTGCCGGACATGCCGACGATCGCCACGTTGAACGTGCTGGGCAGCGCGCGAAGAAACACCAGCGCGGCCGACTTGGCCGCGGCCAGACGGTTGGGTTCGACGTCGGCGGCCGACATCGACAGCGACGTGTCGACGACCACCACGACGGTGGCCCGCTCCCGCGGCTCCTTCTCGGTGCCCAGCGGGTTGGCGTACGCCAGGCCGAGCGCGATCAGCGAGGCCAACGACATCGCCACGAACAGGTGCCGCGTCCACCGTCGCTGCGCCCCGACGACGCGGCCGAGCACGCCGGTGTTGGTGTAGCGCAGCGCGATCCTGCCCTTCAACCGCAGCAGGATGAGGTACGCGATGATCAGCACCGGCAACAGGACCAACGTCCACAGCCGCTCGGGGTTCTCGAACTCCGGCCACCACGACATCACTTGCTCACCCCCTGCGGAGGCTGATGCAGCATGCCGGCGACGCGGCGGTAGTTGAGGACGAAGCGGGCGATGTCGGCCACCCAGTCGCGGTCGGTGCGCAGCTGGATGTGGCCAGCCCCGGCACGGCGCAGCGCGATCTTGATCCGCTCGCGTTGAGCGCGCGTGGCCGCGTCCATCCGACGGCGAGCCGCGTCGTCGGAGGTGTTGACGTAGCGCGCGAAGGACGTCTCGGGGTCGCGGATGAGCATCTCGCCGACGTCCGGGAAGTCGAGTTCGTGCCGGTCGATGACCTCGACGCACAGCACCTGGTTACGCACCGCGAGGCGGCGGATCGCGCGCTCCCACGGCGGCGGCACGTCGGGATCGAGCTCGGCGTCGCCCGCGGTCAGGAAGTCGGAGACGACGACGCGCATGCCGCGGCGGCGCTGCGAGCGGGTGAGCTGCTCGATGCCGTCGGCGAGTTCCATCGTTCCGGGGGCATGGTCGGGGACGATGGGCTCGGTCAGCATCTTGCGCAGCAGCCCGTACAACGCGGTGCGGCCGGAGCGGGCCGGGAAGCGTTTGACCTTGTCGGGCAGCATCAGCATGCCGCCGAACCGGTCGCCCATCTTCTGGCTGAGGAAGCCGATGGTGGCGATGGCGGCGATGCCGAGGTCGCGCTTGGTGATGCCCTCGGTGCCCCAGTTCATCGACGGCGTGACGTCGAGCAGCGCCCAGACCTCCAGCTCGCGGTCGGCCATGGTGTCGCGGACGTGCGGCACCGTCGTACGCGCGGTGACGGCCCAGTCCATGCGCCGGACATCGTCCTGGCCGGGCTGGTAGACGCGGGCGTCGTTGGTGTCGGAGCCGGGGCCGGGCAGGAGGCCGAGGTGGTCGCCGTGGAGGAAGCCCTCGAGGCGCCGGACGATGGTGAGCTCCAGTCGTCGGAGCGCGGCCTCGGGGGCGAGCTTGTTGAGGGGCACCGTCGGCCCCTTCGGTTCGCGCAGCACCGACCACTCGGCGCCCTCGGGCCCGGGCATCGCCAACGGCGGCCCCTTCGGAGGGCCGTCGTAGCTGAATCCGGGCTGCGCCATCTGGCCTAGCCGCGGCCCGGCTGGTGCGCGTGCTGACCGTGGCTCGCCTGGCGCTGCTCCTGGTTCCACACGGGCGTGGGCGCGGGCACCATGGCGAGGATCCGGTCGACGACGTCGGTGGTGAGCACGTTGTCGGCGACGGCGTCGAAGCCCAGCACGATGCGGTGCGCCATGACGTCCTTGGCCACGGCCTGGACATCGGTGGGGAGCACGTAGTCGCGGCCGTTGATCAGCGCGAGCGCGCGCGCGGCGGCGACGAGGCCGAGCGTGGCGCGCGGCGAGCAGCCGATCTGGATGACGCCGGTGAGGTCGGGCATGCCGAAGTCCGCCGGGGTGCGAGTGGCGAGCACCAGGCGCACGATGTACTCGGCGACGAGGTTGTGCACGAACACGTTGCTGGCCATGTCCTGCAGGTGGCGCACGACGACGGGGTCGAGCACGCGGTTGGACTCCGGCGGCGACACGCTCATCCGGCGCAGGATCTCGAGCTCCTCGTTGCCGCGCGGGTAGGGCACGTCGACCTTCACGAGGAAGCGGTCGCGCTGCGCCTCGGGCAGCGGGTAGACGCCCTCGGACTCGACGGGGTTCTGGGTGGCGATCACGATGAACGGCTTGGGTGCCGGGTAGGTCTTGCCGCCGATGGACACCTGCTTCTCCGCCATCAGCTCGAGCATCGCCGACTGCACCTTCGCGGGCGCGCGGTTGATCTCGTCGGCCAGCACGAAGTTCACGAAGACCGGGCCGAGCTCGATCTCGAACGACTCCGCCGTCGCCGAGTAGATGCGCGTGCCGACGATGTCGGAGGGCACGAGGTCCGGGGTGAACTGGATGCGCGCGAAGTCGCCGCCGACCACCGTCGCGAACGATCGCACGGCCAGCGTCTTGGCGACGCCGGGCACGCCCTCGAGCAGGCAGTGTCCCTTGGCGAGCAGCGCCACCATGAGCTGCTGCACCATGTGCTCCTGGCCCACGATCACGCGCTGCACCTGGCTGATGGCCTGGCCCAGCAGCTTCGCGGCGTCGGCGACTGTCGTCGGCAACTGGGCGTCGGGGGTCGTGCTCACGCGGTCTCCTCGGGGATTTCTGGGACTGGGTCCGCCGACAACGATAGCGCCCCGCCCCCAGCGTCCCCGGGAACGCGCCACGCGGCGGGGTGCTTGCGCAATGTGGTTCGATGGACCCGATGAGCAGCGACGACGAGATCAGCGTCCCGGAGGGGCAGCCGGAGGCCGCCCCTCTGTTTCCGCTGCTCGACGACGACCCGGTCAAGGTCGGCGACTTCTGGCTCGACGCGCGCGTCACCTCCACGCCCGCAGGCACCGCGTTCGTCGCGCACGAGGACGGCGGCGACGCCACGCTGCTGATGCTGCTGTCCGCCGGCGCCGCCAACGACCCCGCGGCCCGCTCGCGGTTCTCCGGCGAGATCAACGCGATGCACATCGACACCGTCGTCGCCCGCGGCGGGCAGGACCAGGACGAGGGCCTGATGCAGGTCCGGTTCCGCGGCGAGGAGGACGACCCGACGCTGGACGGCCATGCCCCGCTCGCCCCCTGGGTGGCGCTGGCGTTCGACGGCTCCGCCGCCGCGGCGCGCGAGGCCGAGCGGGTGCTGCAGGCGATCGACCTGTCGACCGCGGTGCCGCTGGGTCCGCCGTCAGGCCCCGACTACCGGCTGCACTGGATCGACGACACGGCCCACGGCCCCACGCGCGTCTGGCCGCTGGCCTGGCCGGGCCGCACGGACCGCGCGAGCTGGATCACCATCCTGGTGTCCTTCCTGCTGATGGCGCTGGTCGCCGCGCTCGCCCTGCTGCTGGCCATCCTGGTGTTCCAGAACCAGCCGTTGGTCGACGCACCCCAGCCCATCCCGTCGGCGGGCGGCGGCTCGGGCTCCGGTTCGCCGCAGCCGGGCCAGTCCGGGTCGGGATCGGGCGAGCCCACCCCCGGCGAGTCGGGCAGCGGAGGAGGATCCGCGTCGCCCACCGACTCCGGCGACGGTCCGGGCGGCAGCCCCGGCGGCGACAATGGCGGCCCGTACTCCCACTCGCCGTCGATGAACGTGCCCAGCGGCACCCAGTCGGGTCCGAGCGACCCGTCGCCCAACCCCAAGCTGTAGTCCTCACCACCTATCTGTCAGGAGAGTCCGATGGCCGCATCCGCATTCACGATCGGTTTCGACGGCGCGCTGGAGCGCATCGGCGACCGCACGATCATCCGTCTCCCCGACGACGCGAGCGCCGAGCTGCCGTCGCGCGGCCAGGTGGCGGCCGTCGGCACCATCGACGGCCGGCCGTTCGAGACCGTGGTCGAGCCCGACGGCCGGCGCGGGCACTGGCTGGCGATCGACGCGGACCTGGCCGCCGCGCTGGGCGACGGCGCGATCGCGGTGGAGCTGACGCCCACCAAGGAGTGGCCGGAGCCGTCGGTTCCCGACGACCTCCAGGCGGCGCTCGACGACGCCACGGACCTCGCCGAGACCTGGGACGACATAACGCCCATGGCGCGCTGGGAGTGGGTTCGCTGGGTCGGCGCGACGAAGAACCCCCAGACGCGCGAGCGCCGCGTCGAGGTGAGCATCGACAAGCTCCGCAACGGCAAGCGCCGCCCCTGCTGTTTCGACCTGTCCTCCTGCACGGACCCCGAGTTGGCCAAGAGCGGAAAGCTGATCGACGCCGGTTGAGCCGAGGCCCGCACGACCGCTGGTTGAGCCGGACCCCCGCGCGAAGCGCCGGGTCCGCGTCGAAACCAAGAGACCCGACCCGGATAGGATTCCGCGTATGGCCCTGTCCGCACTTCCGACCCTTTCCGAGATCGAGGCCGCGGCGAGCGTCGTCTATCAGGAGTTCCCACCCACGCCGCAGTACCGGTGGGCGTTGCTGAGCGAACGGCTGGGCACGGACTGCTGGGTCAAGCACGAGAATCACACCCCCGTCGGCGCATTCAAGATCCGCGGCGGCCTCACCTACTTCGATCGGCTCGCTCAGCGCGGGGAGCTGCCCGTCGGGGCGATCAGCGCCACGCGGGGAAACCATGGGCAGTCGATCGCCTGGGCCGCCCGCAAGCACGGCGTCCGCTGCACAATCGTCGTGCCGCACGGCAACTCGGTGGAGAAGAACGCGGCGATGCGCGCGCTGGGCGCGGACCTGATCGAGCATGGCGACGACTTCCAGGAGGCGCGTGAGCACGCCGGCGCCCTGGCCGCCGAGCGCGGCGCTCACATGGTGCCGAGCTTCCACGCCGACCTCCTCAGCGGCGTCGCCACCTACTGGTGGGAGTTCTTCCGCGCGGTCCCGCAGCTCGACGTCGTCTATGTGCCGATCGGCTTGGGGTCGGGCGCGTGCTCCGCGATCGCCGCGAAGCTGGCGCTCGGCGTGGAGTTGCGCATCGTCGGCGTGGTCAGCAGCCACGCCACGACGTACGCGGACTCCCTCGCGGTCGGCCGCGTGGTCGCCGCGCCGGTGACCACGGAACTCGCCGATGGCATGGCCGTGCGCGTCGCCGACCAGGCGGCCCTCGACATCCTGATGCCGCACCTCGACCACGTGGTGCAGGTCACCGACGCCGAGGTCGCCGACGCCATGCGGATCCTGTTCGCCGACACCCACAACGTGGCCGAGGGAGCCGGCGCCGGCGCGTTCGCCGCGGCGCTCAAGGAGCGCACCTCCCTGGGTGGCCAGACGGTCGGCGTGACGATGACCGGAGGCAACGTCGACGCCGACGTCTTCGCCCGCGTCCTCAGAAGTCGGCGATGACGAGCTTCTTCATCTCCAGCATGCGCTCAAAGGCGTTCGGGCGCGCCATCAGCTCGGCCATGTTCACCGGCACGATCTGCCAGCTGACGCTGTAGCGGTCCTTCAGCCACCCGCACTGCTCCGCCTCGGGGACCACCGACAGCGCGGCCCACAGCCGGTCGATCTCGTCCTGGTCCTCGCACTGGACCTCCAGCGAGACGCCCTCGGAGAAGGCGAAGGCGTGGTCGGCGCCGAAGTCGGTGGCCATGAACCACTGGTCGCCGACGCGGAACTCGCCGTAGGCCAAGGCCTCGGCGCTCGCCGGACCCGTCGGCGCGCCGTACGGGAACCGGTTTCCGACGGCGGCGCCGCCGGGCAGGGACGAGAACAGCGAGACGTAGAAGTCCGCGGCCTCGGCGGCCTTGTCCTGGGCCGGGCCGCCGAACATCAGAGCGGGGACCACGAACGGCCGCGGGTCACCCCACGGGTTGGTGAGCATGAGCTGCCAGTTGACGCCGTAGCGGTCCTCGACCCAGCCGTAGCGCTTTCCGAACGGGTACTCGCCCAGCTCCATGCGCACCGTCCCGCCGTCGGCGAGGGCGGCCCAGGTGGCGTCGAGGCCGACCCGGGCGGCGGCCTCGCCCTCCGGGGTCGCTCCACCGAACTGCAGCGGGTCGAAGTTGAGCATGAACGAGATGGCGGGCGTGGGGTGGAACTCGTCGCCGGCGTTGATGAGCGTGAGCTTGGTGCCCGCGACTCTGACGGTGACGGTCAGCGGCAGCCCGGCGAACTCGCGCTGGAAGTCGAGCAGCCCCTGGTCGGGGTAGCGAGACTCGACCTCGAATGTGGTGTCCGGGAGGGCGTCGGCGTAGAACGCGCCCATCTCCTCCGCGTTCCTGTTGCTCCAGATATTCGGAACGATCCTCTGCATGGTGATCTCCTTCCACCGGCCAGTATTCGCCTCCGGCCGGGTCACCACAAGGCCCCATCCGCGCTCAGACCTGCCGGGGCACCTTGCCCGTCATCTTCATCACGCGGCACATCATCTTGTGGCCGCCGTCGGCGACGGGGTCGAACATCAGCGGGCACCCGCCGTCGATCACGGTGACGCCGTGCTCGCGGCCGTAGTCGGCTGCCTCCGCCGAGACGCTGCCCGCGCCGAACGAGCGGTGCATCCAGACCTGGCCGATGCCGAGCGACGCGGCCTCCACCATCGTCTGGCGCGCCCGCTCCGGGCGGGTGCCGATGACGACGGCCTCCACCCCGCCGGGGATGGATGTCAGATCCGGGAACGCAGGATCCCCCGCGATCTCGGTGGCGTGGGGATTGACCGGGAAGACCTCATAGCCGCGTTGCTTGAGCCGGTCGTAAACGGTGTTGCTGCCGTGTCCCTCGGGGTGCCGGGAGACACCTGTTACTGCGATGCGTCGGCACGCCAGGAAGTCCTTGGCGGCCGACTCGATACTGGTCATGTCGACCCTCCTTCCCCTCCAATGTAGACCCCGGCTCGCGCGCGTTTCCGCCGGCCCCGGTCTGTCTCAGCACGGCTCGAGGAGGCGCCGCAGGCGTCTATGACAGCGGGCGGCTAGGGAAGCTGCGCGACGAGCCGCGCCGGGGCCGTGTTCCGGTAGGACTCCTCGAGGAGCTCTGCGATCTCAGTCCAGTCCGTGTCGTCGGTGAGGCGCAGCCCGAGCCAGCCGAACGGGCCGATGTAGCCCGGGATGTAGACGTCGTCGCGGCCCAGCAGGGACAGCCGCTCGTCCTCGGGCAGCAGCACGCTGACCGCTTGCGGCACGCGGTGCCACGCACCGTCGTCCTTGTAGGACATGCCGTACCAGGCGAAGACCTTCTTCGTGTAGAAGGTGGCGTGCCCGACCGACACCTTCTCGCTCGCCCCGGGGAACGCGAGCGCCAGTTCCCTGACGCGGGCGAGGATCGGGTCAGCGGGGTCATATGCCAGTTCATGCGCCATGCCACAGCTTCCCACTCCCGACGGCGCTTGCGCACCCTCCGCGTTGAGCATGATCCGCCGCTCAGCCGACGGGCTGGCGCAGGATCGTGCGCAGTTTCTCTGGGGCGGTGCGACGGGGGTCGCTGAGGTAGATCTCGTGGTGTCGGCCCGTCATGTGCAGGCCGTTGGCGGGGATGAACTCGTCGTGCATGCGGGCGAGGACGGGGCCTTCGTCGTCGAACGAGCCGACGTGCAGCGTCTGCACGCACCGCCCTTCGGACAAGGTCTCCAGCCGGATCTGCCCGAGCCACGACGGCGCGTCCTTCGCCCCCGCCTGGGCGACGGCATCGTCGACCTCCTCCTGCCCGAGCCAGTGAGGCGTCAGGATCATCATGGTCCACCGCCACTGCGACTTGTTGCGGGACAGGAAGGAGGCCATGTCGTCGGCCCACCACAGGCCCTCCAGCGGGCCGACGACATAGTCGCGGCCGAGCCCGCGCGCGCTCGCAAACTTCAGCTTGTACGCCACGGGGTACAACGCGGCGAGCGCGTGGGCGTAGTCAGAGGACGTGTTCGGGTCGCCATGTCCGTCGATCATCAGGTACTGCAGTTCCGGCAGATCGACGATGCGGAACTCGCCTTGCCGCGCACGGTACCCGTCGATGGTCGTCTTGAAGTCGATCTTGTCAGCCATGGCGTCCCGGCTCGACGGCGAGCCGCTCCTCATATCCGATCCTAGACCGCCTCTACCCTTGAGGAATGCTGAGTGAGATCTTCGCCGGAGCCGGGCTGCTGCTCGGCGGGTTCGGGATGTGGAGACGGCGCCGTCGGACGATGGCGCTTGGGCTCGTGCCTGCGGCCATCGCGTTCGCAATCCTCGCCGCCGCGCTGACGGCGTGGGGTGTGAGCCTCCCCCGCGTGGTCGACTGGTCGACGCACTTCGCCGACGGCTGGGCCGGCTGGGTTCAGACCCTGGTGCGGCTCACGCTGGGGATCGTGCTGTTCGGCGCCGCCGCGGCGCTCGCCGTCGTCACGTTCACGGCGCTCACGCTGATCATCGGCGAGCCGTTCTACGAGCGCATCCACCGCGAGACCGAGGAGATCCTCGGGCCTCCCCTGCCGAACGGCTCGGTCAGTCTGTGGCGGGCGGTGGTCAGCGGCGTCGGGTTCGTCGTGCGCGGCGTCGGCGTCGCCCTGATCGTGGCGGTGCTGGGCTTCCTCCCGGTCGTCGGCGGCGGGCTGGCGGCGGTGGTCGGCGTCGTGCTCACCGGCCGCCTGCTCGCGCGAGAGCTCATGGCCCGCGCGTTCGACGCCCGGGGATTCGACGACGCCCGCCGCGCGCAGATCATCGCGGCCGGGCGTTGGCGGGTGCTCGGCTTCGGGATCGCGACCCAGTTGTGCTTCCTGATCCCGCTGGGCGCCGTCGTCACGATGCCCGCCGCCGTCGCCGGGGCGACCATGCTCTCCCGCGAGCTGATCGACCGCCGACCCGCTCCTTGAGCCGGGCCGCCCGACGGAAGCCAGGACGCCCGCAACCGCCGCTCCTTGAGCCGGGCCGCCCGACGAAGTCGCGGCGCCCGTGTCGAAAGGCCGCAACCTTCCCCACAGACTTGGGCCCGGGCCATAACAGCGAAACAATGGGCGACCATGCGGACCCTCGTTGAGCGAATGGAACGGCATCAAGTGCCGCTCTACCTCATCTCGTTGGCGGTCGGCGCCGGGGTCGGGCTGGCGTTTCCCGCCGTCGCGCACCCCGCCGAGGCGGCGATCAACCCCGTCCTGGGCCTGCTGCTCTACGCGACGTTCCTGGGCGTACCGTTCGCGCGGATCGGGCAGGCGGTCCGCGATTGGCGCTTCCTTCTGACCGTCCTGACGGTGAACTTCGTGGTCGTGCCCGTGGTGGTCTTCCTGCTGTCGAGGGTCGTCGCCGGGGATCAGGTGCTCCTCGTCGGCGTTCTGTTCGTGCTGCTAACGCCCTGCGTGGACTACGTGATCGTGTTCACCGGGATCGCCGGCGGAGCGAAGGACAGATTGCTCGCCGCGGCGCCATTGTTGATGCTGTGCCAGATGGCGCTTCTCCCCTTGTACTTGTGGCTCTTCGTCGGCGCGGAGTTCGTGGCCGCCGTCGACCTCGCACCGTTCGTAGAGGCGTTCCTGCTGCTCATCGCGCTGCCGCTCGCCGGTGCGGGCCTCACGCAGCTGGCCGCGGCGCGGACCCACTGGGGTTCCCGCGTACAGGACGCCGTGCTGGCCGCGATGGTGCCGGTGATGATGCTCACTCTGGCGGTGGTGGTCGCCTCGCAGATCGCGGGCGTAGGCGGGCGGCTCGGCTCGCTCCTGTCGGCGGTGCCGGTCTACGTCGCGTTCGCCGCCCTGATGGTGCCGGTCGGCATGGCGGCGAGCAGGATCGCACGCCTCGACGCGCCCGGCCGTCGAGCGATCGTGTTCAGCGGCGCCACCCGCAACTCCCTCGTGGTTCTCCCCCTGGTGCTCGCCCTGCCGGATCGCTTCGCACTCGCGCCGCTCGTCGTCGTCGCCCAGACGCTCGTCGAGCTGGTGGTCATGGTCGTCTTCGTCCGGTTGATCCCCCGCCTGATCCCGGCAGACCACAGGGCGAAGTCTGATAATCAGATATACTGACTCCATGAGAACCATCAGCGCTACTGAGGCGTCGCGGCACTTCTCCGATCTCTTGGACGCCATCGAGGCCGGCGAAACCGTGCGGGTGACGCGTGGGAACCACCCGATCGCCGACATCTCGCCTGTCCGCCTCCGCACCGGCCGGGATCTCCGTGTGGCGCTCGAAGGATCCGTCCATCTGGACGACGCCTTCGCCGCCGACATCGCGAGCGCCCTCGACCTCCTCACCGTCGAACGGGAGGATCCGTGGGGCGACGCCTGATCCTCGATACGAACGTCCTCATCGACTACGAGCGCGGCACTCTAGACCGCACCGTCTTTGACGGCGACGACCTCGCCATTGCCGCTGTCACAGTCGCCGAGTACCGGGTCGGCATCGAGCTGGCCGACACCCCAGCGCGCGCTGCGGCTCGCGCCAGTTCGCTTGCCCTCATCACCGAGTTCGTAGAGGTACTGGGCTACTCCGAGACCACCGCGATCCACCATGCGAGGCTGCTGGCTCAGGTCCGGCGGCTAGGGCGCCCACGCAGCGCTCACGACCTGATCATCGCCGCACACGCGGCCCAGACCGGACGCGTGTTGGTCAGCCGGGACTCGAAGGCCCGATTCGGCGACCTGGTCGGCCTTACAACTTTGGAGCCGTGATTTCCGAGGACGGTCCCTGGCAGGATGGCGCCATGATCGGACGCCATGGCGGGACCCCGGAACGGCCCGCGCTGTTCTTCTCGGACGCAGAGGAGTTCCGCGCCTGGTTGGAGGCAAACCATGCCACGGCTACGGAGCTCTGGATGGGGCTGTACAAGAAGCACGTGCCCAACCGGGGTCTGACGTGGGACGACGCGGTGCCGGAGGCGCTGCGCTTCGGCTGGATCGACTCGGTCGCGCAGCGCATCGACGAGGACGCCACCCGCCAGCGCTGGACGCCGCGGAAGAAAGGCTCGAACTGGAGCAAGGTCAACGTCGCGCACGTGGAGCGGCTCACCGCCGAGGGACAGATGACGCCCGCGGGCCTGGCGGCGTTCGAGGCCCGGGATCCGGCGAAGACCGGGATCTACAGCTTCGAGCGCGACGACCACGCCTTCACTCCGGAGCACGCGGCGCTGCTTGCCGCCAATCCCGATGCCCAGCGCTGGTGGGACGCGGCGACGATGACCTACCGTCGGATCGCGATGAACTGGGTGGCGACGGCGAAGCAGCAGGCGACGCGGGATCGTCGGATGGCTCAGCTGATCGAGGACTCAGCCGCCGGCCGCCTCATCCCCAGCCAGCGCTACGGCGAGGAGCCCACCTGGGTGGCGCGCAACCGCGCCGCCCTCGGCCTCGGGCCGACCCCGACCGCTGGTTGAGTCGAAAATACCGCTGGTTGAACTCGGCACCCCGTGAAGCCTGGCTGACGCTGGTTGAGCCGGGCCCCCGCGCGAAGCGCCGGGCCCGTGTCGAAACCAATATGCCCTAGTGCAGCTCCGACGCCGCGCGCACCAGCGCGATGATCGCCTCGCGGTTGGCGGCCAGCTCGTCGGGCCTCGTCAGCTTCACGTGCCGCATCCTCGACGTGCCGCTGAGCAGTTCCTCCGGGTCGGCGAGGTCCGCGCCGTGCAGCAGCGTCAGCGACACCCACTTCGCGAACGGGGTCACCGCCGCCATGCCCCAGCCGTTGTATCCGTACTGATGGGCGCCGTAGCCGATGCTCGCATCGACGGTATCGACGGAGTTCACCACCTCAGGCAGCGCCTCGACGATCAGGCGGTGCAGCCCAAGGTAGACGTCGGCCAGCGGCTCGGGCCGTCCGTCGACGAGAGCGGCCAGCTGCTCGGCGCTCGGTGACTCGATGTGCGGGTGCGTCTTCGCCATGACCCGCAGTCTAGGGCTGCAGCCCCTGGTCGACGCTTCCGCCGGCCGCCGTTGAGGGCGACAATGGGCGGATGAGCGACTTCACCATCCTGCACAACCCGCGCTGCTCCACCTCGCGCGCCGCGCTCGATCTCCTGGACGCGTCGGACCGATCATTCGAGGTGGTCCAGTACCTGAAGGAACCCCTCGCCGTCGAGCAGTTGCGCGACCTCGTCGCGCTGTTCGAAGGCGACGTCACGGAACTCGTGCGCCGAGACCCGAACTTCCCGAGGCTCGGCCTGACCGATGCCGACGTGCAGACCGCGGACCAGGTCGTCGCGGTCCTGGCTGAGCATCCTGAGCTCCTTCAGCGCCCGATTCTCATCCGCCACGACGCCGACGGCGATCGCGCCATCATCGGCCGCCCCAAACAAGCGGTTCCCGAGTTCCTGCAACGCTGACGCGGATCCGTCGTCAGGCAATCAGATAGGTCTCATCCCCGACCTGGACCTCAACCCGCAGGGTCCCGCCGATGGCGCCGACGTACCGACGCAGTGTGTCCAACTTCGTGAACTCCACCTGTCCACGCTCGATCTCCGACACGCGCTTCTGGCTGATCGAAAGCACCTCAGCGAGGTCGTTCTGCGTCAGGTCGCGCATCTCGCGAAGTTCGCGGAGCCGGTATGCCCGGACTTCCGCGAGCATCCGGTTCATGTGCTTCTCCTGCGTCTCAGGGTTGCCTGGACGCTCGGCCAGCAACTGCTCCAGCGTGGTGCCCATATCAGTTCCTCCCCTTCTTCTCCAGCCTCGCCAGGTGCCGCTCGTATCGCGACTCAGCGATGGGGATATTGGTCCGGTACCAGGTCTTCCAGCTCCCGGACTTGTCCCCTGCCAACAACATGATGGCCTGCCTCTGCGGATCGAAGATAAACAAGATCCGCACCTCGCTACGCCCGGATGACCCGGGCCTCAACTCCTTCATATTCTTGTGCCGAGACCCCGTAATCGAGTCCACCAGCGGTCTCCCCAGCCCGGGGCCGTAGTCGGCCAGGACGCGCAGCGCCGCCAGCACCTGATCGTAGGTGTCGTCGTTGAGACCCTCGAGCCAGTCGAGGATAAGTTCGACGTCGACGGTCCAACTATACCCTTTTCCATCTACTAGAGAAAGGGTATTCCGAGTCTCGTCCCGAGTTGCGTTGCCGACCTTCTCACTCCTGCGACCCATGAACGCCTCCTTTGCTGCTTGACAGCCTCGCAGGCCCCTCTGACAAAGGAGTGCAGCGGTTTCGACGGACGACGCGTACCTGAGACAGGCAGCCCTGATCTTCTCCGCCCGTAGGGTGGGGCGCATGACGATCACCCTCACCGAGGTCCAGAAGGACCGCGCGTCCGGCGTGCTGCTCGGCCAGGCCGTCGGCGACGCCCTCGGCGTCCCCTACGAGTTCGGTCCCCGCATCCCGGTGGGGACCGCGGAGATGATCGGCGGAGGGCTCGGGCCCTACGAGCCCGGCGAGTGGTCCGACGACACCCAGATGGCCTCCTGCATCGCGCAGGTCACGGCCACGGGTGGCGACCTCAACACCGATGAAGGGCTCGACGCCGTCGCGAAGCGCTTCCTCGTCTGGCGCGAATGGGGCGCCTCGGACATCGGGAACCTGACGCGCGACGTGCTCGACGGCGTCGATCCCGGGCCTGATCTCGCGGTCCGCATGACCGACGTCTCCCGCGCCTATGCCGCGAGCGATCGCGCGGGGAACGGTGCGCTGATGCGCACGGGCGTCGTCGGGCTGGTGTCGCTGTACGACCGCGAGTACGGCGCGGAGGCGGCTGCCAACGCGGCGTCGCTGACGCATGCGCATCAGCTGTGCGTGGAGTCGTCGGTGCTGTGGTCGGAGGCCGTGCGCGTGGCCGTGCTTCTGGGCAGGCTCGACGTGCGCGGCGGGCTCGATCTGCTGCCGGAGGTGTCGGTGCATCGGTGGGAGGGGTGGATTGATGAGGCCGAGTCGTCGGATCCGGATGCCTTCTCCCCCAACGGCTGGACGGTGAGCGCGTTCCAGGCGGCGTGGTCGTCGATCCACGCGACGCGACACATCGACGGCACCGCGCACCTCGAGGCGGCGCTTCAGACGGCGGTGGCGATCGGCGACGACACGGACACCGTCGCGGCCATTGCGGGCGCGCTGCTGGGCGCCCGGTACGGTGCCTCCGCGATTCCGGAGCGGTGGGCCGACGCCGTCAATGGCTGGCCGGGCCTCCGGGGAGACGACCTCCGTCGCCTGGCCCTGGACACGGCGTTGAACGGCCACGTCACCATGGACCGAGGCCCGCGGCGTCGGAGCTAGAAGTGCCTACTCGGCGGCCTCGGTGGCCGCCGCACCGGCCCGACGGCGCTTGTGCAGCAGGTACTCGACGCCCATCGGGATCAGCGACACGGCGACGATGAGGATGAGCGCCACCTCGAGGTTGTCGTGGATGAACGGGACGGTGCCGAGGAAATAGCCGAGGATGGTGATGCCCGTGGCCCAGAGGACGCCGCCGATGGCCGTGTAGATCATGAACGTGCGGAAGCTCATCTTCGCGACGCCGGCGACGAGGGTGACGAACGTGCGCACGATGGGCACGAACCGGGCGAGGATGAGCGCGCGGGAGCCGTAGTGCTCCATGAAGTCGTGGGTGCGCGAGACGTACTTGGGGTCGAACAGCTTGCCGATGAAGCCGTCGCGCGGTTTGAAGATGGGTGGGCCGATGACTCTGCCCAGCCAATATCCGACGGCGTTGCCGGCGATGGCGGCGATGGTCAGGATGATGCACGTCAGGATCAGGGTGCTGACGGGTTCACCCGTGAGGTCGATGGAGCCGAGCGCCACGAACATGCCGATGGTGAAGAGCAGCGAGTCGCCGGGCAGGATGGCGAACAGCCCGCATTCGGCGAAGATGATGAAGGCGCACCCCCAGAGGGCCCAGTTCCCCAGCCAGTGGATGATGTACTCGGGGTTCATCCAGTTGGGCATCAACAGGACCAGGAGCAGTGCATTCACCCGGACAGCGTACCTGGACCGCGGCGACGCTCCGATTTCCGACGACGCCAACCGCCCTACCGCTGGTTGAGCCGGACCCTCTACCGCTCGTTGAGCCGGACCCTCTACCGCTCGTTGAGCC